>NZ_JACKUC010000035.1:0-1774 GCF_025822555.1 Mycobacterium hackensackense
TCCGGCAGCGCGCCAGTGCTGGAGTGCCCGACATCTCCTGGTTCCGACCCGATGGGTACGAGATGGGTGATGACGACTGGGAAAGCGGTTTCGGCAAGTCTGTCGCGGTCTTCATCAACGGCAACGGGATCCCGGATCGGGACCCGCGCGGCCAACGCATCACCGACGACTCGTTCCTGTTGTGCTTCAACGCGCATCACGAACCCATCGAGTATCTGGTCCCCCCGGCGGTATTCGCCGCCCGCTGGGAGCCGGTCCTCTACACCGCGGATTCGGTTCAGGTGGACGGGGCCAAGGCGATCGACGCCGGGCAGCCCCTGATCGTGGATGCCCGTTCCACGCTCGTGCTGCGGGCCGTGCCGCCCGCATCGTGACCGCCGTCACCCCGTCTGACCGGCAACGGGGCATACCACTGCAGGTTTGAGGGGACGCCCCGGTGGGGTACTGACCGGGTACGAATTTTCCCGGCGAAAGGAATGACCATGGGCGACAGTGGACCCGAAGAGGCCGTGAAGGGCATCGTCGAGGACGTCAAGGGCAAGGCCAAGGAAGTCATCGGCATCGTCACCGACCGCGACGACCTCCGCGAAGAGGGCCAGGCCCAGCAGGACAAGGCGGACGCCGCGCGCGATGTGGCCAAGAAGGAAGCCGAAGCCGAAGCCGCCCGCGCAGCCGAAAGCGCTGCCGAGGCGCGCCAGAAAGCCGCCGAATAATCGCAGCCCCGTCCGAGCGGCAAGAGCCACCGCGGCTCTTGCCGCTCGGCTGCTGCATCGACCAAAAAGGATGACCGATGCGGGATTTCACGTGTCCGAATTGCGGGCAGCGGCTGTCGTTCGAGAACTCGGTGTGCCTGAGCTGTGACAGCAGGCTGGGTTTCGCGCTGGATCAGATGGCATTCCTGGTGATCGCGGAGGATGAACTGGCTGAGCAGGCTGGTTCGGTCGCCGACACCGAGTATCAGCTTTGCGCCAATCTTCATCTCGCCGAATGCAATTGGCTGGTTCCGGTTGCCCCGGTGCGGAAGTTGTGCCAGTCGTGCGCGTTGACCCGGACCCGTCCCAACGACGCCGACACCAAGGCCCTGGCCGCGTTCGCGCTGGCCGAGAAGGCCAAGCGTCGGATGATCGTCGAGCTACGCGAACTGGGGTTGCCGATAGTCGGCCGCGATGCCGACCCGGAGTACGGGCTGGCGTTCGACCTGCTGTCCAGCGAGCAGGAGAAGGTGTTCACCGGCCATGAGAACGGGGTGATCACCCTCGATCTCGCCGAGGGCGACGACGTGCACCGCGAACAGTTGCGTATCGCGATGGAGGAGCCCTACCGCACACTGCTCGGCCATTTCCGGCACGAGGTGGGGCACTATTACTTCTACCGGCTGATCGCACCCGTCCAGGAGTATGCGCAGCAGTTCGAGCAACTCTTCGGCGACCCGGATGAGGATTACCAGCAGGCTCTGGATCGGCACTACAACGACGGTCCGCCCACGGACTGGCAGCAGGACTTCGTGTCGTCGTATGCCACCATGCATCCTGCCGAGGACTGGGCCGAGACGTTTGCCCACTACCTGCACATCCGGGACACGCTGGATACGGCCGCGGCGTTCGGTTTCGCTCCGGCCGGGGCTACCTATGAACGGCGCGTGCTGGGGCCCAGCGGGTTCGGCACCATCACCGATATGTGGCTGCCGTTGTCCTGGGGACTCAACATGGTCAACCGGTCGATGGGCAAGGACGACCTGTACCCGTTCGTGCTCACGCCCACGGTGCTGGACAAG
>NZ_JACKUC010000036.1:0-1378 GCF_025822555.1 Mycobacterium hackensackense
CGCATGCCGGATCGCTGGCAAGGACACTGGCGATGCGAATTGACCCGGCGATCCCGCTATTAACGCCGTTGCTGTCACCGCAATAGCGCAGCGCGTGGCGACCTTTTTGACCGGCTTATGCACGGGCTCCCCCATGGTGACTCCTGTTCCGATGCAGTGCGATTCGATGTCAGGACACGGATATTGCACGCCTATTGACGGTTCCGCCAGTTTTTTCGCGAGATTACTCAAGCGTAATTTTCGGCACCATTCCGACATTCCGATTTCACCAAGTTAGGCAAATTTTTCAGAGGATTAAGGACAAACTTATTCGATACGCATTAGTCGACTTATGGCAAAGATCCAGCCTCAGTGCAGCTGTGCCCGACCACCGGCTGGAGTGATCCGGATCACAGCAGAATCACAGGCGCGCAACGGTTTCCATACAGCTCGACACAGCGCCCTTCTTGGCGGCTCTCATCAACGTCCAAGCATGCCGACGTGGCAAACACGCATTCACCGTCGTATGTTCGACGGACATCCACCCCGACACCGTCTTGGACAACATTTGCCCGTACCCCTCGGCGATCCGCCTCGGGGGGCCCGATCCTGGCATGTGAGAGACATCGCACGGCGGACACCCGGCCCGGGGCGGGTCGCCCCCTCACGCGACCGGCCCCGGCGGCCGCCTCCGCGGCCCCAAAGGGGCGTCATCGGCATCCTCGCCAGGCGAGATCGTTGCCGGCGCAGCGGCCGTGTGGATCCTTCCGGCACCGACAGTCGAGCCTCGGCTACCGACACGGTCGACAGTCCAGACCGCGCGGTCACGACGACGCCGGGCACCACGGCCCGCACCAGGATCAGGCTCCGATGTCGGTTGGCTGACGCGGCGTACGAAGACCCCGGCTCGGCCAACGCTATTTCGGGGTCACCACGGCCCAGCAAGCACAAATGGCGACGCGGCCGCGCGCTCCGGCGCCTCGCCCATTCGGCTCACATCTTGCGATTCTCCGACTTGATGAGGCAGGCCAGTTTCTCCAGGCCGTCGATCAGCTGATGCAGGATGTCCGCGGTGGTCGGATCCTCGTCCACTCTTCACGGTCTCGGAATACCGAGGCAAGCGGCCACACCGCGCCGTCGCAACGACGCACTTGGATCCGGGCGCCGCGCCAGCGGCGCATGAAGTTGCATGGAACGAAACGAGGGGGCGCGAACTCTCGCGCCCCCTCGTTGTTTGCTTATCCAGCGGTTAGTCAGGAGTCTTCGCTGTGTGGGTTGACTCCGAGGAATCCGACCCACCGGACGCCCCGGTGGTGGTCGTCGCCCGCGGCTTCGGCTTGGGCCAGCGGAGACCGGGGCGGGACTTGACACCCGTGGAGCCGGCCTCGGAACCGTCGGC
>NZ_JACKUC010000037.1:0-156247 GCF_025822555.1 Mycobacterium hackensackense
ATTGCGACGCCGGGGATGCCCGAGCGTAAGGGTGTGGCGCGTCGTCAGGCCCGGGTGCGCGAGATCCTGCACACCCTGCCCCCGGCCGCGCAGGCCGCGATCCTCGACGATCTCGACGGCACCCATCAGTTCAAGACCCACGAGTTCGCCGACGAGCCGCACCGGCACGTCGCACATCAGGAAAGCCACGACGAGGAGTTCCCGACGGCCTCGATACCCCGGGCCACCGAGCAGTAAGCAGAGCGGCGCCGGCCGGCGGGACCGATCACGGTCCCGCCGGCCGTTGTCGTTTTCGCACCACCGGGCCGCGAGGTAAGTGATGTGATCTTCCTCACGTCCCTCTGAAGCGCGCTCGTGTCGGTGGTGCCCGCTACTATCCAAAAGTGCGCAGCAAACCGCGTGTGAAGTCTTGACGGAAGCGCCCAAACGGGCCAGTCTGTTGGGCAGCATGTGTGCACGGATTGAGGACGCCAGCCAGCGCCCAATCGATATCACACGCGGTGGTCGAAGGATGTTGTTTGAAGAACAGGCGGACGTGCGCTATCGTTGGACGTTGCGCTGGCTGCATCCTGCCCACCCCTCACCCGCACTTGACACTGTGGTCTTAGCCTGAGTCCTGCTCAGTGACCTAGACGCGTGCCGTGTGTCCAGAGGTTTCGGACTGTGAGAACGCCAGCCGAACCGATGCAGATTACAGCGGCCAAAAAGGACCGGCGAACAGCCCTTCCAAAAGGTCGCATCAGTTGCTGGAAGGGTGCATCTTGGCAGTCTCTCGCCAGAGCAAGTCCGATATTTCCAACTCCGTACCGGGAGCGCCTAACCGAATTTCGTTCGCGAAGCTCCGTGAACCACTCGAGGTTCCGGGGCTGCTTGACGTTCAGATCGATTCGTTCGAATGGCTGGTCGGATCCGAGCAGTGGCGCACCAAGGCCATCGCCCGCGGTGACCTCGCCAACCCGGTGGGTGGCCTCGAAGAGGTGCTCGCCGAACTCTCGCCGATCGAGGACTTCTCCGGCTCCATGTCGCTGAGCTTCTCCGATCCGCGCTTCGACGAGGTCAAGGCGCCGGTCGACGAGTGCAAAGACAAGGACATGACGTACGCGGCCCCGCTGTTCGTCACGGCCGAGTTCATCAACAACAACACCGGTGAGATCAAGAGCCAGACGGTCTTCATGGGTGACTTCCCGATGATGACCGACAAGGGCACCTTCATCATCAACGGCACCGAGCGTGTCGTGGTGTCGCAGCTGGTCCGGTCGCCGGGCGTGTACTTCGACTCCTCGATCGACAAGGCCACCGAGAAGGACCTGCACAGTGTGAAGGTCATCCCGGGCCGCGGCGCCTGGCTGGAGTTCGACGTCGACAAGCGCGACACCGTCGGTGTGCGTATCGACCGCAAGCGCCGCCAGCCGGTCACCGTGCTGCTCAAGGCGCTGGGCTGGACCAACGAGCAGATCGTGGAGCGCTTCGGCTTCTCCGAGATCATGATGGGCACGCTGGAGAAGGACAACACCGCCGGCACCGATGAGGCGCTGCTGGACATCTACCGGAAGCTGCGCCCGGGCGAGCCGCCGACCAAGGAGTCCGCGCAGACCCTGCTGGAGAACCTGTTCTTCAAGGAGAAGCGCTACGACCTGGCCCGCGTCGGCCGCTACAAGGTCAACAAGAAGCTCGGCCTCAACGCCGGGCAGCCGATCACCAACTCGACGCTGACCCCCGAGGACATCGCGGCCACCATCGAGTACCTGGTGCGCCTGCACGAGGGCCAGACCAGCATGACGGCGCCCGACGGCGTCGAGGTGCCCGTCGAGGTCGACGACATCGACCACTTCGGTAACCGTCGCCTGCGTACCGTCGGCGAGCTGATCCAGAACCAGATCCGGGTCGGCCTGTCACGTATGGAGCGCGTCGTCCGCGAGCGGATGACCACCCAGGACGTCGAGGCGATCACGCCGCAGACCCTGATCAACATCCGTCCCGTCGTGGCGGCGATCAAGGAGTTCTTCGGAACGTCGCAGCTGTCGCAGTTCATGGACCAGAACAACCCGCTCTCGGGTCTGACCCACAAGCGCCGCCTGTCGGCGCTGGGCCCCGGCGGTCTGTCCCGTGAGCGCGCCGGCCTCGAGGTGCGCGACGTGCACTCCAGCCACTACGGCCGGATGTGCCCGATCGAGACCCCGGAAGGCCCGAACATCGGCCTGATCGGGTCGCTGTCGGTGTACGCCCGGGTGAACCCGTTCGGCTTCATCGAGACCCCGTACCGCAAGGTGATCGACGGCCAGGTCAGCGACCAGATCGACTACCTGACCGCCGACGAGGAGGACCGCCACGTCGTGGCGCAGGCCAACTCGCCGCTGGACGGCGACGGCCGGTTCACCGAGGACAAGATCCTGGTCCGCCGTAAGGGTGGCGAGGTCGAGTTCGTCTCGGCCGCCGACGTGGACTACATGGACGTCTCGCCGCGCCAGATGGTGTCGGTCGCGACCGCGATGATCCCGTTCCTCGAGCACGACGACGCCAACCGTGCCCTGATGGGTGCCAACATGCAGCGCCAGGCGGTTCCGCTGGTGCGTAGCGAGGCCCCGCTGGTCGGTACCGGTATGGAACTGCGTGCAGCCATCGATGCCGGCGATGTGGTCGTCACCGAGAAGGCCGGTGTGGTCGAGGAGGTCTCCGCCGACTACATCACCGTGATGGCCGACGACGGCACCCGTCGTAGCTACGTGCTGCGCAAGTTCAACCGCTCCAACCACGGCACGTGCGCCAACCAGCGCCCGATCGTGGATCACGGGCAGCGGGTCGAGGTGGGCCAGGTGCTCGCCGACGGTCCCTGCACCGAGAACGGTGAGATGGCCCTGGGCAAGAACCTGCTCGTGGCGATCATGCCGTGGGAGGGCCACAACTACGAGGACGCGATCATCCTCTCCAACCGTCTGGTGGAGGAGGACGTGCTCACCTCGATTCACATCGAAGAGCACGAGATCGATGCCCGCGACACCAAGCTGGGCGCCGAGGAGATCACCCGGGACATCCCGAACGTCTCCGACGAGGTGCTGGCCGATCTCGACGAGCGCGGCATCATCCGCATCGGTGCCGAGGTCCGCGACGGTGACATCCTGGTCGGCAAGGTCACGCCCAAGGGTGAGACCGAGCTGACCCCGGAAGAGCGTCTGCTGCGCGCCATCTTCGGTGAGAAGGCCCGCGAAGTCCGCGACACCTCGCTGAAGGTCCCGCACGGCGAGTCGGGCAAGGTCATCGGCATCCGCGTGTTCTCCCGCGAGGATGACGACGAGCTGCCCGCCGGCGTCAACGAGCTGGTCCGCGTCTACGTGGCTCAGAAGCGCAAGATCTCCGACGGTGACAAGCTCGCCGGACGCCACGGCAACAAGGGCGTCATCGGCAAGATCCTGCCGGTCGAGGACATGCCGTTCATGCCTGATGGCACTCCGGTGGACATCATCCTGAACACCCACGGTGTGCCGCGTCGTATGAACATCGGCCAGATCCTGGAAACCCACCTCGGGTGGGTGGCCAAGGCCGGCTGGAACATCGACGTCGCCAACGGAACTCCGGAGTGGGCGAGCAACCTGCCCGAGGAACTGCTCAGCGTTCCGGCGGACAGCATCGTGTCCACCCCGGTGTTCGACGGTGCCCGCGAGGGAGAGCTGCAGGGCATCCTCGGCTCGACGCTGCCGAACCGCGACGGCGAGGTCATGGTCAATGCCGACGGTAAGGCGCGTCTGTTCGACGGGCGTTCCGGCGAGCCGTTCCCGTACCCGGTGACGGTCGGCTACATGTACATCCTGAAGCTGCACCACCTGGTGGACGACAAGATCCACGCCCGCTCCACCGGTCCGTACTCGATGATCACCCAGCAGCCGCTCGGTGGTAAGGCGCAGTTCGGTGGTCAGCGGTTCGGTGAGATGGAGTGCTGGGCCATGCAGGCCTACGGTGCGGCGTACACGCTGCAGGAGCTGCTCACCATCAAGTCCGACGACACGGTGGGTCGCGTCAAGGTGTACGAGGCGATCGTCAAGGGCGAGAACATCCCCGAGCCGGGCATCCCGGAGTCGTTCAAGGTGCTTCTCAAAGAGTTGCAGTCGCTGTGCCTCAACGTCGAGGTCCTGTCTTCCGACGGAGCCGCGATCGAGATGCGTGACGGTGACGACGAGGACTTGGAGCGTGCCGCTGCAAACCTCGGAATCAACCTGTCCCGCAACGAATCCGCTTCTGTCGAGGACCTGGCCTAGCGGCGAGCGTTCGCGCGAGCCGTCATTGAACGCAGTGTTTTTCTAGTCCCGAAAGGGGAAAGGGAGTTACGTGCTAGACGTCAACTTCTTCGATGAACTCCGGATCGGTCTCGCGACCGCGGACGACATCCGCAACTGGTCCTTCGGCGAGGTCAAGAAGCCGGAGACCATCAACTACCGCACGCTCAAGCCAGAGAAGGACGGCCTGTTCTGCGAGAAGATCTTCGGACCGACTCGCGACTGGGAGTGCTACTGCGGCAAGTACAAGCGTGTGCGCTTCAAGGGCATCATCTGTGAGCGCTGCGGCGTCGAGGTCACTCGCGCCAAGGTGCGTCGTGAGCGGATGGGCCACATCGAGCTGGCCGCGCCCGTCACGCACATCTGGTACTTCAAGGGTGTTCCTTCGCGCTTGGGCTACCTGCTGGACCTGGCCCCGAAGGATCTGGAAAAGATCATCTACTTCGCGGCCTACGTGATCACCTCCGTCGACACGGAGATGCGCCACAACGAGCTCTCCACGCTCGAAGCCGAGATGGTCGTCGAGAAGAAGGCCGTCGAGGATCAGCGCGACGCCGACCTGGAGGCCCGGGCGCAGAAGCTCGAAGCCGACCTGGCCGAGCTGGAGGCCGAGGGCGCCAAGTCCGACGTGCGCCGCAAGGTGCGCGACGGCGGCGAGCGTGAGATGCGCCAGCTGCGCGACCGGACCCAGCGTGAGCTGGACCGGCTCGACGAGATCTGGACCACCTTCACCAAGCTGGCTCCCAAGCAGCTCATCGTGGACGAGGTGCTCTACCGCGAGCTGCAGGACCGCTACGGCGAGTACTTCACCGGCGCCATGGGCGCGGAGTCGATCAAGAAGCTCATCGAGAGCTTCGACATCGACGCCGAGGCCGAGTCGCTGCGCGACACCATCAAGAACGGCAAGGGCCAGAAGAAGCTTCGCGCCCTGAAGCGTCTGAAGGTCGTCGCGGCGTTCCAGATGAACCGCAACTCCCCGATGGGCATGGTGCTCGACGCCGTTCCGGTGATCCCGCCGGAGCTGCGCCCGATGGTTCAGCTCGACGGTGGCCGCTTCGCCACCTCCGACCTGAACGACCTGTACCGCCGCGTGATCAACCGCAACAACCGGCTCAAGCGACTGATCGACCTCGGCGCACCCGAGATCATCGTCAACAACGAGAAGCGCATGCTTCAGGAGTCGGTGGACGCGCTGTTCGACAACGGCCGTCGTGGCCGGCCCGTCACGGGTCCGGGCAACCGTCCGCTCAAGTCGCTGTCCGATCTGCTCAAGGGCAAGCAGGGCCGGTTCCGTCAGAACCTGCTCGGTAAGCGCGTCGACTACTCGGGCCGTTCGGTCATCGTCGTCGGCCCGCAGCTCAAGCTGCACCAGTGCGGTCTGCCCAAGCTGATGGCTCTCGAGCTGTTCAAGCCGTTCGTGATGAAGCGTCTGGTCGACCTGAACCACGCGCAGAACATCAAGAGCGCCAAGCGCATGGTCGAGCGTCAGCGTCCCCAGGTGTGGGATGTCCTCGAAGAGGTCATCGCCGAGCACCCGGTGCTGCTGAACCGTGCACCCACCCTGCACCGCCTCGGTATCCAGGCCTTCGAGCCGCAGCTGGTGGAAGGCAAGGCCATCCAGCTGCACCCGCTGGTGTGTGAGGCGTTCAACGCCGACTTCGACGGTGACCAGATGGCCGTGCACCTCCCGCTGTCGGCGGAGGCGCAGGCCGAGGCCCGCATCCTGATGCTGTCCTCGAACAACATCCTGTCGCCCGCGTCGGGCCGCCCGCTGGCCATGCCGCGTCTGGACATGGTGACCGGGCTGTTCTTCCTGACCACCGAGATCCCCGGCGACACCGGCGAATACACGCCGGCCGCCACGGACACCCCGGAGACCGGTGTGTACAGCAGCCCGGCCGAGGCCATCATGGCCCTGGACCGTGGTGCGCTGTCGGTGCGGGCCAAGATCAAGGTGCGGCTGACGCAGCAGCGTCCGCCGGCCGCGGTCGAGGCCGAGCTGTTCGAAGACGGCTGGAAGCCCGGCGAGGCCTGGACCGCGGAGACGACCCTGGGTCGCGTGCTGTTCAACGAGTTGCTGCCGAAGGGCTACCCCTTCGTCAACGCGCAGATGTTCAAGAAGGCCCAGGCGTCGATCATCAACGATCTCGCCGAGCGGTACCCGATGATCGTCGTCGCGCAGACCGTGGACAAGCTCAAGGACGCCGGCTTCTACTGGGCCACCCGTTCGGGTGTCACCGTGTCGATGGCCGACGTGCTGGTTCCCCCGCAGAAGCAGGAGATCCTGGAGCGCTACGAGGGCGAGGCCGACTCGATCGAGAAGCAGTACCAGCGCGGCAAGCTCAACCACGACGAGCGCAACGGCGAGCTGGTGAAGATCTGGCAGCAGGCCACCGAAGAGGTCGGTAAGGCGCTGGAGGCGTACTACCCCGAGGACAACCCGATCATCACGATCGTGAAGTCCGGCGCGACGGGCAACCTGACCCAGACCCGCACCCTGGCGGGCATGAAGGGTCTGGTGACCAACCCGAAGGGTGAGTACATCCCGCGTCCGATCAAGTCCTCGTTCCGCGAGGGCCTGACCGTGCTGGAGTACTTCATCAACACCCACGGTGCCCGTAAGGGTCTGGCCGACACCGCGCTGCGTACCGCCGACTCGGGTTACCTGACCCGTCGTCTGGTGGACGTGTCGCAGGACGTCATCGTGCGCGAGAACGACTGTGAGACCGAGCGCGGTATCAACGTCACCCTCGCCGAGAAGCAGGCCGACGGTTCCCTGGTGCGCGATCAGCACATCGAGACCTCGGCGTACGCCCGCACCCTGGCCACCGACGCGGTGGACGCCGACGGCAACGTCGTCGTCGCCCGTGGCCACGACCTGGGTGATCCGGCGATCGATGCCCTGCTGGCAGCCGGTATCACCGAGGTGAAGGTCCGCTCCGTGCTGACCTGCACCACCGGTACCGGTGTGTGTGCCATGTGCTACGGCCGCTCGATGGCCACCGGCAAGCTGGTCGACATCGGCGAGGCCGTCGGTATCGTCGCCGCGCAGTCCATCGGTGAGCCCGGCACGCAGCTGACCATGCGTACCTTCCACCAGGGTGGTGTGACCGGTGGCGCCGATATCGTCGGTGGTCTGCCCCGTGTGCAGGAACTGTTCGAGGCCCGCGTGCCGAAGAACCGTGCCCCGATCGCGGACGTCACGGGACGGGTCCGGCTCGAAGAGACGGACAAGTTCTACAAGATCACCATCGTTCCCGACGACGGCAGCGAAGAGGTTGTCTACGACAAGCTCACCCGCCGCCAGCGCCTGAAGGTGTTCAAGCACGACGACGGCTCCGAGCGCCTGCTCTCCGACGGTGACCACGTCACCGTGGGCCAGCAGCTCATGGAGGGTGCTGCCGATCCGCACGAGGTGCTGCGTGTGCAGGGCCCGCGCGAGGTGCAGATCCACCTCGTCAAGGAGGTCCAGGAGGTCTACCGGGCCCAGGGCGTGTCGATCCACGACAAGCACATCGAGGTCATCGTCCGGCAGATGCTGCGCCGCGTCACGATCATCGATTCGGGTGCGACGGAGTTCCTGCCCGGGTCGCTGACCGAGCGTGCCGAGTTCGAGGTCGAGAACCGTCGTGTGGTGGCCGAGGGCGGCGAGCCCGCGGCCGGACGTCCGGTGCTGATGGGTATCACCAAGGCGAGCCTCGCCACCGATTCGTGGCTGTCGGCGGCGTCGTTCCAGGAGACCACGCGCGTGCTGACCGATGCGGCGATCAACTGCCGCAGCGACAAGCTGCAGGGTCTGAAGGAGAACGTGATCATCGGTAAGTTGATCCCGGCCGGTACGGGCATCGCCCGCTACCGCGACATCCAGGTTCAGCCGACCGAAGAGGCCCGCGCTGCGGCGTACACGATCCCGTCTTACGAGGATCAGTACTACAGCCCGGACTTCGGCCAGAGCACCGGCGCTGCCGTGCCGCTGGACGATTACGGTTACTCGGACTACCGCTAGTTCGTACGGAAAAGGCCCCCGCGCTCAGCGCGGGGGCCTTTTTCGTGCATCGAGTGTGAAACGTCTGCGCTGTGGAAGCGTTTGTGCCGCAGGGGATTCACGCTCGGCGGGCGAAGGCTCGGTTCAGCCGGTTGATGATGCCGCGCTCGGGGTCGCGCTTCGTCACCCGGACGATGACCCAGCCGAGGTTCGCCAATGCCTCCAGGCGGTGGATGTCGCGGGCGAAGACCTCCGGGTCGACGCGGTGCTGACCGCCGTCGTACTCGGCCCCGATCTTGAGGTTCTCCCAGCCCATGTCCACCCGCGCGAACGGATAGCCGTACTCGTCGCGAACGGTGATCTGCGTCTGGGGCCGTGGGAATCCGGCCCGGATGATCAGCAACCGCAGCCAGGTTTCGCGGGGAGACTCGGCTCCGGCATCGACCAGCTCGAGCGCTCTCCTGACATTCCGGAGTCCGCGCCGGCCCGGGTACCGCGCCGCCAGCTTCTCGACCGCGACGAACTCCAGATGGGTCGCACGGGCCAGGGCGTCGATCGCGGCGACGGCAGCGTCGAGTGGACGCCGGCAGCCGATATCGAGCGCGGCGCGGACCGGAGAACACACGGGCATACCGCGGATCTCCACGATCTCGTCCTGCTCGATGCGGTCAGAGAAGGTTCGGATGCCTTGTGGCGGGTGGCGGTTGTCGTGAATGAGTTCGGCGGGCTCGTGTGCCCCGACCCATGGCGTGCGGTGCAGGGCGGCGGCGGAGTTACCGGCGATGATGGCGCGCCGCTTCGACCACAACCATGCGGCCTGGGCCCGGCTGCTCGCCGTGAGAGCGTTGTCGACGTAGACGTTCGGATAGACGGCCGTGAAACGGGTGCGCAGCGTGTGGGAGTTCAACGCCCCGGATGTCAAGGCTTCGCTGCCGAGGAACGGGTCTCCCATGAGTGAAGTCCCCGGCCGCCTCGGTTGTGACAGCTCTGAGAAATCGAGTGTGAAACTCCTGCGGAAAATCGGCGTCTGCGGCGCAGCGGATTCACGCTCGACATGGGCGCTGTCGGGCCACCCACCTAGACTGGACGGCGTGCTCATCGGTTCGCATGTCGACAATGCAGATCCCCTGGCCGCCGCTACGGCAGACGGCGCCGACGCGGTGCAGTTCTTCCTCGGTAACCCGCAGAGCTGGAAGAAGCCGGCGCCGCGTGAGGATGCCGAGACGCTGCGCGCCTCCGCGGTCCCGCTCTACGTCCACGCGCCCTACCTGATCAACGTCGCCTCGGCGAACAACAAGGTGCGCATCCCCTCGCGCAAGATCCTGCAGGACACCTGCGACGCTGCCGCGGCGATCGGCGCCACCGCCGTCATCGTGCACGGCGGACACGCCGACGACAAGGACATCGAGGCCGGATTCGAGCGTTGGGTCAAGGCCCTGGACGCACTCAACACCGACGTGCCGGTGTACCTGGAGAACACCGCCGGCGGTGATCACGCCATGGCCCGCCAGTTCGACACCATCGCCCGGTTGTGGGATCACATCGGTGACAAGGGAATCGGCTTCTGTCTGGACACCTGCCACGCGTGGGCAGCGGGGGAGGCCCTGATCGACGCGGTGGAGCGGATCCAGGCCATCACGGGACGTATCGACCTGGTGCACTGCAACGACTCCAGGGACGCGGCCGGTTCGGGCGCCGACCGGCATGCCAATTTCGGTCTGGGACAGATCGATCCGCAACTGCTGGCCGCTGTCGTGAAGGCCGCCGCCGCGCCCGTCATCTGCGAGACCTCCGAAGAGGGCCGCAAGGACGATATCGCCTTCCTCCGCGAGAACGTCTAGACCCGTGCGCCTGGCCGCGTTGCTGGCGGTGGCCCTGCTGACCGCGGGCTGCACCGGACTCAGCGCGGCGGCCGCCGGATCCACCGTGCACCATCTGGGGGACCGCACCTACCTGCTCTACGTCCCGGACGGGCTGCCCGCCCAGGCTCCGCTGGTGGTCATGTTGCACGGCGGGTTCGGCAGTGCCGCCCAGGCCGAGCGAGCCTATGGCTGGGATCGGTTGGCCGACACCGCGAAATTCGCGGTCGCCTACCCCGACGGACAGGGCCGGGCCTGGAACGCGGGCGGCGGCTGTTGCGGACGGTCGGCCGCCGATGGTGTCGACGACGTCGGTTTCGTCGCCGCGGCCGTCAGCGATATCGCCCGTCAGGTCGATGTCGATCCGAAGCGGGTGTACGCCACCGGGATCAGCAACGGCGGAATGATGACGTACGCCCTGGCCTGCCACACCACACTCTTCGCCGCGATCGGCCCGGACTCCGCGACGCAGTTGGATCCCTGCCCAGCCCCGCGCCCGACATCGGTGCTGCACATCCACGGCACTGCGGACAGCCGGATCCGTTACGACGGCGGACGGGGTGAGGGCTTCGCGCATATCGACGGGCCGTCGGTGCCGGCGGTGAACACGTTCTGGCGCAACGTCGATCAGTGTGCCGTGCCTGCGGTCACCGTCGATGGGTCGGTCACCACGTCGGCGGCCGAATGTGCCGACGGACGCGGGGTGACGCTGATGACGGTCGACGGGGGCGGCCATGAGTGGCCGGGGTTCGCCACCGACCGGCTATGGCAGTTCTTCGCCGCTCACCCGGCCAAGTAGACCTTGCGCAGGGTCTCGGTCACGGTCCACACCGTCTCGGCTCCCGCTGCCAACCGCACCACGTCGCCGGGCCCGAGCGCCAATGGCGCGGTGCCGTCCGCGAATTCGACTGTCGCCGCGCCGGACAGCACGACGAACACCTCGTCGGCCTCGACGTCGGTCATCACCCCGGGCGTCATCTCCCAGATGCCGAGTTCCAGACCACCGAACTCGGTGAGGGTGTGTACGCCGGTGCGCGCGGAGCTGTCGGGTACCGGCTCCAGGCGCAGTTCCAGATCGGCGGCACGGACGGCGGAGTTGGGTTTCACCAGCGTCACATTACAGATCTTGTGCAGTTGTCGGCAAAATGTAACAGTGGAGGAATGCCGGATACCCATCTCGTGACCAATCAGGTCCCGCCGCTGGAGAACTACAACGCCGCCACCTTCCCTGCGCTGGCCGAAGCGCTCATCCGGGAGGGCGGTGAATGGGGCATCGACGAGGTGCACGAGGTCGGCGCTCTCGGGGGCAGCCGGCGTGCTCAGCGCTGGGGTGACCTGGCCGACCGCAACGTCCCGATCCTGCACACCCACGACCGCTACGGCCATCGCGTCGACGAGGTCGAATACGACCCCGCCTACCACGAGCTGATGAATGCGGCGGTCACCCACGGACTGCACGCCGCACCGTGGGCCGATGACCGGCCGGGTGCCCATGTGGTGCGGGCGGCCAAGATGTCGGTCTGGACTCCCGAGCCGGGCCACGTCTGTCCCATCTCGATGACCTATGCCGTGGTGCCGGCGCTGCGCTTCAATCCGGAACTCGCGGCGGTGTACGAGCCGCTGCTGACCAGCCGGGTCTACGACCCGGAACTGAAGGTCCCCGCCACCAAAGCCGGTCTCACCGCAGGTATGTCGATGACCGAGAAGCAGGGCGGTTCCGACGTGCGCGCCGGTACCACCCAAGCCACCCCCAACGGCGACGGCAGCTACACACTGCGCGGCCACAAGTGGTTCACCTCGGCCCCGATGGGCGACATCTTCCTGGTGCTGGCACAGGCCCCAACCGGGCTCAGCTGTTTCTTCCTGCCCCGGGTGCTGCCGGACGGCACCCGCAACCGGATGTTCATCCAGCGGCTCAAGGACAAGCTGGGCAATCACGCCAACGCCTCCAGTGAGATCGAGTACGACGACGCGACCGCATGGCTGGTGGGCGAGGAAGGTCGCGGCGTCAAGACGATCATCGAGATGGTCAACCTGACCCGGCTGGACTGCACCCTGGGCAGCGCCACCAGCATGCGCACCGGCTTGACCCGTGCCGTGCACCATGCCCAGCACCGCAAGGCCTTCGGCGCCTATCTGATCGACCAGCCGCTGATGCGCAACGTGCTGGCCGACCTGGCCGTCGAGGCCGAGGCCGCCACCATGCTGGCCATGCGGATGGCCGGGGCCACCGACGCCGCGGTACGCGGTGACGAACGCGAAACCCTGCTGCGCCGAATCGGTTTGGCCGCGGCCAAGTACTGGGTGTGCAAGCGCGCGACCCCGCATGCCGCCGAGGCCATGGAATGCTTCGGTGGCAACGGCTATGCCGAGGAATCCGGTATGCCCAGGCTGTACCGCGAAGCCCCGCTGATGGGAATCTGGGAGGGATCGGGCAATGTCAGCGCGCTGGACACGTTGCGTGCCGTGGCAACCCGACCGGAATGCGTCGACGTGCTTTTCGACGAGCTGGCCCAGACCTCCGAGCCCAGGCTGGATGCCCACGTCGCCGGGCTGAAGGCGCAACTCGGCGATTTCGACGGTATCGAGTATCGGGCCCGAAAGATCGCCGAGGACATCAGCCTGGCCCTGCAGGGTGCGCTCTTGATCCGGCACGGGCATCCCGCGGTCGCGGAGGCGTTCCTGACCAGCCGGCTCGGCGGGGCGTGGGGCGGAGCCTATGGCACGCTGCCGGCCGGGCTGGACCTGTCGCCGATCATCGAGCGCGCCCTGGTCAAAGGATGAGCCTGCAGACGATGACCTACGAGGTCACCGATCGCGTCGCCCGCATCACCTTCAACCGCCCGGAGAAGGGCAACTCGATCGTCGCCGACACCCCGCTGGAGCTCGCGGCGTGCGTGGAACAGGCCGACCTGGACTCGGCGGTGCACGTCATCCTCGTCTCCGGTGCGGGGGAGGGCTTCTGCGCGGGGTTCGATCTGAGCGCCTACGCCGACGGCACCTCGTCCGCGGGCGGGGCGGGCCGTTACGACGGGACCGTGCTGGACGGTCGGACCCAGGCCGTCAACCACCTCCCCGACCGGCCGTGGGACCCGATGATCGACTATCAGATGATGAGCCGGTTCGTGCGGGGGTTCTCCAGCCTGATGCGGGCCGACAAACCGACGGTGGTCAAGATCCACGGCTACTGCGTGGCCGGGGGCACCGATATCGCGCTGCATGCCGACCAGGTGATCACCGCCTCCGACGCCAAGATCGGCTACCCGCCGATGCGGGTCTGGGGGGTGCCGGCGGCAGGTCTGTGGGCGCACCGCCTCGGCGACCAGCGCGCGAAAAGGCTGCTGTTCACCGGGGATTGCCTCACCGGGGCGCAGGCCGCCGAATGGGGCCTGGCCGTCGAGGCCCCTGAGCCGGCGGACTTGGACGAGCGCACCGAGCGGCTGGTCGGGCGCATTGCCGCGATGCCGGTGAACCAGCTCATCATGGCCAAGCTGGCCTGCAACACCGCCCTGTTGCAGCAGGGGGTGGCCACCAGTCAGATGGTCAGCACGGTCTTCGACGGGATCGCCCGGCATACGCCAGAGGGCCATGCCTTCGTGGCCGACGCGACCGCGCACGGCTTCCGCGAGGCGGTGCGCCACCGCGACGAACCGCTGGGGGATCACGGCCGGCGCACGTCGGGGGTCTGAGGTGCTGCGCCTGACGGCTCGGTCGGTGGTGCTGAGCGTGCTGCTCGGTGCGCACCCCGCCTGGGCCTCGGTGGCCGAATTGATCCATCTGACATCGGATTTCGATATCAAGGAGGCCACCCTGCGGGTGGCGCTGACCCGGATGGTCGGCGCGGGTGATCTGGTTCGCTCCGACGACGGTTACCGGCTGTCGGAACGGCTGCTCACGCGGCAACGCAGGCAGGACGATGCCATCGCCCCGCAGATCCGGACCTGGAACGGCGACTGGATCACGTTGGCGATCACGGCCGTGGGGGCTGATGCCCGTAGCCGCGCGGAACTGCGGAATACTCTGGTGCAGAACAGGTTCGGCGAACTTCGTGAGGGGTTGTGGCTGCGGCCGGACAATCTGGCCCAGCCGGTTCCTGCCGCGGACCGGGTTCGGGTACTGCACTCGCGGGACGACGATCCGGCCGGGCTCGCATCCCTGCTGTGGGATCTGCAGACGTGGTCTCAGACGGGTTGGCGCCTGCTGGCCGAGATGCACGCCGCCGCCGATGTGCCGGCCCGGTTCGTGGCCGCCGCCGGCATCGTCCGGCATCTGGTGACCGACCCGGTGTTACCCGACGAACTCGTGCCCGCCGACTGGCCGGGTGCGGACTTGCGGCGGGCGTATCAGGACTTCGCGGCGCAATTGGTGGCGCTGCGCGACAAGGTGGAGGCGAGATGACGGGTTCGGCGGGCAGGAGCGTAGCGACCGGGGGGACCGATTCGGTGCGGGTGGAACGCAACGGACCCGTCACCACGGTGATCATGGACCGCCCGCAGGCCCGCAACGCCGTCGACGGCCCCACCGCGGCGCAGCTGTACGCCGCGTTCGACGAGTTCGACAACGACGACGCGGCCGCCGTCGCCGTGCTCTGGGGAGAGAACGGAACGTTCTGTGCCGGAGCGGATCTGAAGGCCTTCGGCACACCGGAGATGAACCAGACCCACCGCACCGGGCCGGGCCCGATGGGGCCGACGCGGATGGTGTTGTCCAAACCGGTGATCGCCGCGGTGAGTGGCTACGCCGTGGCCGGGGGCCTGGAACTGGCGCTGTGGGCCGACCTGAGGATCGCCGAGGAGGACGCCGTGTTCGGGGTGTTCTGCCGGCGCTGGGGGGTTCCGCTGATCGACGGTGGCACGGTCCGGTTGCCACGGTTGATCGGGCACAGCCGTGCCATGGATCTCATCCTCACCGGCCGTGCGGTGGACGCCGCGGAGGCCCTGGCGATCGGCCTGGCCAACCGGGTGGTGCCCAAAGGCGATGCCCGCCGGGCGGCCGAGGAACTGGCTGCCGAACTGGCCGCGCTGCCGCAGTTGTGTCTGCGTGCAGATCGTCTTTCGGCTCTGCGTCAATGGGGTGAATCCGAGCAGGCAGCAATGGATTTCGAGTTCGCCAGCCTGCAGACGGTGGCCGCCGAGTCGGTCGCCGGAGCGAAGCGCTTCGCCGACGGCGCCGGCCGGCACGGCGCCCAGGCTTGATCGGTCGGGTCTACGGGCTCTTGCTGATCTTGTTACCCGACCCGAGATCGTCGACCTTGGGGTCGCCGTCCTTGTAGACCACGGTGTTGTTTAAGCCGACCACGCTGATCGACTTGTCCACGTGGTCGAATGTCAGCTTGTTGTCCGCGCCGCCGACGTTCACGCTGGAGCAGGTGCCCTTCACGGTCAGCGTGTTGTTGGAGCCGCCGATGTTGAGGGCTTTGCCCTCGGCACAGTCGATTTCGGCCGTGGTGCCGAACGAGCCGTAGTTGATGGTGTTGCCGATCTCCACCTGTGCGCCGGAGGTGCCGGCGGTGGCGGTGGGGGCGGGTTTCGTGTCGCTCGTCCCGCACCCGGCAAGTCCGAGCACCAGAACGGCCGCCGTCAGCGGCCCGACGATGTGTAGACGCATGACTCCTCGATTCACCGGTGGTCCTCCCAGATTAGGTGACGGGCACATCGATGATGGGCCGTCGCTCACCCGCGCCGGGACCGTCGAAATGCCACCATTCGCCGGCGTATGGGGTGAAACCGCCGGCCACCATCGCCGCGCGCAGTTGTGCGCGGTTCTGTTGCGCGATCGCGCTCACGCCCTCGGTGGCGAAGGCGTGGGCCTCCGGGGTGAAGCTGTCGAAACCGGTGCCCATCTCGGTCAGTCCGGCGGCGCTCGCGGTCGTCACGTCCACCGACCGTCCCGACTCGTGGCTCTTCGAATAGGGGCCGGGTTTGGCGACCCAGGCCGGGTTGGACACCACATCGAACATGCGGACCTGCACATCGTGCGGTCGGTAGCAGTCCCAGAACACCAGTACCAGTCCGTCGGCACGCAACCGCGACGCCGCGGTGGTCAGCCCATCGGCCAGTGATTCGTGCACCAGGCAGCGTGCGCCGGCGGGGTAGAGCGGTACGCCCACGAAGTTGTCGGCGGTGGCGTAGCGCAGATCGATCACGGCGTCGGGGACGACGGTGCGCACATCGACGAAACCCACCGCTGCGGCCGCGTCCGACACCGGGGGCACCGGAACCGTGGTGGACATCGGCCTCACCTGAAACGGGGCCGGAGCGCATGCCGCCACGGAGCACACCGCGACGACGCACACGACGACGACACCGAGCAGTCTCCGCACAAGATCAGGCGGGTGCGCGGTTGATGCGATTGGCCATGCCGAGCTCGCGACCGCGGTCGATGACGGCCGGGTCGCCGTCGTGGTAGATCACGGTCTGGTCGTAGCCGTACACCGTGATGTCGTTGATGACGTTGTCGGCGATCACGATGTTCGACGACCCCTGCAGCGCCACACCCCAGCAGGTGCCCTTGGCGTTGATGGTGTTGCCGGTGCCGGTGACGAACAGCGTCGCGTTGTTGCAATCGAGGGTCTGCACGACACCCTGGCCGGTGATGTGGGTGTCGCCGTTCTTGGCGTCGGCGGGTGGGGCGAGGACGGTCAGGACGGACGGGATCACCAGGGCGCATGCCACCGCGGTCCGTCGGCTTCTCTGCACGGTCACGTTCGCCACCTTCCTATGGATGAGAGAAGAGTACGTTGCCCGGGGCCTCGGTAGAACGTGTTATCGCCGGTTGGCCGGTTCGGTTCGACGGGTCGCCGCGGACGGTGCTGCTCGGTAGCGTGTGCTCGATGCGTGGGCGCGGCAATCGAGCAGTGGCGATGGTCCTTGCGGTGGTCCTCGCCATGGTCCCTGCCCTGGCCGGGTGCACCCAGACGGTGGGCGGCAGTGCGCAGTCCGCCGCACCCGGTGGCCCGTCCGACGAGCGCAGCTACGGCTACGCCGACAACCGGTGCGGCCTGCTGGAGGACAGCACGGTGGCGCAGACCCTCGGCGCCGACAACGTGGTCCGGCCGTACAGCGGTGCGGTGTGTCAATACGTCCTGGACCGTGAGAAGGACGTGGTCGACGTGGTGTTCGCCTGGTTCGACTCCGGCAGCCTCGATCGTGAGCGTGCCCTGGCCGGTGAGCGCGGCGCCCAGATCACCGACACGGTCATCGAACGGCACAAGGCCTTCCTGGCTCGGCGGGACGGGATCGGGGTGGCGTGCTCGGCGACCGCTGCGGGAGGGGGCGGGGTGCTCAGCTGGTGGGTCCAGTACCGGCACCGGAACAATGCCGACCCGTGCCCGGATGCCGAGAAGTTGTTGTCGGCCACCCTGAAATCGGATCTCTGACATGACCAGGGCGCTGACGGTACTGCTCGCAGTGTGCGCGACGGCCACGCTGAGCACCGGGTGCGGTGCGGCGGGGGAGCGGGACAAGCCCCGTACCCCGGCCCCGGCGGCCGGTGAGCACCCCGGTTTCCGCGGAGCCGACTGCAACGGGATCACGGACGCGGATATCACCGCGGCGGCCGGAAAGGCGATGTTCAGCCAGGCGGTGGTGAGCGACGCCGGCTGTTTCTGGCAGGAGAACACGCTCATCGGCTCGTTCGGGGCGGGTATGGGCATCTCGACCTGGTGGTATCGCGGCAGTGATATGGACACCGAACGCGCACTGGAGCAGAACGCCGGGCGCACGCTCACCGAACTGTCGGTGGACGGCAACCGGGGATTCAAGGCCTTCGACGCCAATGCCTGCAGTATTTATGTCGCCAAGGGCGACGATGTCATCACGTGGTCGATCCAGACGATGAATCCGGCCATGCTGCCCGACCTCTGCTCGATCACCGAGCGGCTTGCGCAGCTCAGCCAGGACCGCGTGAACTAGAGTCCTTCGTTAACCCGGCAGCCGGGGACCACCAGAACGGCCGAGCGAAGGATTAAGCGAATATGGCAGCGCGGGTGACCAAACTCAGTCGCGATGCCATCGTGAACTCGGCATTGGTGTTCTTGGACCGCGAGGGTTGGGACGCACTGACCATCAACGCCCTGGCCACCCAGCTCGGCACCAAGGGGCCCTCGCTCTACAACCATGTGCAGAGCCTGGACGACCTGCGTCGCACGGTGCGGATGCGGGTGATCGACGACATCATCGGCATGCTCAACACCGTGGGTGAGGGCCGGACCCGCGAGGATGCCGTGGTCACCATGGCCAGTGCCTACCGCAGCTACGCCCACCACCACCCGGGGCGGTACTCGGCGTTCACCCGGATGCCGCTGGGTGGCGACGACCCCGAATACACGGCGGCCACCAGGGCCGCGGCCGAGCCGGTGCTGGCGGCGCTGGCCTCCTACGGGCTCGACGGCGAGAACGCGTTCTATGCGGCGCTGGAGTTCTGGTCGGCCCTGCACGGCTTCGTGCTGCTGGAGATGACGGGGGTCATGGACGATGTCGATACCGACGCCGTCTTCACCGATATGGTGCTCCGGCTGGCAGCGGGGATGCAGAGGCGCTAGCCGTCCGGGGCGAGCGAAGCGACGGGGCATCAAGCACGGGGTTGACGCCCTTCCAACCCGTGGTGTCTGACCTGCGATAAGGCCGCTACGCACGGGTTTGGTTGCGCGCGGGCCACCCTGGTATTGTGGATCCCCGTGCCTGGTCGACAGGGCCGCATGCTGCCTCAAATTGGTCGGCATGCCTGCGCGCCGGGCGGATTCGTATGTCCGCAGGCATCGGAATGCTATCGATTCGATGGGTTTCTGGTGGGTGCGACACGCCCGATCGCGGGGTAAGCGGTAGGGCGAAAACAGCAGTACAGAGACTTACGCAAGCAGAGCAGAAACAGAAAGCCGGTACATGCCAACCATCAACCAGCTGGTCCGCAAGGGTCGCCGCGACAAGGTCGCGAAGGTGAAGACCGCGGCCCTCAAGGGCAGCCCGCAGCGCCGTGGCGTGTGCACTCGCGTGTACACCACCACCCCGAAGAAGCCGAACTCGGCGCTTCGGAAGGTCGCACGTGTGCGCCTGACCAGCTCGGTCGAGGTCACCGCCTACATCCCGGGTGAAGGCCACAACCTGCAGGAGCACTCGATGGTGCTGGTGCGCGGTGGTCGTGTGAAGGACCTCCCCGGTGTGCGTTACAAGATCATCCGCGGCTCGCTGGACACCCAGGGTGTCAAGAACCGCAAGCAGGCACGTAGCCGTTACGGCGCGAAGAAGGAGAAGAGCTGATGCCGCGCAAGGGTCCCGCACCGAAGCGCCCGTTGGTCAATGATCCGGTTTACGGGTCGCAGCTGGTCACCCAGCTGGTCAACAAGGTCCTGCTCGATGGGAAGAAGTCGCTGGCAGAGCGCATCGTCTACGGCGCGCTGGAGCAGGCTCGTGACAAGACCGGTACCGATCCGGTCGTCACCCTCAAGCGCGCGCTGGACAACGTCAAGCCCGCCCTCGAGGTGCGCAGCCGCCGCGTCGGTGGCGCCACGTACCAGGTCCCCGTCGAGGTCCGTGCCGACCGCTCCACCACGCTGGCCCTGCGCTGGCTGGTGAGCTTCAGCAAGGCCCGCCGCGAGAAGACGATGGTCGAGCGTCTCGCCAACGAGATTCTGGACGCCAGCAATGGCCTGGGTGCCGCCGTCAAGCGACGCGAGGACACCCACAAGATGGCCGAGGCGAACCGGGCCTTCGCGCACTACCGCTGGTGATCTCGACGCCGACGCGGAGTGGCGTCGGCGGAAACACCAATAGCAACCAAGCAAGCGAAAGAGTGGGAATCTAGCCGTGGCACAGGACGTGCTCACCGACCTCACGAAGGTCCGCAATATCGGCATCATGGCGCACATCGACGCCGGCAAGACGACGACGACCGAGCGCATCCTCTTCTACACCGGTATCTCGTACAAGATCGGTGAGGTGCACGACGGCGCCGCGACGATGGACTGGATGGAGCAGGAGCAGGAGCGGGGTATCACCATCACCTCGGCTGCGACCACCTGTTTCTGGAACGACAACCAGATCAACATCATCGACACGCCGGGCCACGTCGACTTCACCGTCGAGGTGGAGCGTTCGCTGCGCGTGCTCGACGGTGCCGTCGCCGTCTTCGACGGTAAAGAGGGCGTTGAGCCGCAGTCCGAGCAGGTCTGGCGTCAGGCCGACAAGTACGACGTGCCGCGCATCTGTTTCGTCAACAAGATGGACAAGCTGGGCGCCGACTTCTACTTCTCGGTGCAGACCATGAAGGACCGCCTCGGCGCGAACGTGATTCCGATCCAGTTGCCGATCGGCTCCGAGAACGACTTCGAGGGCGTCGTCGACCTGGTCGAGATGAAGGCCAAGGTGTGGCGCGGCGAGACCAAGCTCGGCGAGAAGTACGACGTCGTCGACATCCCGGCCGATCTGCAGGAGAAGGCCGAGGAGTACCGCACCGCCATGATCGAGGCCGTCGCCGAGGCTGACGACGAGCTCATGGAGAAGTACCTGGGCGGCGAAGAGCTCACGGTCGAGGAGATCAAGGCGGGTCTGCGCAAGCTGACCGTCAGCAGCGCGGCCTACCCGGTGCTCTGCGGCTCCGCGTTCAAGAACAAGGGCGTGCAGCCCATGCTCGACGCGGTCATCGACTACCTGCCGACCCCGCTGGACGTCGCGGCCGCCGAAGGCCACGTCCCGGGCAAGGAAGACGAGATCATCTCCCGGAAGCCCTCGGCCGATGAGCCGTTCTCCGGGCTGGCCTTCAAGGTCGCCACCCACCCGTTCTTCGGCAAGCTGACCTACGTCCGGGTGTACTCGGGCAAGGTCGACTCCGGTGCGCAGGTCATCAACTCGACCAAGGGCAAGAAGGAGCGGCTGGGCAAGCTGTTCCAGATGCACTCCAACAAGGAGAACCCGGTCGAGACGGCGTCCGCCGGCCACATCTACGCGGTGATCGGCCTCAAGGACACCACCACCGGTGACACCTTGAGCGACCCGAACAACCAGATCGTGCTGGAGTCGATGACCTTCCCCGATCCGGTGATCGAGGTGGCCATCGAGCCCAAGACCAAGAGTGACCAGGAGAAGCTGGGCACCGCGATCCAGAAGCTCGCCGAAGAGGATCCGACCTTCAAGGTGCACCTGGATCAGGAGACCGGCCAGACCGTCATCGGCGGTATGGGCGAGCTGCACCTGGACATCCTGGTCGACCGCATGAAGCGCGAGTTCAAGGTCGAGGCCAACGTCGGCAAGCCGCAGGTGGCCTACAAGGAGACCATCAAGCGCGCCGTGCAGAACGTGGAGTACACCCACAAGAAGCAGACGGGTGGCTCCGGCCAGTTCGCGAAGGTCATCATCAGCCTCGATCCTTTCGAGGGCGAGGACGGCGCGACCTACGAGTTCGAGAACAAGGTCACCGGTGGCCGCATCCCGCGTGAGTACATCCCGTCGGTCGACGCGGGTGCACAGGACGCCATGCAGTACGGCGTGCTGGCCGGTTATCCGTTGGTCAACGTGAAGGTGACGCTGCTCGACGGCGCCTACCATGACGTCGACTCCTCGGAAATGGCCTTCAAGGTCGCGGGTTCGCAGGCGTTGAAGAAGGCTGCCGGACAGGCGCAGCCGGTCATCCTGGAGCCCATCATGGCTGTCGAGGTCACCACGCCCGAGGATTACATGGGCGATGTGATCGGCGACTTGAACTCCCGCCGTGGTCAGATCCAGGCCATGGAGGAGCGCAGCGGTGCGCGCGTCGTCAAGGCGCAGGTGCCGCTGTCGGAGATGTTCGGCTACGTCGGCGACCTTCGGTCGAAGACCCAGGGCCGGGCCAACTACTCCATGGTGTTCGACTCGTACGCCGAAGTTCCGGCGAACGTGTCGAAGGAGATCATCGCGAAGGCGACCGGGCAGTAGTCCGGTACCTTGCAGACCGCACAACTGAACACATCAACACACCTGCTTTAAACAAAGCACCAACAAGTCCAGGAGGACACCACAGTGGCGAAGGCGAAGTTCGAGCGGACGAAGCCGCACGTCAACATCGGGACCATCGGTCACGTTGACCACGGCAAGACCACGCTGACTGCAGCAATCACCAAGGTTCTGCACGACAAGTACCCCGAGTTGAACGAGTCGCGCGCATTCGACCAGATCGACAATGCGCCCGAAGAGCGTGCTCGTGGCATCACGATCAACATCTCCCACGTGGAGTACCAGACCGACAAGCGTCACTACGCACACGTCGACGCCCCCGGTCACGCGGACTACATCAAGAACATGATCACCGGTGCGGCCCAGATGGACGGCGCCATCCTCGTGGTCGCCGCCACCGACGGCCCGATGCCGCAGACCCGCGAGCACGTGCTGCTGGCCCGCCAGGTGGGTGTGCCCTACATCCTGGTCGCGCTGAACAAGTCCGACATGGTCGACGACGAGGAGCTCCTGGAGCTCGTCGAGCTCGAGGTCCGCGAGCTGCTGGCCGCTCAGGACTTCGACGAGGAGGCCCCGGTCATCCAGGTGTCCGCACTCAAGGCCCTCGAGGGTGACCCGAAGTGGGTCAAGTCCGTCGAGGATCTGATGGACGCCGTCGACGAGTCGATCCCGGACCCGATCCGCGAGACCGACAAGCCGTTCCTGATGCCCGTCGAGGACGTCTTCACCATCACCGGTCGTGGCACCGTCGTCACCGGCCGTGTCGAGCGTGGCGTGATCAACGTCAACGAAGAGGTCGAGATCGTCGGCATCCGTCCCGGCACCACCAAGACCACGGTCACCGGTGTCGAGATGTTCCGCAAGCTGCTGGATCAGGGTCAGGCCGGCGACAACGTCGGTCTACTGGTTCGTGGCATCAAGCGCGAGGATGTCGAGCGCGGCCAGGTCATCGTGAAGCCGGGCACCACCACCCCGCACACCGAGTTCGAGGGCAGCGTCTACATCCTGTCCAAGGACGAAGGCGGCCGCCACACGCCGTTCTTCAACAACTACCGCCCGCAGTTCTACTTCCGTACCACGGACGTGACCGGCGTGGTGACCCTCCCCGAGGGCACCGAGATGGTGATGCCCGGTGACAACACCGACATCTCCGTCAAGCTGATCCAGCCCGTGGCAATGGACGAGGGCCTGCGGTTCGCGATCCGTGAGGGTGGCCGCACCGTCGGCGCCGGCCGGGTCACCAAGATCATTAAGTGATCTAGCTTTACCGCGAAGCGGCGCTCACCCGAAAGGGTGGGCGCCGCTTTCGTATGCGTACCCTGCGCCCAAACGCACATTTGGGCCGGTTTGTGCGAGTGGAATTCGGCCGAATGTCGATCTCGGTGCCGAGAGTGTGGGATCGGTAGCCGTTGGCAGGCGCTGTACTTGTCGGCATGAAGATCAGCTATCTCGCCGCCCCGCTGCTGGCGATCGGCATGACCGTCGCCGGCATCGGGTTCAGTGCCACCACCGCCGAGGCAACCCCCGGTGGCAGCTGGCCCGGTTGCCCGCCGGACAGCCCGGAGGGTCCGTGCCGCTGGTGCCCGGGCGATCCGCCGGTGCAGACCGGCAACCTGCGGGTGAACCCGGTGGTGTGGGACAACAACGTCTGCCACACGTACTGGTACGTCTATCACGGTCAGGGCAATGTGGCCCAGAACATCTTCGAGGGCGAACTGCCCCCGGCCCCACCGCCACCACCGCCGAACCTCACGCCGCCACTGCCCGAGGGTTGGTGTTGGTCGTTGTTCCTGCCTACTCCGTGCCCGCCGGGGGTCAAAGGTCCGGGTATGTGAGCTACAGATCGTCGATGCTGAGGATGCCGTCCTGCACGGCCCGGGCGATGAGCGCCGCCTTGGTGGGAGCGGGTCGGCCCACCGCCGCGTACTTGGCTCGCGCGCGCTGCAGGTGGGTGCGCACCGTCGACGGTTCGATGAACAGGCGTTTGGCGACGAACTCCTTGTTCTCGGTCTGGAACCAGGCGATCAGCACCTCGCGTTCCCGTGTGCTCAATCCGGGGCGGCCGACGGTGCGGTCGTTGAACAGGGCCTTCGCCATCCGTGGACCGACATAGGGCGTGTTCGAGTGCGCGGCGTAGATCGCGTCGAAGAGGTGCTGCTTGTCTTCACCCTTGCCGAGGAAGGTCATCGCGCCGGCGTCGAGACTGCTCAGGATGACCTCGTCGGTCGACATATGGGAATACACGATCACCCGATGCCCCGCGGCGCAGACTTCGCTGAGGCTCTCGAACTCGGGCCGGTAACGCTCGTACTGCAGGTCGAAGAGTACGACCTCGATGGAGCCGTCTCCTCGGGGGTGTTCGGCCAGGAAGGACGACGGGTCGGGGTAGTCGGCGACGAGGTCGATGGGCGGATCCGCTTCGGCAAACCAGGCCTTGACCCCGGCGTGAATAACGTCGTGGTCGTCAATTAGGGCGACCGGGATGGCGGTCCGGGGGTTCGGCACTCCCAGATCGTTGGCCTTATTCATGCATTTCGCCTGAGGTCGATGAGATCACCGAGTGTGCACCCCCGCAGTCTTCGGATCAGAACCCTACTCTTAGCAACGCCCACATCGTCCGAAGTAGGAAACTCGGCTAACAATACTGATGTATGGGCAGATCCTAACGCGCTTCATGCGATGCTGTGGTGCTGGGCCTCTGCCGTGGTCGGTGTGACCGCCAAGGAATGATGCACGCTGATCCACACCTTGTCGGCGATCACCGTGACCTCGACGTTCGGATGTGTGCTGTACGCCCGCAGCGGTGCGACTCGGGCGACATCGCAGACGATGCTGGCGACCAGCTCGCCACCTGCCACCGTCAGACCGATCCGGGCATGTTTGCGCGCCTGACCCAACGCGTCGCGCAGCGGCGTCAGCACGACGCGGCGGGCGTGCGCGTCGAGTGAGGGCAAGTCGCTGTCCGTGTTGATCGTGACGATCACCCCGCGCCGGTCGGCTTGGTCGACGGCGGCCCGCAATTCGGCGACGAGCGGATGGCTGAAGGTGCGGGACTGGAAGATGTAGAGCCGTAGCCGCCGTGATTCCAGCCGCGCCCGCTGCCTGGTCTCGGCGTCGATGACGCCGGTACTCAGCGTCTGGAGCAGAGGGAACACCCCGCGGATCAGTTTCGACGTGCGGCGCACGTAATCGTCGTGCAGCGCTTCGGCGATACGGTTCCGGTCGGCTATCGCCCATCGTTCCCTGGCCTCTGCGGCGGCGGCGATGGTGGCGTTGCGCAGCAGCTCGGGAAAGGCCAGCGCGAACATCTGCACCATGACGATACCGGCGGTGTACAGAGCCAGGTTGAACGCCATGGTGACGTCCGGCTGCCGAACAAAGGTGAGGATCGCGGTGCCGAGCCAGAACGCGACCATGACCGCGGCGCCGTGCCGAACCCGCAGCCGCAGGACGAATGGCAGGACACACAGTCCCGTCGCGACGAGTGGCCATTGGATGGGGCCGCCCAGCATGTCCGCGGGCACCGACAGAGACTGGACGGCGATCACCACGGCCATGATCACGAGGGCGGGGATCGTGACGTCGGGACCGCGGTTGAGCACCCGGGGCACGCCCGCGATGATGACCAGGGCCGCGAGACAGCCCAGTCCGAGCTGGAGGACCGGGGAACCGGTGCGGGCGGCCGCGTACGGTACCGAGACCAACAGCTGAACCAGGCCGAAGACGATGATGCCGAGACCGAACTGGACCAGGATGCGTTCGGTCAGGTGATCGATATCGTCGACGATCGCGTTGGTGGGGGCGACATCTGGTGAGTGCGCCCACGTCAGTGTCACCTCGGTGCCGCTGCCCGGGGCGGAGTACACGGTGGCGCTGCCGCCGGCTCGGCGCATCCGGGCGACGATGGACTCGGCGACGCCGTGGCCGAGGCTGGCGGTGGCCAGGTCGAACCCGGTCCCGTCATCGATCACGGTGACCGAGGTGGCTGCCACCTTGATCTCGATGTGCGATGCGTCGGCATGCCTTTCGGCGTTGTTGAGCGCCTCCCGCACGGCAGCCAGCACCGTACGGGCCCGGGATCCGGTGAGTACGAGGCTGGGCAGACCGGTCAGGGCGATCTCCACCGGGAAGTGCGCGATCTCCTGCCGGAGTGCGGCGACGATATCGGTATCGGGCAGCGGTTCCCGCGCCGTGGGTCCGCCGGTCAGCAGCTCCAGATCCCGGCGGGCTTGTGCCGCAACGCGTTCAGACGAGATGTCGGCGCCCTCGCCGACCAGGTGCAGCGTCGAGGCTGCGGTGTCGTGCACCAGTGCCAGGTGTTCGAGTTCGTAGTTGCGCACCGCCGCGGCGATCGCATCACGCAGGGCGGCGTCGTGGTTGTCGGCGCGGACCCGATCGACCTGGCGGGCCACGGCCAGACCGGCCGCCAGCAGCGCCGCGGCGATGGCCCATTCGATGCCGAGCATGTAGAACAACATCGGCACTTGAACCGCGTCGGGCCAGCCGATCATCTGCGCACAGCCGAACGCATAGGCCAGCGTGATCAGTGCGGCCGCGGGAAAGCTCACCTTCGGTGGCTGGGCCATGGTGAAGGCGATCACGGCGGTACCGGCGATGACCTGCGGTACCGAGTTGGTGTAGAGATTGCCGGGATTCGATTCGAACCAGGGGATCGCCGCGGCGACGACCAGCACGTAGCCGAAGTCGACGAGCTGGAAGCCGAGCGCGCGCGACCGGGTGAAGAGACGGAAAACCGCCCAGCAGCCCAGTGCTGCGAGCAGGATCGTGCCGGCCGCGGAGTCGGGCGTCCCGGGAAGCAGCAGCGTGCTCGAAGCGGCGACAAGGGTGACCGTGTTGAGCAGGATGATGGCCAGGTCCTGGCCGCGCCTGATCACCTGTCGCTCGGACACATGGACACCCCGGATGTCCTGGTCGGGCTTGAGCACACGCAATTCTAGGCACGAACGTCTATGGCACCGTCGGTCAAATGGTGGACAATACCGCCGTTGATTGCATACGCAAGCAGTTGGTCCGACGGCAAGCGCCCAATTCGTTTTGGCGAGCCTCCAAAATGCGCTGGTTGGCGTTAGTCTGGCTCCGTCGACTTCGAACGGAGCGTGGCGCATGGTGTGGCGATACGTGAAGGCGCAGCTGATGGTGTTGCTGTGCGGCGGTCTGGTCGGACCGATCTTCCTCGGCGTGTACTTCGCCACCGGCCAGAGTTCTTTGCTGAAATGGATGTTCTGGGTCGGTCTGTTGATCACCGCGGCCGACGTCCTGATTGCCTTGGCGCTGGCCAACTTCGGTGCGAGATCGGCCGCGCGGACCCAGGCGCTGGAAGCGAGTGGTGTGCTCGCGCTCGCACAGATCACCGGAATGGGCGAAACCGGCACCCGGATCAACGACCAACCGCTGGTGAAACTCAATCTGCACATTTCGGGCCCCGGTATCGCGCCGTTCACCGCCGAGGACCGCGTCATCGCCAGCGTGACCCGGCTGGGGACGCTCACCTCCCGCAAGGTCGTGGTGCTGGTGGACCCGGCGACGAACCAGTTCCAGATCGACTGGGAGCGCAGTGCCTTGATCAACGGGCAGGTGCCCGCGACGTTCACGATCGACGAAGACCGCCGAACCTACGACCTGTCCGGCCAGGTCGGTCCGCTGATGGAGATCTTGCAAATCCTCAAGGCCAACAACATCGGAATGAACGGCATGATCGATCTTCGGAGCAATCCGGCCGCACGGGCACAGGTGCAGGCTGTGGTTCGCCGGGCCGGTGCCGCACAGCAGGCGCCCTCCGCCCCGGCGCCCACACCCCCGGCGGCCCCCGCACCCGCCGGCTATGTCCCACCGGCGCCTCCCGCGCCGTCGGTGGCCCAGCGTCTGCAGGAACTGGAGACGCTTCGGGCCACCGGAGCGATCTCGGAGGACGAATACTCCAGCAAGCGACAGCAGATCATCGCGCAGCTGTGACACCGTCACCTATGCGCAGATAATTCGCCGCCGCACAGCCTCACCCTGATAGCGTCCGGGTTAGTCCGCTTGCGCCGCTGGTCCTCTCGGACTTGCGACAATTTCTGCCGGTGCTGAAGGGCGACCATGAGCGCTGAGAGTTCGACTGACGTCGACAAGGTCAGCCTGCCGACACTGACGGCGATGGTCATCGGATCGATGATCGGATCCGGTGTATTCCTGCTCCCACGCCGGTTCGGCGTGGAGACGGGTGTGCTCGGGGCGCTGATCGCCTGGGCCATCGCAGGCGCCGGAATGCTCATGCTGGCGTTCGTCTTTCAGCGACTCGCGACCCGCAAACCCGATCTGGACGCCGGCATCTATGCCTACGCCAAAGCCGGTTTCGGGGATTACGTCGGGTTCAATTCGGCCTTCGGATTCTGGGCCTCGGCATGCGCGGGCAACACCTCGTACTGGGTCCTCATCATGGCGACCACCAGTGCGCTGTTCCCCGGTCTCGGGTCCGGTGACACAGTGCTGGCGGTGGCCTGCTCGTCGATCGGGGTGTGGCTATTCTGCTTCCTCATCCTGCGCGGAGTGAAGGAGGCGGCGATCATCAACCGGATCGCCACCATCGCCAAGATCGTGCCCATCCTCACCTTCATCGTCATCGCGATCATCGCGTTCAAAGCCGATGTGTTCACCGAGAACTTCTGGGGCGGGGACGGGCACTATTCACTCGCCTCGCTTTTCGAACAGGCCAAAGGCACGATGCTGATCACCGTGTTCGTCTTCCTCGGCATCGAGGGCGCCAGCGTGTACTCCCGGTTCGCCCGCAGACGCGAGGACGTCGGGCGCGCGACCGTCCTCGGGTTCCTGTCAGTGCTCAGCGTTTTCATGCTCGTCACGCTGGTCTCCTACGGTGTGCTGACGCAACCGGAACTCGCGACGGTGAGTCAGCCGTCGATGGCCTCGGTTCTGGAATCCATCGTCGGGCACTGGGGGTCGATCTTCATCCGGGTGGGTGTCATCCTGTCGGTCCTCGGTGCCTACCTGGCGTGGAGCCTGATGGCCGCCGAAGTCCTTTACATTCCCGCCACGGCCGCCGACATGCCGAAGTTCCTGGCCCGAACCAACTCCAAGGGTGCTCCCATCACCGCTCTGGTGATGGCCGCCGGCCTGGTCCAATTGCTGCTGGTCCTGCTGCTGTTCACCTCTGATGCGCTCGACTTCATGCTCGACCTGACGGCGGCGCTGTCGCTCATTCCCTACCTGCTCGCGGCCGGTTACGCGCTGAAGCTGACCGTCACCCGCGAAACCTACAGTGACAGAGAGTCTTTGATTCCGGACATGGTCGTGGCGGCGCTGGCCACGATCTACACCCTATTCTTGGTGTACGCCGCCGGGTGGGACCACCTGCTGCTCTCGTGCGTGCTCTACGCACCGGCTGCGCTGCTCTATGTCAAGGCCCGCAGGGAGCGTTCACTGCAGGTGTTCCAGCCCGCGGAGGCGGTGTTGTTCGGTGTCATCGTGCTCGGCGCCGCCGCCGGCATCTACGGGCTGGTCTCCGGTTCCATCCAGATTTGAGCGAAAGGACCGTCATGACTGCGCCTTCGGCTGTATACGGAGTGCACTCCGAGGTGGGCAAGCTGCGCAAGGTGCTGGTGTGCTCGCCTGGGCTGGCGCACGAACGGCTCACCCCGACCAACTGCGACGACCTGTTGTTCGACGACGTGCTCTGGGTGCAGAACGCCCGGCGCGACCATTTCGACTTCATCGACAAGATGCGCGACCGCGATGTGGAAGTCGTCGAGCTGCACAATCTGCTCGCCGAGACCATGGAGATCCCGGCAGCCAGGTCGTGGCTGATGGACCGCAAGATCGTCGCCAACGAGGTCGGCCTGGGCCTGGTCGACGACACCCGGGGATTCCTCGATTCGCTGCAGCCGCGCCGGCTCACCGAATTCCTCATCGGCGGCATGGCCACCCGCGATCTACCCGCCGATGTGCGGACCGGCTACCGCGCGCTGGCTCGCGAAGACGGCGGCGTCACCGAGTACCTGATGCCGCCGCTGCCCAACACCCTGTACACCCGCGACACGACGTGCTGGATCTACGGCGGCCTGACGCTCAATCCGCTGTTCTGGCCGGCCCGGCACGACGAAACCCTGTTGATGAAGGCCATCTACGAGTTCCACCCCGACTACACCGGTTCCACGGTGTGGTGGGGTGACCCCGAGAAGACCTGGGGCCTGGCCACTCTGGAGGGTGGCGATGTGCTGATCCCGGGTAACGGCGTGGTGCTGATCGGGATGAGTGAACGCTCGTCGCGGCAGGCCATCACACAGGTCGCGTCGGAGCTGTTCGCCGCCGGGGCGGCCGAGAAGGTGATCGTCGCCGGCATGCCGAAGCTACGCGCGGCCATGCACCTGGACACCGTCTTCACCTTCGCCGACCGCGATGTCGTCACGATCTATCCCGATATCGTCGACGGCATCGCCCCGTTCACCCTGGTGCCTTCGGACGCCGCACCGGGAATCGAGGTGATCGAGGAGACCAGGTCTTTCGTCGAGGTGGTCGCGGCGGCGCTGGGGCTGGCCGAACTCAGGGTCGTCGAAACCGGCGGCACCCGGTACGACTCGGAGCGCCAGCAGTGGGACAGCGGCAACAACCTCGTCGCCGTCGAGCCCGGCGTGGTATTCGCCTACGACCGCAACATCCATACCAACTCGCTGTTGCGTAAGGCCGGTGTCGAGGTCATCACCATCGTGGGTGCTGAACTGGGCCGCGGCCGGGGCGGCGGGCACTGTATGACGTGCCCGATCATCCGCGATGCGATCAGTTACTAGAACACGTTCCAATCGGACTGCTAGCCTGGGCCCGGGTTTGACGAAAGGACCGGCAATGGCGGCGGGTAACGGATCCCTCGAGGGACGTGTGGCATTCGTGACGGGAGCCGCGCGCGGCCAGGGCCGGGCGCATGCGATCCGGCTGGCCAACGAAGGCGCCCACATCATCGCCGCCGATATCTGCGCGCCGGTATCGGACACGATCACCTATCCGGCGGCCACCGCCGACGATCTAGCCGAGACCGTGCGCGGTGTCGAGGCGGCCGGCGGCAAGGTACTGGCCCGGGCGGTCGACATCCGTGACTTCGATGCCCAGCAACAGCTGGTCGCCGATGGTGTGGAGCAGTTCGGCCGCCTCGATGTGGTGGTCGCCAATGCCGGTGTGCTCAGTTGGGGCCGGGTGTGGGAGCTGACGCCCGAGCAGTGGGACACCGTCATCGACGTCAACCTCAACGGCACCTGGCGCACGATCAAGGCTGCCGTGCCCGCGATGATCGAAGCGGGCAATGGCGGATCGATCATCATCGTCAGCTCCTCGGCGGGAGTGAAGGCGACCCCGGGCAACTCGCACTACGCGGCGTCCAAGCACGGCCTGGTGGGGCTGACCAACTCGCTGGCACTTGAGGTGGGGGAGTTCGGGATTCGGGTCAATTCGATCCACCCGTACTCCATCGACACCCCGATGATCGAGCCCGAGGCGATGGCGGCCATCTTCTCCAAGTTCCCGAGCTTCCTGCACAGTTTCGCCCCGATGCCGTATCACAAGGTGACCGACGGCAAGAACGAGGGACTCGCGGCGTTCATGGCGCCCGAGGAGGTCGCGAATGTGGTGGCATGGTTGGCCGGTGACGCGTCGGCGACGCTGTCGGGCAGCCAGATCGCCGTCGACCGGGGTGTGCTCAAGTACTAGCCGTGCCGGCCGGCGTGGCCGGAACTATTAGCCCAGCGCGTACTACGACGCACGAACGCCACCTATCCCGGGAGCACCAGCACCGGTACCGGACTGTGCCGCACGATCTTGGTGCCGCGGGATCCGAGGAACACCCTGGCGACCGTCCCGCGTGGGGAGGTGCCCAGCGCCAACAGTTCACCGTCGACCCAATCGGTGGCGTCCATGGCCTGATCCCAGCCGTTTCCGGTGACCACCTGCAGGGCGACATCCTCGGCCACCACACCGTCGGACTTCAACCGGGCCAGTGCTTCTCGCGAGTGCCGAGCCCATTCGGTCAGGATGGCGTCCTCGGCGTGCAACCCGACCTCAGGCGGGTACATCGTGCGGCCCCGCACCGCGAACGTCACCACCCGCATCGGCACGGCCAGTCGTGCCGCCAGCTGTGCCACGCGTGCCACCACCGATACGGCTTCCGGGGTGCCGGGGTAGGCGCAGGTGATCCGTTTCAGCGCGGCACCTTTGGACCCCCGGTAGCCGCGAGGGCTGATCGCCAGCGGGACGGGCGCGGAGTGCAGCAGCCGGTCGGCCGTCGACCCGACCACCACCTGCCCGAGCTTGCCGTCCGCCGCCGAGCCCAGTACCAGGGCGTCGGCGTCCAACTCCTCGACGGCGTCGAGCAGCCCACCGGGTACCGACCGGTGCGCGTATTTGTGAAACGTCACTTCCAGGTCTGGGGCCAGCTCGGCGATGCACGCGCCGGCCTGGGCGGCCGAGTCCGCAGCGACGGCGTCCGCGTATTGGGCGTATTCGGCATCGATGCGCGCCGGCGAGGGTGTGGTCCACGGCTTCGGTACCACCGTGACGACGGCAAGTCCGGTCTTGAGGGTCCGTGCAGCCTCGATGGCCAGGTGCAGGGCCGACAGGCCGCCCTTGCCGGCCAGGTACCCGACGAGCACGGTCATGTGTTGTCCTTCGGGGGTGTGATGATCTGCACGTCGTCGATACCCGTTGCGGCGGAGTCGATCACGCTGTCGCCGCCGTCGTTGAGCGCGCTGTGATGTCGCCCCCACACCAGGTAGTACACGAGCACGACCGCGACCCATCCACCGAACGCCAGCCAGGTGTACCAGTGCAGGCTGTAGAGGATGTAGGCACAAGCCACGATCGACAGGATCGGGGTGACCGGGTACAGCGGCACCTTGAACCCACGGGGTAGGTCGGGCTCGCGGCGACGCAGGATGATCACCCCGAGGGACACCACGATGAAGGCCGTGAGTGTGCCGATCGACACCATGTCGGCCAGCTTGTCCAACGGGACGAAGCCGGCCAGGATGCTCACGATGATGGCCACGACGATGGTGTTGTTCACCGGGGTCATGGAGCGCGGGTTGACCTTCGCGAACATCGACGGGAGAAGTCCGTCGCGACCCATCGCGAACAGGATGCGGGTCTGGCCGTACATCGTCACCAGGGTGACCGAGAAGATCGAGATGACCGCTCCTGCGGCGAGTACCGTGCTCCAGCCTTTGAATCCGGTGACGTCGTCGAGGATCTGGGCCAGCCCGGCTTCCTGGCCCGCGAAGCCCGTCCAGTCCTGCGCGCCCAATGCGGCGAATGTGACCAGGATGTAGATACCGGTGACGATCAGCAGTGCGGCGATGATGGCGCGGGGCATGGTCTTCTGCGGATCCTTGACCTCGTCGCCGGCGGTGGAGACGGCGTCGAGCCCGATATAGGAGAAGAAGATGGTGCCCGCCGCGAGTCCGACCGAGCCCCAACCCAGCGGAGCGAAGTCGGCGAAGTGGTTGGTGGAGAATCCCGTGAACGCGATCACCGCGAACATGGCCAGCACCCCGAGTTTGATGAGCACCATGATGGTGTTGGCCTTGGCCGATTCCGAGGCACCCCGGATCAGCAGCAGCATGCACATGACGACGAGGATGATCGCGGGCAGGTTGATGATGCCGGGCTCGGTATCCCACGGTGCGGCGGTGATGGCATGCGGCAACTGGAATCCGAAGATGTTGGCCATCAGCTTGTTGAGATACTGACTCCACCCGACCGCCACCGCGGCGGTCGACACGCCGTATTCCAGTAGCAGGCAGGCGGCCACGCCCATTGCGACGAACTCGCCGAGGGTGGTGTACGCGTACGAGTAGGTGGACCCGGACACCGGCACAGCCGACGCCATTTCGGCGTAACAGATGGCAGCAAGCCCGGCGGCGATCCCCGCGAGCACGAAGGAGAGCAGTACCGCCGGGCCTGCTTCGGGCACTGCCTCGGACAGCACGAAGAAGATGCCCGTGCCGACCGTGGCTCCCACCCCGAACATCGTCAGCTGGAACACGCCGATCGTGCGCTTGAGTTCTTGGGCGGCGCCATGGGCCACGGGTGCACCGAGCACCGGCCTGCGGCGCAGCATCTGTTCGGTGAGGGTGATCGCCGGTTCGGTCATGCTGCTCCCTGCAGTGGGTCGGTCGCTAGTGGACTACGTCGGCCAGAACTTCGGTGAACTGGTCCATCGCCCAATCGATCTCGTCCCTCGTGATGACCAGGGGAGGGGCGAAGCGCAGGGTGTGGCCGTGGGTGTCCTTCACCAGGACGCCGCGCTCGGCCAGTCGCAGGCTGACCTGTTTCCCGGTGCCCAATCGCGGGTCGATATCGACGCCGGCCCACAGGCCCTTGCCGCGTACCGCGAGTACGCCACGGCCACTCATTGCGGTCAGGCGGGCATGCAGGTGTGCCCCCAGATCGGCCGAACGGGCCTGGTATTCGCCACCTTCGAGCATTCCCACCACGGTGCTGCCGACGGCGGCGGCCAGGGGGTTGCCGCCGAAGGTCGAACCGTGTTCGCCCGGATGCAGCACGCCGAGCACGTCGCGGTCGGCCACCACCGCCGACACCGGCACCACCCCGCCGCCGAGCGCCTTGCCCAGCAGGTACACATCCGGCACCACGCCCCAGTGGTCGCATGCGAAGGTGCGACCCGTGCGGGCCAGTCCGGACTGGATCTCGTCGGCGATCATCAGCACGCGGTGTTCGGTGCACAGCGCGCGCACCCGGGGCAGGAAGTCATCGGGCGGCACGATGATGCCGGCCTCGCCCTGAATGGGCTCGAGCAGCACGGCCACGGTGTGCTCGTCGATTGCGTCGGCCAGCGCGTCGGCATCTCCGAAGGGCACCGAGCGGAACCCGGGGGTGAAGGGGCCGAAGCCGCCGCGTGCCGCCTCGTCATCGGAGAAGCTCACGATGGTCGTGGTACGGCCGTGGAAGTTGTTCCGTGCCACGATGATATTCGCCAGGTTCGCCGGGACGCCCTTGACGTCGGTGCCCCATTTGCGGGCCACCTTGATACCGCTCTCGACGGCCTCGGCGCCGGTGTTCATCGGCAGGACCATCTCCTTGCCGCACATCCGGGCCAGTGCGGCGCAGAACGGCCCCAGTCGGTCGGAGTGGAACGCCCTGCTGACCAGGGTGACGGTGTCCAGCTGGGCGTGTGCGGCGGCCGTGATCTCCGGGTGGCGATGGCCGAAGTTGACCGCGGAATACGCCGCGAGGCAGTCCAGGTAGCGCCGGCCTTCCACATCGGTGATCCACACACCCTCCGCCGAGGCCGCGACGACGGGCAGCGGGGAGTAGTTGTGCGCGGTGTACGTCTCGTCGAGCGAGATCGCGTCGCGGGTGAGGTCCACCTTCACACCGTCCAGGATGGTCATGAATGGACTTCCAGGGTGCAGCATTTGACGGATCCGCCGCCTTTGAGCAGTTCGGACAGGTCCACGCCGATCGGCTCGAAGCCCGCGGCCGTCAACTGCGCCGCAAAACCGGTGGCTGCGGCGGGGTGCACGACATGGCGCCCGTCGGACACCGCGTTGAGGCCCAGCACGAAGGCATCGGTGCTGGTGACCAAGATGGCGTCCGGGAACAGCCGCTCCAGAGTGGCGCGGGCGGTATCGGTGAACGCCGGAGGGTAGTAGGCGATGACATCGTCGGTGAGCACCGTCAGCGCGGTATCCAGATGGTAGAAGCGGGGATCCACGAGTTCCAGGCCGATCACCGGGAGGCCGGTGATGTCGGCGATCTCGTCGTGCGCCCGCGGGTCGGTGCGAAAACCGTGCCCGGCCAAGATCTTCGATCCGGCGACCAGGAGGTCGCCCTGGCCCTCGTTGGTGTGTCGGGTCTGCACGGGCTGATGTCCCCGGCTGCTCATCCATGCGGCGTAGGCGTCGGCCTCGCCGGCACGTTGCGGATAGGCGAAGCGGGCGACGATGGCGTGCCCACCGACGAGCAGCCCGCCGTTGGCGGCGTAGACCATATCGGGCAAGCCCGGTTCGGGTGCCACCAGATCGACGGAATGGCCGAGGTCCAGATAGACGTGCCGCAGGTTCTCCCACTGCTGCCACGCGAGTCCGGCGTCCACCGGGGTCGAGGTGTCCATCCAGGGGTTGATCGCGTATTCGACGGCGAAGTGGGTGGGCGCCGTCATGGCGTAGTGGCGGGTGCGGGCGGCACGGGTCGGTGGCAGGGCGGAGTGGCTGGCGACCTCGGAAATCGTCATGATTCAACGGTAAACGTGCCCTGACATGCAATCAATCGCCATATATTGCGTGGTAGAGAATGATTCATTGCGTACAGTGTCGATAAATGGCGTTCTGTTGCGTGAGGAGGGGCATTGGACCGGTTGGACGACACCGATGAGCGGATCCTGGCCGAACTGACCGATAACGCGCGCGCCACCTTCGCCGAGATCGGGGAACGGGTGAGTCTGTCGGCACCTGCGGTGAAACGTCGGGTGGATCGCCTGCTCGATCACGGGGTCATCCGTGGTTTCACCACCGTCGTCGACCGCAACGCTCTCGGCTGGGGAACCGAGGCCTATGTGCAGGTGTACTGCCACGGCACCATCGCGCCCGCCGAGTTGCGTCAAGCCTGGATCGACATCCCCGAGGTGGTCAGCGCGGCCACGGTCACCGGGACCTCGGATGCCATCCTGCACGTGCTCGCTCGCGACATGCGGCACCTGGAGGAAGCGCTCGAACGCATCAGGGCCAGCGCCGATATCGAACGCAGTGAGAGCATTGTGGTGCTGTCCAACATCATCGAGCGGGCCCGGTCCTGAGCAGTACCAGTGGGGTGGACAGGCAGAACGCCGCTGTCATCGTGTATGAAGACCCACGTGACAATTAATGGTGGAATCGTCATTGTCGGTGGTGGACTGGCCGCGGCCCGCACCGCCGAGCAATTGCGCCGCGCCGAATACACCGGGCCCCTCACCATCGTCAGCGATGAGACGCATCTGCCGTACGACCGGCCGCCTCTGTCGAAGGAGGTGCTGCGCAACCCCGAGCACGACGTCGTCCTGAAGCCGCAGGAGTTCTACGACGAGAACGACATCACCCTGCGCTTGGGCTCTGCCGCGACATCGGTCGACACCGCCGCCCGGACACTGACGCTGGCGGACGGCTCGGTCATCGGCTACGACGACCTTGTCATCGCCACCGGTCTTGTGCCCAAACGTATTCCATCCTTCCCCGACCTCGAGGGCATCCGGGTCCTGCGCTCCATCGACGAGAGCGCGGCCCTGCGTGCCCATGCGGCGACCGCCCGGCGTGCCGTGATCGTCGGCGCCGGGTTCATCGGTTGCGAGGTGGCCGCCAGCCTGCGCCAACTCGGTGTCGAGGTGGTGATCGTCGAGCCGCAGCCCACGCCGCTGGCCTCGGTGCTGGGTGAGCAGATCGGCGCGCTGGTGGCCAGGCTGCACGAGGCCGAGGGCGTGCAGGTGCGCTGCGGTGTCGGGGTGGCCTCGGTCAGCGGTACCGACAAGGTCGAGACGGTCGTGCTGGCCGACGGCACCGAACTCCAAGCCGACATGGTGGTCGTCGGTATCGGATCGCATCCGGTCACCGGCTGGCTGGACGGAAGCGGTATCGAGGTCGACAACGGCGTGGTCTGTGATGACGCCGGCCGGACCAGCGCGCCGCACGTGTGGGCCATCGGGGATGTCGCGTCCTGGCGGTCCGAGGTGGGCCACCAAGTGCGCGTTGAGCATTGGAGCAACGTCGCCGAGCAGGCTCGCGCCCTGGTGCCTGCGCTGCTCGGCCGGGAAGCCGGTGCCGCGGTGACGACGGTGCCGTACTTCTGGAGCGACCAGTACGACGTGAAGATCCAGTGTCTCGGCGAGCCTGCCGCCGACGACATCGTGCACGTGGTCGAAGACGACGGCCGCAAGTTCCTGGCCTACTACGAGCGCGACGGTGTGCTGACCGCCGTGGTAGGCGGCGGCATGCCCGGCAAGGTGATGAAGGCCCGCGGCAAGATCGCCGCGGCCACTCCGATCGCCGACGTTCTTCCGTGATCTGTGCCGACCGCCTCCAGTGCTGAGCGGCCTCAGTGCTGGCCCAGGTAGAACCGCGCGCCCTGATCGTCGGTGCACAAGGCTGACTTACCGTAGGACTGGGCTGACGGCTCCTCGATGACCCGGCCCCGGGCCTCGCGCACCCGCGCGACCGCCGCGTCGATATCGGCGACCGTCCACATCGGTACGGTCCGAGCGACCTGCGCGCCCCCGGCGGCACCCGCCATCGGGTGCGTCCCCTGCACACCCCAGCCGTCGTCGACCCGGCCCGGCTCGAACGTCCAGTGCAGCACCCGGCTGTAGAACGCCTTGAACGCCGCCGAATCCGGTACCTCGTAGGTGAGGTAGGAGAGCTCACCCGGGCCGGTGCCGTTGAGCGCGGGCCGCGGTGTGCCCACGGTGTCCCGATAGACGGCGAACGGTATGCCCTGCGGATCGGTGGCATCGCACACCGTCCCGAACTCGCGCTGCTGGGGTTCACCGACGGTACCGCCGCCGGCCAGGATCGACGCGCGGGCGGCTTCCAGGTCGTCGACGGCGTAGCAGCAGAACAGCGTGCTGGGGCCGGGCGTCTCGAAAATGCCCGTCGACAGCCCGGATTCGGCTGATCCCGCTACGTGATGACCGGCATAGGACCAGCCCAGCACGTGCGCGTAGAACGCCTGAGCCCGCGCGGCGTCCGGCGTGTTCACCGACACGTAGCCGACGTCGCCGTGCCGGATGGTCTCGGGCGCGCCGGTGAGTGGGCCGGCGAGCATCCAGCGGTGTCCGAACGGGTCGATGACGGCGGCGTTGCGGGAGCCGTGGTTCTCGTAGGGTTCGCGCTGCACCAGGGCGCCGCGTTCGCGAGCCCGCTGCAGCGCTGCGTCGGTGTCCCGCACCTCCAGTCGCAGGCTCACGGAAACAGATTGCGGTGCAGGAGCTTTGAGCCCGATCTCGGGGTACTCGTCGGCCAGGTACACCGGTGCGCCGGCCATCGACAACTCGGCATGGCCGATGCGGCCGTCATCCATCACGATGGGGACGCCCACCACCTCGGCGCCGAAGACCTCGGCGTACCAGTCCAGTGCGGTGCGGGCGTCGGTGACCGCCAGATACGGGATGACGGCCGCGGTGACCGGTCGGGCGGTGGGTGCGCTGAGTTCGGCGAGCAGGGAATCGGTTCCGCTCATGACAACTCCTTCGGTTCCGGCGGGTAGGGACAGGGCGGCTTCCAGGCGGGCGCGCAGCCGGGCCGCGAACTCCGGATCGGGCGCGATGGGCAGGTCGTCGCCGTAGAGCGCTGTCAGCGGGTCGTGACTGCCGTCGGTCATGGCGTACCTCCCTCCGGGTAATGCGATCTGAAGGCGCGGCGGGCCCGCACCAGTAGGGCTTCGGTGGCATGCACGGTGCGTCCGATCAGTTCGGCGCATTCACCGACCGAACGGTCGTCCATATAGCGCAGCGCCAGCACGGTGCGGTGGTGTTCGGGGAGCCGGGCCAGTACCGCCTCGGCGACGATGCGGTCCAGTTCGGCGTCCCAGCCGTCGACGGGATCGGTGGTCTCGGGTACGTCCGCCGTCGGCACGCTGACTCGCCTGCGGTAGTGGTCGGCCAGCTTGTGTCGCGCCACCCCGATCAGCCAGGGCACCGTGACCGGTGGTGGCGACGGCTTCCTGGCGGCATCCATCGCGGCCAGGAACGTCTCCGAGGTCAGGTCCTCGGCCGTGCCGCGGTCGCCGCAGCGCCTGACGAAGTACCCGTACACCACCGGCAGCGCCTCGTCGTACAGCGTCAACAGCGCCCGGGCGGACTCGGTTTGGGCGCTCACACCCTTATCGTCGTTGCGGCGGCCCGAACTCCGACGGGGTTGGGCGAAGAATTTTCGTTCAGCTCTCCGGGGTGAGTTCGCCGAGCCCGCGGCCCACCACGTCGAAGGCGTCGCCGAGTGCCTCGGGCAGGGATACCGATTCGTCGGCCAGCCACTGCTCGTAAGCGGTCAGCGCCACGCCCAACGCCGTCCACGCCACGGTCTGGGGCACCAGGTCGGCGGGCTTGAGTCCCAGCCGGCGGGCCACGAAGGCGGCGATGACCTCGCGCCACCCGGCGTACATCGTCATCGAGTAGGCCTGGAGCGCGTCGGTCTCCAGGATGACGCGCATCCGTTGCCGGTGCTGTGGGGTCTCCTCGGCGCCGAAGTCGTTGAACGTCAACAATGCTGCACGCAAGGCGGTATCGAGCGGTACGTCCGGCGGCACCGCGTTGAGTACATCGCGCAGGTACTGCAGGTGTGCGTCGAAGTCGGCCCAGGGGATGGCGTTCTTGGACGAGAAGTAGCGGAACAGGGTGCGCCGGGAGATGCCCGCCGCGGCGGCCACATCGTCGACGCTGACATCGTCGAAACCCCGGGTCGCGAAGAGTTCCAGGGCGACCCCGCTGATGTGGCCCTGGGTGGTCGAAGGGCGCCGTCCCACGCTCATCGCCTACCACCCTTCCATTTCGGCACTCGATGCCATATTGTGTGCGGCGTGGGTCACAGTTGTCGAGACCCCGCGGTAACTCTCACGGTAACGAAAGGGGCAGTCCATGGAACCCAATCAGCAGGCCGAAACGGTCACTTCGCAGCTCGTCACCGAGTCTCTCGTCGAAGAGGTCTCGATCGACGGGATGTGCGGGGTCTACTGACCATGTCGGCGCCGACAGCCCCGGCACCGGCCTTCGACCCCGCGTTGGCCTGGACGTTGCACCGCCAGGTGGCGGTGCGGCCGGAACCGTTCGGGGCGTTGCTGTATCACTTCGGTACCCGGAAGCTGTCGTTCCTCAAGAACCGGACCATCGTCGAGGTGGTCAGCTCGCTGGCTGACCACCCCGACGTCCGGTCCGCCTGTCGCGCCGCCGGTATCGACGATGACGCGCAGGGCCCCTATCTGCACGCGCTGAGCGTGCTCGCACAGTCCCAGATGCTGGTCCCGAGGGAGACTTCCGAGTGACGATGATGGATTCGGCGCACGCGCCGGCAATGCAACCCGTGCCCCGCCTGGTCGATCAGTTCGAGCGCGGCCTGGACGCCCCGATCTGTTTGACCTGGGAGCTGACCTACGCCTGCAACCTGTCTTGTGTGCACTGCCTGTCGGCGTCGGGCAAGCGCGACCCGCGTGAGCTGAGCACCCAACAGTGCAAGGACATCATCGACGAGCTCGAGCGCATGCAGGTGTTCTACGTGAACATCGGCGGCGGGGAACCGACTGTGCGGTCGGACTTTTGGGAATTGGTCGATTACGCGACCGAACATCATGTCGGGGTGAAGTTCTCGACCAACGGCGTGCGCATCACCCCGGAGGTGGCTGCGAAGCTGGCCGCCAGCGACTACGTCGACGTCCAGATCTCGCTCGATGGTGCCACCGCCGAGGTCAACGACGAGGTGCGCGGCCCCGGTTCGTTCGCCATGGCCGTCCGTGCGCTGGAGAATCTCGCCGCGGCGGGTTTCAAGGACGCGAAGATCTCCGTGGTCGTCACCCGGCACAACGTGGACCAGCTCGACGACTTCAAGGCACTCGCCGATCACTACGGAGCCACGCTGCGCATCACCCGGTTGCGCCCCTCGGGCCGCGGCGCGGACGTCTGGGACCAACTGCACCCGACCGCCGCACAGCAGGTCCAGCTCTACGACTGGCTCGTCGCCAAGGGCGAGCGCGTGCTCACCGGTGACTCGTTCTTCCACCTGTCGGGCCTCGGCGAGCCCGGCGCGCTCGCGGGTCTGAACCTGTGCGGTGCGGGCCGGGTGGTCTGCCTGATCGATCCGGTGGGTGACGTGTACGCCTGCCCGTTCGCCATCCATGAGAAGTTCCTCGCCGGAAACGTGCTCACCAGCAACGGCTTTCAGGACGTCTGGCAGAACTCCCGGCTTTTCAACGAGCTGCGTGAACCGCAGTCGGCCGGGGCCTGCACCGGGTGCGGGCACTACGACGCCTGCCGTGGTGGCTGCATGGCCGCGAAGTTCTTCACCGGGCTGCCGCTGGACGGCCCGGATCCCGAGTGCGTCCAGGGATTCGGGGAACCGGCCCTGGCGCTGGGGCGGGACAAGCCCAAGCCCAGCGTCGACCACTCGCGAAGTGGCGGACGCAAAGGCCCGATCCCGCTGAAACTGCTCACCACTCCCGCTCGCCCGCCCAAGTCGTTCTGTAATGAAAGTCCTGTGTAGATCATGGCCCGCGATACCTGGTTCGAAACCGTCGCCATCGCGCAGCAGCGCGCGAAGAAGCGGTTACCCAAATCCGCCTATTCCTCGCTGATCTCGGCGAGCGAGAAGGGTGTGTCGGTCTCCGACAATGTCGAGGCGTTTGCCGAACTCGGCTTCGCCCCGCACGTCATCGGCGCCACCGAGAAGCGCGATCTGGCGACGACCGTGATGGGGCAGGATATTTCGCTGCCCGTCATCATCTCGCCGACCGGGGTGCAGGCGGTGCACCCCGACGGTGAGGTCGCGGTGGCCCGCGCGGCGGCGGCCCGCGGTACGGCCATGGGGTTGTCCTCGTTCGCCAGCAAGCCCATCGAGGAAGTCACCGCGGTCAACGACAAGGTCTTCTTCCAGATCTACTGGCTGGGCAGCCGCGAGGAGATCGCCGAGCGCGTGCAGCGCGCAAGGGACGCCGGAGCCGCCGGCTTGATCGCGACCACGGACTGGAGTTTCAGCCACGGCCGGGACTGGGGCAGCCCCAAGATCCCGGAGCGGATGGATCTCAAGACCATGATCAAGATGTCACCCGAGGTGATCTCCAAACCGCGCTGGCTCTGGAGTTTCGGTAAGCATCTGCGTCCGCCGGACCTGCGGGTTCCCAACCAGGGCAGGCGCGGGGAACCCGGGCCGACCTTCTTCGAGGCCTACGGCCAGTGGATGGGCACCCCGCCGCCCACCTGGGAAGACATCGCGTGGCTGCGTGAGCAGTGGCCCGACGCACCGTTCCTGCTCAAGGGCATGGTGCGCGTCGATGATGCCAAACGCGCTGTGGATGCCGGGGTTTCGGCGATCACGGTGTCCAACCACGGTGGTAACAACCTGGACGGCACCCCGGCGGCCATCCGCTGCCTGCCTGCGATCGCCGATGCGGTGGGCGACCAGATCGAGGTGTTGCTCGACGGCGGCGTCCGCCGGGGCAGCGATGTGGTCAAGGCCGTGGCGCTCGGTGCCAGGGCCGTCATGATCGGCCGCGCCTACCTGTGGGGTCTGGCCGCCGAAGGGCAGACCGGCGTCGAGAACGTGCTCGACATCATGCACGGCGGGATCGACTCGGCGCTGCGCGGGCTGGGGAAGGCCTCGATCCACGATCTGAACGCCGACGACATTTTGATTCCGCAAGGTTTCACTCGCGCCCTCGGGATTCCTGCCCGCTGATACTGACGTGGCTGACGTGGCTGCCGTGACCCGCCGTCCGGCAGCCACGCCCCGCAATGCAAATCAATTGCAGCGCATGCGCCAACAATCGGCGCACGCCAGGTGAATTGGGCCTACCATCGTCCGGTGGCCCTCCCCACCGACCTCGGCACCGCGACGTCGAATCGGCTGCATGGCTCCTCGCCTGCGGGGAAGCCCTCGCTGATCGTCCCGGTCGGCTCGACCGAACAGCACGGGCCCCACCTGCCGCTGGACACCGACACCCGGATCGCGGAAGCGGTCGCTCGCGCCGCGGCTCCCCGGATCGGCGCAGGTTGGCTGCTCGCGCCCGCCGTGAGCTACGGCGCCAGCGGCGAGCACGAGGGGTTCCCCGGCACGGTGTCGATCGGCACCGAGGCGCTGCGCCTGGTCCTGACCGAGTTCGGCCGGTCCGCGTGCAGCTGGGCGACGCGTCTGGTCTTCGTCAATGGTCACGGTGGAAATGTCGAGGCGCTGACCGCGGCGGTGACACTGCTACGAGCGGAAGGCCGCGACGCCGCCTGGTCTTCGTGTACGGTGCGGGGCGCCGACGCTCATGCGGGACATACCGAAACTTCTGTATTGCTACATATTTCACCAGAGAATGTGCGGATCGAGGAACGCGTGCCGGGTAACAGAGCACCGTTGTCGGAGTTGATGCCGGCGATGCGCCGTGGCGGGGTGGCCGCGGTGAGTGAGATCGGGGTCCTGGGGGACCCGACGACTGCCACAGAAGAGGACGGCGCGCGGCTGTTCGCCGCTATGGTCGACGGATGCGTGCGCAGAGTGTCGGCGTGGAGCCCGGACGCGCGCGGGATGCTGTTATGACGGGTCCGCGGCTGCCCGACGGATTCGCGGTCCAGGTCGATCGCCGGGTGAAGGTCCTCGGTGAGGGCGCAGCCCTGCTCGGTGGGTCGCCGACCAGGCTGCTGCGCCTGGCGCCGGTCGCTCAGACCATGCTCGACGGTGGCCGCCTGGAGGTGCACGACGCCTTGTCGGCCCAGCTGGCCCGCACCCTGCTCGATGCCACCGTGGCGCACCCGCGGCCGGCGACCGGTCCGTCCCACCGGGATGTCACAGTCGTTGTGCCAGTGCGTGACAACATCCTTGGCCTGTGCCGGCTGGTGCGCTCGCTGCGCGGGATGCGGGTGGTCGTGGTGGACGACGGCTCGACGGTGCCGGTGCAGGATTCCGATTTCGAGGGCGTGCGCAGCGAGGTGGTGGTGCTGCGGCACGCGCGCAGCCGTGGTCCGGCCGCGGCGCGCAACACCGGCCTGGCGGCCTGCACCACCGACTTCGTGGCCTTCCTGGACTCCGACGTGGTGCCCCGCCGGGGGTGGCTGGAGGCGCTGCTCGGCCACTTCTGCGACCCCGCTGTCGCGCTGGTGGCACCGCGCATCGTGAGTCTTCGTGAGCCCGACAACCTGGTGGCCCGGTACGAGTCGGTGCGCTCCTCGCTGGACCTGGGGATGCGGGAGGCGCCGGTCGTCCCCTACGGGCCGGTGTCCTATGTGCCCAGTGCCGCCATCATCTGCCGGCGCAGTCTGCTGGCCGAGGTGGGTGGTTTCGACGAGACCCTGCGCTCCGGTGAGGACGTCGACCTGTGCTGGCGATTCGTGGAGGCCGGTCACCGGCTCCGCTATGAACCCATCGCGCTGGTGGGCCACGATCATCGGACCCAGCTGCGGGAATGGTTCGGGCGCAAGGCCTTCTACGGGCAATCCGCGGCCCCGCTCTCGGTGCGGCACCCGGGTAAGACCGCGCCGATGGTGGTGCACCGGTGGATGTTGCTGGTCTGGATCCTGATTGCCAGCGGTTCGAACCTGGGATATTTCGCGGCCGCGGTCATCACCTTGTTGTTCGGCCGCCGGGTCGCCACCTCACTGGACGCGGTGGAGACCGCACCCAGGGATGTCGCCGCGATGGCGGCGCGAGGGCTGTGGGGGTCGGCGTTACAGGCCGCGTCGGCCATCTGCCGGCACTACTGGCCGGTGGCGTTGCTGGCGGCCGTGTTCTTCCGGCGTTGCCGGCACGTGGTCCTGGTGGCCGCGATCCTCGACGGGCTCGCCGACTGGGTCAGCCGCAACAACAACTCCGAGCAGGACACCCAGCGGGTCGGCGTGCTCAGCTACCTGTTGCTCAAACGCCTCGACGACATCGCCTACGGGCTGGGCTTGTGGACCGGGGTGGTGCGGGAGCGGCACGTCGGGGCGCTCAAACCGCAGATCCGGTCGTGACCTGAAACTTGCACAGCGATGTCCTGATCGTCGGCGCGGGAAGTGCTGGTTCGATTCTGGCCGAACGCCTTTCGGTCGACGAAAGATGCAAGGTCACGGTCCTCGAAGTGGGCCCGAGTGCCGATGATCCCGCGGTGTCGGCGCACCTGCGCGATGCCACCAGACTCCCGATCGGACCGGGCAGCGCAGTCGTCCGGCAGTACGCCACCTCGCTGACCGACCACCCCCGGCGGACGGCGACGGTGATGCGCGGAGCCGTGGTGGGCGGCTCGGGCGCCATCAACGGCGGGTACTTCTGCCGGGGTAGGGCCGCGGATTTCGACGGGTGGAATCTGCCTGGCTGGCGCTGGGACGACGTGTTGCCCCATTTCCGGGCGATCGAGACCGATCTGGACCGCACGGGCCCACTGCACGGCGCGCACGGGCCGGTCCGGGTCCGTCGGACCGCGCAGCTGAGCCCGGGCACGGCGACGTTCGTGCAACGAGGGCTCGGCCTCGGGTATCCCTGGCTCGACGATCTCAACGGCGAACCCGAGGGGGTCGGAGTCGGCGCGATACCACTCAACATCGAAAACGGGATCCGGCTGGGACCGGCTTCGGTATTCCTGCTCCCGGCGTTGTCCCGACCGAATCTCACCGTGCGCTCCGGCGTTCCCGTGCTGCGTGTCCTGATCAAGGGAGCGCGGGCCGTCGGTGTCGAGGTGCTCGGCCGGGCAGGGCTGGACACTCTCACCGCTGACCGAATTGTCTTGTCGGCCGGTGCGATTGGTTCCGCTCAGCTGCTGATGGTCTCGGGCATCGGGCCGGCGGACATGCTCGAGCGCGCGGGTATCACCGTGCACACCGGGCTGCCCGTGGGGGTGGCGTTCTGCGATCATCCGGAGTGGGTGCTGCCGGTCGACTGGCCGGCCGCGCCGGGCCGGCCCCCCGTGGAGGCGGCCCTGTACCTGGGTGATCTCGAACTCCGGCTCTACACAACAGGTTTCGCCGAGATGATCGGGGCGGGTCCCGCCGATCGTCCACATATCGGTATCGCTCTGATGCGTCCGCAATCGCGGGGACGGCTCTCGGTGCTGTCGGCGGATCTGGCCGATGCCCCCGTCATCGAGCATCACTATGACGGGGAACAAGCCGATGTGGCGGCCCTGCGTCACGGTGCCGAGCTCGCCGGGGAGATCGCCGGAGTGGTTGGGCGCGAAGCACATTGGTCCACCACACAACACTTGAGCGGTACCGCGCCGATGGGTCAGGTGCTCGACGAGCGCTGCCGGGTGCACGGCATCGACGGTCTGTGGGTGGTGGACGGGTCGGTCATGCCGATATTGCCCAGCCGGGGGCCGCACGCCACGATCGCGATGATCGGGCACCGGGCGGCCGAGTTCATCTCCTGAACAGCGCCTTACCGTCCCGGCCGGGCGCGAACATCGAGATCAGTACCGCGGCCCCGGCCGTCACGATCGCCAGTACCGTCAACGACCCCTGCATCGCATACAGGAACGACATCTTCGCGGCGAACGCCAGATCCGTGCCGTTCGACCCCAAACGTGTTGCGGCATTGAGTGCCTCACCGATCGAGCCGGCCGCCGCGGTACGCAGCGGTTCGGGATAGCGGCCCAGGGCCGGCATGATCTCGTGGGTGTAGCGGGCGGCCAGCATGGAACCGGCCAGCGCGATTCCCAGTGCCGCACCCATCTCACGGGTGGTGTCGTTCACCGCGGAGGCCACCCCCTGCTTGTCGTCGGGTGCCGAGGTCATGATCGCCGACGTGGTCGGGGCGGTGAACAAACCGACGCCGGTACTCATGACCAGCAGCGGCCAGGCCAGCTCCGCATAGGAGGCGTCCACCGCGAGCCCACGCATGCCGAGCAGCCCGATCGCCATCAGCATCAATCCGGTGAAGACCACGAACCGCAAGCCGAGCCGCGGCAGGTACCACGCGGACAGCGGCGAGAGGATCAGCAGCGGAACTGCCAACGGCGACAGCGCGACTGCGGTGCCCAGCGGTGAATACCCCAATACCAACTGGAGGAACTGCATCTCCAGGTAGAAGAAGCCGAACATGGTCATGAAGAGCACCGTGATGGCCGCCGCTCCGGTACCGAATTCGGGAACCCGGAACAGTCGGACGTCCAGCAGCGGATGACGCACGCGCAACTCGAGGACGCCGAACACAGCGATCAGCACGATGCCGGCGGCGATGCACGACAGCACGACGGGATGTCCCCAGCCGCGCGCCGGCGCTTCCAGGATGCCGAACACCAGCACCGCCACCGCCACCCCGATGGTCACCGCGCCCAGGCCGTCCAACGGTGTGGTCGCGGGGTCCTTTGACTCTTTGACGGTCAGCGTCAGGACGAACGTCAGCGCCGCGCCGATCGCGAAACCCCAGAAGACTGCCTGCCAGGACCAGATCGCCAGTAACAGACCGGTTCCCAGCATCCCGACGATGGCCCCACACCCGGCGATACCGGCCCAGATGGCAATGGCTTTGGTGCGCTGCTCCTTTGGGTACGCCGTGGTGAGAAGGGACAGGGTGGCGGGCATGATGAAGGCGGCGCCGGCCCCGGCGACCACGCGGGCGGCTATCACGTGGCCAGGGTCGGAGCTGAGTGCGGGAATCACCGATGCCACCCCGAAGACCGCCAGTCCGGCCAGCAGTGCGGCGCGCCGGCCGAACCGATCGCCGATCGCGCCGGCCGGCAGGAGCAGGCACGCCAACGCCAGGGTGTACCCGTCGACGATCCAGGTGAGCTGCGTCTGGCTGGCCGACATCGCGACGGCGATATCGCCGAGTGCGGTGTTGAGTGCCACCATCGACGAGATGACCAGTAACACGCCCAGGCAGGCGACGCACAGTGTCCAGGCCCGGGTTCGCGCCGAGGTGATCGGCACCTCCAGCGGTGTGGTGTCGACCATTGCTGGGCTCCCCGGGGTGCGATAATAAAGAGACTATTGGTCTCGTTGCGAGACTAACAGTCTTGTTTCTGGAGCGGAGGAGATTCGAGATGGCGGCTGAATCGGATCCGCGACCGGCCCGGTCCCGGGCCCGGCTGCTCGACGCCGCGACCGCGCTGCTTCGGTCCGGGGGGCCCAGCGCGGTGACTGTCGACGCGGTACTGCGCGGCGCGAACGTGGCCCGGGCCACGCTGTACCGGCATTTTCCGAGCGGAAATGACTTGCTGGCGGCCGCCTTTCACGCCTTGATTCCGGCCGCGCCGGAGCCCCCGCCGGAAGGGCCGCTGCGGGAACGGCTCACGGCGCTGGTGCAGGCGCAGGCCGCGCTGATCGCAGAGGTGCCGGTGACGGTGGCGGCGATGTCGTGGCTGGCACTGGGAGGTGACCTCACGGCGCTACCTTGGACCGACCGCGCGGGCGCCGCGGCCAAATCCGACAGCCCCGAGATACGCACGCTGCGTGAACGGGTGGCCGAACAGTATGCCGCTCCCTTGGAGGCCGTCCTGGACAGCCCGGATGCCATCGCCCAACTGGGCAATGTCGACCGCACCACGGCTGCGGCGCTGCTACTGGGGCCGGTTGTGCTCGGAAAGCTCAGCACGCTCCCGGATTTCGACTACGAGCAGATCGCCCGGGTGTCGGTGGACGGTTTCCTGGCCACTCACTCGATCAGCGCAACGAATACCGAATCGGCAGGTGCTTGAGTCCGCCGACGAACACCGTCTGCGAAAGCTCGGGCGTACCGGCCAGTTCGATGGCGTCCAGGCGGGGGATGAGCTCACCGAACAGGCTGGTCATCTCCATCCGGGCCAACGCCGCCCCCAGACAGAAGTGCACACCGTAGCCGAAGGCCAGATGCTTGTTGGGGTCGCGACCGACGTCGAAGCGAAACGGATCTTCGAAGACCTCTTCGTCACGATTGCCCGACACGTAGGCGAGGTAGACCGATTCGCCCTTGGCGATGGGGACGCCACGCACCTCGGTGTCGGCGGTCGCCGTGCGCATGAACTCCTTGACCGGGGTGGTCCAGCGGATCATCTCGTCCACTGCGGTGCCCATCAGTTCGGGGTGTGCGCGCAGCCGGTCCAGTTCGGCGGGATTCGCGATGAGCGCGTGCAGGCCACCGGAGATCGCGTCCTTGGTGGTGTCATGGCCGGCGCTGGCGACGATCACGTAATAGGAAGCGGTGTCGACATCGGACAGCGGCTGCCCGTCGATGGTGCCGTTGGCGATCGCCGAGGCGAGGTCCTCGGTCGGGTCGGCCCGGCGTGAGGCGGTCAGCTGGGAGAAATAGGCGAAGAAGTCCAGCAGCACCTCCAGTCCGTCTTCGAGGGATTTGCCGCGCTGGTATTCCTCGTCGTCGCCGCCGAACAGCTCCTGGGTCAGCATGTGCATCCGCCCGAAATCGGACTCGGGCAGCCCCAGCAGCGACATGATGACGTACAGCGGGAAGTTCACCGCGATCTCGGTGACGAAATCGCATTCGGGCCCGATCTCGCGCATCCGGTCGACATAGCGCTTGGCCAGTTCGTCGACGCGGACCTTGAGGTCGCGCATCGCCTTGGGGCGGAACCAGTCCGCGCCGATGGCCCGCACCTTGCGGTGGTGCGGGTCGTCCATGTGGATCAGGGTGCGCAGGCCCATCCCGGCTTCCAGCTGAGCCTTGGCCATGTCGTCGGCATCGGCGGTGGCCAGCAGTGGCCGCGGTTCGCTGATGAACAGGTCGTTCTCCCGTTCGATCGCCATGATGTCCGCGTGCTTGGTGATCGCCCAGAACGGCCGATACGGCCGGAAATCGACCCAGGAGACGGGCTGCTCGGCACGCAGGTGGCGCAGCGCCGCGTGCAGGCGCGCATCCTCGGCGTAGGCGGTCGGGTCGGCCAGGACGCGGTTCTGCGGACTTACCGGGCGATCGGTGGTCGGGGTGCTCATCGGCAGCTCCTTGCGGTTGACTTGACGGGTGTCAGGTTTCCGGTCGTACCCAGTGTCGGCGATGCGCACCATCGCGCGGGCGGGTTTGCGCCGATCGGCTGCCGTAGGCTCGGCGATCATGCTGTCCGGTCCGTTCGGGCGCCGGTGGTCCGGCCCCGTCGCTCGCCTACTGGCCACCGCGGTCATCGGCGTGGTGGTCCTCGGCGGCTGCGCACGGGGCGCCGGCCAGGTGGCCGACACCAGCCGGGTGCCCACACCGGACCCCGGGCTCGACAGCGGCCTGGTGCACATCGCCGACGGCCGGCTTCAAGGGGCTGCCGCCTCCGGCTACGTTCTGTTCCAAGGTATTCCGTACGCGGCGCCCCCGGTGGGCCCGCTGCGCTGGCAACCACCCGCGCCGGTCGCCCCGTGGCCGGGTATCCGGGACGCGACCATGCCCCGTCCCCGCTGCGTACAGGACGTCTCGCGTGATCCCGGTTGGGGCCGCAAGACCTCCGAGGACTGCCTGACGCTCAACGTCTGGGTGCCCGCCGGCGCCGTCGGGCTGCCGGTGATGTTCTGGATCCACGGCGGCGCGTTCCTCAACGGCAGCGGCGAGCTGTACGGCTCGCGCTGGTTGGCGACCAAGGGCCGGGTCATCGTGGTCACCATCAACTACCGGCTCGGGGCGCCGGGATTCCTCGCTCACCCGGGCGTCGGCGATGGCAATTACGGGCTCGCCGACCAACAGGCGGCGCTGCACTGGGTGCACGACAACATCGGTGCGTTCGGTGGCGATCCCGGAAAAGTCACCATCGCCGGGGAGTCGGCGGGGGCGATGTCGGTATGCGATCACCTCGTCGCGCCCGGCTCGGCGGGACTGTTCCGGGCCGCCATCATCCAGAGCGGTCCGTGTCAGGCACAGGCCGACCTGGCCACCGCCCGGCGCGAAAGCCTGCGCTACGCCGCGCGGGTGGGCTGTGCCGATCCGGCGGACGCAGCGCGCTGCCTGCGCGCGCTACCCGCGGCCAGACTCGATCAGCCACCGTGGTTCTACCGGATCGGCAGTGATTGGCTGACCGGCCCGGCGACCGGTACACCGATCCTGCCGGCCGATCCGGTCAAGATGATCCACGACGGAAAGGCGGCCAAGGTCCCGGTGCTCATCGGGACCACCGCCGACGAATTCACGCTGTTCGTGGCTCTGCAGTACCTGCGTACCGGGCACAAGTCCACTCCCGCCGACTACCCGGGCCTGCTCGCGGACACCTTCGGGGACCAGGGGGCCGCCGTCGGCGCGCACTACCCGCTGGCTCGCTTCGGCGGTGATGCATCGCTGGCATACGCCGCGGCGGTCACCGACGGTGTCTTCGCCTGCGTCGCGCACCGGATGGCCACCGACTTGGGCAGGTCGGCGCCGGTGTACGGCTACGAATTCGACGATCCCGCTCCGCCGACTCCGGACCCGTTGCGGCACTTGCCCTTCTCGGTGGGCGCCAGCCACTCCCTGGACTTGCGATACCTGTTCGAGATCGGCGGGGCGCCCGCCTTGACCGCGGCCCAACAGCGGCTGTCCGATCAGATGCTGTCGTACTGGACGCAATTCGTCACCACCGGTGTCCCCGCCGTGCCGGGTGGGCCGGTGTGGCCACCGGTCGACGATGAACCTGATCCCCGTCGCCCCGACCCCGACCCCTCGTCGTGGATGCAGCTGCGCCCCGACGGCAGCCGGGTGGTCACCGACTTCGCGACGGCGCACCAGTGTGCGTTCTGGGCCGGACTGCCGAGCTGACGCCGATGAGCGACTTCGCACAGATCTGGGTGGACGCCTGGAACCGGCACGATGTCGAGGCCGTGCTCGCGCATTTCCACGATGACGTGGTGTTCAGCTCGCCGGTGGCCGAGCGCGTCGTGCCCGAAAGCGGGGGAGTGGTGCGCGGCAAGGCGGCGTTGCGCGAGTACTGGACCAGCGCGCTGGCGCAACTTCCCGATCTGCACTTCGATCTGGTCGCGGTCTACCGGGGTGTGTCCACCCTCGTCATCAACTACCGCAATCAGCGCGGGCAGCTGGTCAACGAGGTCCTCATCTTCGACGGTGAACTGGTGCGCGAGGGCCACGGCACCTACCTGGGCTAGAGGCACCGGATCGGCTCAGGCCGGCGTGACCCAGGTGGTGATCTCGGCGTGCACCACTTCCGCGCCCGTACGGTCCAGGATCCGGACCGGGACGACGATCTCGGTGCCCTCGGTCATCGCACCGAAGTCCGGCACCTCGAATCCCGCGACGGCCCGCAGCGACGATGTGGCCTTGGCCAGGTACTGGACCGTCATGGCCTTCGGGATCCAGCGATGCGTGGTGGGCACCGTGGCTTCCATGGCCATCCCCATCGCCACCTCGGCGGCGTTGCAGGACGCGATCGCATGCACGGTGTGCAGGTGGTTGTAGACGAAGAACCACTTGGGCACCGTCACCTCGGCGAGGCCGGGCTCCATCCGCCGCACGTGCGGCAGCACCGAGGCGAAGTACGGCACGCGGATCATGGCCGCGGCGGAGAACAAGACGGTGCCGCCGGGCCGCCGGGACAGCTGTTGCCACGCGCGATAGGTCGAGCTCGGAGGCCACATGTGCGATACCTTACTTCGGAGTAAGATATACCCGGGTACCGAGGCTGAAGCCAGGTTGATTTCGGTCCGCGAGGGGTTCCCCGGCCTCAGCCTCGGTGCTCCGAACTGTCCCGATCGCAGTTGGCGCGGGGCCGCCCGCCCGGAATTTGGCTGCCGCCCCGATCTGAGGCATACTGTTCGGGTTGCCTTGAGCCGGGTTCGCCTGGTCGGGCATGCGACCAGCGTCCTCACGGGCGTGTCCGGTCCCCACCTCGATCGCGAGCGAAATTTCGAACGCGGACGAGTGTGCGCAAGGGCGACACACCCGAGCGCGGGGGTCGGTGTACCAGAGACAGGTAAACAGCGGCGGCATAGCCAGCGCGGCGCACTCGTGCGTGGCGCGCTAGACCAAGCAGGAACGAACATGGCCCAACCGTGGGCCCGTTAGTAGTGAGGTAGGAGAAGCGTGGCGGGACAGAAGATCCGCATCAGGCTCAAGGCCTACGACCATGAGGCGATCGACGCCTCGGCGCGAAAGATCGTCGAGACTGTCACCCGTACGGGCGCCAGCGTGGTCGGCCCGGTGCCGCTGCCGACCGAGAAGAACGTGTATTGCGTTATCCGGTCTCCCCATAAGTACAAGGACTCGCGGGAGCATTTCGAAATGCGTACCCACAAGCGCCTTATCGACATCCTCGACCCGACGCCGAAGACCGTTGACGCCTTGATGCGCATCGATCTCCCGGCGAGTGTCGACGTCAACATCCAGTAGGAGACCCGAGAAAAATGGCTAGAAAAGGCATTTTGGGCACCAAGCTGGGCATGACGCAGGTGTTCGACGAGAACAACAAAGTCGTCCCGGTGACGGTCGTCAAGGCCGGCCCCAACGTGGTGACCCGCATCCGCACCACCGAGCGTGACGGTTACAGCGCCGTGCAGCTCGCCTACGGCGAGATCAGCCCGCGCAAGGTCAACAAGCCGGTCGCCGGCCAGTTCGCCGCCGCCGGGGTCAACCCGCGCCGGCACCTGGCGGAGCTGCGCCTGGAGAACGAAGCCGCCGCCGCCGAGTACGAGGTCGGCCAGGAGCTGACCGCCGAGATCTTCGCCGACGGTGCATATGTCGACGTGACCGGCACCAGCAAGGGCAAGGGCTTCGCCGGCACCATGAAGCGCCACGGTTTCAAGGGCCAGGGTGCTTCGCACGGTGCGCAGGCTGTGCACCGTCGTCCCGGCTCGATCGGTGGCTGCGCCACCCCGGGCCGCGTCTTCAAGGGCACCCGCATGTCGGGTCGCATGGGTAGTGACCGCATCACCACCCAGAACCTGAAGGTGCACAAGGTCGACGCCGAGAACGGCGTGCTGTTGATCAAGGGCGCAGTTCCCGGGCGCAACGGTGGACTGGTCGTGGTTCGCACCGCGATCAAACGAGGTGAGAAGTAATGACTTCTTTGAAGATTGACGTTCATACCCCGGACGGCAAGCTGGATGGTTCCGTGGAACTGCCGGCTGCCCTCTTCGACGCCGAAGCCAACATCGCGCTGCTGCACCAGGTGGTCAACGCGCAGCTGGCTGCCGCCCGCCAGGGCACGCATTCGGCCAAGACTCGCGCCGAGGTGTCCGGTGGTGGCAAGAAGCCTTACCGCCAGAAGGGCACCGGCCGCGCGCGCCAGGGCTCGACTCGTGCGCCGCAGTTCACCGGTGGTGGCGCAGTGCATGCGCCGAAGCCGCGTGACTACAGCCAGCGCACCCCGAAGAAGATGATCGCCGCCGCCCTGCGCGGGGCGCTCTCGGACCGGGCGCGCAACGAGCGGATCCACGCCGTCACCGAACTGGTGGCCGGCCAGGTCCCGTCCACGAAGAGCGCCAAGGGTTTCCTGGGCAAGCTGACCGACCGCAAGCGCGTGCTGGTGGTCATCGGCCGCGCCGACGAGGTCGGTGCCAAGAGCGTGCGCAACCTCCCCGGGGTGCACGTGCTCTCGGCCGACCAGCTGAACACCTACGACGTGCTCCGCGCCGATGACATCGTGTTCAGCGTCGAGGCGCTCAACGCGTACATCGCCGCGAACACGAAGGACCAAAAAGAAGGAGCGTCGGTCTGATGGCAACGATTACCGACCCCCGCGACATCATCCTGGCCCCGGTCATCTCGGAGAAGTCCTACGGACTGATCGAGGGCAACGTGTACACGTTTGTGGTGCACCCGGATTCGAACAAGACGCAGATCAAGATCGCCGTCGAGAAGATCTTCTCCGTCAAGGTCGACTCGGTGAACACCGCCAACCGGCAGGGCAAGCGCAAGCGCACCCGCACCGGCTACGGCCAGCGCAAGAGCACCAAGCGCGCGATCGTGACCCTGGCGCCGGGCAGCAAGCCGATCGACCTCTTCGGAGCACCGGCCTGACCGGCCGGGAGTTAAGGGATTAACTGATAATGGCAATTCGCAAGTACAAGCCGACGACCCCCGGTCGTCGCGGTTCGAGCGTCTCCGACTTCGCCGAGATCACTCGTTCGACCCCGGAGAAGTCGCTGATCCGCCCGCTGCACAGCACCGGTGGACGTAACGCCCACGGCCGCATCACGACTCGGCACAAGGGTGGCGGCCACAAGCGCGCCTACCGCGTCATCGACTTCCGTCGCCATGACAAGGACGGCGTCAACGCCAAGGTCGCTCACATCGAGTACGACCCGAACCGCACCGCGAACATCGCGCTGCTCCACTTCCTCGACGGCGAGAAGCGCTACATCATCGCGCCGCAGGGTCTGAAGCAGGGCGATGTCATCGAGCAGGGCCCCAACGCCGATATCAAGCCGGGTAACAACCTGCCGCTGCGCAACATCCCGGCCGGTACCGTCATCCACGCTGTGGAGCTGCGGCCCGGCGGCGGTGCCAAGCTGGCCCGCTCGGCCGGCGTCAGCATCCAGCTGCTGGGCAAGGAAGGCACCTACGCGTCGCTGCGTATGCCGTCCGGTGAAATCCGTCGTGTCGACGTGCGCTGCCGCGCCACCGTCGGCGAGGTGGGTAACGCCGAGCAGGCCAACATCAACTGGGGCAAGGCCGGCCGCATGCGGTGGAAGGGCAAGCGCCCGACCGTCCGTGGTGTCGTGATGAACCCGGTCGACCACCCGCATGGTGGTGGTGAGGGTAAGACGTCCGGTGGTCGTCACCCGGTGAGCCCCTGGGGCAAGCCCGAGGGCCGCACCCGCAAGCCCAACAAGGCGAGCGACAAACTCATCGTCCGACGCCGGCGCACCGGCAAGAATAAGCGCTAGGAGTAGCCAGCGATGCCACGCAGCCTGAAGAAGGGCCCGTTCGTCGACGACCATCTGCTCAAGAAGGTCGACGTCCAGAACGAGAAGAACACCAAGCAGGTCATCAAGACCTGGTCGCGCCGGTCCACCATCATCCCGGACTTCATCGGTCACACCTTCGCCGTCCACGACGGTCGCAAGCACGTGCCGGTGTTCGTCACCGAGGCGATGGTCGGGCACAAGCTGGGCGAGTTTGCGCCCACCCGTACGTTCAAGGGTCACATCAAGGATGACCGGAAGGCGAAGCGCCGGTAATGAGTACTCCGTTGAAAACAGGCACGGAATATCCGTCCGCGACGGCGGTGGCACGTTTCGTGCACATGTCGCCGACCAAGGCACGCCGGGTCATCGACCTGGTTCGCGGCAAGTCCGTGGCCGAGGCGCTCGACATCCTGCGCTGGGCTCCCCAGGAGGCCAGCGAGACGGTCGCCAAGGTGATCGCCAGTGCGGCCGCCAATGCGCAGAACAACAGCGGGCTGGACCCGGCGACCCTGGTGGTCGCCACCATTCACGCCGACGGTGGCCCGACCGCCAAGCGCATCCGTCCGCGCGCCCAGGGGCGTGCGTTCCGGATCCGTAAGCGCACCAGCCACATCACCGTGATCGTGGAGAGCCGTCCGCCCAAGCAGAAGGGTGCCGCTGCGTCGTCAGCGCGCAGCCGTCGCGCCCAGGGCAGCAAGGCCGCTTCGACCAAAACCAAGGCTTCCGCAGAAGCGAAGGAGGGCTCGGAGTAGTGGGCCAGAAGATCAATCCGCACGGCTTCCGCCTCGGCATCACCACCGATTGGAAGTCCCGGTGGTACGCCGACAAGCAGTACTCGGATTACGTGAAGGAAGACGTCGCGATCCGTCGTCTGCTGGCCACCGGCCTCGAGCGCGCCGGCATCGCCGACGTGGAGATCGAACGCACCCGGGACCGGGTCCGCGTTGACATCCACACCGCGCGTCCCGGCATCGTGATCGGCCGCCGCGGCACGGAGGCCGACCGCATCCGCACCGACCTGGAGAAGCTCACCAAGAAGCAGGTGCAGCTGAACATCCTCGAGGTGAAGAACCCCGAGTCGGTGGCACAGCTGGTTGCCCAGGGTGTCGCCGAGCAGCTGAGCAACCGGGTGGCGTTCCGCCGCGCGATGCGCAAGGCGATCCAGTCGGCGATGCGGCAGCCCAACGTCAAGGGCATCCGGGTGCAGTGCTCGGGCCGCCTCGGCGGTGCTGAGATGAGCCGCTCGGAGTTCTACCGCGAAGGTCGCGTCCCGCTGCACACGCTGCGCGCGGATATCGACTACGGCCTCTACGAGGCGAAGACCACCTTCGGCCGCATCGGTGTGAAGGTCTGGATCTACAAGGGTGACATCGTCGGCGGCAAGCGTGAGCTGACCGCCGCCGCGCCCGCCGCAGACCGTCCGCGCCGGGATCGTCCGTCGGGTACTCGTCCGCGCCGCAGCGGTGCATCGGGTACTACGGCGACGAGCACCGACGCCGGACGCGCCGCGAGCGGTGACGACACAGCCGCGCCGACCGCTGACGCTGCTGTCGAGGCAACCGCCGAGAGCACGGAGAACTAATCATGTTGATTCCCCGCAGGGTCAAGCACCGCAAGCAGCACCACCCGGAGCAGCGTGGCATCGCCAGCGGCGGCACCTCGGTCAGCTTCGGCGACTATGGCATCCAGGCACTGGAGCACGCCTACATCACCAACCGGCAGATCGAGTCCGCTCGTATCGCCATCAACCGGCACATCAAGCGTGGCGGCAAGGTGTGGATCAACATCTTCCCGGACCGCCCGCTGACCAAGAAGCCCGCCGAAACCCGCATGGGTTCGGGTAAGGGTTCGCCGGAGTGGTGGGTGGCCAACGTCAAGCCCGGCCGCGTGCTGTTCGAGATCAGCTTCCCGGACGAGAAGATCGCCAAGGAAGCGCTCACCCGCGCAATCCACAAGCTGCCGATCAAGGCACGCATCGTGACACGAGAGGAGCAGTTCTGATGGCAGTGGGAATTTCGCCCGGCGAACTGCGTGAGCTGACCGACGAAGAGCTCACCACTCGTGTGCGCGAGTCGAAGGAAGAGCTGTTCAACCTGCGCTTCCAGATGGCGACCGGACAGCTCGCCAACAACCGGCGGCTGCGGGTCGTCCGCCAGGAGATCGCACGGGTCTACACCGTGCTGCGTGAACGTGAATTGGGTCTGGCCTCCGGACCCGTTGGTGAGGATTCGTAAAATGGCAGAGAAGACTGCGAAAGAAGCAGGCCCCAACCACACGCCGGCCACCGAGACGACGCGTGGCCGTCGCAAGACGGCCATCGGTTACGTGGTCAGCGACAAGATGCAGAAGACCATCGTGGTCGAGCTGGAATCTCGCAAGAGCCACCCGCTCTACGGCAAGATCATCCGGACCACCACGAAGGTCAAGGCGCACGACGAGAACGGCGTAGCCGGTGTCGGCGACCGCGTCTCGCTGATGGAGACCCGACCGTTGTCGGCCACCAAGCGGTGGCGGCTGGTCGAGGTGCTCGAGCGCGCCAAGTAAGACCGCATGAGTGAAAACCCCCGCCTGATGGCGGGGGTTTTTGCGTAGGTGGGGGCGGGTGCTTCAGCGGTGTCTGCGGTAGGTGGGGGAGCTCGGCCTGCCGATGAGAATGCGTGCCGAGCGATCTTTCCGTCAGATCGGGTAATTGATCTGCCTATTGCTTTGACTATCTCGACAATTCGCCGAAATGTTTTTTGGCGTGTGGCTTTCCCGCGATGGCGGAAATCGGCGGATAACAATTTCGCCACTCGTCTACTACCTGCAGGCGTAGCGAATATGGTTTGCCCTGATGGTCGAGAGATTGCGGTCGGTAATCGCGGTACTGATTGTCGTCGTGGCGACGCTGATGGTGCCGGGTGTGCAGGTGGCACACGCAGCTCCGGATCAGCCGTGGTTGGCTGATTCGCCCACGCTCGCCCTGGCCGCCCTGGGTCTTGATCCCGATCTGTTGCTGTACGGCCAAGTGGGCACCGCGACCCTCACGGTCCCGGTTCCGGCCGGGATGGTGCCGTCGACGTTGAACCTCACGGCGCAATTGCCGGTGAACGTGCGCAGTGCGACGATCACGGTCAGCCAGGACAACCGGGTGATCACTCAGGCCGCTATACCGGCGCAGCGTGGGCCCGTCGTCATACCCCTGGTCGGGGTGCAGGTGGTCGACAACGCGATATCGCTGTTGGTGCGCAGCTACCTGCTGCCGCTCGACGGGTACTGCCTCGATCCCACCAATCCGTTACGACTGACCGACGTCTCGCTGAGTTACGCCGGGCAGGAGCAGGTTCCGGACGTGGTGGCGGACTTCCTGCCGCCGATCCTGCGGAAACTGGTGATCTATACCGGCCGGCGGCCGTCGCAAACCGAAGCGAATGCCGTCGTGCAATTGGCCACCGCGATCACCTCACACTATGGAAAGCAGAACCCGACGGTGGAAGTGGCGCCACTGCCTGCGCCGGCCGCGCAGCCACCCGGTTCGGCAAGCCCGCTCGAGCGCCACATCGTGGTCGCCGAGGGGCCCGATGCAGGCGTGTCGCTGTATCCCGGTGGCGGAATGCCCGCGTTGCTCGTCACGGGCTCCGCCGCCGAGCTCACGAATCAGGCAAGACTGCTCACCAGCGGTCTCTCGAAGTATGCACTGTCATCGAAAGCCGTTGTCGGACCCCTGAATTCCGCTCCGCAGCTGCCAGGAAACGAGACGACGATCCGTAAGCTGGGTCAGCCGGGCGTGAACGCCGTCGCACTCAACCCGCAGGTCGGGATCGCGCTGGACCAGACTCGACTGGGACGGGCGGCCCACAACATCAGAGTGCATCTGCAGGGGTCCTACACACCGCTTCCGAACAGCATCGGTGGGCAACTGGTCGCCACCATCGGCGGAGAGACGATCGCCAGGTGGCCTGCCGACGCCAGTGGCGCGATCGACCGTTGGGTGGACATTCCCGACCGGCTGTTGCGGCGCTATACGACACTGGCCGTGCAGGTGAGTATTTCCGGCAACACCGGCCGGTGCGGGGAGTTCCAGCCCATCACGCTGACCATCGACGGGGAGAGCGCGGTGCGCAGCGAACCGGCGCAGCCGCCCGTGCCGGTCGGATTCCAGTCACTGCCGCAGGCGTTGATGCCGCGCGTGGTGATCGGGATCGGCGACGATCGGTTCGCCGATACTGTGCGGGCGGTGCAGATCATGACTGGCTTGCAGCGGCTGAGCGCACTGCCGATCGACACCTCGGTGGTACCGCTCGCAGAGGCCGTCGCATCCTCGAATCCCGCGGTACTGATTTCCCCACAGGGGTGGACCGATTCTTCGGTCACGTTGCCCGTCTCGGCGCCGGACGCCGTCCAGATGACCGTGGACGTGTACGACGACGGCGGCAAGGCGACGACGCTGACACTGGAGCCTGCGCTCAAATTCGCCTCGCTGCAGGTGATTTTCGACGGTCGCCGTTCGGTGCTGGTGGCGACGTCAAATGGGGCACCCGCTCAACTCGACGAGCTGTTGACGTGGTTGGGTGCCGACGAGCGCCGGTGGTCCATCGTCGACGGCGTCGCCCTGGTGTCGATCGCAGGTCGCCCTCCGGTCACGGTGACTGCCCCACAGCGGACGACTGAGTCCGCGTCGACCAACACGTCCTCCGGGGCCGTGTGGTGGTGGATCGGTGGGTCGATGCTGGTCATCGTGTTGGCGTTGACGGTCTGGTTGCGGATCCGGGAGCGGCGCCGCATCAAGGACGGCTGAGATGACCGCGGCCGGCGACACCTCCGAACGGCCCAGATGGACCCTCCGGAATCGCTCGGTGGAGAACCTGCATCCGGTGACGCGGATGATCCTGCGGTGGGGGTTCATCGCGATCCTGACGGTCGCGGCATTCCACCGCACCATCGCGAGTGCGTGGGCGACAACCGTCGGCGGCGGTTTCGGCGGATACGTGTGGATCGTCCCGATCGCGGCGGCGCTGGCGGCCGTCGGGATCGCACGGCGACACCGCACCGAGCTGCCCATCCACGATCGTCAGACAGACATCATCGTCGCGACGATGGGTCTGGTGATGGCGCTGCTGGTACACGGCGTCCTGCTCCAGCGCTACGGGCTGTACTTCCACCTCCTACGGCTGGATCTGGTGGCGATGTGGCTGTTCGTCGTCAGCGCGAGTGTCGCGATGTTCGGTTTGCGGCCCATCATCCGGTTCGGCTGGGCGTGGCTGGTGCTGTTCATGGTGTTCCCGCTCCCGTACTACCTGACCGTGATCGTGTTGGGCGGCAATCGGGTTGCCGCCGGCGTGGGGACGATGGTGATCGCCGCGACGGCCACCGCGACGGCTGTCGGGCGACGCGTCAGTCGTGCGATGGTGGGCTCCAATCTGGCTTGGCTGGTCGGTCTGCTGTTGCTGGGTTTCATGGCGATCTTCCTGCCCAATGCAAGTCTGAGGCAGTATCAGTACGTTCCCGCGCTCACGTCCATCTGTGTGGTGGGCTCGTTGATGTTCCTGGCCGCTCGGCGTGGAGAACCGAAGCGGGTACTCGACCGCAAACTGGAACCTCTTGCCGCCCGCCAGATCTGGTCGGCCGTGCCGTTGGTACTCGTTATCGCGGTCCTGCTGTCCCTGGTCCGATTGCCAGAGATCGGTCTCGCCCCTGCGGCGCGGGTCGACAAGATGGATTTCTCGGCGCCGATGAAGGCGCCGCCGGGCTGGCGGATCTTGGAGAGCCAGCGCTATACCTGGGTCACCCGGTACTACGGCCGCGGCGCGGTGCTCACCAGACAGAAGATGGTCGCCGATCGAGGGAACCCGCACTACGACAAGTTCTCCCGGCCGCGCACCGTGATGGTCGACAGCCTCACCACGCTTCGGCCGTTCTCGTTGAATGTCTATCCCACCCGAATGATGTACCGGATCAACGGTATCCGGCTCAGCGGCATTCGTCCGGTAGATCTCGGGTACGGCACCAGGGCCGATCTGTTCTCGGTCGTCGACGACAAGATCCTGGTGAGTTGGGACGGCCTGCAGTGGACATGGACCGACGGGACCGTGGGCCGCCGGGTCCTGGCCATCGCGGTGGACAACCACGAGGACTGGGCACCGTTCCCGCAGCCGACAGGCGGTCTGGTCCCGACGCTGAACTCGATGTTCACGGTGTTGTTCCGCGGGAATTCCGCCACCGCCGACGACGATCCGAACATCAAGGACGACGATCTGCTCACCGAATTCGGGCACGCGCTGGTGCGCGCCGAATTGGAACCGCTGGGGGTGGATCCATGACGCTGGAGATGCCGTTCCCGGTCGACATCGGGTTGACCGAGGAGCATCGACGGTTCGCGCTGGACCGGGCGATCAACGGTCTACGCGACGAACATCCGATGCAGTCGGCCTCGCGTGCGGTGTGGGGTTGGCAGAAACCGACGCTACTCACCGCCGTCGGCGTGACGCTGATATTCGCCATCGTGCTTCCGATGCAGACCGCGGTGGCGCTGATCGGGCTGTGCACCTTCGGATATGTACTCACCATGACCGACCGGATTCTGATCTTCCGAGAGGGTCTGGCGTCGAAGCCGATCACCATCACCGATGAGCAAGCCCGTGCCATGCCCGACGAAGACCTTCCGCGTTACACGATTCTGGTGCCGGCCTATAACGAGCCCGAGGTCGTCGGCGATCTGATCGGCGCGATGTCTGCGATTGAGTACCCGGAGCACAAGCTGCAGGTGCTGCTGCTCCTTGAGGAGGACGACGATGTCACCATCGCCGCTGCCCGGGCGTGCGGTGAATCCGAGGTCATCACGATCCTGCTGGTCCCGCCGGCGGACCCGCGGACCAAGCCCAAAGCGTGCAATTACGGGCTGTGTTTCGCAACCGGCAGCATCGTCACGATCTATGACGCCGAGGATCTGCCCGAACCGCTGCAACTGCGCCGCGTCGTCGCGGCATTCGCTTCGTTGCCGGATGATATCGCCTGTGTCCAAGCGAAATTGGAGTACCACAACGGCCACCAGAACATCCTGACGGGATGGTTCACGGCCGAATACGGACTGTGGTTCGGCTATCTGCTACCCGGGATGATGCGGAGCACGTCCCCGATTCCCCTCGGGGGAACCTCCAATCATCTGCGCCGGGAAGTCCTCGACGAGATCGGTGCGTGGGACCCGTTCAATGTCACCGAGGATGCAGACCTCGGTCTGCGTATCGACGCGTCCGGCTATCACACCGCGGTGATCGATTCGGCAACGCAGGAAGAGGCGAACTCGGATCCGATCAACTGGATCAGACAGCGATCCCGTTGGTACAAGGGTTATCTGCAAACCTGGCTCGTGCACATCCGTAATCCACTACAGCTCTATCGGGTGCTTGGGCCGCGCAGCTTTCTGCGGTTCAACCTGGTGCTGGCCGGAACCCCGATCATCGCCGTGCTCAATCTGGTCTTCTGGCTCATCACCGTGCTGTGGTTCTTGGGTCAGCCGGAAGTCGTGGGTGCGGTGTTCCCGCCGGTCGTCTACTTCCCGGCCCTGATCGCGTTGGTGTTCGGTAATGCGGCGACGATCTACATGAACCTCATCGCGTTGCGTGAAGACGATCGCTCGGACCTGTTGCTGGCGGCGCTGACGGTGCCCGCGTTCTGGCTGATGATGAGTATCGCCGCGGCCAAGGGTGTGTACCAGATCATCCGCAATCCGTCGTACTGGGAGAAGACGTTCCACGGCCTCTCGGCCAAACCGGGCGATGGTGGGGGCACGACGACGTGACTGCACGGGTGCTCTCGGACCGGCAGTGCAAGTGGCTGGCGTACCTGACGATGTTGGTGGCGTACCTGGCCGTCGGGTATTGGCTGCAGGTGCATAACGGGTTCATCCTCGGAGACGCGCTGTCCCGCGTACAGGCCTCGGAAAGCGTGCTCTACAGCCGCGATCCGCATCTGGCCGCGATCGGGTTCATCTTCACACCTCTCACCGCGATGCTCGAGGTCCCGGTCATGTTGCTGTCGCCGTTCTTCCCGGATCTGACGGCGCGAGGGTTTGCCGGCAGCGTCATGTCCGCGGTGTTCATGGCCGGCGCGGTGGTACAGATCTTCGCCACCGGCAGCGATCGCGGCCTGCCGCGGGCCTATACCGTCACGATCACCGCGCTGTTCGCCCTCAATCCGATGATCATGTTCTACGGATCCAACGGGATGAGCGAGGCCCCCTTCGTCTTCTTTCTGACTTGGGCGGTCCGCCGTCTCATCCTCTGGATGACCGATGACGATGTGCATCACCTGGTGGCAGCGGGCGGTATCGCGTTGGGCTTGGCCTATCTGACTCGTTACGACGCGGTGGGCACCGTGGCGGCCGCCGGCGTGCTCGTGGGGGCGACGACGTACCTGCGCGCGCGGGAGGCACCCCGCATCCGGCGCGCCCTGCTCGACCTGTTGCTGGTCAGCCTGCCGGGAGCCGCGGCCTTCGTCGGCTGGGCCGCGACCAGTTGGTTGATCACCGGTGACGCCTTCGGTCAGTTCAGCTCCCAATACGGAAACTCGGCGATCTTGAAACAGTCCGGCGGGGCCGCTGCCACCAGTTTCACCGGAGGTCTGGCGTTCGCCGCGGTGTGCATCACCCTGCTGGCGCCGACCTTGTTGCCGATCGCACTGTGGGCGGGCGTGGCGCGCAGGCACTTCCCGCATCGCGGAGTGCTGGCGGTGCCGGTACTGATGTACGGGGCGGTGCTCGCATTCCAGACCTACACCTTCGCCACGGGGGCGACCTTCCCGTTCATGCGTTTCTACATTGCCGCGATCCCGTTGGCGTCGACGCTGGCGATGCTCGCGGTACCGGAGGGCAGACTTGCCGAACCCACACGGCGTGGGCGGCACGCGCCGCCAACCGCCGCGGCCGCACCGCACAGGTCGAGGGTCGGTTATGTGGCGGTGGCGATGCTGGCTGCGGTCGCGGTGCCGGTCGCCGGCCGGGGGATGATGTCCCCGCACTATGCACCGCAGGAGTACGCGCTGGGCACGGTGCTGAGCCCGGACCCCAACTCGGTCAGTCCGCAGAAGGCCGTCGAGCGGCGCATCGTCGCAACCTTCTCCACGGAGCGTGACATCGCGAAGTACCTGGATGGTCTGGATCTGCCGGACAGTTCGGTGATCACCGACACCGTGTACGGGTTCGCGGTCGTGGTTGCCTCCGAGAACCCGCGGATTTTCGTCGTGCCCTCTGACCCGGACTTCGTCGAGTTGCTCAACGACCCGTCCGCGCACGGGATCAAATACCTGCTGTCGGTTCCGCCCAGCGGGCGAGGGGCCTCCGATGCCCTCAATCAGCGTTACCCGACGCTGTACGACACCGGATCCGATGTCGCCACGTTGGAACTGGAGATTCCCAACGACGGCGACAGCCAACCGGATTGGCGGCTGTACCGGGTGCGCGATCCGGTGAATCCGATGGCCTGACGGAGGCCAGAACGATGCGTTCGACGCCTCCGATTGATGGCGGCGTCAATTTTCTCAGCTGCGCCCTACTCCGCGGGTGTAATCTCCGGGCGACCGTCGAGCGAACGGCGGATCCGACGACTGCAAGAGGCTGCCATGGCATCGGAGTTCAAAGGGAAGATTGCTGTCGACATCCGGGATTCGGAGCCGGACTGGGGCCCGTATGCGGCGCCGACGGCACCCGAGGGTGCGCCCAACGTGCTGTATCTGGTGTGGGACGACACCGGCATCGCCACCTGGGATTGCTTCGGCGGACTGGTGGAAATGCCCGCCATGCGCCGGATCGCGGAGAAGGGGGTGCGGCTGTCGCAGTTCCACACCACGGCCCTGTGCTCGCCGACCCGCGCCTCCCTGCTGACCGGGCGTAACGCCACCACGGTCGGGATGGCCACCGTCGAGGAGTTCACCGACGGTTTTCCCAACTGCAACGGCCGCATCCCGCTGGACACCGCGCTGTTGTCCGAGGTGCTCGCCGAACGCGGTTACAACACCTACGCCGTCGGGAAATGGCACCTGACGCCCTTGGAGGAGTCCAACCTCGCCGCCACCAAACGACACTGGCCACTGGGCCGCGGTTTCGAACGGTTCTACGGCTTCATGGGCGGCGAGACCGACCAGTGGTACCCCGACCTGGTCTACGACAACCACCCGGTAGCGCCGCCGGCGACTCCCGAGGACGGCTATCACCTGTCGAAGGATTTGGCGGACAAGGCAATCGAGTTCATCCGCGATTCCAAGGTGATCGCGCCGGACAAACCGTGGTTCTCCTATCTGTGCCCGGGCGCCGGGCATGCACCCCATCACGTCTTCGCCGAGTGGGCGGACCGGTACGCCGGCAAGTTCGACATGGGCTACGAGCTCTATCGCGAACTGGTGCTGGAGAAGCAGAAGGAACTCGGCATCGTCCCGCCGGACACCGAGCTGTCCCCGATCAATCCCTACCTGGACGTCAAGGGCGCAGGCGGTGAGCCGTGGCCGCTACAGGACACCGTGCGGCCGTGGGAGACGCTCAACGACCAGGAGAAGCGACTGTTCGCCCGGATGGCGGAGGTGTTCGCCGGATTCCTGTCCTACACCGACGCTCAGATCGGCCGGGTCCTGGACTACCTCGAGGAGTCCGGTCAACTCGACAACACGATCATCGTCGTCATCTCCGACAACGGGGCCAGCGGTGAGGGCGGCCCCAACGGTTCGGTCAACGAGAACAAGTTCTTCAACGGCTATATCGACACCGTCGAAGAGAGCATGCGCTTCTACGACCAACTCGGTGGTCCGGAGACCTACAACCACTATCCGATCGGCTGGGCGATGGCGTTCAACACGCCCTACAAGCTGTTCAAGCGCTATGCGTCGCATGAAGGCGGTATCGCGGACACCGCGATCATCAGCTGGCCCAAGGGAATCAAGGCCCACGGTGAGTTCCGGGACAACTACGTCAACGTCTGCGACATCACCCCGACGGTCTACGAACTGCTCGGCATCAGTCCGCCGGACGAGGTGCGCGGTATCGCACAGAAGCCGCTGGACGGGGTGAGCTTCAAAGCCGCTCTTGATGATCCGACCGCACGCACCGGCAAACAGACGCAGTTCTACACGATGCTGGGTACGCGCGGGATCTGGCATGACGGGTGGTTCGCCAACGCCGTGCACGCGGCGTCACCGGCCGGCTGGGGTCACTTCGACGAGGACCGCTGGGAGTTGTTCCACATCGAGTCCGATCGCAGCCAATGCCATGACCTCGCCGGTGCGAACCCGGAGAAGTTGGAGGAGCTCAAGGCACTGTGGTTCGCGGAGGCCGCCAAGTACAACGGGCTCCCGCTGGGCGATCTGAACATCTTGGAGACGCTCGCCAGATGGCGCCCCTCCCTGGCCGTCGATCGCACCAACTTCACCTACTACCCGGATATCGCCGAGGTCGGTGCCGGCGCAGCCGCCGAATTGCGCGGACAGTCCTTCTCGGTGTTGGCCGAGGTGACCGTGGATGCCGCTGACGCTGAGGGCGTGTTGTTCAAACACGGTGCCGGACACGGCGGGCATGTGCTGTTCGTCCAGGACGGACGACTGCACTACGTCTACAACTTCATGGGCGAGGAGCAGCAGTGGGTCTCGGCCTCGGCGCCGGTACCGCTGGGCAGTCACGTCTTCGGGGTGCGTTATGAGCGCACCGGCACCGTCGAAGGCAGCCACACACCGCTGGGGGACGTCTCGCTGTTCGTCGACGACACCGTGGTGGCGACCGGTACCGGCATCCGCAGCCACCCCGGTAGTTTCGGCCTCTCGGGCGGCGGTATCGCGGTCGGCCGCAACAGCGGACAGACCGTGTGCAGCGCCTACACGGCGCCGTTCGCCTTCACCGGCGGGACCATCGCCAAGGTGGTGGTGGACATCTCGGGTACGCCGTACCGCGACGTCGAACGGGAACTGGCCCGCGCCTTTTCGAAGGACTGAGAACGCCGGCCGGACGGCTCCGTGGACAGAGCCTTCCGGCCGGTGGTGGTCGGCATCCCGGATGCGCCGTACCGTGAGGGGAACAAGGAACCGGCTCAAGTGCACGCGAAAGGCTGATGACACATCTCGAAGCAATGACCCGCTCCGCGACGGCGGTGCTGGCGTGTCTGGTGCTCGCCGCCACCGCCGGGTGCGTGCGCACCAGTGCGGGCAATCCGGTCGCCGCGGACACCGGCCGGCCGGGTACGTCGATGACGAGGTCAGTGCCGACTTCGCCGACCGGCGCTCCGGATTCGTCGGGCTTCGGCGTCGCCCCCACCAGCCGCGCGCCGATCCCGGCGGACGCGGTGACGTGTGCTCCCGAGCAGAAGCCTCGGGTCGGTTTCGTCGCCAAGGTGGCCGACCCGGCCGCGCCGGTGATCACGGTGCCGGTTCCCGACGGCTGGTCGATGCAAGGTGGCAGCGGCGATATCGGTGGCTATCTCAAGGGACCGCAGGGGATGGACTCGACGATCTCCATCGCGGCCACGGCGCTGGAGCCGGCGAAAGCCTTCGACCAGTATGCGGACCGGCTGATGGGGGAGTCCGCGGTCAGTTCGATCAGCGTGCTGCCCGCCGAGCTGTGTCAGTACAGCGGTCAGAAGATGCTCGGCGCATGGTCGGACACGCCGCAGAATGCGGTCGAGTTCGTCGACCGGGTGGTGCACATCTGGACCAACGCCGGCAACTATCTGGTGTCGGTGCACACCACAGCTCCCACCGGGACAACCGGATTCGACGCGGCCGCCGAACTGCTCGCCGGAGATTTCGAGATCCTCCTGCCATGACGCCGACCGAAGTCGTGGCCCTGCCCGGCGGGCGGTTCCGGATGGGTGCCGCCGGTTTCTACCCGGAGGAACAGCCGGTCCGGCAGGTCCAGGTCGCACCGTTCGCGATCGAACGACACCCCGTGACCACCGCGCAGTACGCCGCATTCGTCGATGCCACCGGCTACCGGACCGTTGCTGAGCGACCGATGGATCCGGCGCTCTATCCCGGCGCGGATCCGGCTGACCTGGTACCCGGGGCCATGGTCTTCCGGCAGACGCCCGGGCCGGTGAATCTGGGGGACTGGCGGCAGTGGTGGGACTGGGCGCCCGGGGCGAATTGGCGCCACCCGTTCGGACCGGACCATGCCGAAGCCGCCGCCGATCACCCCGTCGTTCAGGTCGCTTACGCCGACGCGCTGGCCTATGCGGCCTGGGTGGGCCGCCGGTTACCGACCGAGGCCGAGTGGGAGTACGCGGCGCGGGCCGGATCGGAGTCGACCTACGCGTGGGGTGAGGACGCGAAGCCGGGCGGAGAGCTGATGGCGAACACCTGGCAGGGCGCCTTCCCGTACCGCAACGACGGCGCGGCCGGATGGAGGGGCACCTCCCCGGTCGGCACGTTCGCCCCCAACGCATTCGGGCTGGTCGACATGATCGGCAACGTGTGGGAGTGGACGACCACCGAATTCACCGGGCGGGTCGCCAACGCGTGCTGCCTACCCGCCGACGATCCCGGGGTGAGCCAGGCGCTCAAGGGCGGATCGCATCTGTGCGCGCCGGAGTACTGCCACCGCTATCGCCCTGCGGCCAGGTCGCCGCAGTCCAGGGACACCGCGACAACGCATATCGGGTTCCGCTGCGCGGCGTAGCCGGGGGGGCATCCCGCGCCGCCCTGACTGGGGCAGCGCCCTCAGAACGCGAGAATCGCGAAGACCGTGCAGAGCGCCAAACCGGTGATCACCGGAAGGAAGCACTTCCGCGCCAGGGTGAGGACCGGGACCCGCGCGAAGCCGGCTACCGCGACCAGCGAGGACCATGCGACCAGCGTGCCGCCGCCGGACCAGATATTGCCCATCTGACCGATTGCTGCCAACGTCGAGGGGTCCATCCCGGCGGCCGTGCCCAACGCACCCGACAGCGAGCCCGTGAGTGGGAGTCCGCTGAACCCGGAACCCTCCAGGCCCGCGATGACACCGACGAACAACACCGTGAACGCGATGAGGAACGCATTCGGCGCGACATGGGACAGGGCGGCGTTGATGAGGTCGAACAGTAGCGCCGGTCCCGTTGTGCCCTTGGGCATTCCGAGGATCTGAGCGGAGAAGTCACCGTTGCCGATGAAGAAGAATCCGGCGATCGGCAACACGATGCCCATGGCTTTGAACGCGAACACCAGGCCGTCGACGATGTGGGTCGAGGAACTCTCCAGGAATGCCCTTTTGTTGTTGGTCAGGCAGGCCGCAAACAGCAGCATCGCCGCAATACCGCCGACGATGCCCGCAGCCTCACCGCCCTGCAGGGGCGGTACCAGGCTGGTGAACTTGCCCAGCAACAGATAGACGATCAGCGTCAGGTAAGCCAGTGGCACAATCGTCGCGAACGCCTTGGCCGACAATGATCTCGACGTTGTTGCGGGGTCGGACTCGGCGGGCGCGAGCACGGTCGTCGCGGTCGCGGCGTGCACTTCGGCGTTACTGCTGCCGCCGGCCGGAACCGGTGCGTCACCACCGAGGCCCGAGCTGTGAGTGCCGACCGATCCCGTGTCGCCGGGGCTGTCCGCACTGATCGGGACGCCGAGCTTGTCGGCCTTGTTCTCCCAGTCCACCAACAGATCCGGGGACGGCTTCTGCCAGGTCCTGCGCTGGGTGAGGTAGGTGATGGCCAACGCGACGAGACCGACGATCAGCGACAGCACCATGGCCTTGTCGGCGACATCGTCGGTATCGACACCCGCTGCGGTCGCCGAGATTCCCGGGGCGACCTTGATGATGTAGTCCGACGACAGCGCCATGCCCTGGCCTGCGATGGCGATCACCATGCCGACCGACAGTGGACTCATACCGGCGCGTATCGCCACCGGGATGAGCACGGCACCCACCAGTGGTACCGCAGGAGTCGGCCAGAAGAACAGTGAGATGACGTAGGTGACTATGGCCAGGACGACGAAACTGCTTGTGCCCGCACGCATCACCCGCCGGAATGGGGCCACCATCAGCCGATCGGCGCCCATCTCGCGCAGCGCGCCGAGCATCGCCGTCACGAAGGCGATGATCAGGAAGATATTGAACAGCTCGTGGGCGGCCACCAGGCTGGCATTGAAGATCGACGCGAGTCCGGTCACGATGCTGCCCGAAAACACCCAGGCAGTAAGCAGAGTCGCGACGACCGCCGGCACCACGATGTTCTTCCGCAGCGCCATCGTGATGAGAATGGCCACGATTCCGGCCAGATAGATCCAGTGGGCTGCGCTGAGGTGTGTATCCATCGGGGGTCTTTTCACTCACAACTGCTCGTGGGCTGTGCAGTCTGATGGGGGAATGCTCGACTCGTTGCGTGAACGGGTCAACGCACAGAGTGCACAACGCTGTGCGTGCGCCCCTGTGCAACGTGTTCCGACATTGTCATCCTGATGTCGCGGTGTTTCGCCAACGTTAAAAGTCCGCGCTGGGGTGCGGATCGGCACGATGAGGGGCCCAGCACGGCCTGTGCACGATGCCCAACTGGGAGCGGCTTCTCTGTGCGCCTTGGCCCATACGGGCGCCACCTCTGCCCCGGCGTGAATGAGACAGTGGCTTCAGGGGTGCTCATGCACCTCGCCCAGCCACACCACACAGATCGGCCACGGAAGCCTCTGCCATGACTGACACAGACAGCCGCGTACCCGCGGGCACGGCGGTCCCCGACGACGCCGGCACGCCGTTGGCCCTCGCTGCGCTGCTCTCCGGGACGTTGGTCGGCACGGTGAGTAACAACGTGGTGAACGTGCCCATGCCGGCCATCCTCGCCGAATTCGACGCACCGCTGGGCAGCGGCGTATTCGTGGTGGTCGGCTTCCTGATGACGTTCACCGCGACGATGCCGCTGGTCGGCTGGATCGGCGACCGGTTCGGCAGGCGGCGGGTGTACTGCGCCTCGATGGTCGCCACCGCGGTGTGCGCCCTCGGCGCCGCGACCGCTCCGTCGCTGGAACTGCTGATCCTGTGGCGCTGCGTGGGCGGTGCGGCGGCCTCCGCCCTCGGGCCGGCGGTGCTCGGCCTGCTGACCTGGCTGTTCGCCGGGGAGCGGCGGGGCAGGGCGGTGGGGCTGTGGGCCTCGGTGAACGGCATCGGCCAGGCCATCGGACCCACCATGGGCGGCTTCGTCGCTGACGGCTGGGGGTGGAGATGGGTGTTCGTGCCGCTCGTGCCGGTCGCGCTGGCCGGTCTGATCGGCACCCTGCTCCACATCCCGCGTCATCCCGGCACCACGATGCGCTTCGACACCATCGGCGCGACTTCACTGACCCTCGGGTCGGGGCTGCTGATCCTCGGCGTCGCACTCGTCCCGCAGCAAGGTCTTTCGGCGGTCGTTGCCCTCGCGGTGATGGTGGCCGTGGCGGTCCTGATCTTTTTCGTCCGGCATTGCCTGCGGGTGTCCGAGCCGTTCGTCGACGTCCGGCTCGTGGCAGAGGCCCGGTTCGTGCGCAGCACCCTGGGCGCGTTCGCGTTCATGTTCAGCCTCGGAGCCACGCTGCTCGCGGTGCCCCTCTACCTCGTCGGCGGCGGCCGGACCGGGTCGCTGGCCGGCGCGGTGCTGCTGGCGATCCCGGCTTCGATGGTGATCCTGGGCCCGCCGGTCGGGCGCTACCTGGACCGGGTCGGGGCCCGCCGGGTCTTACGCACCGGGTTGGTGCTGCTGATCCTCGGCCAGGCCCTGCTCTGTGTGGCCGTCGGCACGCATCTGGTCGAAAAGCGTTTGGGGTTGGCCGGCTTCGTGGGGGTTCTGGTCCTGATCGGAATCGGGACGGCATTCGTGCAGACGCCGGCGGCCACCGGTGCCACCCGCTCTCCTGCCGGGGCGCAGGGCACCGGACTCGGATTGTTCAACCTGGTGCGCTTCGGCGGCTCGGCGATGGGCGCGGCGTGGGTGGCGATCGCCCTGGGCCTGGGCACCACCACCGGTTTCATGCTCGCGTTCGCGATGGTCTCCGTGGTTGCCGCGCTCGGACTGCTGGGCTCGTTCGTCGGGCCCGATCCGGCGCCCGAACGATAGCGCCGCCTCGGTCAGTGGAAGCTGGCCTCTCGGTCGACAGCGGCGTGCACTTCGCTGAGCAGGTCCAGCCGGATCGCCAGCCAGACGGTGAACTGGTTGTCGGGCAACCGGATATCGAGACCGATCGCCCGCGACACCCGATCCAACTTGGTCAGCATGGTGTTGCGGTGCACATTGAGCACCCGGGCGGTGGCGTTGACGTTCCCGCCGTGTGCCAGGTAGCCGGTCAGGAACTCGCGCAGATCGGGAGTGGCCCGCAGGGGGCCCAGGATGTCGTTGACCAGCGCCTTGCTCTGTTCGGTCTCGGCGATCTCGGCGAGCACCGTGAAACTCCGCAGATCTTGATAGGACACCGCGCCGGTGAGCCCCAGCCTGCGTGCGATACCCAGCGCGATGCGGGCTTCGCGGTAGGTGGCCGAGACGGCTTGTGCACCACCGGCCGGTCTGCTGTAGGACACGGCGACCGCAGCGCCGCGGCGGTTCTCCAGTTCGCCTGCCATCGCCTCGGCGTAATGAACCATCTCGCGGTGCCGCGCGGCGTCATCGCCGCCACGGAGTGAGCGCACCACCACCAGGACGTCACCCAGCACGGTGACATAGGAGCGGACGGCGGGATCGGGTGCCACATTGGCTGCGTACCGGGCCAGCCGGACCATGCTCGCCGCGGGATTGTCCACCCCATGGGGAATCGCGCCCGGCGCGACGAAAACGCCGAACTGCGAATCGATGTCGATGTCGTGGTACTCCGCCCGTGCGCGCATATCGTGCTCGCTGGAGAAGTGGCCGTGGACCAGGGCCTGGACGAAATCACCGCGGGCGCGTTCCTCGGCCTCATCGACGCTGTGCTGTCGCAACATCTCCGAACCGATGATCGCGGTCGCCTGCTCGGTGACGACGATGTGCCGTGCCAGATCGTGGGCACCCGGTGCGGAATTCGGGACCAGGACGAGGACCCAGCCTTCGAAGGCCTTGCCGAGCCGGATGGCCGTGGAGATGGCGGTCCAGGTGTTGCCGTGCGGGTCTGCGAGGTGCTCGACACGGGTGTCGTGATGACCCGAGAGCCGGGCGGCGGCCGGCAGGTCGACCGTCAACCTCGGCACGATGACCTCGGTGAGAACCCCCGCCGCCTCGGCGGCCAAGCCGTTGTGGGCCACGATCTGGCCACGGGCGTCCAGTGCGACCGCGGGGTTACGGGCGAGGTTGGACACCTCGCGGATCAATATCTGCAGCCCGGCCCCACGGTGAAAAAGTCCCGCCAAGGAGGTGTGCACGTGTGTGGCGTACCGCATCACGTGCACTTCCCGGCTCAGTGCCCGCTCCGCCAGCAGTCGGTTCAGGGCGGTGAACCCGACCGGAAACGCCATCTCGATCACCACCAGCCCGGCAGGCAGGGCCGCCGGGAAATCGGCGGGGACCGCACCGTCGACCAGCAGGGTGGTGGCGCCGCGGGCGGCGAGCGCGGCCAGGGCGCCGGCGGTGCCCAGCAGCGCTTCCGGACGCGCGTAGACCGCGACGCCGTCGAGTGGCTCGTGGCCGGACAACACCTCGGAAAGCGGGAGAACCCAATGCAACTCGCTATCGAGGTGGTCCTGCCCGGTCATCACCCGGGCACCCGACATGAGCGATTCATCGAGCAGTCCGGCGACCGTCATCCGGTCACCGTGCGGGTGCTCTGCTGGCATGTCCTCACCTGCTCTGTGCGGCGCGTTCGTCGTCGCGGTGGCGGATCGAACCACCACGATCACACTGTCGACTGCCCACAGACTATGTGCAGTTTGACCATGATGCGGTCGATAAAGCGGACATTGTGACCAAGGCGGGCGCCCGCCTGCCCCGGTAGACATGCACCAGGCGAACAGCCCGGGGCGGGATCGCCGACCCGCCCGAATCGGTCATCACCGACAAACTTCAGGAGGTCAGCAGATATGCACCAGATCTACCGGATCACCCTCGACGACGCCCTGCCCCTGCTCGCCGCCGGCCGGGCCAAGGCAGAGGAGATCGGGGTCAAGCAGACACTGTGCATCTGCGATGACGGCGGCAATGTCCTTGCCCTGCATCGCCTTCCAGGGGCCCGGTTGACCGGCGTGGACATCTCCATCGCCAAGGCGTTCACCGCCGCGGGCCACGAGCGGGCCACTCACCTGTTCAATGAGGCGCCCGACGGCCCGGCGCTGCCGGGTAACGAGGCCTTCGGTATCAGCCACATGCTGCCGGGTAAGTTCGCGGTCTTCGTGGGCGGATTTCCGCTCGTCTTCAACGGCCAGATCATCGGCGGCGTCGGGATCAGCGGTGGTAACGGCGCACAGGACAAGGCGGTCGGCGCGGCGATCCTGGCCGAGTTCGAGGCGCTGACCGCGGCCGTCGTCAGCCGTTGAGGGTGTGCATGATGACTCGTGACGTCGCTCTCACGGGGTGAAGTTGTCCATGTCGCAACGTCGGTCTGCTGGCTAACGTCGTTGGTGCAGAGCCGACTTCGCACCGTCGCATCGTCTCGCAGCCGCATCCATTGCGAAACATCCTTTTCTGCCGATGATTTCGCGAATTCAACTGATCGAAGGGATCGATTCCATGACCGAACTACTGGGCCGTGAGGAGTTCCGCGCAGAACTCGAGAACGCGATCAAGGGTCGCGAGGCCAAGAACGCATCGTTCTCCAAGGCGTGGGCCGAGGGTCGGCTGGAGCGCCACCATTTCGCCCGCTGGGCCGAGAACCACTTCCACTACGTCGGACCGTTCGCCGACTACCTGGCCAACATCTACGCCAACACCCCCGACGAGTTCACCGGCGCCAAAGACTTCACGTTGCAGAACATGTACGAAGAGGAACTCGCCGATATCCGGCACACCGACCTGCTGATCAAGTTCGGCGAGGCATGCGGCACCACCAAGGAACGCATCGAAGACCCCAACAACATGAATGCCATCACCCGCGGCCTGCAGTCCTGGTGCTACGCGGTGTCGCAGCGTGAGCACTTCGTGGTGGCGACCGCTGCGCTGGTGGTGGGGCTGGAATCTCAGGTGCCCAGCATCTACACCAAGCAGATCGTGCCGCTGCGCGAGGTCTACAAGTTCACCGAGGACGAGATCGAGTTCTTCGATCTGCACATCACCTCCGACGTGGTGCACGGCGAACGCGGCTACCAGATCGTGCTGGATCACGCCGACACCCCGCAGCTGCAGCAGCGTTGCCTGCAGATGGTGCGGTGGGGAGCCGAGATGCGGTTCTCCTACACCAAGGGTCTGTATGACACCTACGTCGCACCCGAGCTGGAGCCGGTCGCGGTCTGAGTGATTTCGGCGCGCCCACGTCCGCTGCGCGAGCGTGGCGCGCCGAAATCGGACAGGAGAATCATGGAGTGGACCGCGGTCGCCACCGCGCGCGAACTGGGCAGACGCCGCAAGCTGCGGGTCGAGGTCGGTGGTATCGCCGTCGCCCTGTTCCAGACTGAGGGCAAGGTGTATGCCTTCGCCGATCTCTGTGTGCACCAGGATCGTTCGCTGTTCAGGGGCACACTGCTGCACGGCAAGGTGATCTGCCCGGGCCATCAGTGGCAGTTCGACCTGGAGACCGGCTACGAGGCCGATCAGGACCTCTGTCAGCCCACCTACCCGGTGCGCGTCGATGACGACGGCACCATCTACGTCAATCTCGCGCCGGAGAGCCGTGTGCCGGCCCGCACCGAAGAGGAGGCGCGGATATGACACCGCGCACCATCGTCACCGTCGGCGCCGGACAAGCAGCCGCCGTCGCCGCCCGCAACCTGCGCAGGCAGGGGTTCGACGGCCGCATCATGCTCATCGGTGACGAACCACACGCGCCCTATCAGCGCCCGCCCCTGTCCAAGGAGTTCCTGGCAGGCACCGACACCGAGGCCGCCCTCTGGATTCTGCGCCCCAGCTGGATCGCCGACAACGACGTGGAGATCGTCACCGGAACGAGGGTGCTGCGGGTGGAGCCGGCGTCACGGACCGTTGCGGTGGACAGCGGGGCCGATATCGAAGCCGACGCAGTGCTTTTCGCCACCGGAGGCACTCCGAGAACGCTGACCGTGCCCGGCCCGCGACCCGATCTCGTGCACTACCTGCGCACGCTCGACGACGCCGTGGCGCTGGCGCCGGTGCTGGTGCCGGGCAGGCGGCTGGCCATCATCGGCGCGGGTTTCATCGGGCTGGAGATCGCGGCCACCGCGGCTGCCGCGGGTGTGGCGGTCACCGTGTTCGAATCGGTACCGGTGCCGCTGGCCCGCATCCTCGGATCCGCCATGGGCGAGGCCGTCTGCCGGCTGCACCGCGACCACGGCGTGGACCTGCGCACCGGGGTGCGGTTGGCCGGCATCCGGACCACTGCCGACGGTGTGCTCATCGACATCACCGGTGCGGCAGAATCTTTCGAGGCCGACGCCGTCGTGATCGGTATCGGCATCACGCCGAACACGACCGCCGCCGAGGCGTCCGGACTGGGCGTCGACGACGGTATCGTGGTGGACGCGTCGGGCCGCACCAGCATCCCGGGCATCTTCGCGGCCGGGGATGTGGCACGCCGGTACTCCGAGCGGGCGGGCCGCCACGTTCGCCTGGAACATTTCGACAATGCCAGCAGGCAGGGTGTCGCGGTGTCGAACGCGATGCTCGGTCGCGACACGCCCTCGGATGACGCGCCGTGGTTCTGGTCGGACCAGCACGGGCACAACCTCCAATTCATCGGTACGGCAACCGGAGATCCGGTGATCCGCGGTGATATCGGTGCACGGGACTTCACCGGCTTCTACCTCGAAGGCGCCACCGTGCGGGGCGCCTTCGCTGTCGACCGTGGAGAGGACATCATGGCCGCGCGGGAGCTGCTGGGCCGCGAGGTCGACGTGGCTGCCCTGCGCGATGAGAGCACCGATCTGTGGGACCTCGCCTACGTAGACATCGACGAAGAATCGCAGGTACAGCAATGACCTCAGGACTCAACTTCATCGGCGGCGCCTGGGTGCCCGCTCAGTCCGGAAACACCTTCACCCGGACCAATCCGGCCGACCCGACCGATCTCATCGGAACCTTCCCCGCCTCGGGGCCCGCCGATGTCGCCAACGCCGTCGATGGGTTGGCGAAGGCCGCGCCGGAGTGGGCCGCCAGTGCACCCGAGCGACGCGCGGCGATCCTGGAATCGGCTGCGGCAGAGCTGGAGAGGCGCGGCCCTGAACTGATCGCCGAGCTGGTCCGGGAGGAGGGCAAGACCCTCGCCGAAGCGAGTATGGAAGTCGGCCGCACACCGGCGAATCTGCGGTTCTACGCCGCCGAGGCGACCCGCAGCGGGGGAGTGACGCTGCCCGCGGCCGGTGACACCCTGGTGTACACGCTGCGCGAACCGGTCGGTGTCGTCGGTGCGATCACACCCTGGAACTTCCCGCTCAACATTCCCTCCCGCAAGCTCGGACCGGCCCTGGCGGTCGGAAACCCGGTGCTGTTCAAGCCTTCCGAGCTCACTCCGCTCATGGGTCAGCGTCTCGTCGAGGCGCTGCTGGCCGGCGGGTTGCCGCCCTCGGTGATCGCGCTCGTCCAGGGCGACGGGGTGGCCGGGGCCGCGGTGGCCGCCGACGAACGCATCGCGGCGGTCACGTTCACCGGTTCCACGGAAGTCGGCCGCGCCATCCACGGCCGGGTCGGACCGCACCGGCGGGTTCAGCTGGAGATGGGTGGCAAGAATCCGGTGCTCGTCGCCGACGATGCCGACCTCGACCGCGCGGCGGCGCTGATCGTCAAGGGCGCCTTCGGGTTGTCCGGTCAGGCCTGCACCGGCACCAGCCGGGTGATCGCCACCGATGCGGTACACGACGAACTGGTCGAGCGCGTCGTCCGGCGCACCAACGCCCTGGTGGTCGGCCCGGGCGCGGTTGACGGTGTGGACATGGGCGCACTGGCCAGCGCGCAGCAACTCGACAAGTTCGCGCACTATGTGGCGGTCGGGGTGGCCGAAGGTGCACGGCTGCGGTGCGGGGGCACCACCGTGGATGTGGCGGCCAGTCCAGGTGGCCATTTCGTGCGGCCCGCCGTGTTCACCGATACCGAGCCCACGATGCGCATCGTCACCGAAGAGGTGTTCGGCCCGCTGTTGGCCTTCCAGCGGGCGGGGTCACTGAACGAGGCGATCGAGCTGGCCAACGCGACCGAGTTCGGGCTGTCCGCGGCGATCGTCACCTCGGACCTGGTCACCGCGCAGCGGTTCGTGCGTGAGTCGCGGACCGGTCTGGTCAAGATCAACCAGCCGACCACCGGGATGGCGATGAACGCACCGTTCGGCGGCTACAAGGCCTCGTCCACCGCGACGTTCAAGGAACAGGCCGGGGCTTCGATGATGGAGTTCTATCTCGCCGAGAAGACCGTCTACCTCAACACCTGACGCGCATTGCCCTGAGACCACAGCCTGAGACCACAGAAAGACGGAGAACAACAATGGATTTCGTTCGGGTAGCACGATCCGGGCAGGTGCCCGAGGGAATCGTGCGGCGGTTCTATTCCGGCGATCACGAGTTCGCGGTGGCACGGCTCAACGGTAAGGCATACGCCACCTCGAACTACTGCACACACCTGGACTGCCTGCTGTCCTCCGGCAAACTGCGCGATGACGGTATCGGCTGCTCCTGCCACGGCAGCGCCTTCGATCTGGAGACCGGTGAGCCGATCAGCCCGCCGGCCACCGAACCCATCAAGACCTTTCCGTGCGAGGAACGGGACGGTGAGATCTTCGTCGGCGTGGAGCCGGGCGAGATGCCTGCCGGCCCGACTCGCCGGGCCCGCCGGGGCGCCTGATGAGCGCGGCGCCACGTCCGCCGGCGCTGTCGGCGGGCGGCATGGTCAGCAGCAGCCACCCGGCCGCCAGCCTGGCCGGTGCCCGGGTGCTGGCCGACGGTGGTAACGCCATCGACGCCACGCTGGCGATGGCCGGACTGACCTGGCTGACCCTGCCCGGCCAATGCGGTATCGGCGGCGACGCCTTCGCCGTGGTGCGGGAACCCGACGGGCGGGTGTGGACCGTCAACGGATCCGGCTTCGGCCCCGACGGAGGAACCGCGGATTTCTATGCGGCGCAGGGCCTCAGCGCGATACCGATGGATGGCCCGCTGGCCGTCGCCGTGCCCGGCGCACCCGCCGCGCTGCGGGCACTCCACGGCGGCGGCGCCACGCGGTCGCTGCCGGAACTGTGGGAACCCGCGGCCCGCCTCGCCGAGAACGGGCTGCCCTGCTCGGAGCACACCGCCGGCGATGTCCGCTCGGCTGCCCAGGCGGTCGCGGCAGACCCCGGCCTCTCGGAGATCTATACGCCGCAAGGTGTTCCGGTGGCCGCCGGCCGCCGCCTCCCACAGCCGGCACTGGCGGCCACCATCCGAACGCTGGCGCACAACCCCGGCAGCTTCTATACCGGCGAGTTCGCGGAGCGGGCCGTGGCCGCGCTCCGCGCCGGTGGTGCGCCGTTCAGCGGCGACGAATGGGCCGCGGGGGCGTGGGTGGCTCCCGAGCCTGCGCTCACCGGACGCTACGCCGGTGCGGTGCTGCACCAGACCCCACTGCCGACGCCCGGGTGGATGGTGGTGCAGCAGGCAGCACTGTGCGACGGGGTGCTCGGTGCGACGGAGTGGATGTCGGCTGCCGCGATCGACCGGCTGGTCCGAGCCGCCCGACTGTCATTCGCCGATCGATTTGCGTTGTGCGGCAGCGATAACCGTCGCGACGGCGTCGATTACATCCTGAACACCGAACGCCTGGACGTGCAGCGCCGCGATCTCGACGGCCGCACCGAAGTGCGTGGCCGTATCGCGGTCGCGGCGGGGGACACCACCTCGACGGTGGCAGTCGACGCCGACGGGCGCGCGGTGAGCTTCATCCACTCGCTGGCGTTCACCTTCGGCGCGAAATTCACGGTGCCCGGCACCGGCGTGGTGCTGAACAACCGGCTGGGCCGGGGCGCCTACCTGATACCAGGACATCCCAACGAGGTGAAACCGCGCCGAAAACCACTGCACACGCTCAACGCGTGGATCGTCACCGACGATGCGGGCGCCCTCGCACATGTCGGCAACACCCCGGGCGGCGACGGCCAGGTGCAATGGAACATGCAGCTGATCTCCCATGTGCTGGACCACGGGCGCAATCCCGCGGAGGCGGTGGCCGCCCCACGGTTCACGGTGTTTCCCGGCTCGGACGCCGACGTCATCGGTGCTCCCGAGGAGCTGCGTCTGGAACCCGGCGTGCCGGCCGGGGTGCGCGACCAATTGAGCGCGCTGGGACATCGCGTGGTCGTCCAGCCGCGGTGGGGAGCGGGCGGCAGCGCGCAACTGATCTCGGTGGACGACCGTGGTGTGCTCAGCGGAGCCGCCGATCCCCGCCAGGAAGGCGTGGCACTCGGTGTCGACTGAGCGGGTGGCACCGCTGCCACAGGGCGACTATGTACCCGCGGTCCTGCACGACGGTGTCATCCACACCGCGGGTATGACGCCACGACGGGACGGTGCGCTGCTCTACACCGGCATCGTCGGTGACACCGTCTCTCCCGAGGATGCGTGTGCCGCGGCCGGGCACGCAGCGGGCAATGCACTGGCCGCCGTACGCTCGGTGCTGCCCGAGCGCGCCGGGATACGTTGCCTGAAGATGACCGTCTTCATCGCCTGCGCGTCGACATTCACCCAGCTCAGCGCGGTTGCTGACGGCGCGTCAGCCATGCTGGCCGCGGAACTGGGTGCCGGTGCACTGCCGGCGCGCAGCGCTGTCGGCGTCGCGTCTCTGCCGTCCGGGGCGCCCGTCGAGGTGGAACTGACCGCCGCCGTGGTGTGACGGTGCAGCCCCGGCTGAGCTGGGATTTGGCGCTGAGCAGCGCGTCCCCTAGACTCTAGGGGTTGCCGCGGGCAGACCTCGGTCATATTCCTATGACCCTGCGTGCCCTGCGGAAACAAGACCGCGCATGACCAGGTCGGTATCTGGCGTGCACACAACCCAGGTCAGGAGATCGAGTGATTCAGCAGGAATCGCGGCTGAAGGTCGCCGACAACACGGGTGCCAAGGAGATCTTGTGCATCCGCGTGCTCGGTGGCTCGTCGCGGCGCTATGCCGGTATCGGCGACATCATCGTGGCGACCGTCAAGGACGCCATCCCCGGCGGCAACGTCAAACGTGGTGACGTCGTCAAGGCCGTCGTGGTGCGCACCGTCAAGGAGCGTCGCCGCGCCGACGGCAGCTACATCAAGTTCGACGAGAACGCCGCCGTCATCATCAAGAACGACAACGACCCCCGTGGCACCCGCATCTTCGGGCCGGTCGGTCGTGAGCTGCGTGAGAAGAAGTTCATGAAGATCGTTTCGCTTGCCCCGGAGGTGTTGTAAATGAAGGTGCACAAGGGCGACACCGTGCTCGTCATCTCCGGTAAGGACAAGGGCGCCAAGGGCAAGGTCCTCGAGGCCTACCCGACCCGCGACAAGGTTCTCGTCGAGGGTGTCAACCGGATCAAGAAGCACACCGCTCAGTCGCAGAACGAGCGTGGCGCGTCCTCGGGCGGCATCGTCACGCAGGAGGCGGCAATCCACGTCTCCAACGTGATGGTCGTCGATTCCGACGGCAACCCGACCCGCATCGGCTACCGCGTCGACGAGGAGTCGGGCAAGAAGATCCGCGTCTCCAAGCGCAATGGCAAGGACATCTGACATGACCACCGTAGAAAACACCGCCAAGGTGCAGCCGCGGCTGAAGCAGCGCTACCGCGAGGAAATCAAGGACGCGCTCAACAAAGAGTTCAACTACGCCAACGTGATGCAGATCCCGGGCGTGGTGAAGGTCGTCGTGAACATGGGTGTCGGTGACGCCGCCCGCGACGCCAAGCTGATCAACGGCGCGGTCAACGACCTCGCCCTGATCACCGGCCAGAAGCCGGAGATCCGCAAGGCCCGCAAGTCGATCGCACAGTTCAAGCTGCGCGAGGGCATGCCCATCGGCGCCCGCGTCACGCTGCGCGGCGACCGGATGTGGGAGTTCCTCGACCGTCTCGTGTCGATCGCGCTGCCCCGTATCCGCGACTTCCGTGGCCTGAGCCCCAAGCAGTTCGACGGCAACGGCAACTACACCTTCGGGCTCGCCGAGCAGTCGGTGTTCCACGAGATCGATGTGGACTCCATCGACCGCCCCCGTGGCATGGACATCACCGTGGTCACCACGGCGACCAACGACGATGAAGGACGAGTGCTGCTGCGGGCCCTCGGCTTCCCGTTCAAGGAGAACTGAGCAATGGCAAAGAAGGCTCTGGTCAACAAGGCCAACAAGAAGCCGAAGTTCGCGGTGCGTGGCTACACCCGGTGCAACCGCTGCGGCCGTCCGCACGCGGTGTACCGCAAGTTCGGCCTGTGCCGAATCTGCTTGCGCGAGATGGCACATGCGGGCGAACTGCCCGGTGTGCAGAAGTCCAGCTGGTAACCAGCATTCATTCGATTTCAAAACACGGAAGGCCCACGGTGTCGGATGACCCGATGGGAACCGCCGCGAGGAAGGTGAACCGGCTGTCATGACGATGACCGATCCCATCGCAGACTTCTTGACGCGTCTGCGTAACGCCAATTCGGCGTACCACGACGAGGTGACGCTGCCTCACTCGAAGATCAAGGCCAATATCGCCGAGATCCTCAAGAGTGAGGGCTACATCTCCGATTTCCGCACCGAGGATGCCCGCGTCGGCAAGGCCCTGGTCGTGCAGCTCAAGTACGGCCCCAGCCGTGAGCGCAGCATCGCCGGCCTGCGTCGGGTGAGCAAGCCCGGCCTGCGGGTCTACGCGAAGTCCACCAATCTGCCTCGGGTGCTCGGCGGCCTGGGCGTGGCGATCATCTCCACGTCCTCGGGTCTGCTCACCGATCGCCAGGCATCTCGACAAGGCGTGGGCGGCGAAGTCCTCGCTTACGTCTGGTAGGGGAAGAGAACATGTCGCGTATTGGAAAACAGCCGGTTCCGGTTCCCGCCGGAGTCGACGTGGCCATCGAGGGCCAGAACGTGTCGGTCAAGGGGCCCAAGGGCACCCTGACCCTCGACATCGCGGAGCCGATCGTGGTGTCCCGCAATGACGATGGTGCCATCGTCGTGACCCGCCCCAACGACGAGCGGCGCAACCGCTCGCTGCACGGGCTGTCGCGCACGCTGGTCGCCAACCTGGTCACCGGTGTGACCGAGGGCTACACCACCAAGTTGGAGATCTTCGGCGTGGGTTACCGCGTCGCGCTCAAGGGCGCCAACCTGGAGTTCGCGCTCGGCTACAGCCACCCGGTGCTCATCGAGGCGCCGGAAGGCATCACCTTTGCGGTGGAGACGCCCACCAAATTCTCGGTCTCCGGCATCGACAAGCAGAAGGTCGGTCAGATCTCCGCTGTCATCCGTCGCCTGCGCCGTCCCGACCCGTACAAGGGCAAGGGCGTGCGTTACGAGGGTGAGCAGATCCGCCGCAAGGTCGGAAAGACAGGTAAGTAACCCATGGCTACCACGAAGACTGAAGCCGCCACCCGTAAGCCGGTGGGGCAGAACATCTCCGAGACCCGGCGCAACGCGCGCCTGCGCCGCCACGCCCGGCTGCGCAAGAAGGTCGAAGGCACCGCTACCACGCCGCGGCTCATGGTGAACCGCTCGGCGCGGCACATCCACGTGCAGCTCATCGATGACCTGACCGGCACCACGCTGGCCGCCGCGTCGTCGATCGAGGCCGACGTGCGTGCCGTCGAAGGCGACAAGAAGGCCGTCAGCACCCGCGTCGGTCAGCTGATCGCCGAGCGCGCCAAGGCCGCCGGTATCGAGGCCGTCGTGTTCGACCGCGGTGGGTACACCTACGCCGGTCGCATCGCGGCGCTTGCCGATGCCGCGCGCGAAGGCGGGCTGAAATTCTGATGACTGTTAACGAGAGGACTGCATGATGGCCGAGCAGGCTGGCGCCGGTTCGGCGCAGGACAATCGCGGCGGTCGTGGCGACCGTGACGGCCGTGGCCGTCGCGACGACCGCGGCGGTCGTGGCCGCGGTGACGACCGCGGCGAGAAGAGCAACTACATCGAGCGCGTTGTCACCATCAACCGCGTCTCCAAGGTGGTCAAGGGTGGTCGGCGCTTCAGCTTCACCGCTCTGGTCATCGTCGGTGACGGCAACGGCATGGTCGGCGTCGGCTACGGCAAGGCCAAGGAAGTTCCGGCCGCCATCGCCAAGGGTGTCGAGGAAGCGCGTAAGAACTTCTTCCGCGTGCCGCTGATCGGTGCCACCATCGTCCACCCGGTTCAGGGTGAGGCCGCGGCCGGTGTCGTGATGCTGCGACCGGCCAGCCCGGGTACCGGTGTCATCGCCGGCGGTGCTTGCCGCGCGGTGCTCGAATGTGCCGGCGTGCACGACGTTCTGGCGAAGTCGCTGGGTAGCGACAACGCGATCAACGTGGTGCATGCCACCGTGGCGGCGCTGAAGATGATTCAGCGCCCCGAAGAGGTGGCGGCCCGTCGTGGCCTGTCCATCGAGGATGTCGCGCCGGCCGGAATGCTGCGGGCCCGTCGCGAGAGCGAGGCGCTGGCTGCTGCAGCCGCGCGTGAAGGAAATGCGTGATCATGGCTGAACTGAAGATCACCCAGGTGCGCGGAACCATCGGCGCACGCTGGAAGCAGCGCGAAAGCCTGCGGACCCTCGGACTGCGGAAGATCCGTCAGTCGGTCGTTCGTGAGGACAACGCGCAGACCCGCGGCCTGATCAAGGCCGTCCATCACCTCATCACGGTTGAGGAGGTCTAGGAATCATGAGCGTTATCAAACTGCACGACCTGAAGCCGGCGCCGGGCGAGAAGACCGCCAAGACGCGCGTCGGCCGTGGTGAAGGTTCCAAGGGTAAGACCGCGGGCCGCGGCACCAAGGGCACCAAGGCCCGTAAGAACGTCCCCTCGACGTTCGAGGGTGGCCAGATGCCCATCCACATGCGTCTGCCCAAGCTGAAGGGTTTCCGTAACCGCTTCCGCACCGAGTACGGCGTCGTCAACATCGGCGAGCTGGGCAAGGCGTTCCCGGACGGCGGCACCGTCGGTGTCGACGAGCTGGTGGCCAAGGGCCTGGTGCGTAAGAACGTGCTGGTGAAGGTCCTCGGCGACGGCAAGCTGTCGGCCAAGGTCGATGTCACCGCGCACAAGTTCAGTGGCAGCGCCCGCGAGGCGATCACTGCTGCCGGCGGCTCGGCGACCGAGCTGTAGTAGTTCTCTTCACAAACGGCCCCCGCTTCCGGCGGGGGCCGTTTGCATGGGCACGCTAATCCTCGGGGCGCATCTGGCCCCTGCGCATCATGTCGTTGACGGCGACACCCCACCGCTCCAGCTCGGCGGGTGAGGTGAAGGGAGCCGGTAGATGCCGCTCGATATGCGGCCGCAGCAGCACCGTGCCGAAGAACAACAGCACCGGATTGAGCGCCGCCCAGGTGTGGTCCAGATCGTCGCGGGCGAGGCCCTCCTCAGCCCGCCGTTCCCACCGGGTCAGGCCCTGTTCGATCAAGGTGTCGAAGATCGCGGACCCGACCGGCGTGACCTCCACGAGTGACCGGGCCAGATAGTCGACGACGGTGGGGTGCTGTACCAACAGAGCGGTGACCTTCTCGCCGAAGGCCTCGAGCGTGGTGGGTCCCGGCCCGGAGGCGAGCGTGGTCTGGATCACTTCGACGACGTACCGGTCGACCGCGTCGACCAGCCCGGCCTTGGTCCCGAAATGGTGCTGGACCAGTCCGATGGACACCCCTGCCGCGCATGCGACCTCGCGCAACGAGGTGGCCCCGACACCGCGCGCGGCGAAGTTGACGAGTGCGGCGTGGCGGATCTTGTCGGCATTGGAAGCGGCCGGATCGCGGGTGGAATCCGGCGGCCAGCGAGTCACCGACCCACCGTATAGCCCGACGTGGCAAGTACGAATGTATCGTGCAACAATACGTTCGTATTGGCCTGCCTGGGGGCGAGGGGTCGGGCAGGCCAATACTCCCGGTCTTCTGCGCGCACCGTGCCCTTCATTCAGGGCAGCTGCGGGATTACTTCGGCCGCAAGGCGTTCCATCTGCTCACGATCCTCGGCGACGGTCGCGCCCAGGGGGTTCAGCAGGATGGTCTGTGCTCCCGCGGCGGCCACCTCGGCCAGTCCGCGCAGCACGTCGGCGGGTGTGCCTGCCACCGCGACGGCTTCGAGCCCCGCGCCGTGGCCATAGATCCGGTCCAACCCGGCCACGGCGCGATCCCACGCGCGGGATCTGTCGTCGTCGACGATCAGATAGACCCGCTTGCCGATGGTGAACCGGGCCGCGTCCCTGGCTTGTTCGTCGAGTTCGCGGCGCAGCGTGTGCACTGCGGTCGCGAAGGCGGCCGTGGTGGACGATCCGGCCCCCAGAAACGCGTCTCCGTGCCGGACCGCCCTGGCGAGCGCGGCAGGTGCGTTGCCGCCGAACCAGATCGGCGGATGGGGACGCTGCACCGGCTTGGGCACGATCTGTAGGTCGGCGACATCGCGGAACCGCCCGTGGAAGGTCAGCCGGGGTTCGTCCGACCATGCCGCCTTCATCAATTCCAGTCCTTCGGTGAAGCTGGAGATGAACGACGACCCGTCGACGCCGAACGCCGAGAACTGACGTCCGCCGCCGCCTGGGGCGACTCCGAGATCGAGCCGGCCGTGGCTGAGCCGGTCGACGGCGGTGACCGCCGATGCCAGCTGCAGCGGGTCGTGCAAGGACGTGACCAAGACCGCCACCCCGAGCCGCAACCGTGTCGTGCACGCCGCCGCATAGGAGAGCAGTTCCAGAGGGGCGATCAGCGGTGCGGGGCCGACCGTCTGCTCGAGCGTCCAGCCGCCGTCGAACCCGAGTTCCTCGGCCCGGGCCAGATACTCCTTGACGCCGGTGGTGTCGAACGCGGTGTCCACGAACTGGGGCAGGGAGATGGAGAACCTCACGGCCACACGGTACGGCCGATCGAGCGCCGGTGCCCGGCGCCCGGCGATCGGTACGCTCGGGTGATGTTCGGATTTCTCCCAGGCACTACAGAACTGCGCGCCATCGTCCGCAAGGTGGACACGGCCCGGCACAACGGCGTGCCCGACGGGTGTGTGCTGGAACTGGACCTGCAGGCGATGCCGCCGGAGACCACCGGATTCGATCCGATGGCGCTGATCTCGGCCGGCGGAAAGCCGATCACCCTGCGTCAGGCCGTCGCCGCCATCGACCGTGCCGCGAAGGACGATCGGGTGGCCGGTCTGATCGCCCGGGTGCAGATCCCCGCGGCGGCGCCGGGCCCGGTGCAGGAACTGCGCGAGGCCATCGTCGCCTTCGGCGAGCTGAAGCCGACACTGGCTTGGGCCGAAACGTATCCCGGCACGTTGTCCTACTACCTGGCCTCGGCGTTCCGCGAGGTGTGGATGCAGCCGTCGGGCACGGTCGGGCTGGTCGGTTTCGCGACCAATGCGATGTTCCTGCGCGATGCCCTGGACAAGGTGGGGATCGAGGCCCAGTTCGTGGCCCGTGGCGAATACAAGTCGGCGGCAAACCTTTTCACGCAGGACAGCTACACCGACGCGCATCGGGAAGCGGACAGCGCGATGATCGAGAGCCTGCACGCGCAGGTGCGCACCGCGGTCGCGGCATCGCGGCACCTCGACAGCGCCGCGGTGGATGCGCTGGCCGACAAGGCCCCGCTGCTGCGCGATGACGCGGTGACCGGCGGGCTGATCGACCGCATCGGTTTCCGCGACGAGGCCTACGCGCGGATCGCCGAACTCAGCGGCGGCGCAGCGGTTGCCGACGGTGAGGACGCGCCACCTCGGCTGTTCCTGTCTCGATACGCGCGGGCCACCGCCGCCAAACCGATACCGAACATCCCCGGCCTGAACAGCAAACCGACCATCGCGGTGGTCACGCTGCACGGACCGATCGTCAGTGGGCGCGGCGGACCGCAGGTGCTGCCGATCGGCAACTCCAGCGCGGGCGGGGACACCATCGCCGCCGCCCTGCGCGAGGCCGTCGCCGATGACGAAGTATCGGCGATCGTCTTGCGGGTGGACAGCCCCGGTGGCTCGGTGACGGGTTCGGAAACCATTTGGCGGGAGGTGGTCCGGGCCAGGGCCGCCGGCAAGCCCGTGGTGGCGTCCATGGGTGCCGTCGCCGCTTCCGGCGGCTACTACGTGTCGATGGCCGCCGACGAGATCATCGCCAACGCCGGCACGATCACCGGTTCGATCGGTGTGGTCACCGGCAAGTTGGTGGCCCGTGAGCTCAAGGACCGTCTCGGGGTGGGTACCGATTCGGTGCGCACCAACGCCAATGCCGACGCCTGGTCGGTCAATGCGCCGTTCACCGCGGAACAGCACGCCCACGTGGAAGCCGAGGCCGACCTCTTCTACACCGACTTCGTGCAGCGGGTCGCCGATGGCCGCAAGCTGTCGGTCGAGGATGTCGACGCGGTGGCCCGCGGCCGGGTGTGGACGGGGGCGGACGCGAAGGAGCGTGGTCTGGTCGACGAACTCGGCGGTCTGCGCACCGCGATCACCCGGGCCAAGGTGCTCGCCGGCGTGGCGCCCGACGCCGCCGCCCGCTTGGTGAGCTACCCGGGCTCGTCGCTGCTGGATATGTTGCGGCCCAAGGCATCATCGCAGCCCGTGGCCGCCTCTCTGCCGCAGGCACTCGGCGCGCTGCTGGGTCGTTCGGTCGTCGGGGCGCTGGATCAGGCCCACAGCGCCGTCAGCGGTGTGACGGCGCTGTGGCTGGGGGACTACCGCTTCTGAGTGCCGCTGATGTAGATGATCTCGGCCATCGGGTTGTTCACGACCACCTCGGGTAGCGGCAACCCGTAGCGCGCAAAGAGTTCGGCTCGTGGCACACCGGTCATCTCCCAGCCCCTGGCGCCCAGATAGTCGGCGGCAGAGTGCCTTTCGCCGGGATAGACCAGCGACGACATATCCAGGTCCAGTCCGAGAGCCTTCAGGCTCACGGCCTCGTCACGCACCGCCTCCGGGTCGAAGTCGCGCAGTCCCGGCACGAACTCGGTGGCCACGGTGCTTCCTGGGGCGCTGAGTTGGTCGATGACGTCGAGCAGGCGGTCCTGGGCCTCCGGAGGTAGGTAGATCAGCAGTCCCTCGGCCAGCCAGGCGGACGGGGCGGCGGCATCGAAGCCGGCGTTGCGCAGCGCGGTGGACCAATCCTCGCGCAGGTCGATCGACACCGTGCGGCGCTCGGTGGTCGGTACGGCGCCGATGCCGGCCAGTGTGCTGGTCTTGAACTCGATCACATCCGGCTGATCGATCTCGTAGACGATCGTCCCGGCGGGCCAGGACAAGCGGTAGGCGCGCGAGTCGAGTCCGGATGCCAGGATGACGACCTGCCGGACGCCCGTTTCCGTGGCGGCCATCAGATACTCGTCGAAGAACTTTGTCCGGACGGCCATCTCGTCGATATTGGAGCGAGCTCGCTTGGCGGCCTCCGGCGAGATGTCCGTCAGATCGAGCTCGCCGTCGATCATCTTCGTGAAGAAGTCGATGCCGACCGCGCGTACCAGCGGCGCTGCGTAGGGATCGTCGATCAAGCCGTGCGGTTCGGTGCTGGCGATGGCGCGGCCGGCGGCCACCAGGGTGGCGGTGGCGCCGACACTGGAGGCGAGGTCCCAGGAGTCGCCGTCGGAGCGCGCAGTGCTGTTGGTTGCCATGAAAATTCCTTCAGTCCCGAATGGCGGTGATGGATACCGAGTGCTGCAGCGGGTTGGCCCGTTCGGGGAACTGACGGCCGTAGTCGGCGAACACGTCTCGGCGGCTGCGGCTGTGCACCTGCCAGCCCCGGGCGGACAGATAGTCCACGACGTCGTTGCGCTCGCCCTTGTAGAACAGCTCGGACAGATCGATGTCGAATCCTTGCGCGCCCCACTGCCCGACCATCTCCTTGGCGCGTTCGCCGATCGACTGGCCGAAGTCGCCGCCGTGATACTCGGTGGCGAGCCGGCTACCCGACACCGACAAGGCGGTGATCTCGTCGAAGAGCCGGTCCTGCGCGTCGGGCGGCAGGTACATCAGCAGGCCCTCGGCACTCCAGGCGGACGGTGCAGCCGGATCGAATCCGGCTGCCGTCAAAGCCGAAGGCCAATCCTCGCGCAGGTCGATCGCGACGGTCCGGCGCTGCGCTGACGGCCTCGCGCCAAGGGCATCCATGGACTGGGTCTTGAAGGCGATGACGTCAGGCTGGTCGATCTCGTAGACCACGGTGCCCGCAGGCCAGTGCAGGCGGTACGGCCGGGTGTCCAGGCCGGAGGCCAGGATGACCGCCTGGCGTATGCCGGCGTCCCCGGCAGCGATGAAGAAGTCGTCGAAGAACCGGGTCCGCACGGCCATGGTGTCGGTGATGAGCCGGATGCCGGCGGCGGCCTCATCATCGGGGATCTCGATATCGCCGTTGACCAACCGGGTGAAGAAATCCACACCGACCGCGCGTACCAGGTCCGCGGCATACGGGTCGTCGATGATCGCATCGGGTTCGGCGGTGGCCCGCGCGCGGGCCGCGGCCACCATGGTGGCGGTCGCGCCCACGCTGGAGGCCAGGTCCCAGCTGTCCGTCTCGGACCGCGCCATCACTTCACCGCGGTGATGTAGATGGGCGACCCGAACTGTGCGTCCTCGTCGAGCGTGGGCAGGCCGTAGCGGGCCAGCAGCTCGTTGGTGGGCACGCCGGAGGTCTGCCAACCCAGGTCGTCGAGATGGGTGCCGGCGTCGGTGCGGTCGCCCAGATAGACGAGCTCGCTGAAGTCCAGGTCGAACCCGTGCTCGGCCCACTTGTCGGTGACCGACTGCATGCGCTCCTTGAGCACCTCGGGGTCGACGTCGCCGGTGCCCGGCACCGCCTCGGCGGCCAGTCGGCTGCCGGGGGCGCTGTTCGCGGTGATCAGGTCGAGCAGCCGGTCCTGCGCCTCCGAGGGCAGGTAACCGAACAGGCCCTCGGCGATCCAGGCGGTCGGCGCGGCCGGGTCGAACCCCGCGCCCCGCAGCGCGGACACCCAGTCGTCGCGCAGGTCGACGGCCACCGTCCGGCGATCCGCGGTGGGCTGCGCACCCAAATCGCTCAGTGTCTGCGTCTTGAACTCGATGACCGCGGCCTGGTCGATCTCGAATACCACCGTGCCAGCCGGCCAGTCCAGCCGGTAGGCACGGGCATCCAGACCCGAGGCCAGGATCACGGCTTGGCGCACACCCGTGTTCCCGGCGGCGGTGAAGAAGTCGTCGAAGAACCGGGTCCGTGCGGCCATACCGTTGGCGAACCGCGCGATGTTCATCCGGGGGTCGTCACCCAGATCCGATTCACCGAGTTCACCGTCGGCGAGCTTGGTGAAGAAGTCGACGCCGACCGCCCGTACCAGTGGGGCCGCGAACCGATCGTCGATCACCGGATTGGGGGCGGCCGAGGCCATCGCCCGGGCGGCCGCCACCATCGTCGCGGTGGCGCCGACGCTGGATGCCAGATCCCAGGTATCGCCGTCTACGCGTGCCATCACAAGGCCCCTCTCGCCGTTTACTTAGCTGATGTAATGAACGCTTCCGACTGTACGCCTTGAATCTGTTTGCTTCCTTGGACACGAGCGAGGCCCCCGGCAGTGCTGCCGGGGGCCTCGTCGATACGTGCGTGATGCGTCAGTTACGCCGCAGCGCTGGAGCCGCCTGCCGAGGAAGCGGACGCCGAAGAGGACGCACCTTCCGAGCTTGCACCCTCGGGCTTGCGGTGCCGGCCGGCGCCGGTCGACGTCTTGGTCGTACCGGTGGACGCCGACGCGGTGGAGTCGGTGCCGTCATCCTGGCGAGCGTGCTTGCCGTAGGTTGAGCCCTTCTTGCCCGTGCCCTGCTTGCCGGTGGTGGAACCCTTGCCGTCGGTGGCGGACTTGTCCCCGGCCGTGTCGCCGGTCTTGTCACCGGCCGTATCGGTGGACGTCCCGGACTCCGAGCCGGCGGTATCGGTACCGGTGGTGTCCTTGGTCTCCGTCGAGGTCTTCTCGTCGGTGGGGGTCTTCACCTCGGTCGTGGTGTCCTTGACCTCGGTCGGATCCTTGACCTCGGTGGGATCCTTCACCTCGGTGGTGGTGTCCTTGGTCTCGGTGGTGTCCTTGACCTCGGTCGTGTCCGTGGCGTCGGTGCCGTCCTTGGTCTCCGTGCCGGACTTCGACGCCTCCTCGGCGGTCTTGCCCGTGCTGCCCGCAGTGGAGGGGGCGGCGGTCAGGGCCAGCGTCTGGACGCGCGAACTCGCGACGGGCGTCGCGGCGGCCACGGTCGCGGTGGCGCCGACCACACCGCTGATGACGCCCAGGTCGTAGGCGATGAGCTTGCCCGGCAGGGCGAAGACGTTCTTGATGGCCGTCACCTCGTCGGTGAAGGCCTTCGCCAGATCGGTCGGGATCGCGGCCCAGTCGCCGGTGTAGAGGTGACCCATCGCCGAGTTGAGGCCCTTGATGAACACCAGCAGCTGACCCACGGTGTTCACGGCCGTGTTGAAGTTCTGCAGCGGCAGCGAAAGGAGTGTGGCGATGCCGGTAACGGTGCTCCCCGCACTCGCAGTGGCGACAGCGGTGCCGGACTTCGCCGCGGTGGCGGCAGTCGCCGTGGCGCCGAACGCCCCGCCGATGACGGCGAGGTCGTAGGCGATCAGCTTGGCGGGCAGCGCGATGACGTTCTGGATCGCCTTCTGCTCATCGGTCCACGCCTGCAGGAGGTCTGCCGGGACGGAACCCCAAGCGCCCGTGTAAAGGTGGCCCATCGCCAGGTTGAGGCCCTTGACGAACACCAGCAGCTGACCGACCGTGTTGATCGTCGTGTTCAAGTTGTTCAGCGGCAGGCCGGCCACGGCGAGCAACTGGTCGATCGACGCCGTCAGCTCATAGGGCTGTTCGAGCGTGGACACGGTGCGGTGCTGAACGGCGGGCGCAGTGGCGGCCGCTGCGGCGTGCGGCGGAGCGGTAACCAACGATGCGGTGATGCAGAGTGAGCACACACCGGCCGTCAGTGAAGCGGACTTACGGTTCACAGCGGAAACTCCCTGGGTCTGGGTGAGTTTGACAGGCAGAAATTACCTTAGGAATTGCTAATCCACTACCCAGCAATGTCTTTAAATCAACTGGTATTGAAACCGCAGGTCCTCTACCTGCGGCTGAGGAAAAGCTCCCAGCGTGAGTTCTCCTAGAATTCACCGAAATCTCGCTGAGGAAGCCGTATTTCGCGCCGCGCGCGAGACCTTCCCTGCGTATCGCGCATGCCCGGTTCGGTGGAGTGGAGCCTGGGGTGCGAGCCGAGGGTTGCGGTCGCGCGAGCTTTGCCAAGGGTGAACTTCTCTGTAAATCAGTACATTTCGACACGGATGCCGTGGCTCTCCGCTGTAGGGGATTCTCGTGTCGACGACAAGAGGCCGCATCCCACAGGTCAAACCCGTTGGGATACGGCCTCTTTCGATACCATATGTGCGTGTATCAGCCCTGCGGTGCTGGAGCGGGGACTGGGGGAGCGCCGTCCGCGGGTGCCGGCGGGTCGGGCAGGTACTGGCCGAGGCCGGGCGGAATGTTGGTGCCGGGCGGGGGTGCGGTGCCCGGCAACGGTTCTCCGAGCTGCTGCTGCGGAAGCTGGCCGAGCAATCCGCCCCGTAGCCTGCCGTCGCGGTAGAGATCGATGTACCGGCCCAGCCACTCCCGGCGGCTCACATCGGCATGCTCTTCGCCGGGTGCAACGTCGAACTGTTCACACTTGCCGGGAGCCGACGGCACATCGCACTGCGGCAACCCATAGGCGTTGTTGAACGGGTTGAGGTTGGGTACTGCGCCGGGACCCGTACCGGGAGCTGCCGGCGCCGGCAGTTGACCGAGAACGGTGTTGCGGTCCAGCCCGGAAAGATCCTGCGGAGCCCCGAGTGCGCCCGGGGCAGCCTGAGAGCCGTTCTGTGCCAAGATATTCCATCCCGACGGTCCGAGCGGTGCGCCTATCACCGGGACGTTCGGTGCGGGCGGAGGCGGCGCGGGGTCGCCGGGAACGGGCAGCGGATCCGGTGGCAGCGGGTCCGCAACGGCGGCCGCCGGGAAGGCGACCGCCGCTGCCAGAGCCACTAAACCAGCTGCCGCCGCCACCGTAGAACGGTTGCGGGCGTAGCGATCTGGTGTGGAAGCCATGCCGATGTCAGACAGACTTGGTCACGCCGTAGTAGGCGACGATGTCATCGGTGTCCTCGGTTGAACTGGTCAGCGTGGCGTAGGAACGCAGGAACGACTGACCGACGCAACCGTCGACCTTGATATGGGTGTCCTTCAGGGTGACCCGCACCGGCGCCGCCTTGTATTCCTTCTTGTCGACGGCGACGTTGGAGACCGTGCCGGGCTTCGCGTGGATCTCGATGGTGCCCGAGATCGGGAACGACACACCGGTCGGGATCAGCCCGCCGGCCAGCGACGAACCGGAGGTGCTGACACCCACCGAGCCGATGAGACGGACCTGGCCCAGCTCGATACCGCAACCGATCTGGTAGCCGGCTTCCAGCGTTCCGCCCTTGAGGGTGGTCTTGCCCTTGCCCGTGACGGTACCGGTGAAGGTTCCGCCGACCAGGTACTCGCGCGAGGAGACGGCAGTGGTCAGCGGCGCGACCGGCAGTTGCGTCTCATCCTTGGCCACCACGGTGAGCACCCAGCCGTCCGGGGTGGTGACGATGCCGGGTTCGGCAGAGGCGACCACACCGTTGTCCGGCGGCGGTCCGGCGTCATCGACCGGCGGATCGGCCAGGGCGATCGGCGCCGTCGCAAGCGGCAGCGCCATGCAAGCGGCAACTGTGGCAATACGCTTCAACATTTTTTCTTCCGTTCCGGTGCGCATGTGGTCAGACGGCCTTGGTGACGCCGAGGTAGGTGACGACGTCGTCGGTGTTGTCGGTCGAGCTGGTCAGCGTCGCGTACGAGCGGATGAACGACTGGCCGGCGCACTGGTCGGTCTTGATCCGGACGCCGGTGATCGTGACGCGAGTCGTGGTGCCCTTGAACTTCTTCTTGTCGATGGCAACCGTCGTCACCGTGCCGGGCTTCAGGTAGACCTTGCCCTGGAGGGAAACGCCGAAACCGGCGCTGACGTCGTTGGTGAACGGAATCTTGATGCCGGGGCTGAAGCTGGCGCCGGGGTTGATCTCCACTTCATCGGAGACGATGCCGCAACCGATCTGCTCGCCGGCCTCAAGCGACCCGCCGGTCAGCTTGGTCTTGCCGCCACCGGTGATCTTGCCGGTGAAGGTGCCGGCGACCAGGTATTCGCGCGAGGAGACGGCGGTGGTCAGCGGAGCCACCGGCAGCTGGGTCTCGTTGCTGCCGACCACCTCGAGGTGCCAGCCGTCCGGAGTGTTCAGGACGCCCGGAGCCGCAGAGGCAACATCACCTTCGGGCGGAAGGGGATTGGTGGGATCGAGCGGGGTGATGGCTGAATCGGGGTTGGCGGGGGGCGGTGGCGGGTCGGCCTGTGCGAGAGGCGCAGTCGCAACCGGCACCAGCACGCAGGCAGCCAGAGCGGCAAGATGTTTGTACATGGTGGTGATATCGCCCTCTCATATTCGGAATACCGAAGGTCGAACGGTTATGTAACGGATACGTCGCGTCGGAGCCTCTAATGGCGGGGTTTCCGGACGGTGAACGGAGGGGAAATTGTTCACGCCCTGTTCCCGTCTAGTGCGCGTCTTCGAGCTGGGCTTCTTTCCGGAATCACATTCGGGCCCAATGAATTCCACAGGGGGATGCAAACGAATGGACGGCAGCCGGAAACCAGCCGTTGGTGGTTCGTTCACGGTTTGGACACCTGATGAATGGACCGTGATGCGCATTGCAGTCTCGGCGCCGATCTCCAAACCGGACCGCGCGAGACCGACATTGTTTGGAGGAAGCGCCTTGAAGTCACCTCGGCTGAACGAGAAGGCCCGGAAAGCCGGAGTCGTGTCGCTCATCGCACTCGGGATGGGTCTGGCGAGCGCCACGCCGGCGTACGCCGATGACCTCGACGCCGATCCGGCGCCGGCACCGGTGCAGGCTGCGCAGGTACAGGTCGGTGCCATCACATCGGAGGGGGCCAACCCGGCCGCCGTCGCCGCGTGCGCACAGTTCGCTCAGGTGCTCGACGGTTCCGCGCAGTACTACGGAGACTTCGCCGACTCCCTGGAAGGCTCCGGCTACAGCGATCCGGCAGTGGCGAGCAGCAACTCGACCGGGCGGACCGCGTTGCGCGAGGCCGCCGGAATCTCGATGGACGCGGCGAACACCCCGGGCCTGCCACCGGATATCTCCGACCCGATGCGCACGTGGTCGCTCGGCGCCACCAAGCTGCTGGTCAAGATGGGACTGCGCATTCCCGGTGACAGCTTGAACGGCACCGCCACCGAGATGAACAATCAGGCGACCCGCGTACAGGAAGCCTGCGCTGCGGCCGGGACGCACGCCTGACCCGGTGAGGATCATTGCTATCGGGGCGCTCGCGCTCAGCCTCGCGTTGGCCGGCTGCTCGGACGGGTCAGCCTCGGACCCCGCGAAACCGCCCAAATCGGTGCCGGACTCGGCGCTGCCCGGACTGCTGCTCAGCGCCAAGGATGTCGACACCGTCGTGGGCGTCACCGGCATGACGCCGCAGAACCCGGTGGATGTGATGGGTGACCATCGCAACCTGTTGTCGAATCTGAACTGCCTCGGGGTGTGGCAGGTGAACGAAGCCCCCATCTACGACCCGAGCCACTACAAGACGCTGCGCCAGCAAATGCTCCGGACACCCAACACGGATCAGTGGGACAGCCTGGTGGTGCAGTCGGCGGTGACGTACCGGACTGCCGATGCCGCGCGGGCATTTTTCGACGATTCGGCGGACCGGTGGTCCAAGTGCACCAATCACACGATCAACATCAGGGTCAACGGACAGGCGCTGCCGAAGTGGGTGAGCGGTAACCTCGCCAAGACCGACACCCTGTTGTCGATGCCGTACACCCGTGGCGCCGACAGCCAGACCAGGTCGTGTCAGCGGGCGCTGGCACTGGCGGCCAACGTGATCCTCGACATCCAGGCCTGCAAACCTGCGCAGCAGGAGCCGATCAGTGCGGCGGTCGATATCGCCGACAAGATCGAATCGAAGATGCCCCGATGACGGGGTATGCCGGGAGCCGGTTTCCCCGGCGGGGCGCCGGCGTGCGACTGTTACTCTCGTAGACTGTTTGACGCGCGACTGTGCAGGCTGGGAGCAGCTGATCGGGGCACCGCGCACGACTTGACCAAACGCTGGACCAACCAGCCCCATTGGCACGCCGCGACAAGTGCTCGGCTGCGCAGGAGGAAGAGTGCTTTCGGCTTTCATATCGTCACTGCGGACGGCCGACCTCAGGCGCAAGATTCTGTTCACGCTTGCGATCGTGATCCTGTACCGCGTTGGCGCGTCCATCCCGTCGCCAGGTGTCAACTACCCGAACGTGCAGAAGTGCATCGAGCAGGTCAGCGGCGGCGACTCGGCGCAGATCTACTCCCTGATCAACCTGTTCTCCGGTGGTGCGTTGCTGCAGCTGACGGTGTTCGCCGTCGGCGTGATGCCCTACATCACGGCCAGCATCATCGTGCAGCTGCTGACGGTGGTGATCCCGCGCTTCGAACAGCTGCGCAAAGAAGGCCAGGCGGGCCAAGCCAAGATGACGCAGTACACGCGTTATCTGGCGGTCGCCCTGGCGATCCTGCAGGGCACCAGCATCGTGGCGCTGGCCGCCAACGGTGGCCTGTTGCAGGGCTGCAACCTCGACATCATCGATGACACGTCGATCTTCGGCTTGATCGTCATCGTGCTGGTGCTCACGGCCGGTGCCTCCCTCGTCATGTGGATGGGTGAGCTGGTCACCGAGCGCGGTATCGGCAACGGCATGTCGCTGCTGATCTTCGCCGGTATCGCCGCCCGCATCCCGTCCGAGGGCAAGACCATCCTGGACAGCCGCGGCGGGATCGTCTTCGCCGCGGTCTGCGTGGCCGCGCTGGCGATCATCGTCGGCGTCGTGTTCGTCGAGCAGGGACAGCGCCGTATCCCGGTGCAGTACGCCAAGCGCATGGTCGGCCGCCGCATGTACGGCGGGACCTCGACCTATCTGCCGTTGAAGGTCAACCAGGCCGGCGTCATCCCGGTGATCTTCGCGTCCTCGCTGATCTACATCCCGCACCTGATCACCCAGCTGATCCAGAGCGGCCGGTCGGGCCCCAGCAACGGCTGGTGGGATCAGTTCGTCGCCAACTACCTGACCAACCCGGCGGACCCGGTCTACATCGCGATTTACTTCGGCCTGATCATCTTCTTCACCTACTTCTACGTCTCCATCACGTTCAACCCCGACGAGCGGGCGGACGAGATGAAGAAGTTCGGTGGCTTCATCCCAGGCATCCGGCCGGGCAAGCCGACTGCGGACTACCTGCGCTACGTGCTGAGCCGTATTACTCTTCCGGGATCGATCTACCTCGGTGTGATCGCCGTGCTGCCCAACCTGTTCCTGGAGATCGGTAACTCCGGATCAGTGCAGAACCTGCCGTTTGGCGGTACGGCCGTGCTGATCATGATCGGTGTCGGCCTCGACACGGTCAAACAGATCGAGAGCCAGCTCATGCAGCGCAACTACGAAGGGTTCCTGAAGTGAGAATCGTTTTGCTCGGCCCGCCGGGCGCCGGAAAAGGCACACAGGCAGAGAAGCTGGCCGAGAAGCTCGGGATCCCGCAGATTTCCACCGGCGACCTGTTTCGCTACAACATCAGCAACGGCACCCCGCTGGGGCTGGAAGCGAAGAAGTACCTGGACGCGGGCGACCTGGTCCCCGCCACACTGACCAACGCGCTGGTCGACGACCGTATCGACGCCGAGGACGCGGCCGACGGTTTCATCCTCGACGGCTTCCCGCGCTCGGTGGAACAGGCCGAGGCGCTCAAGGACATGCTGGCCAAGCGCGGGCTGACGCTCGACGCGGTGGTGGAGTTCCGGGTGCCCGAGGACGAGCTGGTCGAGCGTCTCAAGGGCCGTGGCCGCGCCGATGACACCGAAGACGTCATCCGCAACCGCTTCAAGGTGTACCGCGACGAGACGGCACCGCTGCTGGACTACTACGCCGGTGAACTGAAGACGGTCGACGCCGTGGGTTCCCTGGACGAGGTGTTCGCGCGGGCGCTGCACGCGCTCGGCCGCTGAAGTAGGCGCTCATGATCTCGGTGCCGGGACGGCGTAAGACCATTCCCCAGCGCAGTGCGGGCGAACTGGACGCCATGGCAGCCGCCGGCGCATTGGTGGCGGCGGCTCTGCAGGCGGTGCAGCGGGCCGCTGCACCAGGGGTGTCCACCGGCGAACTGGACCGCATCGCCGAATCGGTGATCCGCGATGGCGGCGGAGTGCCGTCCTTCCTGGGCTACCACGGGTATCCGGCGACCGTCTGCGCGTCGGTGAACGACCGCGTCGTGCACGGTATCCCGTCCGACGACGAGGTGCTGGCCGACGGTGACCTGGTGTCCATCGACTGCGGGGCGATCCTGGAGAAGTGGCACGGCGACTCCGCGGTCACCTTCGGGGTCGGCACCTTGATCGAGGCCGACGAACTGCTATCGGAAGCCACCAGGCTGTCGATGGAAGCCGGGATCGCCGCCATGGTGCCCGGCAACCGGCTCACCGACGTCTCACACGCCATCGAGACCGGAACCCACGCCGCAGAGGCGCGCCATGACCGCAAGTACGGCATCGTCGCCGGCTACGGCGGCCACGGTATCGGTCGAGAGATGCACATGGACCCCTTCCTGCCCAATGAGGGCGCACCCGGGCGTGGCCCGTACCTGGCCGTCGGCTCTGTGCTGGCGATCGAGCCGATGCTCACGCTCGGAACCGCCAAGACCAAGATCCTCGATGACGAATGGACCGTCGTCACCACCGATGGTTCCCGCGCCGCGCACTGGGAGCACACCGTCGCGGTCACCGAGGACGGGCCACGGATCCTCACCCTTCTGCCCGCCTGATCCCGTGCTCGCTTCGCTCCTGCCCGCCGGATCGATTCCCCGGGTCGCTGCGCTCCTGCCCGCCGGATCGATTCCCCGGGTCGCTTCGCTCCCGCCCGCCGGATCGATTCCCCGGGTCGCTTCGCTCCCGCCCGCCGGGGCAAACATTTCCGGTTGAACCGGATGACTGCCGGCGTCGTGTAAGGGGTGGAGGTTGGGAGTGGACGATCCGGAGGCCGCGATGATGCGGGTGCTGTATGACGAGCACGCCGGCGCGTTGTGGCGGTATGCCCTGCGATTGACGGGCGATGCCGCCCGCGCCGAAGACGTGGTGCAAGAGACGCTGCTGCGCGCGTGGCGGCATCCCGAAGTGACGACGGACCCGGACCGACCGGTACGTCCCTGGTTGTACACGGTCGCGCGTAATCTCGTCATCGACGACCGGAGAAGCGCCCGTTTCCGTAACGAAACCGACACCCCCGATATGGAAACGGTCGCCGACAACCATTCGAGAGCCGCTGCCGGCCCCGACGAAGTGGATTCTGCGCTGGACCGCCTACTGATCAGCACCGCGCTGAGCGAACTGTCCGAGGACCATCGCGCGGTCATCAAGCGTGCGTACTACCAGGGTATGAGCACCGCCCAGATCGCTGCCGATCTGCAGATCGCCGAGGGCACCGTGAAATCGCGGCTGCACTACGCGGTCCGGGCACTACGCCTCAATCTGCAGGAAATGGGGGTGACGCGATGACCGGGAACGAGTCGATCTCCGACGGAGATCAGTACACCACCTGGGACGCCTCCTACGTGCTGGGCGCGCTGTCCCCGGCCGAACGCCGCGAGTACGAGGCGCACCTGCCGACCTGCGCGCAGTGCCGCGCCGCGGTGGCCGAACTGACCGGGATGCCGGCCTTGCTGGCCATGGTCGACCTCGCCGATGTCGAGGCGATGGACGATGCTGACTCGGTGCGGGAGCCGGAGCCGCCGTTACGCCCCGAATTGCGCGAGCAGGTGGTCGAACAGGTGCGCTGGCGCAGGCGGCGTTCGCGGTGGCTGACCTCGGCTGCGGTGGGCCTGGCGGCCGCACTGCTGGCGGTGGGCGTCGTGGTGGCCGTTCGTCCCGACGTGTTCGGCATCCAGCAGGAGACCCAGCAGGCGGCGCCGTCGTTGGAGATGAACAAGGTCAACCCCACGACCATCGCCGCGAGCATCTCGATGTCCGAGTACAGCTGGGGCACGCGGATCGATATGGCGTGCAGCTACGGCGACTGGGGCCAACGGGACAACAAGCCGCAGAACCTGGGAATGGTGGTGGTGGGCAAGGACGGCAGTCGCGACCAGATCGCGACCTGGCTCGGATTGTCCGGTGCGACCGCCCTACCCAGCGGAAACACTCCGCGGCCCATGAAGGAAATCGCTGCTGTGCAACTAGTTTCGGCAGACGACGGAAAGGTCCTGCTCGAAAAGAACCTGTGAATCGGTCCCGCGGGTGAACCCGATCCCGACCGGAACCGTGTCACCTGCAGAACGAGAAAGCAGGTGAGCAGTGTCCAACGGACAGACCAGCAGGCGCCGGGTGGTCGACCATATCGTCGACCGCCTCGCGGCACATGGGGTGCGGCATATCTTCGGCGTCGACGGCGCGAATATCGAGGACCTCTACGACGCGGCACATTTCCGTGCCGACCTCACCGCCGTGCTGGCCAAGCACGAGTTCTCGGCCGCCACCATGGCCGACGGATACCGGCGCTCAGGTGCGCCGCTCGGGGTGGTGGCCGCCACGTCAGGGGGAGGTTCCCTCAATCTCATTGCCGCACTGGGGGAGTCGTTGGCCAGCAGGGTGCCGGTACTGGCCCTGGTGGGACAGCCGCCGACGGCGATGGACGGCCGCGGATCGTTCCAGGACACCAGCGGGCTGGGAGGGTCGCTGGACGCCGAAGCCTTGTTCTCGGCGGTGTCGGTGTACTGCCGGCGGGTGGTGGATCCGGCCCTGATCGAGACTGCGTTGAGCGAGGCGCTGGCCGCCTCCCACCGCGGCCCGGCCGTGTTGCTGCTGCCGAAAGATGTACAGCAAGGCATCTTTGAGGGTGCCGCCGGCGCCGGACTGCCGCTCGCCGTTCCGATCGGTGACCCGGACCCGATCGCAGAGCAACTGCGCCGGGTGCGTGGCCCCGTGACGATCATCGCCGGTGAACAGGTGGCCCGTGACGATGCCCGCGATGAATTGGAGCGGCTTCGGGCCATTCTGCGGGCTCGGGTGGCCACCGTGCCCGATGCCAAGGACGTCAGCGGTGCTCCCGGCCTGGGATCATCGTCGGCACTGGGGGTGACAGGTGTGATGGGTCACCCGGGGGTGGCCGAAGCGCTGACCGCCAGTGGCGTCTGCCTGCTGGTGGGCACCCGCCTGCCGGCCACCGCGCGCGCGGGGCTGGATGCCGCGCTGGCGGCACTGCCGGTGTTGTCGCTGGGGGCGGAGCCGCCCTACCTGTCGAGTCTGCATGTGCACACCGACGACCTGCGCCGGTCGCTGACGATGCTCAACGCCGCCCTGTCCGGGTCAGGTCGGGTCGGGTCAGGTCCCCAGTCGCTACGATCCTGCCCGCCGGACGGAGTGACGGTGCCGGACAGGATCCCGTACACCGAGCTCACCCCACCCGTCCACGAGGGCAACGGAATTCGGTATCGGGCCGCGATGGCCGCGCTAGACGCGGCGTTGCCGGACGGTACCGATATCGTCGTCGACGCCGGGAACACCGGAGCGTCGGCCATCCACTACCTGCCGGTACGCCGCGGTGGACGGTTCGTGGTGGCGCTCGGGATGGGCGGGATGGGCTACAGCTTCGGCGCCGGTATCGGAATGTGCTTCGCCAGAGGCCACCGGACGGTCATCATCGCCGGCGACGGTTCGTTCTTCATGCACGGTATGGAACTGCACACCGCCATCCAGTATCGGCTGCCGGTCACCGTCGTCCTGTTCAACAACAACGCCCACGCCATGTGCGTGACCCGCGAGCAGCTGTTCTACCGGGACCTCTACAGCTACAACAGATTTACGCCCAGCAAGCTCGGCGCCGGCCTGGCGGCGATGTTCCCGGGCCTGCCCGCCGTCGACGTCGCCGAGATCGGCGCGTTACCCCACGCCCTGCAGACCGCCCTCGACGAGGAGGGACCGTCGGTCGTCAGCATCGAATGTTCTGCCGATGAAATTCCACCGTTCGCACCGTTTCTGGAGACCAAGGAGGCCCACGTTCATGTCTAAGCCCATAGCGTTGCCCGCACTTGCCGATATCGCCGCCCCGATCGAGGGAGTCGTCCGCATCGAGACGTCACCTCGTGAACAGGCCACACCGATCATCATGGAGATGATGCGGTCGGTGTATCCGCACGACCAGGTATTCGGTGAGTTCTGCACCGTCAACAGCTATATCGATTGTCCGCCAAGGGAACTCTACGAGTATCTGGCCGACACCCGGAGCCTGGAGGAGTGGACCTACAGTCTGCGCGGATTCACCCCCACCGAAGAGCCGGACCTCTGGCTGGCCTATGACCGGCTGGGGTCGGAGACCGAGATCTACACCCGCACCGTCGCCAATCCCGATGCGATGACCGTCGATTACCACTGTGCCTGGGACCAGGGCCACCACCTGTGGATGATCTACCTGATGCGTGTGGTGGACGCGCAGGTCGTGCTCAACAAGCCTGGCTCGGTGGTGCTGTGGACCAACTGCCACCACCCGTTCTACGACGAGAATCCCTACCCCGAGGCGGCACCCCCGGAACGGCCGGTGTGGGTGGGCGACTTCTGGGACATGTTCGGCGCCGGCCACGAACTGGAGCTGCGCAATCTGAAGGCCATCGCCGAGTACCGGCACCACAACGGCCTGCCCATCACCCCGGACTGGATGAAGTGAGGTGTCTTCGATGACCGGAACCGCTGCTGTCAGCCTGCTGGACGTCTCGACCTATCTGCCCGGTGAACCCATCGGGGCCGAGTATTACGCGAAGTTCGCCGATTCCGATGATCTGCGTGACAACCTGATGTTCCGGGCACCGAGATACCGGCATCACGTGGCACCGGACGAGACTGCCACCGACATGATCGAGCGGGCCGCCGCCGGCCTGATCGAGCGGCACGGCGCCGATGTGCTGTCCGATGTCGATGTGCTCATCACACACACGCAGCTGCCCGATATGCCGTTCTACGGTGGCGGTGGGGCCATTGCCCACCGTCTCGGGATGAAGCCGGGTTGGGTGGTCGACCTGCACAACGGCGGCTGCGCGGCGTTCGTGCTCGGGCTCAAGATGGCGCGCAGCCTGCTGGCCTCGGGTGAGGGGCGCACCGCGCTGATCGCCGTCGCGCAGAACGCCGCGGGCCAGATCTTCGAGCAGGAGACGGTGCGGCGCAAGGCCCAGGCATCGGTACCGGGCGACGGCGCGGCCGTCGGCCTGGTGACGTTGTCGGACTCGTCGCCGATCCTGGATGTGGAATGCCGCACCTACGGTGAGTTCGCCGGGGATATGACCATCGCCGTCGACCCGCCGCGCAAATGGTGGGCCGCCGGTCCGGGTGAGGGCTGCATCGGCTTCACCGAGTCGAAGATCACGAAGGTGCTGGCCCGCGGCAACCGCCAGGTGCCCGAGGTGTCCTATGCGGTGTGCGACCGAATCGGGGTGGCGCCAAAGGATATCGACCTGCTGGTCACCAATCAGCCCAACCGTGCGTTCCTGCGCAACTGGCGTGACGCACTGGAACTGCCCAAGGAGCGTCACGTCGACACCTTCGAGGACTGCGGAAACCTGTTCGCCGCGGGGATCCCGATCAACTTCGACCGCGCGATCACCGACGGCCGAGTCAAAGCCGGTGACACGGTGCTGATGGCGGCCTTCGCGCACGCCGGGGATTTCGCCGGCGCGGCCGCGGTGCGCTGGGGCGGACGATGAGCATCCCGGCCGGTGCGCTGACCGACGTGGTCGAAACCCTCCCCGATGCGCGGGATCCGTTGGCGTTGTCGCTGAACGAGAATCCTTTCCCGCCACTGCCTTCGGTGCATTCGGCGTTGGTGGCCTGCATCGGTTCGGCCAACCGTTACCCGGAGTTCCTGCCGCAGCGGCTGCGCACCTTGATCGCCGATCATCTCGGGGTCGACGACGGGCAGGTGGTGATCGGGACCGGTGCCACCGGCGTGATCATGCAGGTTCTGCAGGCCTTCACCGCGCCCGGCGACGCGGTGGTGATGGCGACTCCGACGTTCGACGGCTATCCGATCTTCGCGCAGATCGCCCGTCTGCGGTCGATCACCGTGCCGTTGGACCCGCATGGTCACCACGATCTGGACGCGATGGCCGCTGCGGCCCGTTCCGCTCGGGTGGTGGTGGTATGCCGTCCGCACAACCCGACCGGCACCGTCGAGTCCGCCGCGCAGATCCATCGCTTCCTGGACCGGGTGCCGGCCGACACCGTCGTCGTGCTCGACGAAGCCTATGTCGAGTTCCTCGGTGCGGGCGAACGGCTGGATACCCGCGGGCTGGTGCAGCAGTACCCGAATGTCGTTGTGGTACGCACCTTCTCGAAGGCCTACGGGTTGGCTGGGTTGCGAATCGGCTATGGGTTCTGCAGCCCGGATCTGGCCCGGCGGCTGTGGACCATGCAGCTGCCGTTCGGAGTGGGACTGACGGGGCTGGTCGCGGTGGCGGCGTGCTACGACGCGGAAGACGAGATGCGGCAGCGTATCCGGATCATCACCGCCCAGCGCCGGCTGTTGAGCGCCCGGTTGCGCGCCGTCGGCATCTACAGCACCGACGCGCACGCCAACTTCGTCTACCTGCCCGCACCCGGGGGAGACCGGGCGGTCTGGCGGCAGGTGTTCGACGGGGCCGGCCCGCGCGTGCGGCACTACGGTGACGGGGGTGTCCGCATCACCATCGGTGTGCGCCAGTCGACCCGGGCGGTGCTCTCGGCGGTCGCCGCATATCGCGACCGCACACGGGGCGAATCCGCGCTCGCGGGCACGGATGCGGTAAGAACAGGGGATGCCCCCACAACCTGGCAGACCTGACCCGATCGCCCAGGCCCGTGCCAACTGGGAACGCGCGGGCTGGGGCGATGTGGCCGACGGGATGGTGGCGATCACCTCGGTGATGCGGGCGCACCAGATCATGCTGGCCCGGGTGGAGACCGCGCTGCGGCCCTACGATCTGAGTTTCTCGCGGTTCGAGCTGCTGCGGTTGCTGGCCTTCAGCAGCAGCGGCGCGCTGCCCATCACCAAGGCATCGGACCGGTTGCAGCTGCACGTCACCAGCGTCACCCACGCCATCCGGCGGCTGGAGGCCGACGGTCTGGTGGAACGGATACCGCATCCGACGGACGGCCGCACCACGCTGGTGCGGGTGACCGATCTGGGCCGGTCCACGGTCGAGGACGCCACCGAGACGCTGAACAAGGAAGTCTTCGCCGATATCGGGATGTCGGCAGCGGACTCTCGGGCGCTCACCACGGCCATCGAAACCCTGCGCCGGCACGCCGGCGACTTCTGACGGCGCTAGATCGAAGGGAGCGGGATCGTGGCCGTCACCGCGGTCCCGGCGCCGGGGCGGGACCGGATGTGCAGCCGCCCGCCGACGATCTCGGCGCGCTCGGCCATCGACAGCAGGCCGTAGCCACCCATCTCATCGCTGCCGAGCGGGTTCTCGAAGGTGTCGAAACCTATTCCGTCGTCCATGATTTCGAGGCGGGCAGTGTCCTCGTACACCCCGAAGGTGAGCCGGGCGGCGCTCGCCTGGGCGTGTTTGACGACGTTTTGCAGGCATTCCTGGGCGATCCGGTACAGCGCCACCTCGATGTGGTCGGGCAGCCTTTCATCGGCCAGATCCAGCTCCAGACGCAGCTGCGGGATGGACCGGGCCAGACTGGCCAGCCCGCCGGCCAGCCCGAGATCGTCGAGCACCGGGGGACGGAGTCCGCTGATCGCCGCGCGCGCCTCTTGCAGGGTCAGGTCGACCAGCTCACGGGCCCGGCCGAGTTGAACGCCTGCCTCCGAGGGGTTTTCGGCGACCGTCCGGGTCGCTGCGTCCAGCCAGTACGACAGGGTGATCAGCCGTTGCGAGATCCCGTCGTGGATATCTCCGGCCAGCCGTCTGCGTTCGATCTCCTGAGCCTGGATCACCTGCTCGACGAAGTTCTCGTGGGCACGTTCACGGACCACCAGTTGCCGGTGCAGACGCGCCTGGTGCATGGCGCCGGCGATCAGCCTGCCGATCACCAGCAGTAGCTCGACATCGCGGGCGCCGAATTCCCGGCGCGCCACGGTGTGCACATTGAGCACCCCGACCAGGCCGCCCGGATCGGTCTCCATGGGCACCGACACCATCGAGGTGAAGTCGGATCCACGCAGCGACTCGAACGGCAGGTAGCGCGGATCGGCTTCCTTGTCGGCGATGATCACCACCGGCTCACGATGGCTGGCCACCCACCCCGAGACGCCGTGCCCGAGCGGCAGCCGGATCTTGCCGACCTCACTGTCGAACGGTGGGGTGGCCCCCGTCAGGGTCAGTGAGCGTTCGGTGTCGTCGAGCACATGCACGAAACAGACGTCGGTGCCGGTGGCGGCGGTGATCATCCGGGCCGCGGCAGCGGCCAGCGGCTCCACACCGGGGCCGCTGGAGGCGGCCTGGATGAGTTCGCGCAGCAGCGTCAGCTCGCCGTCGGTGGTGAGCACGGTCCGGCGGGCAAGATCGGAGCTGCCCGGGGCATCCTCGTCGGCGCTCATCGGTAGATCCCCTCCCGCAGTGCGGTGGCGACGGCGCCGGTGCGATCGGTCACCCCGAGCTTGCGGTAGATGGAACTGAGATGGCTCTTCACCGTTTCGTCGCCGATCACCAGTTTGGTGGCGATCCCGCGATTGGACAGCCCGTTGACCACATAGGACAGGATCTCGCTCTCCCGCTGGGTGAGGCCCTGCCGCGCCCCGGGCCAGAACTCGTCGCGTTGTAAGCGGGCTGCGGTGTCGGCGGCGCGGGCGGCCATCCCCGGATCCAGCGCGGTCTGCCCGAGGTGCACGAACTCCAGCTGGCGCACCAGTTCGTCGCTGCCGATGCTCTTGAGCAGATAACCCGATGCCCCCACCCGCAACGCCTGGAAGAGGTACTGCTCGTCGTCGTAGACCGACAACATGACCACCTTGCGGTTCGGGTTGCGTTCGCGCAGTTCGCGGCACAGGTCCAGGCCGCTGGAGCCCTGCATCCGGACATCGCAGAGCACGATGTCGGGGTCGAGTCCGTCGACGACGGTCACCGCGCGGTCGGTGCCGACGGCCTGGCCCACCACCTGCACCCGCTCGCCGAACGCGGCCAGCATCGCCTTGAGCCCTTCGATGACCATCTCGTGGTCGTCGACCAGGACCAGCCGCAGCGGCCTGCGCGATCCGCCTTCGGCTTCTCGCTGTGGTGCCATGGCGACCATTCTGCGCAAGTTGGCCTCCCGAATCCCCCCTTTGGGGGAGGCCGCCGGTGTGTGACCTGGGCCACGCTGTGTACATGCGGGGTGACATCGGGGTGCGGAGCTACTGGTGGGATGCCGGCCGGCCGGCCGGCGCCGTGGTGGAACCGCTGCAGGCGGTCATCTTCGACGTGGACGGTGCCTTGGCCGATATCGAGCGGGACGGCCAGCGGCGTGCGTTCAACGCGGCATTCGCGGCGCACGGTTTCGATATCAGCTGGACGGTCGCCGAGTACGGCAGGCTGGTGTGTATCGGTGACGAACGCCGCCGCATCGCCTCGGCCCTGCGCAGGCGGGGCTACGGGCGGATCAGCGCGGAGATCGCCACCCACATCCAGCACACCAAGAACGACCTGTTCGCCGAATGGGTGCTCGACGGTGACGTTATCCCGCGACCGGGCCTGGACGACCTGGTGAACAGCTTGTACGCCGCGGGTATCGCGATCGCGGTGATCAGCACCGGGTCACCGCACTGGGTGGAGCCGCTGGTGCGTCAGCTGATCGGCGAGGGGATCGCCGGGGCCACCGTCACCCCCGATGACCTACCCCGCCCCACCCGCGAACCGGACCTGCACGGGCACGCGCTGTGGGAACTCGGGCTGGGGCCGGAGTGCGCGCTGGCGGTGACGGGGTCGGCACACGGCTTGTGCGCCACCACCGCGGCCAAGCTGGCCACGGTGGTCGTGCCGACGGCGTACACCAGCGGCCAGGACTTCACCGGTGCCGCCGCGGTGCGCCGCGACTACGACGGTTGGTCGGCCGACGGATGTGCGCGGCTGCACCGCTATTGGTGGATGGCGCGCTGAGCTTGTTCGAGGGGTCGGGCTCACGCGCTCCCCGGTGCGCGAAGCGACGGCGGATTCAGCCTCGGATCATCTCGATGACGGCGCTGAAATCCTTGTCCGGGTGCTCGGCGGCGAACTTGGCGTAGATCTCGGCGGCATGCGTACCCAGCGGTGCGGCCGAACCCGTCGAGGTGACTGCAGCCATCGCCAATCCCAGGTCCTTGTTCATCAGGGCGGTGGCGAACCCGGGCTTGAAGTCATTGTTCGCCGGCGACGTCGGAACCGGTCCGGGGACCGGGCAATTCACCTGTACCGCCCAGCAGTTCCCGGTGGCACCGGTGATGACGTCGAACAGCGACTGTTTGTCCAATCCCAGTTTCTCGGCCAGGACGAACGCTTCACCGATGGCGATCTGCTGCACCGCGAGCACCATGTTGTTGCACACCTTCGCGGCTTGACCGGCACCGGAGTCGCCGCAGTGGATGATCTTGCCGGCCATCGGTTCCAGGACGGGCCGGCCGCGCTGCACGGCCTCGCTCTCGCCGCCGACCATGAAGGCCAGCGTGCCGGCCACCGCGCCCTTGACCCCGCCGGACACCGGCGCGTCGAGTTGGGCGAATCCGTGTTCACCGGCGAGCCTGTGCACCTCTCGGGCGTCGTCGACGGAGATGGTGGAACTGTCGATGAACAGCGCCCCGGCCGCGGCCGCCGGCAGCACCTCGGCATATGCACTCTTGACCAGTGCACCGTTGGGCAGCATGGTGATCACCACGTCGGCACCGTCGACAGCCTCGGCTCCGCTGCCGAAGACGCTGACGCCGTTACTTTTTGCGGTCTCGACGGCGGCGGGAACGGGGTCGAACCCGCGCACCGTATGCCCTGCGGCCACGAGGTTGGCGGCCATCGGCCCGCCCATGTTCCCCAGTCCGAGGAACGCGATCGTACTCATTGCGGGTCCTTTCATGCACTCGCACGCGACGAGACGGATCTCCCGATCACCACGCGCATGATTTCGTTCGTTCCCTCAAGGATGCGGTGCACCCGCAGATCGCGGACGATTTTCTCCAGGCCGTACTCATGCAGATATCCGTAGCCGCCGTGCAGTTGCAGGGCCTGATCGGCCACCTCGAAGCACGCGTCGGTGACATACCGCTTCGCCATCGCGCACAGCATCACCTTGTCGGGGTGGCCGCTGTCCAGGGCGCCGGCCGCGCGCCACAACATGTTCCGTGAGGTCTCCAGTGCGGTGGCCATATCGGCGAGGGTGAACCGGATGGTGGGTTCGTCGAGCAGGGTGCCACCGAAGGCCTGACGGTCGGCCAGGTAGGCGACGGCCTTATCGTGCGCGGACTGCGCTCCGCCCAGTGAACATGCCGCGATGTTGATACGACCACCGTTGAGCCCGTTCATCGCGATGCCGAAGCCGGTGCCCTCGGAGCCACCCAGCAGCGCATCGGCGGGCACCCGCACACCCTCGAACACCACCTGCGCGGTCGGCTGGGCGTTCCAGCCCATCTTGACCTCTTGGGCGCCGAAACTGAGCCCTGGCGAATCCTTTTCGATCAGGAAGGCCGATATCCCCTTCGGCCCGTCGGCGCCGGTGCGTGCCATCACCACGTACACATCCGAGCTGCCGGCGCCGGAGATGAACTGTTTCACGCCGTCGAGCACGTAATCGGACCCGTCCCGCACCGCTTTGGTGCGGAGCGCCGCTGCGTCTGATCCGGCGCCTGGCTCGGTCAGGCAGTAGCTGGCGATGGACTGCATGGAGGAAAGGCATGGCACCCACGTCTTGCGCTGCTCGTCGGTGCCATACGTGTCGATCATCCACGCGCACATGTTGTGGATCGACATGAATGCGGCAATGCTCGGGTCGGCGGCGGCGAGCTGCTCGAAGATGCGCACCGCATCGATGCGACGCAGCCCGGTGCCGCCGGCGTCCTCGGCGCAGTAGATGCCGCCCATACCCAGTTCGCCTGCCTCCCTGAACACATCGGTGGGGAAGTGGTGCGTCTGGTCCCATTCCAATGCGTAAGGCGCGATGCGCTTCTCGGCGAACGCGGCCGCCGTCTCGGCGATCACGCGTTCGTCGTCGTCCAAGTCGTGCAGGTCCATCGCCGGCTACTTCATGGTGGGGATGACGAACTCGGCCCCATCCTTGATACCCGAGGGCCAGCGCTCGGTGACGGTCTTGACCTTGGTGTAGAACTGGATCGACGCCGGGCCGTGCTGATTGAGATCGCCGAAGCCCGAACGCTTCCAGCCGCCGAAGGTGTGGTAGGCCACCGGCACCGGGATCGGCACGTTCACGCCCACCATGCCGACCTGAACCCGGGACACGAAGTCGCGGGCGGCATCGCCGTCGCGGGTGAAGATGGCCACGCCGTTGCCGTACTCGTGCTTGGTGGGCAGTTCCAGTGCGGCCTCGTAATCCTCGGCGCGCACGATGCACAGCACGGGGCCGAAGATCTCATCGGTGTAGATCGACATGTCGGTGGTGACGTGGTCGAACAGTGTCGGGCCGATGAAGAAGCCTTTCGACAGGTCCTGATCATCGAAGGTGAGTTCGTCGGTGGCACGCTCGCGGCCGTCTATCACCAGTTCGGCACCGGCCTCCACGCCTTGGCCGATGTAGTCACGGACCCGCTCCAGCGCCGCACCGGTGACCAGCGGCCCGTAATCGGCCTTGGGGTCCAGGCTGTGTCCAACGCGCAGCTGATTGACCCGCTCAACAAGTCTGGCGCGCAGGCGGTTTGCGGTCTCTTCGCCGACCGGCACCGCGACGCTGATCGCCATGCACCGCTCACCGGCGCTGCCGTAGCCCGCGCCGATCAACGCGTCCACGGCCTGGTCCAGGTCGGCGTCGGGCATCACGATCATGTGGTTCTTGGCGCCGCCGAAGCACTGCGAGCGCTTCCCGTGCGCCGCCGCGGTGGAGTAGATGTACTGCGCGATATCGGAGCTGCCGACAAAACCGACGGCCTGGATGTCCGGGTGGGTGAGGATGGCGTCGACCGCCTCCTTGTCGCCCTGTACCACCTGGAACACGCCCGGGGGCAGACCCGCGTCGATGAACAGTTCGGCCAGCCGCAGCGGCACCGACGGATCGCGCTCGGATGGCTTGAGGATGAAGGCATTTCCACACGCCAGCGCGGGCCCTGCCTTCCACAGCGGGATCATCGCCGGGAAGTTGAACGGGGTGATGCCGGCGACGACGCCGAGCGGCTGGCGGATCGAGTACACGTCGATACCGGTACCGGCGCCTTCGGTGAACTCACCCTTGAGCAGGTGCGGAATGCCGATCGCGAACTCGATCACCTCGATACCGCGCTGGATGTCGCCCAGCGCGTCGGGGACGGTCTTACCGTGCTCGATGGACAGCAGGCGGGCCAATTCATCTGCGTGCTGGTTGACCAGGTCGACGAACTTCATGAACACCCGGGCGCGGCGCTGCGGGTTGAACCCGGCCCAGACCTTCTGGGCCTGCACCGCGTTGGCGACGGCGGTCTCGACATCGGCCACCGAGGCCAGCAACACCTGGGCTTGGACCTCGCCGGTGCTCGGGTTGAGCACATCGGCGGTGCGGGTGGATGCGAGGTTGCTGCGCTCGCCGTTGATGAAGTGCTGAATCTGTGTGGTCATGGCGTCCGTCCCGAAAGGTTGTGCCCAGAAAGTTGGTGCCCAGAAAGTTGTACTCAGAAGAACCCGGGCCGTGACCCGAGATACTTGCATATCCTAGTAATGGCGCGGCCTGGTTGGCAAGGGTGCACTCGAGCCTGATCGCCGACGGAAATTGCCTCGAGTGTGGGAGCGGTGCCGGAGATAATCGGCGGATGGCCGGGACGCACGAGTACGCGCTGGACGTGACGTGGACCGGTAACACCGGCACGGGCACCAGCGGATATCGCGATTACGCGCGCTCGCACGAGCTCAGCGCACCGGGAAAGCCGACGATCCCCGGTACCGCCGACCCCGCCTTCCGGGGGACGGCGGATCGGTGGAACCCCGAGGAAATGCTGGTGGCCAGCTTGTCGCAGTGCCACATGCTGTGGGTGCTGGCGTTGTGCGCACAACAGCGGATCGTGGTCACCGGCTACACCGATCACCCGTCGGGCACGATGGTCGAGACGCCGGACGGCGGCGGGCATTTCGCCGAGGTGATTCTGCGTCCGCAGGTGGAGATCGCCGACGCGGCGGATGCCGAGGCGCTCCCCGGGTTGCACGAACGCGCGCATCACCTGTGCTTCATCGCGAACTCGGTCAACTTCGACGTCCGTTGCGAGCCTCGGCATTCGGTGCGGGCCCGCTGAGGCTCGCCGGCTGCCCCCAGCGGCAGCGAATTCGGGGCAATTTTCGAGCGGTCGGCAGTGCGAGAGCGTGAACACCTGTACTTTTGCTATCCCTGCACGCGTGGTTATCCGCGTTTGCCGGGCGGCAATTATGAGATGCTGAGATATCGGTAATCCCGCAGTTTGACGCGGTCGAATAGCCATCCTTTATATATTTCCCGCCAGTCCAGTCAGCTAATTATTATCAAGATCGTCGATTTGCCGATTTGCCGTTCTGAGCTGCTTTCATGACGATGCTGACAATTTCACGAGTTACTGCGGTGCGCAAATTCGGTGAATGGCGCATGGCGCATGGGGGTATGGCCGTAGTGAGGCAGATCACCATGGCGAAAGGGATTTATCGTGAGGCGCAACATTTGCAGAACCAATAAGTTCGTGGTCGGCTCGATCGCGATCATCAGCGCCTCGGCGGTGATCGCGTACACGGGTCCGGGCGCCACGCCGACGGGTGTTGTACTCGCGGCCGAGATCGACACCTCGTCGGACACGCTGGGTATCGCGGATTCCCAATTGGTGTGGGAGACACCGGCTCAACAGGCTCAGGCGCTCGACGCGATGCAGGCCCTCGGGGTCAACACCGTTCGTGTCGGCGTCTTCTGGGGTGGCATCGAGCTGGCCCCCGGGGTGTACAACTGGAGCGCGCTCGACAGTCTGATCAACGCGGCGGCCGACCGGAATATGGGTGTGCTCGCCGCGGTCACCACCACACCGCCCTGGGCGGCGACACCGGGGTCGGCGCCGTACTACACGCCACCGGCCAACCCCCAGACATTCGGGAACTTCACCGGGGTGTTGGCCAGCCGGTACGCCGGCAAGATCTCGGCCTACGAGGTGTGGAATGAACCGAACGCGGCGTTCTTCTACAGTCCCAAGCCGGATCCGGCCAGTTACACCGAGTTGTTGAAGGCGGCCTATCCGAAGATCAAGGCCGCTGACCCGAATGCCACCGTGATCGGTGGTGTGGTCGGATCCGGGGTGACCATCGGCGACACGACGATGAACCCGGTGGACTTCGTCGAGGGTATGTACGCGGCCGGAGCCGAGGGCAGCTTCGACGCGCTGTCGTTTCACCCCTACCAGTACACGACGAAGTTCTCCGAAGGCGCGGACCTGGCCAATTCGCCGATCAACCAGCTCACCGACATCAGGAACCTGATGGTGGCCAACGGCGATGCAAGCAAGCAGATCTGGTCTTCCGAGTATGGACTGCCGACCAACGTGGTCGGTGAGCAGCAGCAGGCCGACTACATCCAGGACATGGTGACCGACTGGCGCACACTGCCCTATGCGGGGCCCGCGTTCATCTACACCCTGCGCGACACCAACACCGGAAGTACCAACGACGAGGACAACTTCGGGGTGTATCGGACGGACTGGACACCGAAAGCGGCTGTGGCCGTGATCAAATCGTTGACCGCTAGTGCGGCCGCAGATCCCGGGGTCGCTCTGACAGCCCTGACATCGCCGCTCGATTCGTCTCGGATGGTGACGCTCACGGATCCGGCGGCCACACCGGCCCAACAGCTCGCCGCGGTCGCCGCCGCCGATCCCACTGTGGCCGGGCGACTGCAGACCCTGACCGCGCAGTTGGCGGATGCCAGCACGGAAGCGGCGGATCCGGCTGTGGCAAAACAACTCTCGACGCTCAACCGGCAATTGGCGAGTGTTGAATCCGTGGCGCCGGCGGATACGGTCACCACCGGCAACACGTCGCCTGGTGAGCAGCGGCGGCTCGCTGCCGTAGCCGAGGGAAATCCGGCGGCAGCGAAGAGGCCGGCGGCGGTGGTGGATCGGGACGAGGTTGCTCAGACCGCAGGCCGTGAGAACGAGGCCGGGCCGGCGCCTTCGGCCACGCCCGATTCGGATGATTCGACGACCGGAGCGGCGGCCGCCCCCAAGCCCGCACCCCGGGACACCCCGCGCGCGTCCACGCGGGACGACTCCCGAGGTGCGCCCACCCGCAGCCGCAGCGATGACTCCTCGGATCGGCATCCCGGTCGACCGGGTGCGCACCGCGACCGCGCCGACGCCGGCAAAGGGTCCGGTGACCATCAGCGGCGCGGCGCCGAGGCCGGCAGCGGAGGCCGCTAGATCGCAGTGATCACAGAGGTCGCAGTGGGTTCCGTCACCTACCGGTGACGGACCCCACTGTGTCGCACTACTTTCCGAGCCCGAGTGGCCCGGCCAGCGCGGTGAGCGTGGGGACTAGCTTGTCCCATCCGCCGAGCACCTGGATGGCGACATGGTCGGCGCCGGCGTCGATGTGCTCGTTCAACCGGGCGGCGATCGCGTCGGCCGTCCCGTGCGCCACCACCGCATCGATCAACGTGTCGCTGCCCGGCTTGGCGATGTCCTCTTCGCTGAAGCCCAGCCGGCGCCAGTTGTTCAGGTAGTTACTCAGATTCAGGTAGAAGTCGACGGTGTCGCGGCCGACCTTTCGGGCGGCCTCGGTTGCCTGCGCCGAACCGTCGGTCAGCACCACCTTGTGTTCCGGAGCGAGAAAGACGCCGTCGCCCAGCACCTTCCGTGCCTCGGCGGTGTGCTCGGGCGTCGTCAGATACGGGTGCGCCCCCGCGCTGCGATCCCTGGCCAGCCGTAGCACCTTGGGGCCGAGAGCGGCCACCACACGACGGTCGGCCGGCACCTCGGCGGCGTCGAGTGCGTCGAGGTATTCGACCAGTACGTCGTAGGGCTTGCGATACTCCTGGGTGTGTTCGGGATGCCCGATTCCGATGCCCAGGAGGAAACGGCCCGGGTAGGTCTTCTCCAGCCGGTGATAGGTCGCGGCGGCCTGCTCGGCGGGCGAGGTCCACACGTTGATGATGCCGGTGGCCAGCTGCAACGTATCCGTGGCGTCCAGAATCTCCTCGGCGAAGGGCAGATCCCCGGCAGGGGAACCGCCGATCCACACCGCGCCGTAGCCGAGTTGCTCGATGGCGGCAGCCTGTTCGGGGGAGACCTTGCCGAACGTCCACACTCCGTAGCGGCCCAGGTTGATGCTCATGGCTATCCCTTCGATTACCGCAGGCCCAGTGGCCCGGCGAGTTCGGTCAGTGCGGCCACCAATTTGTCCGGTGTGGTCAGCACCTGGACCGGGACATGGTCGGCGCCGGCATCGAGGTGCTCACGCAGGCGCGCGGCGACCGCGTCGACGGTTCCATGGGCGACCACCGCGTCCACGAGACGATCGCTGCCCGGCTTGGCGACGTCGGAATCGGTGAACCCCAACCGCTTCCAGCTGTTGAGGTAGTTGTCCAGATTGAGGTAGATCTCCAGGGCCTTGCGGCCGACGGCGCGGGCCTGCTCCGCGTCGGTGGTCAGCACCGCCTTGTGCTCGGGGGCGATGAACGCTTCGGTGCCCAGGAGTGCGCGCGCTTGCGCGGTGTGCTCCGGGGTGGTCAGGTACGGATGCGCGCCCGCGGACCGCTCAGCCGAGAGCTGCAGGACTTTCGGGCCGAGCGCGGCCACCACGCGGCGGTCTTTGGGGACTCCGTGTTCGTCGAGCTTGTCCAGGTAGTCGTTGAGGGCGTCGAGAGGCTTCTTGTACTCGGTGATCGCCTCGCGGTGACCGACGCCGATGCCCAGCAGGAAGCGTCCGGGGTAGGCCTCGTCGATGCGATGGAACGACTGTGCCGTCGGGGCCGCCTCGGCCGTCCAGATGTTCACGATGCCGGTGGCCACCTGAAGGGTGGTGGTGCTCGCCAGCAGCGGCTCGACCCAGTCCAACTCCGCGGGCGGCGATCCGCCGGCCCAGATGGCGCCGTATCCGAGTGCTTCGATCTCTTGCAGTTGAGCGGGGGAGAACTGCTGCCACTGGGTGTAGTGACCGAAGACGCCGAATGAGCCGAGGTCTGGTGTGGATGAACGCTCGCGCGAAGAGGGTGTGGTCTGGGTCATGGATCAAGTCAACCCGTCGGGCTTGCGACGATATTCCGATGCGATCCGCATGACGGAAACTATTCGGCGGGATCGGCCTCGGCGGGTCGGGGCGCCACCAGCGGCAGGCACACGATGAACCGGGTGTTGCCCGGTTCGGATACCACCCGCATATCGCCGGCATGCTTCTCCACGACGATCCGCCAGGCGAGATCCAGGCCCAGCCCGGTGCCTTCGCCGAACGGTTTGGTGGTGAAGAACGGGGTGAAGATGCGACCGATGATGTCCTCGGGAATGCCGGGGCCGTCGTCGCAGATCTCGACGCGGATCATCTGATCGCTTTCCCGGGCGGTGCGCAGCGTCAGCGTGCCGTGTCCGTCCATGGCCTGCAAGGCGTTGTCGATGATGTTGGTCCAGACCTGGTTGAGGTCGCCCGGGTAGCACTGCAATTCGGGTAGCGACTTGTCCAGGTCCTTGACCAGGGTGATCGGTTTGCCCTGATGGCCGATCTTGTCGCCGAACATCATGATGGTGCTGCGCAGCAGCTCATGCACATCGGCGCGCTGGTAGGAGCCACGGTCCATCTGCGAGTACTGCTTGGCGCCGGCGAGCAGCGCCGAGATGCGCCGGCTGGCCTCGGCGATCTCGTTCATCCGCAGTTCGGTGTCGATGGTGTACTTCAACCACCCCAGGGCGCCTTGCAGCGAGGCGGTGACATCCGCGTCCTCACAGAACGCCGAGATCCGCTCCAGCCAGTCGATGTCCAGGCCCGCCTCGACGAAGGTGGGGGCGTAGTCCCAGGCGCCGACGATATCGCGGTCCTCCAGCCATTCACCGATCTGATCCTCGCGATCGGAGGTCTCCAGCGCGGTGAGCTCCAGGCCCTTGTTCTTGGCGACCTGCTCGGCCACCTCGTCCTGGATGGTCACCAGCATCCGCAGCGCCTCGGGGGAGAACTTGCCGTCGGCCAGCATGGCCAGCTTGTGCCGCATCTTGCCGACACCTTCGCGCAGGTCGGCCACCGCGCGGGCGGTCGCGGCGGCCGGGTTGTTCAGCTGATGGGTCAGGCCGGCGGTGATGGTGCCCAATGCCAGCAGCTTCTCGCGCTGGCCGATGATCTGGCTCTGCCGGCGGCCGCCGACGAGGTGGCCCTCGAGCAGATGCACGGCCATCGGGAACTGGGCCCGCATGAAGGCCGCGAACGCGTTCGCGTCCAGCACGAAGACCCGAGACGGCTCGACCAGACGGACCGAAGCCTGATAGACGTGCTCCTCGCCGGGAATGTAGGCCGACCAGGCGCCGAAGTACACACCGCGCTGCGAGGTGCGGTTGGTCTGGATGTCGACACCGCCGGAGCGTTTCGACATGATCAGCTCACCGTCGATCAGCACGTAGAAACAGCTGGCCTGTTCGCCTTCGGTGACGATCGGGCCCGCCGGGAAGGTCTCGATGGTGCCGGCCTGGCACAACGTGTCCAACTGTTCGTCGGACAGGTGCTCGAACAGGAACAGTGTCCGCAGTTCGTCGCGCACACAGGTCTCACCCATGGTCATCTGCTCCTCTATGCCACGCCGACGGTGCCGGCCCTCATGCCTCTGCCAGGTAACGGTGCACGAGCATCACCGCCATCGACCCTTCGCCGACGGCGGCCGCCACCCGCTTGGCGGATTCGGCACGTACGTCTCCTGCAACAAACACACCGGGCACACTTGTTTCCAAGTGGTGTGGCGGACGGTCCAAGGTCCAGCCGACGACGTCGCGGAGATCGGGTCCGGTCAAGATGAAGCCGTGGTCGTCACGGGCCACCACGCCGTCGAGCCACTCGGTGCGCGGCGTTGCGCCGATGAAGCAGCACAGCCGGGTGGAGGGCACCTCGTCGCGTTCGCCGGTGCGCCGGTCCTCCAGCGTCAGCCCCACCAGATGGTCGTCCCGGCTGGTGGTGCCGACCACCTCGGTGCAGGTCCGGACGCTGATGTTGGGGGTCTGCTCGATCTGCTGGATCAGGTAATAGGACATCGACGCTTCCAGCGACGGCCCACGCACCAGCAGTGTCACCGACTTGGCCTGCTTGGACATGAACATCGCGGCTTGGCCGGCCGAGTTGGCGCCGCCGACGATGTACACGTCCTCACCGGCGCACTCGGAGGCATCCGACACCGAGGCGCCGTAGTAGACGCCCTTACCGATGAGATTGGCGTCGTCGGAGGCCGAACAGCCGGTCACCGAGAGTTCGCGGTACTCCACGCCGGTGGCGAGGATGACGGCGCGGGCGCCGATGGTGCTGTGGTCCTCGAACGAGATCGTGCGGGCGGTGCCGACCTCGCCGGCCTGCAGCTTGACCGCCTTGCGGGTGGTGATCACCTCGGCGCCGAACCGTTCGGCCTGGCGCCGCGCCGTGGTGGTGAGCTCGATTCCGGAGACACCGTTCTCGAATCCGAGGTAGTTCTCGATGCGGGAACTACGACCGGCCTGGCCGCCGGTGGTCGCTCGTTCGATGAGCACGGTGTTGAGCCCCTCGGAGGCGCCGTAGACCGCGGCCGCCAGGCCGGCGGGTCCGCCGCCGATGACGGCGAGGTCGTACATCTCCAGTGACGGGTTGGTGGACAAGCCCAGCAGATCGGCCAGTTCGGAGTCGGTCGGCTCGACGAGCGGGGTGCCCTCCTCGGTGATGACCACCGGAAGCTGCCTGCCGTCCAAGCCGGCGGCGTCGAGCAGCTGTTTGCCCTTGGGCTCCTCGGCCGTGAAGGCTTTGAACGGGTACGCGTTGCGGGCCAGGAACTGACGCACCTCCCAGGACCGCGGATTCCACTGGTGGCCGATCACCTTGGTGTACGGGATGGCGCGGTCGCCGACGGCGTGCCAGGCCTCCAGGAGCCCGTCGATCACCGGGTACAGCTTCTCCTCGGGTGGATCCCACGGCTTGAGCAGGTAATGGTCCAGGTCGACGACGTTGATGGCGTCGATCGCGGCGGTGGTGTCGGCGTAGGCGGTCAGCAGGACCCGCCGGGCCATCGGGTAGAGGTCCATCGCGGATTCGAGGAACTCGATACCGCTCATCTGCGGCATCCGGTAATCGGCGACGAACACCGCGACGGCGTCGCCGCGTAGCTTGAGTTCGTGCAGCGTTTCCAGGGCGTCCGGGCCGGATTCGGCACGGACGATGCGGTACCGCTCGCCGTAGTGGCGGCGCAGATCGCGGGCCACGGCACGGGACACGGCAGGGTCGTCGTCGACGCTGAGAATTACGGGCTTGCGGGGCTGGGGCGCGGGTCCAGTCATATCGTTCTCAATTATGCGCCCGCCGTCCAGTAATTTTGGCGCTGACCTCCGCACATGACCGCCGGCGGGGTGCGCGGGCAGCAATTTTGGTGCATGCCCCAGCAGAGGGTATTGTGGACCAACGGTGCGGCTTCCGCGCCGACTCTTCTCGTGCCCTGTCTTTGGAACTCCAGCGTTCTACCGATCGAGCTCACGTTTTGTAGTCGGAACGATGGGTGCACCGACTGCAACAGCGGGCGCACGATACGAAACTAAAGCAAGGATCGACTAGACAGTATGGCCAAGAAAGACGGTGCCATCGAGGTCGAGGGTCGCGTGGTCGAACCCCTGCCCAATGCGATGTTCCGCATTGAGTTGGAGAACGGACACAAGGTCCTGGCCCACATCAGCGGCAAGATGCGGCAGCACTACATCCGCATCCTGCCCGAGGACCGCGTCGTGGTGGAGCTCTCTCCATACGACCTGTCTCGGGGCCGCATTGTGTACCGATACAAGTAACTCGCCCTCGAAACGCAACTACCAGTAGATGTGTGACGCGTCAGCGCGCGTCACCGCACAACCAAGAAGGATCGCGAAGCCGTGAAGGTGAACCCGAGCGTCAAGCCGATCTGCGACAAGTGCAGGGTGATCCGCCGGCATGGGCGGGTCATGGTGATCTGCTCTGATCCGCGGCACAAGCAGCGGCAGGGCTAGTCAACAGCCTGTCGAGCAGTTCCACCCACAACTGAATGCAGACCTCCCAGTACCACTGAGTGGCTGGCATCTGAAGAGATGGGCCACTCATACACGTCCGGCACGGAGGCCGGACCCCGTGAGGGGAACGGACTGGGAACAGACCTCCGCAACCTAGAAGGAAACACTGCCTGATGGCACGTCTCATGGGCGTTGACCTCCCGCGCGACAAGCGCATGGAGATCGCGCTGACCTATATCTACGGCATCGGCCGTACCCGCTCCCAGGAGATCCTGGACGCCACCGGTATCGACCGGAACCAGCGCAGCAAGGACCTGACCGACGATCAGGTCAGCACGCTCCGCGAATTCATCGAAGCCAACCTGAAGGTGGAGGGTGACCTGCGCCGCGAGGTTCAGGCAGACATCCGCCGCAAGATCGAGATCGGCTGCTACCAGGGCCTGCGCCACCGTCGCGGCCTGCCGGTGCGTGGTCAGCGGACCAAGACCAATGCGCGTACCCGCAAGGGTCCCAAGCGCACCATCGCCGGCAAGAAGAAGGCCAGGTAATCCGAGATGGCACAAGCCAAGAAGGGCGCGCCCAAGAAGGGTGCCGCCAAGACCCGCCGCCGGGAAAAGAAGAACATCCCGCACGGCGCCGCGCACATCAAGAGCACGTTCAACAACACGATCGTCTCGATCACCGATCCGCAGGGCAACGTCATCGCCTGGGCATCCTCGGGCCACGTCGGCTTCAAGGGTTCGCGCAAGTCGACGCCGTTCGCCGCGCAGCTGGCCGCCGAGAACGCCGCCCGCAAGGCGCAGGAGCACGGCGTGAAGAAGGTCGACGTGTTCGTGAAGGGCCCGGGTTCGGGCCGCGAAACCGCGATCCGTTCGCTGCAGGCCGCAGGCCTGGAGGTCGGCGCGATCTCTGACGTCACACCGCAGCCGCACAACGGCTGCCGTCCGCCCAAGCGGCGCCGGGTCTAGGGAAGAGGATTTAGACAATGGCTCGTTATACCGGCCCCGCGACCCGCAAGTCGCGTCGCCTCGGCGTCGACCTCGTCGGCGGCGATCAGTCGTTCGAGAAGCGCCCCTACCCGCCCGGCCAGCACGGCCGCGCGCGGATCAAGGAGAGCGAATACCGCACCCAGCTGCAGGAGAAGCAGAAGGCTCGCTTCACCTACGGCGTCATGGAGAAGCAGTTCCGCAAGTACTACGAAGAGGCCAACCGCAAGTCTGGCAAGACCGGCGAGAACCTGCTGCAGATCCTGGAAAGCCGTCTGGACAACGTCATCTACCGGGCCGGGCTCGCCCGCACCCGCCGGATGGCTCGCCAGCTGGTCAGCCACGGCCACTTCACTGTCAACGGTGTGAAGGTCAACATCCCGAGCTACCGGGTGTCGCAGTACGACATCATCGACGTTCGTGACAAGTCGCTGAACACCCTGCCGTTCGAGCTCTCGCGGGCCACCGCCGGCGAGCGTCCGATCCCGGGTTGGCTGCAGGTCGTCGGCGAACGGCAGCGCGTGCTGGTGCACCAGCTGCCCGAGCGGGCGCAGATCCAGGTGCCGCTCACCGAACAGCTCATCGTCGAGTTCTACTCGAAGTAATCGGCTTTCGCGGCCGTAGGCCGCAAGAGCATCTGCCGTCCAACCGGCGGTGGATACCCCATAACGGCATCAAATAGCGGGTGCCGAGAAGGAGATAGAAACACCATGCTGATTTCTCAGCGACCCACACTGTCCGAGGACGTGCTGGCCGAAAACCGGTCCCGGTTCACCATCGAACCCCTGGAGCCCGGCTTCGGTTACACCCTCGGGAACTCGCTGCGGCGCACGCTGCTGTCGTCCATCCCGGGCGCGGCGGTCACCAGCATCCGCATCGACGGTGTGCTGCACGAGTTCACCACCGTTCCCGGGGTGAAGGAAGACGTCACCGACATCATCCTGAACCTCAAGGGCCTGGTCGTCTCCTCTGAGGAGGACGAGCCGGTCACCATGTACCTGCGCAAGCAGGGCCCGGGTGCGGTCACCGCCGGCGATATCGTGCCGCCGGCCGGTGTGACGGTGCACAACCCCGAAATGCACATCGCCACCCTCAACGAGAAGGGCAAGCTCGAGGTCGAGCTCGTCGTCGAGCGGGGACGTGGCTACGTGCCGGCCGTGCAGAACAAGGCTTCCGGTGCCGAGATCGGCCGGATCCCGGTGGATTCGATCTACTCACCCGTGCTCAAGGTGACCTACAAGGTCGAGGCCACCCGTGTCGAGCAGCGCACCGACTTCGACAAGCTCATCCTCGACGTCGAGACCAAGAACTCGATCACCCCGCGGGACGCGCTGGCCTCGGCCGGTAAGACCCTGGTCGAGCTGTTCGGTCTGGCTCGCGAGCTGAACGTCGAGGCCGAGGGTATCGAGATCGGCCCGTCGCCGGCCGAGGCCGATCACATCGCCAGCTTCGCGCTGCCGATCGACGACCTCGACCTGACGGTGCGCTCGTACAACTGCCTCAAGCGTGAGGGTGTGCACACCGTCGGCGAGCTGGTGTCTCGTACCGAGAGCGATCTGCTCGACATCCGTAACTTCGGCCAGAAGTCCATCGACGAGGTCAAGATCAAGCTGCATCAGCTGGGTCTCTCGCTCAAGGACAGCCCGGCCACCTTCGATCCGTCCGAGGTCGCCGGCTACGACGTGGCCACCGGCACCTGGACCGGTGACGCCGGCTACGACCTGGATACCGACCAGGACTTCGCCGAAACCGAACAACTCTAAGCAATTCCGTCCCGGTCCTACCTGATACGGGGGCCGGCCCCATTTAGGAGATAGTCGCCATGCCCAAGCCCACCAAGGGTGCTCGTCTCGGCGGGTCGTCCTCGCACCAGGCAGCGATCCTGGCCAACCTGGCCACGTCGCTGTTCGAGCACGGCCGCATCAAGACCACCGAGCCGAAGGCACGGGCATTGCGTCCGTACGCCGAGAAGCTGATCACCCACGCCAAGAAGGGCTCGCTGCACAACCGGCGTGAGGTGCTCAAGAAGATCCGCGACAAGGATGTGGTGCACACCCTGTTCGCCGAGATCGGACCCTTCTTCGCGGACCGCGAGGGCGGCTACACCCGCATCATCAAGGTCGAGAACCGTAAGGGCGACAACGCGCCCATGGCGGTCATCGAACTGGTGCGGGAGAAGACGGTGACCTCTGAGGCCAACCGTGCTCGTCGTGCCGACGCCGCTCAGAAGGCGGCGGCCGCCGAGGCCCCCGTGGTCGAGGAGGCTCCCGTGGTCGAGGCTGAGGTCGCCGATGAGGCGATCGCCGATGCCCAGACCGCTGAGGCTGCCGACGACGTCGTCGAGGACGCGGCACCGGCTGAGGACACCGCCGGCTCCGAGGATGAAACCAAGTAACGAAGTGCCGAACGAGCCCGCCATCGAATCCGATGGCGGGCTTGTTCGTTCTCCCGTCGCTTCGCTCGCCCAGGATCGTCCTCCCGTCGCTTCGCTCGCCCAGGATCGTTCTCCCGTCGCTTCGCTCGCCCAGGTGCGGCTGCGTCTCCAGATCGCTTACGACGGAACGGACTTCTCCGGCTGGGCCACTCAGGCCGGGCACCGCACCGTCGCCGGTGTGCTCGAGGACGCGTTGGCGACGGTGTTCCGCACCCCGCTGGTGTTGTACGCCGCGGGCCGCACCGACAGCGGAGTGCACGCCACCGGTCAGATGGCGCATGTGGACGTCCCCGCTGAAGCCCTCGGTCACGCCTATCCACGTACCCCGCGGCCGCAGGACCCCGAGTTCCAGCCGCTGGTGCGCCGGCTGTGCCGGTTCCTGCCCGAGGATGTGCGGGTACTCGACATCGTCCGGGCTCCAACGGGATTCGACGCCCGGTTCTCCGCGTTGCGACGGCATTACGAATACCGGCTCAGCACCGCCGTATTCGGCGTGATCCCGCAACACGCCCGGTTCATCACCCCGTGGCCGCGCAAGCTCGATGTCCCGGCCATGGCCGAGGCGTCCCGCGTGTTGGTGGGTTTGCACGATTTCGCCGCCTTCTGCCGGCACCGTGACGGCGCCACCACCATTCGCGACCTCCAGCGATTCGACTGGCACGCCGAGGGCGACGCCGTCACCGCGTACGTCACCGCGGATGCGTTCTGCTGGTCGATGGTTCGGTCGTTGGTAGGGGCGCTGCTCGCGGTCGGGGAGGGCCGCCGGGACGCTGCCTGGTGCGCGGGCCTGTTGGACGCTTCGGCACGTTCCAGCGCGTTCGCCGTGGCTCCTGCGCGCGGATTGTCACTTGTCGGCGTCGACTACCCGCCCGACGATCAGCTGGAGGCGCGCATCCTCATCACCCGGGATCTGCGAACCCGGCCCGGGGCCGCCGAGCCGACCGGATGCGCGGAGGAGGAGGAACAGCCGATCAGCCGCCAAGAACCGTAGTCGCGGTGCTTATCTCAGCTTCTTGGCGACGAAATCGGCTGCCTGGTTCACCATGCCGGCTTTGATATAGCCGGGCGCGAGGTGCTCGGGCCAATAGGCCTGCCAGTTCTCCATATCCGTCGGATTGCAGATCGGGTCATTGCCATGGCACAGCTCGATGGTGCGGCTCTGGAAAGCGGGATTGAACTGTGTGATCGGTGCGACCCATTGGATCCCATTGCCGAACAACGCGACCGCGGCGATATGCGGATCCGCTGTCTTCGGTAGTGGCAGTTTGAATCCGAGCACTGGAAACGGCATGGCCAGCACCACATCGGTGGCCGCGGCGCCGAGTGAGTAGCCGCCCAGCACAATTGGTGTCTTGGGGCAGTTGGTCATGGTCGCCTGAATACGCCGGCTCATATCGTTGGCGCCCAGATCGATCTGAGTGTCGGCCGGGTAGTTCACCGAGTACAGCGTGATGTTCTTCTTGGTCTTCTGCCGCAGCGCGGTCGCCAGTGCATTGCCGATCTGCCCCGCACCGGGCGGTTCCATCCGGCCGCGGGCGAAGATCAGTTCAGCGTCCGGGCAGCCGGCGGCGGACGCGGACGGGAGAACGCCGACAGGTGCCGTCACTGTCAGTGCCCCACCGACCACGGCCAGAATCGCGGCATACCACCGAAGTCGACCTCTCGACATCAAGATCACCGGCTCGAGTCTAGCCACGTGAATTGACGTAGGCGTTTATCGAATCTTGATGTTCCCGAAATGGATTGGAGCCGTGACCTGTCGGAGATGAGTTACTGCACCCGCGCCGCGGCGAAATCGGCAGCCTGATCCACCAGGCCAGAACCGATATAACCGTCCTGCAAATGGTTGGGCCAGTCGCGCTGCATTTCGCCGAGCGTCTGAGGGAATCCGTCACTGCAGATCGGATCGGTGCCGTTGCACGCGTCAAATGTCCTGTCCCGGTATACCGGAGCGATATTGCCCGCGCCCGCTCGGTGACTGAAATTCCCGAAGAGTACGACCGCCGCGATATGACCGTCGGCGCCGGGCGGCAGCGGGTTCTTGAAACCGAATCCATTCTCGGTGGCCGACAGTGCCACCGTCGCCGATACGGCACCCAGCGAGTAGCCGCCGACGACCAGGCGAGTGTCGGGGCAGGCGTCGGCCATGTACTGGATACGCCGGCTGGTGTCGTTGGCGCCCGCGGCGATCTGGGTGTCGGCCGGGTAGTTCACGCCGTACACGGCGATGTCTTTGGGCACTCGGGCCCGTAAGGCGTCGATGAACGCCTGCCCGAGCCGGCCGGGGCCGGGCGCCTCGTTGCGACCCCGCGCGAAGATGACCTCCACCGGCGGGCACGCATCCGCGTTTGCGGTGGCCAGTGTCGTCGACGGCGCTGTTGCGGAAATCAGCATCAGCCCGCCGACGGCACTCGCCGCCGCCATGGTGGCGGCGGCGCAGCGCCGTACAGACTTCAGTAAGGTGTGCACCCAGCAAATACTAGCTGCACTCCGGTAATGGCTGGTCCTGCCCGTGTTCAGGTGCTGACAGGTCAGCCGGGCAGACCCTGCTCCTCGGTGGGCAGCGGGGCCGGTCCCTTGATCGCGGGCTCAGCCTTGGCGATGGCCGGGGCGTTTGCCGGGGCGGTCGGGGTCACGGTGGTACCCAACTGCATCTCGCCGTCGGCAACGGCCACGTTCGACTGTTGCAGCAGCGCTCCGGTGGCCAGTGCGCCAAGGCATGCCAGGCCACCCACGGCGGCGGCAACCCGGACCCGGACGTCACTCAGGGAAATCTTGTGCGCGTTCATGGTCGAATGAACCCCCATCAATCTTGTCAGCAATAACGATCTGTTCAACAAGATCAACAGCACGTGCACGCGACTGATTCCCGTCGCGCTGAGCCAAATAGTGTGACGTCGGCGGGTGTTTAGAGTAGGCCGGCGACGAAGCCCGCAGCCTGGTTGGTGGGGCCGCCGGTGTAGGCACGGTGCGCCTCGACGTCTTCACCGGGGCCACAGATCGGGTCGCCGCCGTTGCACAGGTCGATGGACCGGGCGCCCCAGACCGGGCTGGACGTCATCGGCAGGCCAATCTTGGCCGAGGGATTGCCGAACACGGCGATGGCTGCCACATGATCCGGTGCGTTGGGCGGAAGGGGAGCGTTGAACCCGACCGCGGGGAACGGCACGGCACTGATGACGTCGATCACCGCGGCGCCCTGGGAATAGCCACCCAGCACCAGTCGGGTGTTGGGGCAGTTTTCCATCATCCACTGGACGTGGCCGCTGGCGTCGTTTGCGCCGTTGGCGGCTGCCAGAAAGTCGTAGCTGGCCGGGTAACCCACCGCGTACGTCCCCACCGAACGCCCGCCGACCTTGCTGCGCAGGGCACCGACGAACGCGTTGCCGATCCGGCCGAGACCGGGATCTTCGTTCGTGCCGCGAGCGAACACCACCTCGATATCGGGACACCCGTCGGCGTGTGCCGAAGCCAGGCTGCCCACCGATGCGGGGGAGATGATCGCCGCGGCGGCGGTCACCAGTGCGGCGGAGGTGGCCAGTCCGATGCGGCGAACAAGATCAAAAGTCACGCCACATTCTAACGCCGAGCACAGCTAAACAAGCGCGGCGACGAAACCTGCGGCCTGGGGGATGAATTCCGAGCTTTCGTAGCGGGTGTGCGCGAACGGGTTTCGACCGCGCGAGCAGATCGGATCACCATCGGCGCACAGGTCGATGGCCCGGCCGCCGTAGGGGGACGGCGCGGTGTTGGCCGGATGGCTGAACTTCGCGCCCGGGTTCCCGAACACCGCGACGGCGGCGACCTTGCTCGCCAGGCTGCCCGGCAGCGGCGGTGCCGATCCGAACTCGCCGATCTTGTCGCCCACGGGTGGGATGCCGATCAGCATGTCGACGATCGCCGCACCCTGTGAATAGCCGCCCAGCACGACCTTCGTCGACGGGCACTGTGCCGCCAGGGCGTTGATCCTGGCCGTCGCGTCGTACGCGCCATCGGCAGCGGCCAGGAAATCGTAAGTGGCGGGATAGTTGATCCCGTAGGTGCTCAGGGTGCGGCCGCCGAGCTGGGGTGTGAGGGCGTCGGCGAGGGCCTGGCCGACGCGACCGATTCCCGGATCCTCGCTCGTCCCGCGGCCGAAGATGAGCTCGACATCCGAGCACGGCTCCGCAGTCGCCAGCGGTGCCGGTCCGGCCAGGAAAGCGAGGGCCGACACGATGGCGGAACCGACGGCTGCGGTCCGGGCTGACATCCTGAGCAACTTCACGGACAGCATCTTCACACTTGCAGGCTAGTTGCTGCCAATCGCCGGTTCCGCGTGTGGCTGCGCCGGCGGGACATCGGGCCAGCCCGCCTCCAGCACGGTGTCGGCCCGGTCGCCGACGCGGGCCAGGGTCAGTCCGAGCAGTACGACCGCACCCCCGAGCGCCTGGGTGGCCGTGATGGCCTCACCGAGGAATGCCCACGCGATCAGGACCGCGAAGAGCACTTCGGCCAGGCCGACGAGGGATGCGAAGCGGGGGCGCAACCGGGCCACCCCGAAAATGCCCAGCGTGTAGGCGATCGCAGTCGGGATGAGCGCCAGCGCGATCACCGGGATGTACCAGGGCAGCGTGAGCCCGGCGACGACGGTGTGGTGGGTGCTGAATGTCAGCGGCATCACACCGGAGGCGCCGATCGCGGCCACGGTGACGGCGCCGACCACCAAGCCGCCGGCGGCCAGGGTGATGGGATGCAGTCCGTCACCGTCGGCGGTGGCGGCATCGGACATCATGAAATAGCAGGCGGCACACACCGCGGCGGCCAGGCCCCAGCTGACGCCGACCGAGTTGATGCGCGCCCCGGCAAACACATCGAGCACCAACATGATCCCGGCGATGGCCAGCGCCACACCGGCGAGCGTCAGCCTGCCGGGTGCCCGTTTGGTGGTCGCCCACAGCCAGCCGACGACGAGTATCGGCGCGGTGTACTCGAGCAGCAGCGCCACGCCGACGGACAGATGGGCGACGGCGTTGTAGTAGCAGAGTTGTGCACCCGCGATGGGGATCAGGCCGTAGGCGATGACGGTCTTGCGGTGCGCGAGTGCTTCGTGGATCCAGTCCGGCTTGATGAAGCCGGCGAATGCGGCCATGGCGAGCGCGCCGCCGGCCAGTCGCGCGGTGACCGCGGCGGTGGGAGACCAGCCGGCTTCCATCAGCGCCTTGGCCAGGGGGCCGGACATCCCGAAGGTGAAGGCGGATGCCACGGCGAACAACATGCCGAGCCGGAAATGGCCGGTATCGGCACGCGTGTCCGTCGCGCTCATCGGAAACCCCCGAGCTGTAATGAGTAAAATGTGGATTGGTCATGACGCTAGCGTGGATGGGAGTCATGCGTCAAATGATTTTTACTCATGACACAGAGCTCACACTGCGGGCTGCCTGTGTGCTGGTCAACAGCAATCGGGTCGACGGCGAGCAACTCGGTGACACCGCTGCGCTGGACGCCTACCTGGATGGCTTCGGCTGGACCGGTCGCCGGGACCGGGACGGTGCGGAGCTCGATTCGGTGCACCGACTGCGTGAACGCATCGGACGGATCTGGACCGTCGCTGATGACGAGGAGCGCGTGGTCGGTCAGGTGAACGCGTTGCTCGCGGACACCGAGGCCTCGCCCTGGCTGACCCGGCATGAGGAGATGCCCGAATGGCATCTGCACCTGGCGTCCATCCATGACCCGCTGTGGCAGCGGATGGGTGCCGAGATGGCGATGGCACTGGCCGACCTCATCCGAGGTGGCGAACTGCGCCGGCTCAAGATCTGCGCGGCGCCCGACTGCGAGGCGGTGCTGTTCGACGTGTCACGCAACCGGTCCCGGATGTTCTGCGATACCGGTAATTGCGGGAACCGGCAGCACGTGGCGGCTTATCGGTCCAGGGAACGCAACAAGGACGGCTGAACCGGCCGCCTCAGCGGTGCCATCGACGAGCCGTGGACCGACGGAGCGACCAACTCGACATCCGGCGGGATCTTCGCTCCGTCACCCCGCTGAGATCCGCCGGGCATCGGAGCCGAGTCATTCGGCCGTGGTGTCGTCGTCGAGGCGTCTGTCGACGTGGTCCCCGCCGGCGGCCGGCCGTGGTTCCACCACGTGGTGGTGGCAGCGGGATTGCCGGCATCTGCAGTGGCGGCGCTGCGGTACAGGGATCGTGGCGGGACCGGACCGCGGGCACCGTATCCGCCCGAACCGGACTCACTCGCGTACGCCGAACCGGTGCGAAGCGATGAGCTCGCGAGGTCCGCCGCAGACAGCATGCTGCCCCCGCCGTTCGGCGGCGGCACCGGCTCGATATCGGGACGGGGTTTGGTGTACTGCTCCTGGGCCGCACTCGGTGAGGCATCTGCGGACACTGTGGCCAGCGCGGCCGACTGCTCCAGGTACTGCCGCCACGCCTGCAGGACGGCCAGCAGCTGCTGGGTGTAATCCGTTGCCGGAGCGGGCAGGTGGGACGGCGGACCGGCAAACGAAGGCGGCATCGGCGGCATCGCCGGGGGCAGCGGCAGCGCCGGCGGTGCGGCCACCGGCCACTGCGGGGTAGGGGGTACGCCGAAGCCCGTCGTCGCACCCGCCATCTGTTCCAGGTATTGCCGCCAAGCCTGCAGGTAGGCAAGAAGATTCGGATCGAACTGTGGTGCCGTCATGTGTGGGCCTCCGTAATCTGGACAGACGGTAGCTGGCTTCCCTCGTACGGTGTCGTCGGCATGTCCAACGGATGGGGCAGCGACTCGACGGCGAAATCGGAATCGAGAACCCGCAGCGGGCGGGCGTCGGCCGGCTCACGGTTCTCGATGTCGAAGACGTAGCAGTAGTCACCCGCGGGGGTGGGCATCCGGATGGGACTCGACAAACCCTGGTCCAGAAAGCCGTAGGGGAATCGCCAGTCGAGCGTGGTGTTCTCCCGCAGGTCGGTACCGCCCGATCCCACCCATACGTAGTGATCCAGGATCGCGTTGACGGCATGCCGTCCCGACTCGCAGGCCGCCTCCATCGACGTCATCCTGGTGAACGTCTTGGTCCAGGTGCCCGCGAACACCACCGAATTGTCATGCACCTGATAGCCGCCATGGCGGGCCTGCCACACATTGCGCAGGTGCAGGTCTTCGAGCCACCGAGCCTGGGTGGGCCGGTAGGTCCACGACGTCCCATGCGGATTCCACGGGTCGCCGCCGGGACGGTTGGGCCAGTCTCCGATGATCGGCACCAGATACGGCGTCTCGTTGCGGACGATGAGTCCGGTGTCCGGGGCGGTGATCAGTCCTCGGTCCAGCGTGTACCACGCCGGCCACGGCATGATCTCCTCCGGGGAACAGCCGGCGTCACTTGTCAGAGCGGCCACGATCTGGCGCCAAACCTCGGCTGCGAGTTCGTCGGGCGTGCAGTCGCGGGCCGCCTTGCCCCGGCCGGCCGCATCCACCAGATGCCTTGACGGCGTGTTGAAATCGCCGATGTCGACCGAAAGCACCGCCACGTAACCGTCCTCGGCCAGGTTGGGTCGCTTCTCCCACATGCCGTGCTGGTTGATCGACGACAGCGCCCATTCGGTACCCGAGTAGTACATGTGTCCCCGCAGCAATTGGAACTCGGTGTCGAAGTAGTACTGCACGCCCGACAGTGTCTGAAAGCGATCCCACGGCAGCCGGCCCATCATGTCCATCGCGTAGGGATCGCGCCGTGTCCCCGAGCGGGTGGCGCTGGGCTGCAAGGGACCGTCCGGCGGCGGGGCAGATGTCGCGAACCCGTCGAGATCGGCCACCGTGCCTCCGGTACCGGCCGCGCGCAGCGCCATCGTGATCCTCTCGGCGGACGGGGCATCGACGGCGACGACGGTGTAGTCCGGGGCGACGCGGGTGCCGTCGGCGAACGTGATCCGGACCCGGGGGCGCAGATGCGGCGGTTGCCGCGTATCCACCACCGGTGGATCGATGCATTCGGCCGAGGCACGCACGAAGCGCACGCCGATCTGGATCAGATGGCGATACCAATGGTCGAACCACGACTCGGTGGTCGGCCCGTTGAGCACCCCGTCTGCCTTGTTGTCCCGCCTGTCCATCTGCAGTTGTAGCTGTAGGTAGGTCGTGAGGTTGGTGCGGGCGTCACCCCAGCGCGAATCGAATGCGGCCAGCACTCTGGGCATCTCGAGCAGGAGGGCGTCGAAACGCGGGGTGTAGAAGAATCGTCGGGTGCCGTCGGGCTGCCGGCCGACGAAGTAGTCGTAGGCAGAGAGGTTCTCCAGTTCGGTCGCGCGTCGCAGCGGACTGGTGACCAGGTAGCGCAACAGCCTGCCGACGAAGGTCTGCACATCGGTCGCGGTGAAACCCAAGCCGGTGAGTTGTCCGGTGATGCTGATGAATTCGGCGAGGCTGCGGGGCGCTTCGCGCGGGAACACCAACGACGGTTTGCCGTTCACGGTCGTGCCCTGAGTCACCACCCGCCGGACGTTGTCCAACACGGTGCGCGACGTCGTCGTCCAGCGCTGAATGCCGGTCGCCGATGCCGTGCGCTGATAGATCGGGATGCGGTTGAAGAGGTCCCATGTGTGCAGGTAATAGGCCGGGAAGAAACGGAATCCGTGCTCCCCGGCGACGGCCCGACCGGGAACCGTCGGTTGGCCCCGCCTTCCGGGAAAGGGCTGAAGTTCGGCATGAGTGCCGTCGTGGGCTCCTGCCTTCGCGTACTGCGACGCCGCCAGGCCACCGATCTTGACAGTCGGATGGCCGCTTCCCGGTTCGGCTCGCTCGTCGATTCGTGGCTCGTAGACGGTGACGTCGAAACCACGCTCGGCCAGTTCATGTGCCGCGCTGAGCCCCGCGATACCCGCACCCAGGACCGCCACGGTGGGGCGCCGCCGGCAGGCGGCCGGAGGGATGATCGGCGTGTTCATGACGCGTCCGCCCGGAGTGCGGACAATAGCGCCGGCTGCGAGGGAGCGCGCACCGCGGCGTGGACGTAGGCGCGCATGGTGTCGTGTGCGCGCAGGACGTCCTCGAGGGAGCCGCAGACCCGCAGCACTCCGCTTTCCACGGCGTGGTCGAGGCTGATCGCGGCGTCGAGAATGTCGAGGATCCCGGTCCGGGTGGTGACGACGCGCGCACCCGCGCTCCCGACGTGCCCGGTGGACACCTCAAGGCGGCGTCCACCGCGCAGCGCGAAGCGCTCACCGTCCACGTCGAGGTCGACCACCAGCGGGCCGAGCGTGCGAAGAACCAGGCGATAGCTGTCGGGCACCTCATCGGCGAGGTGGGCGACCGACGTCCGTAGCAGCGTCGAAACCTTTTCAGCCATAGAGGAACTCGAATACTCCGGTGCCGAAGAAGTCGATGGTCTCGCCGTTGATCGTGCCTGTCATCCGGGCGGTCCCGCTGGACTCGCACAGGACGGTCGTCCCGTCCAGTGACAGTTCACTGGGCTGCGCCAGCCGCGCGTAGGACTGCGGGAGGAATTCGGCGCGCACCGAGTCGGCGCAGCGGGCCGCGGTGACCTCGATTCTCGCCGGCACCCCGGGGACTTCACCGTCCAGGAGCAATCGCATCGGAGGCGGCAGGGTGCAGTCGGCGGGCCGGCCGAGGAGCCCGGATGTCCGCACCTGCACGGACGCGTGCCGGAAGATGGCTGCCGGTTCATCTCGGTGCCACACGTACAGCGCCTGGGACAGGTAACGCAGCCGCCGTTTGTCGGTCATGCGCAGATAGACCAATGACCACGGGTCACCTGAGTCGTGCGGAAGAACCGTGCCCCACTCCCAGCCGAAGTCGTCTCCCCACCAGAACCGGCCCCAGTTGTGGTCGTGGTAGGACACGTCGTTGTCGAACCGGTGCTCGTGGCCGCCGATGTTCAACCAGCCGGTGGCGTGCAGTCGTGGCACGAACAGCCAGTTCATCCGGCCCGACCCGATCGGTTGGTTGTTCACGACGAACGGCCGGCTCACCGAGACGAACTGCAGTTCACCCTGAATGCCCTGGGCCGGAAGGTCGACCGTCACCAGGTAACCGTCGGGTAGCACCTGCATGCGATTGCCGCCGATGGTCAGATCGCCGAGACACGCGGAGATGTCCACCGCCGATGCGTCGAATCGCGCCACCTCGCCACGCCATTCGGAATCGTGCACGATGACGATGACCCGGGGTGCCAGCCGGAATCGTCCGTCCGGGGCCGTCTCGCTGTTCAGGCTGAAGTTGATGAGAAGACGGAGGCCTCGGGCGTGCACCACGAAGTGGTGCCACTCTTTGAATCCCTCCGGCTCGGCGGTACCGAGCATCGGTGTCCGCATGAAGTCGCTCGCCGCCAATGACGCTGTCATCGCAACCACCGCCCGGCGCTCGGAAGAGAAGTTGCTCCGCTCGTCGGCGGTGGGTCGGGTTCCGACCCGACGAGCCCCTCGATGGCAGTGCCGATACTGGCCAGCCCGAGTAACAGGTGCACGAAGTCATCCTCAGGGTGCGGACCGGCGCCGCCCGGTGCGGCCAACGACCGCACCAGCTGCCCCAGTCCGGCCAAGCCCACTAGGTAGCCGATGAAGCTGCTCTGCTCGGCCAGGGCCGGCTGCGGGTCGGTGATCGTCATGCGAAACCCTCCGGGCGTAGCCGGGCCAGTATGGAGTCGTTCAGTCCGTGGCCGACGAGGGCGTCGGCCAACAACTCCGACCATGCGATCGGGGCCGCGTGGGGTTCGGCGGGGCCGTCGAGCACGTTGAGGCTCAACGTTTCCCAGATGCGGCGGAGATTCTCGACGGCAGGCGATCCCGCCAGCGCATCACGCAACTGGGCCCCGGCGGATGTCTGCGCGTAGCGCGCGCCTTCCGCGATCAGCATGTCGTGCACGCCGCGGGCGGCCACGGGATTGCCGAGCACCGCGCGGCGGGCCCCGAGTAGCAGGTCGAATGCAGCGCGTTCGGTGCCGTCGGCATCATCGGCGGGGGCGGGAAGCAACTGTGGCGCATTGCGCTCGACGAGATCAAGGGTGGCTTCCCTGATGCGTTCCAGCTCGGCCAGCATGCCGATCAGCATCTCGGGGTTCATCGGGTTCGCCCGTGCACGTAGTCGACCAGGCTGGTGAGCATGTCGCGGTGCTGGCTCGGGGGCAGCCAATCGAGATCCGCGAGGACGTCGGCAGCTTCCCGGGCATGCCGCGCGGCGATATCTCGGGCATGGTTGAGCGACCCCATGCGCTGCATCAGGTCGAACAGCCAGCGGATGTCGTCGAGGTTCTTCGATGACGAATGATGCTGTCCGGCAAGGAAAGTGACGATATCAGTGTGCCCGCTGTGGGACAGGTCGCCGCGTGCGGTGAGCCGTTCCAGCAGGTCGGTGAGGCCGAGTTCACCGTCTGCGCCGGGTCGGCGTCTGCCCAGGATCTCGACGGCCTGGTCGCGCTCCTCCGGCGTCGCGCATCGAAGAGCGTGCAGCAGCATCAGTGTTCGCTTGCCCTCCCACAGGTCGCCGCCGATCTCTTTGCCGTAGTCCTCCGGATCGGCCCGCAGATTCAACAGGTCATCGGTGATCTGGAAGGCCGCCCCGATGTGTCGGCCCAGGGCCTCCAGCGCGGGGAGTTGGCGGAGGTCGGCGCCGGCGGCGAGCGCGCCGGCCTGTAGCGGAGTGATGAACGAGTACCAACTTGTCTTGAGCTCGACCATTTTCAGGTAGTCCGCGTCGTCGAGTTGCCAGGCGTTGGATTTGACCCACTCGAGTTCGATCGCCTGGCCGTCGACGGTCTGCCGGGTCATGTGGGCGACGGCGCGCAGGATGCGCAGTGCCGGACCGAGTCCCACGCGTTCGACGTTGTCCAGCAACGGCTGCAGGGTGAGTGAGAGCATCGCGTCGCCGACGTTGACGGCGATCGGGATGCCGTGGTCGATGTGCAGCGTGGGTTTTCCACGGCGCCACCAGGATTCATCCTCGATATCGTCGTGGATGAGGAAGGCGTTGTGGTAGAGCTCCAACGTGGCGGCGGTGGGTAGCACGGCCTCGAGGTGTCCGCCCAGACCCAGACAGATCGCGATGCTCAGTGCGGGTCGCAGCGCTTTCCCACCGCGCAGCGGGTAGTCCAGGATCAGCTCGTGCAGGCTGCCGGACCCCTGCCGACCCGATCCGTAGAGCCGGTCGATCTCGGCGTCGCAGATCTCCTTGCAGTGGGCGAGGTACTGCTCCAGTTGATCAGGTGCCACCGGGCGGGAAAGCGTCCCGGGTGAGGACGGCGTCATTAGGGGCCGGTGATGAGGGCTATTCCTGCGGGCACCTTCACCCGGACCGCGTACCGTACGCGCACCCTCAGCTTGATCAGGTTGGCCGCGGACTCGCCGACGATCTCGAAGCTGGGCGGGACGCTGATGGCGAGGTCCACCGGTTCCTCACCCGGCGAGGCCCCCGATGCCTGCCCGTGGGCAATCCGCTGGCGGCGGCCGAGAACGATCGCGCTGGCTGGGGGCGTGCCGACCGCTGTCTCCAGTTTGTCCACGCGGTGAACGGAGTTGATATTGCCGGCGTAGAGGATGGTGTCACTCGGCGAGGTATAGCTGTTCACCAACTGGTAGAGCCCTTTGATCCCATCGGTATTGGTGATTCCGCACGAAGGGGAACGGTAGCCGCCCTTCTCCACCGCCCCACGGCAGTCGATGACGGCGCTGAGGATGGCGTCGGTGGTACTCGCGGTCAAGTTGAAGGTGTTGGGGCCGAGTGCTGCTGTGCGCAACGCCGGAAACACGACATCGTCGACGGATGCCGCAAGGGCGACGGTCGCGGCATTGATCTTCGTGAGCAGCGAATCCGGGGTCGGCGCGATCAGCTCGGCGACCGAAGCCGACACGTCTTGCGGGGCGCCCTGGATTTGCACCACGCCATAATTCTCGTTGGATACCTCGGTCTGACCCGGATCACCGGTATCCCAATGTGGAATGGCCTGCCACGCGATGCAGGTCTGCTCGAACGTCTCCTGAATCGTCCGATTGACGATGGCGACGCGCTCTGCACTCAGGTACATGCCGACCCCCTCAGGTTCGGCTCAAATCATCGCAGACCCACACGTCCCCCGTACGCGAGTCGGTGTCCGTCAATCGGCGTACTTTTGGTGCAGCGCGACCTCTTGACCTGGGGACAGTTCTCCTCGCATGACCGCATCGCAGTGCGCGATGTGCAGGGTGGCGACGGGGTCGTCGGGCAACAACTGCCGGCACCGCTCGAAGGCTGCCCGTGCGGCCACCACGTCGCCGTCGTCGAACAGGGTGAAGGCCTCGTCGAACGCCGGCTGCGCCGAGATCTTGGCAAAGCGAAGGACTTCCGGATCCTCGTTGTAGACCTCGTAGAGGGTCACCGGCTGGCGGCGATTCACCACCATCACCCGCTCCATCCTGCGGATCAAGAACTGGAACGGATCGGCGAGCTGCGCGTAGGTGGCGTCGGAGATGAGGATGGCCGAGTCGTAGCGCTTGTTGGTGCCCTCGATACGCGCCGCCAGGTTGACCGCATCGCCGACAGTGCTCAGCACCATGCGGTTGACGCCGCCCACCAAGCCCAGCCCCACGACCCCGGAGTTGATCCCGATCCCCACCCGCAGCTCTTCGGAGCCGTGTGCCAGGCGCTCGACGTTGTGCTCGCGCAGTGAACGCAGCATGCCGAGCCCAGCCCGGACGGCATTGTCGGGCGCACCCTCGAACACGGCGAGGACCTCGTCGCCGCGCATGTCCTGGATCATGCCGTTACAGGCCACGATCGGCAGTTCCACAGCGCGCAGGAAGCCGGTGGCCAGGTTGTTGGCCTCCAATACGTCCATGTCTTCCAGCAGTGTGGTGTACCCCCTGATGTCGGTGACGAGCACCGTCATCTGCCGTTCGACGCGGTAGCCGCTGCGTACCCGGCGGACATCGTCGATATCGAGCATGCGCAACAGCTCGTTGGGGACGAACTTGGACTGAACGTCCATGAGGGACAGGCGATGTTCGTCGGCCGCACGCAGTTGAGCTTCGAGCTGAAAGTTCCACAGTGGTGCCGCCGCCTGCGCGCAGAGGAAGGTCATCGCCTCTTCATCCTGGGCTGAGAAACGCCGCCCCGGGACGGTCCGCTCGGCATAGAGCACCCCGATGATCCTGTCCTGCAACCGGATCGGAGCGGCGAAGACCGACGTATCCGAGACCAGGGTCACCGGAGCGCCGGTTTCCACCACGCGCGCCACCACGGAACTGTCGTAGGGCACCGCGGTCCAAGGCCCTTCGATGGTGGTGGTGACACCGGCCTGGTGGACCGCGCGGACGGTCAGCTGGTCCGGTTGACCGGTGAGACACAGCACCCGTTCCGCGCCGGTCATGTCCGCGGCGGCGCCGAGGGCCAGCTTGGCCAGGCTGTCCGGAGTTCTCGCGGCCGCGAGCGTGCGCACCAGGTGGTGCGCGCCCACGGGATCGATTCCGGCCGAGCCGGGCTGCACGAGTTCACGGCTGAGCAGCCAGGGGTGCCGGCGGGCCAGCCGGTCGGTGCGCAACACGAACCCCAATGCCAGCCATCGTTGGTAGGCGGTCCGCAGCATGTGCTCGTGGAGCCGGGTCCGGCCGGTGTCGGCATACAGGGTGGCCGCCTCCTCGTGCGCGAGCGCGGCGATCAGCGGCAGCTGATGTTCTTCGGCGAGTTCGATCGCCTTGTCCAGGAACTGCTCTGCCTCGAGGTAGCGACGACGGGCCCGTGCCCATGACCCTTCGACGAGCGCGCACGGCGCGGCGTAGTTGGCGGGCGCCCCGGCCGCCCATTTCCGGTGCAGCGACAGCGAGTCGCGCACGGCCTTCTTCGTGGCACGGTCGTTCGGTGCGGCATGAATGTGGCTCAGGGCGCTCACCATGTGGACGAGCTGAAGTCCGGTGGTGCCCGTGGTCCCGGCCAGATGCTGCATCACCTCATCGGTCACGCTGACCGCGCCGGCGTAATCGCCACTCCAGAAATGGAGGCCCTGGGTGACGTCGGCCGCGACACTCAATGTCACCTCGTCACCTTCGCGGCGCGCCGCGGGCACGATTTCGCGCTCGTCATAGCCGCTCTCGCCGGCGACGAGCATGGGATCCTCGCTGCGTCCCAGCAGGTTGAGGCAGAGTTGATGGAGGGCTTGGCTCAGGGTGCTGGGTACGGGTTGGGAACGGATCTGTGGGATGAGAGACCGGGCCAGCGCGTCGATCTCGGACAGTGGACTGCCCGCCCAGAACGACTGTGAGAGCAGCACGGTGATCAGGAATCCGGCGTATTCCTGATCACCCTGGTTGAGGGCCGTCGTGATCGCCTCGCGGATCTGCACCAGACCGTCGCGCACCGGGTGGCGCCAGTGCCGGATGAAGTTCAGATAGAGGAACAGCGTCTCCGGCCGCGCCTCCCGGAAGCCGGCCCGTTCGGTCAGCGCAAGAGCGACTTCACCGAAGCGCTGGGCACCGGCGCGGTCGCCCGAGATCACGAGCAGCACCCCGTAGCTCACCAGTACCAGTGGAGACGACGGTGTGTGACCGTGCGCCAGGCTGAGGGTGAGTTGTTTGCGGATGATCAACGGGAACAGATTGGGGCGCGCGATGTAGGACATGCTGCGCAGCTCGGCGAGGATGCGCTGCGCTTCGATGACCCGTCGGTCTTCGCACGCCGGTAGTTCCAGCAATTGCTCGGTACCCCACCGGCGCGCCGTGAGTTTCATCCGGCCCAGCGCATTGAGGATCCGGGGCGTGCCGGCGTCGGGCGGCAGCGGCTCGCCGAGCTCCTCGAGCGCGCGCAGCCCGATGGCCAATGCGTCCTGGAGCCGGTTCTGCGCGATGCGGCCTTTGAGGCGCAGGTAGGCCAGCCGGGCCCGATCGGCGGGACCACGCAGCACCTCTTCCGCCTCGTCCAGTAACGCGTGCAGTGCCGGCACGTCACCGATGAGTAAGGCCGCCTCAGCCGCGTCGAGCTGCAGTTCCAGGGTCAGGTCGAAATCCGACGACCAGCGTTGCTCACCCAGGAGGCTGAGTGCATTGCGGCAATAGTCCAGGCACAGCGGGAAGGAGGCCTGCGCCCGGGCCTTTCGTGCGGCGCGATGCAGCACCTCGACGAAGTGCAGACGCTCCGCGGTCTCGACGGTCGCCCCGCCGCCCAGGCTGACGTGGCGTGCCGCTTCGAAAAGCCGGTCGTCGCCGAGTGCCACCAACCGCCGGCCGATGCGCAGATGGACGTGCCGCTGCGTCTCGGCCGAGAGACCCTCACGCGCCGACTCGGTCACCCTGTCGTGGCTGAAACGGTAGCGAGCCTGGTGGCTGATGGAGTTGGCGATCCGTCGTCCGTGGTTGTCCAGCGCTTCGATCAACCGCAGTTCGAGCGCCGACCAGAGGGCGTGGGCCACCACATCCGCGGGTGCACCCGCGGCCGCGGTGGCGTCGTCGAGGTCGAACTCGCTACCGATGCAGGTCAGCGACCTCAGCACCGCACGGTCGGCCGGGCGGAGCTGGTCGAGGTAGCGGCCGAGGAATTCCGCCGCCGACGCCGAGATCTCGATGGAACTCAGAACGCGAAGATCCCATCTGGGCTGACCGTCCGGGCCGGCGGGAATGAGCGCTCCGGCTTGCTGCGCGCGGTACAGCAGTTGGCGGACCTGAAGCGGGTTGCCATCGGTCCGGTGATGAAACTCGGCGGCGACGTCACCGAGTTCGACGCTGTGGCCGCTTACTCCGGCGAGCAACTCTTCGACGTCGAGCCGGGAGAGCGGTTCGAGGTCGATACGCTGGATCGTCGGTGTCGTCAGACCCGCGCCGGCCGGGTCGAACTCGCCGGCGCGATGGGCGCCGACCACCAGCACGTTGCGCAACGACACCGTCAGCAGCTCGGACAGGAACATGAGCGAATCACGGTCCGCCCACTGCAGGTCGTCGATCGCGAGGACGACCGGCCGGAACGCGGCGGTTTCGGAGAGCAGTTGGATGACGGCTCGGTGCAGCCGTCGACGGGCGTCGGCCGCATGCACCACCGTCACGTCCTCAGCCGGCGCATCGAGGTGGGCCAACTCGGGAACGAGTTCCTCGAGCACCACCGCGATCGGCTGAGTCCCACTGGTCAGAGCGGATCGCCAGTGCTGGCGTTCCGCGGCGGGGGTGGATTCCATGGTGCGCACGAGTGCACTGAGGGCCTCGCCCAGGGCGGCATACGGGGCGGGCGCCCCATCGCGGCACCGTCCGTAGGCGAAGACGCAGCTGCGCTCGGATATCTCGGCGCCGAAGGCCTGGACCAGGGTCGACTTACCGACTCCGGGAACACCGCTGATCAGGATGCATGCGCCGGCGGCTCGCCCGGCGGATTCGACGGCGGTGAGCAGGTCGATCATCTCTTGCCGCCGGTCGACCACCCGTCCGTCGAAATCAAGCACCGGGGTTGTCACCGCCGAACCGGTTCCATTCTCGTGCCGGCTCCTCCCCAGCGCTGTCGACGGTATTCGCCTGCGCGGTCGCGATGCGACAGCTTAGCGTTTTCCTGCGGTTCGAGAGTTGATCATGACGAGGGTTCGTGCGGCCGGGGTTCGCGCTGACGCGTTCCCGTCGTGCGGGAGATTTGCTGAACAGTCCGGCAATCGGTTGCTGCGCCACACCACAGTTCGTTGACAACGCAACGAAACTGGTGTGCTTCCCGTCGCCGGAATGCCCTTAGGCTCGAAACCGGGGACATATGGACCGGAACGCGACCACCAAACTACAGGCCAGCGGCCACCGCTTCCTTTCGCGGCGTATGGAATACGCGCTGGCGTGCCGCGACACCCGCATGCTCGGCGACCCGATCCGGGCGCACTCGCTGGCTCTCGCCGCCGGTGCGGTGCTGACCGTCGTGGTCATGGGCGTGTGCGTCGGGTTGGCAGTGATCAGACCGCGCGGCACCATCGGCGATGCGCCGATCGTCATGGCTCGCGAGTCGGGGGCGATCTATGTGCGGGTGGGCGACACGCTCCATCCGGCAATGAATCTGGCGTCGGCCCGGTTGATCGCTCGCACGCCCGCGACGCCGGCACTTGTCAGCGCCGCGAGTATCTCGGTGGCAAAACGCGGTCCCCTGATGGGTATCCCGGGGGCGCCGGCGGCGTTGCCTACCGTGCCTTCGGCGGCAGTGGCGTGGACGGTGTGCGACGGTGGCGATGCGACCACGGTGTTCGTCGGCGCGGCCCACGGCGCCGAGAGCGCGCCGCCGCTGCTCGTCCGCCCCGCCGGTGAGGGCGCGGCCACCGTCTACCTGCTCTTCGACGGCCGGCGAGCCCTCGTCGACCTGCGGGACCGGCCCGTGACGAGGGCCTTGCGTCTCGACCATGTTGAGCCACTGATCATCTCGCGAGCGATGCTGAATCTGGTACCCGAGGTCGCCGCCATCGGCGTACCCGTCATCGAGGGGCTCGGCGAACCCGGTCCGTCGCGCCTGCCCGGCAGCCGGGTGGGCTCGGTACTTCAGGTGCGCCGCACCGACGCCGCACCCGACCATTACGTCGTACTCACATCCGGGATACAGCGGATCGGGCCGGTGGCAGCCGATCTCATCCGATTCGCCGTCGTACAAGGCGAGCCGGTTCGAGACGTTCCCGCGGATCGGATCGCCGAGATCCCCGTGGTCGAGGCATTGCCGCTGCGGTATCTCCCGCGCAGCGGCGCGACGCCGGCCGGACGTGACCTCACGGCGCAGGTGTGTGTGCGCTGGGTGCCCTCGGGCACGGGTGCCGCGCCGGATGTCACCGTGACGGTCGACAAGTCCCCGCCGATGCAATTTCCGACGATCGCCTTGGCCCAAGCCGACGGGTACGGCCCGCACATCGATGCCGTCGCGATCCCGGACGGCGCGTACGTGCACGCGACGGGCGCAGCGGGGGCGGGCGCGGCGACCGGACCGCTGTTCCTCATCGACCAGGCGGGTGTGGCGTACGGACTCGAGAGCCCGGAGACCGCGCAGAGTCTGGGATTGCCCGGCACACCTGGCAGCGGGCCGTGGCCGATCCTCGCGGCGCTACCGCGGGGACCCGCGCTCAGCAGTGCCGCCGCGTCCGTTCAACGTGACGGGATCACGCCGCCGGCGTAGACGCGCCGACGAGATCAACGCCGCGGCGGCGGTCATACACACTGCTGCGCCCGCGAGCGCCCGCCGGCCGGTGCCCGAGGAAGTGTGCTCGAGCGCCGGTGGTACTGCGCGTACGGCGGGGGAGGAACGCGAGATATCGGGTGCGGCACCGTCGAGTGCGCCCACCACATCGACGATTCCCTGCCCGACAAGCGGATTCCATCCGGATCCCGGGGTGAGCGCGGTGTCCTCGATCCGCTTCATCACCTGGCGTGCGGTCAGGTGCGGCATGGCCGACCGCAGCAGCGCCGCAATCCCCGCGACGAGCGGTGCGGCATAGCTGGTTCCGGAAATAGTCTGCGGTGCAGCGTCATCGGGAGCCTGGTCCACCAGGCCTTCGCCGGACGGGCTCAGTGACACCACCGCTTCGGCGGGCACGGCCACATCCACCCATGGGCCGCCCAGCGTGAACTCCGACGGCATACCGTCGGTGCGTGCCGACCCGACGGTCAGCACGTACTCGTCGTACCAGCACGGGCTTGCCACGACCTCCACGCGCTCCCAGTCCGGGACGCTCCCGGATGTCGGATTCTGCTTCGGGCAGCTGCCATGTCCGCCCACGTTGCCCGCGGCCGCCACCACCACCGCGTTCTTCACCTCCACCGCGTAGGCCAGGGCGGCCCCGAGTGCCCGATCGTCGAGGGCCTCACCAGCCGCGACACAGGCCACCGTGGAGATGTTGATGACCGTCGCGCCGAGGTCCGCCGCCAGACGTACCGATGCCGCCAGGGTGTCGACATCGCCGACGCCCTCAGCTCCGCCGACCTCACGGAATCGGCTGCTGGACTGCCGGATACCGAGAATCGTCGCTTCGGGCGCGACCCCGCTGAACCCGGACTCCTCGTCGGGTGCCGAACCGATGAGGCCGGCGACGATGGTTCCGTGCCCGTCGCAGTCCTGCGTCCCGTCACCGGTGGAGACGAAGTCGCCGCCGGGTATCAGGCGGGGCAGGAGCCGATGGCGCGCAACCCCGGTGTCGATGACGGCCACCGTCTGACCGGCTCCCCGGGTCACTGCCCACGCCGCTCGCAGATCGGGCCGGGCCGGGACTCGACGGGACGCGGCGGCCCCGCTGGTCGTGGCGCATGCCTTGAATTGCTCCGTTCGGTAGGGGGCTGCTGCCGGGCCCGGGGCAGGCAGCAACGTACCGTCCACCGTCGGCGGACCGACCGCGTTCGCCGGCGGGGCCGAGCTCAGCGATGCGATGACAAGCGCTGCCGCGGCAATCGGCCGCGTCACGCGCGTCACCACGGCAGATCCAGGTGCCGCGCGATACCGAAGACTCCGGCGGCCCATCCGGCCAACGGGACAGCGGCAACCAACAGGGCGTGTTCCAGCACATCGACGCCGCGGAGCCACACCGGGCCGAAGGTGTGGCGCTGCGCGTACAACCCGCCGGTCACCCCTACCGTCGTCACCGCGATCCAACCGGCCTGAGCCGGAACCGCCATCAGCAGTATCGCGGAAGCCGCTGTGGCACTGATCAATCCACCTGTGACCAGAGCGATCCGGCACGAACTGTCGGCGTACAGTCGCGACCGCAGAAACAGTGCGCCGGCCACCACGGCGACCAGTAACGGCCCCGCCGTCGGTACCGTCCCGGCCCGGGCGCAGCCCACCGCCATCAGGACAGAACCCGTCGCGGCTGCGGCGGCGCCACCTGACACGATGCCGGCCAGCACCTCACCGGCGTACCCGGCACGTCGATCGGTGATGCGCGAATCGCCATGACCGGGGATCACCGGCGCCAAACCCGTCAGCGCGATGGTCAACCGGGCCGCGGTACCCACGCCGGCCAGCGCGGTGAGCACCAGGATGGCGGCAATGACGATGACCCCGACCGGGGTGATCACGGCGAGGGCGGTCGCCATCGCGAGCAGGGACGCGTACGTGGCGTACGCGGTGAGAAGTGTGGTACCGCAGGCGCTCAGCCGTCCGAGTACGACCGAGGTCAACGCAGCGGCGGCCGATCCCAACAGCACTCCGGGGGCGTGCAGCGCCGCTCCGGTGGCGAGATGGCCTGCGGCTGCGCTGAACACGACCGCGACCGTGCACGCTGCGGTGCGTGCACCGGGTGCGCGACGGGCGACCACGGCGGACAGGCCGACGATGAACGCGGCGACGGCCGCCGCCGCTGCTGGATGACCGTTCCCCGTCAGCGTGTACATCAGGGTGGCGACGGCGATCGTGACGCACCACGCCCACGCCTCGGGTGCCCGAGCCTCGTGTCGAGGCGCGCCGGCCGAGATCACGGTGCGGAAATCGCCGCGTGTGGAGGGCCGGAACGCCGGCGCGGAGACACCTGACATGGTCAGGATGTCGCCGTCCTGAATACCGCACTCCTGCAGGGTCATCGACTCATCGAGCGGCCCGTCGGGCACCCGGTGGAGCCGCCAGGTGCGGGCGGTCTCGGTGCGTACACGGGAACCGGCCACGAGATCGACGACCTCGGGCAACAATGCCGCCAGCGGTACACATCTCGGCAGGACCAGATCGGTCATCTCGCCCGACCATGCGACCGACACCCGGCACAGCGAATCCTCCACCGCAGTGAACCCCCTCACGCTGCTTCCACGGTAGTCACCCGGAGATCGGTGGTGACGCACCAATATCGGGTGGAACCGACCGGCACCCTGATGCGTCGAACCCGGTGTGGAACTTGTGAAGCCACCGCCGCCGGCTTCGGGGCCGGTGGAGCTGCGGCGCCCACCGGACCTGCCTGCCGTCCCTCCGGTCAACCCGTTGGCGCGCCTGCTTCCGCTGGTGATGCTGGTGGCCGTCGGCGGTATGGTCGCGGTGTACCTGACCTCGGGGCAGTCGGCTGCCCGCAATCCGGTCTTCCTGCTCTTTCCCGTCATGATGCTGGCGTCGGCGATGGGTACCTTGGCGCACACCTTCCGCGGCCGTACCGGAGAGGTCGACGCGGGGCGCCGCGGCTATCTCCGGTATCTCGACACCGTGGTCGACGAGGCCACGGAGACGGCGTGCAGGCAACATCAGATGCTGCACTGGACCCACCCGGATCCGGCCGCGTTGTGGACGATGGCCGGTGGGGCGCGCATGTGGGAACGGCGCCCCGGCGCCCCGGACTTCGGGGTGATCAGGGTGGGGCTCGGCGCAGTGGCGCTGTCGACACCCTTGATAGCTCCGCCGGCCGGCACGGACGAGGAGACCGACCCGGTGACCGTCGGTGCGCTGAACGACGTCCTGGACCATTGCACGTTGCTCGACGACGTGCCGGTCACGCTGCGGTTGGCGGATTGTCCCCGGGTGTCGATCGGTATGGACCCTGCTTCGGCGCGGAACCTGCTGCGCGCCATGGTCTGTCAACTGGCCATGCTGCACAGTCCGCGCGATGTCAGGATCGCGGCCGTGGTACCGGTCGGCGACGGGCACTGGGACTGGCTGAAATGGCTGCCGCACCACCGCGACCACGAGGTGGTCGACGCTGCGGGTCCACGCCGGCTCACGTTCCCCGATCTCGATGCAGCACGGGAAGCCTGCCGGGCGCTGCGTGCCGTCCAGGTGGTGATCGTGGTGGACGGCGTGGATGTTCCGGCAACAGAGGTCGGTGCCGGTGTCACGGTGGTCGACATCTCCGACGCCGGGGCCGCGGGCCTTCCGCCCGGATGCCGCGCGGATGGAATCAGTCTGGCCGAGGCGCTGATCTGCGCCCGCCGCCTGGCACCGCATATGCCCGACCGATCGGCCGGGGCGGTGACGGGTTGGCCCGAACTGATCGGCATCGGGGCCTCCGGAGCCCTCGATCCGGACGTGGCGTGGCGTCCACGCACGGACGGGCTGCGGCTCCGGGTGCCGATCGGGTTCACCGAAGACACCGACAGTGCCGCAGGTCCCGTCGTCCTGGACATCAAGGAGGCCGCGCACGGCGGTATGGGGCCACATGGACTGTGTATCGGTGCGACGGGCTCCGGGAAGTCGGAGTTCCTGCGGACCTTGATCCTCGGGCTGATCGCGACGCACCCACCCGAGGAACTGAATCTCGCGCTGATCGATTTCAAAGGTGGTGCGACGTTCCTCGGACTGGACCGCGCCGCGCACGTCGCCGCTGTCATCACCAACCTCGCCGACGAAGCACACCTGGTGGACCGCATGCGGGATGCGCTCACCGGTGAGATGAACCGCAGACAGGAACTACTTCGGGCGGCAGGAAACCTGGCCGGTGTGCACGACTACCGGCAGGCGCGGGCGGCCGGCGCTGACCTGCCCACACTACCGGTGTTGTTCATCATCGTCGACGAATTCTCCGAACTGCTCAGCCGGCAACCGGATTTCGCCGAGCTCTTCGTGGCGATCGGACGGGTCGGCCGCTCTCTGGGGATGCATCTGCTGCTGGCGAGTCAGCGCTTCGACGAGGGCAGGATGCGCGGGCTCGACACCCACCTGTCCTATCGCGTGTGCCTGAAGACGTTCTCCACCAGCGAGTCCCGGGCCGTACTGGGAATTCCGGACGCCTATCATCTACCGGCCGCACCCGGCTCCGCTTATCTGAGGACGCCGTCAGGGGAGACGGTCCGCTTCCGCACCGCGTTCGTCTCGGGGCCGGTGGGCGGGCCGGCCCCGAACGTCTCGGGTGCGCCATGCCTGTTCACCGCCGCACCCGCCGGGAGAGACATGCACACCGAGGTATCGGCGGCGCCCACGATGCTCGATGCCGTACTGGACCGACTGACCGGCCGCGGCGTCCCCGCACACCGGGTCTGGCTCCCGCCGCTGGACGAACCGCCGGCGCTCGGCGATCTCCTCGCCGCGCACGGGTCCGGCCGGCTTCGGGTACCGATCGGTCTGGTGGACAACGCTTTCGGGCAACGTCACGAGCCCCTGATGGTGGACTTCGCCGGCGCTGCCGGGCACGCCGCGGTGATCGGTGCCACCCGATCGGGAAAATCCACGGTGCTGTGCTCCCTCATCCTGGCGCTGGCGGCGACCCATGATCCGGGCGAGGTGCGCTGCTACCTGCTGGATTTCGGTGGTGGCGCGCTGTCCTCGCTGGACGCATTGCCCCACACGGGTGTCTGCGCCGGACTCGGAGATGCCGAGCTGGCCCGCCGGGCCGTCGCGCATGTCCACGACGTGCTGCGGAGCCGGGAAGCGGGGGTGCGCGATGAGCACGGCGACATCTTCCTGATCGTCGACGGGTGGGCGGCCATGCGGCAGGAATGCGACGGCTTGGAGGAAGCGATCACGGCGCTGGCGGTGCAGGGTCTCGCACATCGGATCCACGTCGTCGTCGCCGCGTCCCGCTGGGCGGACCTGCGGCCCGCGCTCAAGGATCACCTGGGTACCCGCGTCGAACTCCGACTCGGTGATCCCGCCGAGTCGGAGATGGACCGCAAGCGGGCTCGGCTGCTCGCCCACCGCGGACCCGGCACCGGCCTCAACCGCGACGGGCTGTCCCTGTTGATCGCATGCCCGACCCTGTTCGGTCTGGATACGCCTGCGGCGGTGCAGGTTTTGCGTACCCGGCACGCCGCGCACGCGATCCCCCGGATCGAGGTGCTGCCTGCCATGGTCCGCTGGTCCGGCGGCTCGACACCCGAAGGTTCTGCTTCGACCACGGTTGCCGTCGGCCTAGGGGAGAGCCGGATGCAGCCGGTGACGATCGACTTCCGCAAGCACGGTCACCTCATCGTGCTCGGTGAGAGCGAATGCGGAAAGACGGCGGCGTTGCGCACCCTGTGCCGTGGGCTGACGCGTTCCAGTGGTGCCGAGGCCGTCCGGTTGCTCATCGTGGACTACCGGCGCAGCCTGCTCGGCGTGGTGGAATCGGAACATCTGGCCGGGTACGCGATATCGGCCGAGGCCGTAGCGGTCCAACTGCCGCCCATGCTGGAGCACCTGCGCTCCCGGCTACCGGGACTCGACGTATCGCAGCAACAGTTGCGTGACCGCTCATGGTGGTCCGGGCCGGAAATATACGTCGTGATCGACGATTACGACATGGTCCCGTCGGACGGCGGAAACCCGCTGAGCCCGCTGCTGGAATATCTACCCCACGCCAAGGACGTGGGCCTGCACATCATCGTTGCGCGGCGCTCCGGCGGAGCCGCCCGGGCCATGTTCGACCCGCTTCTGGCCCGGCTGCGCGAATTGGGTGGCGCCGGCCTGATGATGAGTGCGGGGCCGGAGGAGGGGGCATTGCTCGGCTCGGTGCGCCCGGTGCCGCTGCCGCCGGGCCGGGCCACCCTCATCCTCCGGGGATCTGCGGCCGAACGGGTTCAGCTCGCGTGGACCGAGCCGCAGTGACGGCGGTCGCGGTGCTCTTCGGCCCGGCGTCGGTGCGCGGCCCGTGCCCCGTGCGCGGCGAATTAGTCAGGGCGGGACTGGATTTCCTCGACGACCGGGACACGATCGTCGACGATCTGCCGGTATCGGTGGATTCGGTGCTGAGGGAGATCATCGGCACCGTGGTGGGGGGCGACGGCCGGGTCGTCGACGGACTGGTGCTCGTCTGCCCCGGGTGGTGGCCGTCGGCGCGGCTGGATCGTATCCGCGCGGCGGCCACCGCGGCATGCGCCGAAGCCGTCGTGGTGACCCGGGCGCACGTACATCGGCGCCGACATCCTGGCGCCGACATCCTCGTGGAGATCACCGACGAGTTCGTCCTCGCTGCGACAGCGGACACCACGGTGCTCGTCGTCCCGAGACGCACGGGGGTGGCCGCAGCAGTGGCGGCCGGCCTCGACGAGCCCGCGTCGGTGCTCATCGATGCGCCGGGCGGCGTCGCGGGCGCGCGGGCCGTCGCCACCGAGATGGCCGCCGGCCTGCGGCGTGGCGGCGAGGTCGCCATCGTCGGCGACCATCAGTTGCTCCAGACTGCCGGCGACATGTGCGCGTCGCCCGCCGACCCGCCGCGCCACCGGTGGCCATGGGTGGTCGTCGTGTGTCTGCTGGCTGCGGCCACCGCCGTGGCGGTGGCACTGCATCGCCCACCACGCGAACCATCGGACCGCGCAACGGTGTTGATCACGGAAGGCCGGGTCGCCGCAAGGGTTCCCGCAGACTGGGTGGTCGAAAGGATCACCGCCGGAACGGGGTCGCGTCGCGTCCAGGTCACCGAATCCGGCGGCGAGCGTGCGCTGCTCATCGTGCAGTCACCGGCCGAAGTCGATATGGCCACGACGGCAACGACTCTCGCCTCCGCGCTGCACAGGGAAGACCCCACGGTGTTCACCGATTTCGAGGCCACCCGACAGCGCGCCGGCCGGCCCGTGATCAGTTACACCGAGGCCAGGGCAGGCAGGAAGATCGAATGGTCGGTCTTCCTCGAGGGCGGAGTGCGGATCGCCGTCGGATGCCAGAGCACCATCGACCGGGATGCTCGGGAGATCTGTGACCAGACCATCGCATCCGCCCACAGCGTGCGGTGAGCAAGATCCGGATCAAGGGAACCGAAACGCCGCCCGCTGCGTCCAACCTCAGTAGTACCCGACGAGAGGACTCAGATGACTTCGCTGAACACCGATTTCGATCTCATGCACGTGGTGGCGGGACAGATCGACACGCATAACGAGGAGATCCGGGCAATGCTCGGATCGTTCATCGGGCGGATGAGTTCCGTCCCGCCGTCGGTGTGGGGCGGTGCTGCGGCGGTGCGTTTCCGTGAGGTCGTCGAGCGGTGGAACGCCGAATCGACGGCATTGCACAACGCCTTGGCGCGGATCTCCGAAACCATCCGGCTCAACGAGCGCACCCTGCGCGAGGCCGGCGACAACCATTCCCAGCAGATCGCCGCCATTACCACCCACCTGTAAGGAGTCACGATGGATGCCACGCTGTCCTACAACTTCGACGAGATCGAGTACACGGTCCGTCAGGAGATTCACACCACCTCGGCGCGGCTGAGTGCGGCGCTGGAAGAGTTGCGGGCACAGATCACGCCACTGCAGCAGACCTGGACCCGCCACGCCGCCGAGGCCTACCGGATTGAACAGATGCGCTGGGACCAGTCGGCATCGGCCTTGCAGGACATCCTGTTCCGGCTGGGAAATGCGGTCCGCGACGGCGCTGACGAGATCGCCACAACCGACCGGCAAGCCGCCAATGCCTGGGGTTACTGACTCCTCGGCGTTGCCATGAACCTGCGCGGTCCCGCCGGGGGGAGGACCGGCGGGACCGCGCAGTCAGACCAGCTCGGTGCGTGCAGAAGTGACAAACTCACTCAAATGTCCTGTCGGACATGCCACTCACGAGTGGCCGGATGCGGCAGGTTCTGTCCGGCGGTCTGTTCGGCTCCTCGTCGGGATCCTCCCCGGGGCCGGAGATAAGGGCTATGGTGTGGGATGCGGCCGAGGCAGTGAGGCGTCGGGCCGTGATCGGGAGCGTGATCATCTGTGAGGACGACCAAGGGGCCGAGTGCTCGGGAGCTTCGTGCTGTGCACGAACTCTTCGTCGCAGGCGAGGTCGACGTCGCTGAGCTGGAACCGACGACGGTGCGGCCGGTGGTCGCCAAGAGCTGGCAGCGCAGCCTCGCCAAGGGCGTGGATCCGGATTTCGATCGGGCCCGGCCCGCCGCGGTGGGCTCCGGCATCGCAAAACTGCGTGATTCCCACCCACTGGCACCCGCACTCCCGGTGATCCGCCGGCTACTCGTCGACGATGCCGTGGATGCGGGCGTTGTCGTGGCCGTCACCTCGGCCGACGGCACCCTGCTGTGGGTCGAGGGCGATCCGAGGGCGCGCCGCAGAGCCGAACAGATGAACTTCGTGCCCGGTGCGGATTGGAGTGAGCGCAGCGCAGGCACCAATGCGCCCGGGACCGCGCTGGCGCTGGACCGCGAGCTGCAGATCAGGGGTTCGGAGCACTTCTCCCGCGTCGTGCAGCCGTGGAGCTGTACCGCCACCCCCCTGCACGACCCCGATACGGGGGCACTGCTCGGTGCCATCGACCTCACCGGGGGTGCCCAGGCCGCGTCGGCCCAAACGTTGGCGCTGGTCAGGGCCACCGCGCTGGCTGTGGAGAACCATCTGGCCCTGCTGCGGCTGACCGGGAGCGTCCCGGAACCGGCGACGCGCAAGCCGCACCTGGTGGTGTTGGGCGCAGACCGCCCGCGTTGGGTGACCACCGACGTCTACGGCCACCTGCGCGCAACGATGCTGACCGGGCGACATGCCGACATCCTGGTGCTGCTCAGCAGGCACCCCGAGGGACTGTCCGCAGACCACCTGGCCGTCCTTCTCGACGACAAGGACCTGGACGTGGTGACGGTGCGGGCCGAGATGTCGCGGCTGCGCAAGGTCATCGGCGCCGAGTACCTGGAGTCCCGTCCGTATCGCCTGCTGGTCCCGATCACCACCGATATCGGTGAGGTGTTCGACGCCCTTGACCTCGGCGATGTCGAGTCCGCGCTGGCCGCCTACCACGGTCCTCTGCTGCCTCAGTCGGTGTCACCGTCGATCGCGCGGCTCCGCATGCAGCTGTCGGCGAGTATGCGCGGTGCGGTGCTTGCCGAGTGTTCGCGCGGCGATATGTCCCCGCTGCGGCGCTGGCTGGACCTTCCGGAGGGACGCGACGATCGGGAAGGCTGGGAGGCGCTGCGCAACAGTGCCTCGATCGGTCCCGTGGGACGCGCGCAGGCCGGCGGACACCTCGCCGGGCTCGACTTCGAACTGGGCTGAACCGCCCGTATCCGGCACCCCGTGCAACGGTGGTGCAACCCTGCCCTTCGTACATTTAGTGACGATCGACACACTTCGCTGTCCCATGGAGGAGAGATTCCCATGACCGTTTATGCGCGCCCGGGTACTGAAGGCGCTTTGATGTCTTTTGAGTCCCGTTATGGCAATTTCATCGGTGGGCAGTGGGTGGCCCCGGTGGCTGGCCGGTATTTCGAGAATCCGACGCCGGTGACGGGGCAGGTGTTTTGTGAGATCCCGCGTTCGGATGAGGCTGATGTGGAGTTGGCGTTGGATGCCGCGCATGCGGCGGCGCCGGGGTGGGGTAAGACCAGCCCGGCGGAGCGGGCGGTCATCTTGAACAAGGTCGCTGATCGGATCGAGGAGAATCTGGATGCCGCGCATGCGGCGGCGCCGGGGTGGGGTAAGACCAGCCCGGCGGAGCGGGCGGTCATCTTGAACAAGGTCGCTGATCGGATCGAGGAGAATCTGGAGTCGATCGCGGTGGCGGAGTCTTGGGATAACGGTAAGCCGGTCCGGGAGACGTTGAATGCCGATATTCCGTTGGCGGTGGATCATTTCCGGTATTTCGCCGGGGTGCTGCGCGCGCAGGAGGGGTCGTTGTCGCAGATCGATGAGGACACTGTGGCGTATCACTTTCATGAGCCGTTGGGTGTGGTGGGGCAGATCATTCCGTGGAATTTCCCGATTTTGATGGCGGTGTGGAAGTTGGCGCCGGCGTTGGCGGCGGGTAATGCGGTGGTGTTGAAGCCGGCTGAGCAGACTCCGGCGTCGATCTTGTATTTGTTCTCGCTCATCGGGGATTTGTTGCCCGCCGGTGTGGTCAACATCGTCAACGGGTTCGGGGTGGAGGCGGGTAAGCCGTTGGCGTCGTCGAATCGGATCGCGAAGATCGCGTTCACCGGGGAGACGACCACGGGTCGGTTGATCATGCAGTACGCCAGCCAGAACCTGATCCCGGTGACCCTGGAGCTGGGCGGGAAGTCGCCGAACATTTTCTTCAGCGATGTGTTGGCGAGCAACGACGCGTATCAGGATAAGGCGTTGGAGGGGTTCACGATGTTCGCCCTGAATCAGGGTGAGGTGTGTACGTGTCCGTCGCGGTCGTTGATTCAGGCTGATATTTA
>NZ_JACKUC010000038.1:0-622824 GCF_025822555.1 Mycobacterium hackensackense
AGGTAATTACGGATCGGGCGGAAGAAATCGTCGAAATCGGCGATATGGTCCCGCAATTCGGCCACATCGAGGGTCATGTTCTTCATCTTGGTGACCATCGAATGCGTGGTGGCGGCCATCTGGGCCGTGATGTTGGACATCTTGGTCATGTTGTCGATCGTGACCTGCATGTCATCGGCCTGCTTGAGCATGTTGGCCATCATGTCCTGCTGGTACTTCTCGTTCATCTTCTGCGAGGTGCCCTGCATGCTGATCTGGAACGGGATCGAGGTGTGCTCGATCGGGGTTCCCTGCGGCCGGGTGATGGCCTGCACCCGCCCGATACCCGGGGTGCGGAAGACCGCCTTGGCGATCTTGTCGATCACCAGGAAGTCCGCCGAGTTACGCAGATCGTGATCGCTCTCGATCATCAACAGTTCCGGGTTCATCCGGGCCTGGTTGAAATGCCGATCCGCCGCCGCATAGCCGATGTTGGCCGGAATGTCGGCGGGCAGGTAATTGCGGTCGTTGTAGCCGGCGCGGTACCCGGGCAAGGTCAGCAGCCCCACCATCGACAGCGCGATCGTGCCCACGAGTACCGGACCCGGCCAGCGCACGATGATCGCGCCGATCTTGCGCCAGCCCCGGGTGCGCATCGCGCGCTTGGGTTCCAGAGTCTTGCCGAAGCGCGACGCCACGGTGACAACGGCGGGGCCCAGCGTCAGGGCAGCGAAGACCGCGACCATCATGCCGATGGCCAGCGGGATACCGAGAGAGACGAAATAGGGCAGCTTGGTGAAGTGCAGGCAGAACGTCGCACCCGCGATCGTCATGCCCGAGCCGAGGATCACGTGGGCTGTGCCGTGATACATCGTGTAGTACGCCGACTCGCGGTCCTCACCGACGCTGCGGGCTTCCTGATAACGGCCGATCAGGAAGATGGCATAGTCCGTCGACGCGGCGATGGCTAATGTCACCAACAGGTTCGTCGCGAATGTCGAGAGCCCGATGATGTCGTAGTAGCCGAGAAAGGCGATGAATCCGCGGGTGATACCGAGCTCGACGGCAACCATGGCCAGCACCAGGAAAACCGTGACCACCGATCGGTAGATCAGCAGCAACATCACGAGGATGACGCCGAACGTCAGCATGGTGATCATCTGCATGCTGCGGTCGCCTGCGATGTGCTGATCGGCCATCAACGCCGAGGGGCCGGTGACGAACACCTTCAGACCCGGCGGCGGGGTCATACCGTCGATGATCTTCTGAGTGGCCTCGACGGATTCGTTGGCCAGCGACTCGCCCTGATTCCCGGCCAGGTACACCTGCACGTAGGTGGCCTTGCCGTCGGCGCTCTGCGCACCGGCCGCCGTCAGCGGATCGCCCCACATGTCCTGGATGTGCTCGACATGTTTGGTGTCGGCTTCCAGTTTCTTGATCATCTCGTCGTAGAACTTGTGCTCGGCGTCGCCGAGTTGGTGGTCGCTCTCCAACACCACCATGGCCGAGCTGTCCGATTTGAACTCGCCGAAGTCGGCGCCGATGCGCTTCATCGAGATCATCGACGGGGCGGTCTCGGGACTCATCGACACCGAGCGGAGCTTCCCGACCTCTTCGAGCTGCGGGACGATCACGTTGAGCACCACCATGATGGCGATCCAGCCGAGGATGATCGGCAGGGCCAAGGTCCGGATGGTGCGCGGAATGACGGTGCGGTTCGGTTGCTTCACCGCGGGGATGGCGTCGGTCGGCGGATCGGTTGGGGTGGCACCGGGCAGGGTGGTCATGCCGACTTCACCAGGCAGTACGTGTGCGCACCCACGCCGTCCACGGTCCGCTCGTCCTTGACCTCGTCATCGACGGTGATACGGCAGGACAGGCTGTTGCCGTCGCCCTGCGCGGAGATGGTGGGGAACACCGACGGCGCGGTGGTGCTCAACGTGAGCGTCCAGGGCAGCGGCGCGTTGTCGGCGCGCTGCGGTTTGGCGTCCAGGTCCATGTAGTTGATGTTGGCGGTGGCGCCGGTGCCCCAGATCTCGTACTTGACCACTTTGGGGTTGAACGGCTTGGTGTCGTCGCCGGCGCTGTTCTCGGTGGCGATATAGCCGGGACCGGTGCCGAAGAACGTGCGGACCCGCATCACGGTGAACGTGGCGACGGCGACCACGACCACGATGACCAGCGGAATCCAGATGCGCTTGAGCACGTTCATCGAGTACCGATTTCCCCCGTCAGCTTGATTCGCCGCCGCTACCAGGCGTCTTATGATCGCCACAGGTTAGCTCATGTAACTGAGAGCTTAGCCCATATAACAGAGTGACGTGTCGTACATATTTTGCAACGCCGACGGGCTGCTCTGCCAATGGTCACCGGGCCCATGCCGACGCCTTCTACCTGCATGTTAGTGGCTGAGACCGCAGTCTAGAGCGGAGTCGCCGGATGCGCGCACCGGCCGCGTTCCGGGGCATCGGGAGCCACTCAGGCAGCCTTAAGGGTTACTGTGCACCGCTGGCACGGGCCTACCCTGATACCCATGAGGTCGAATTTGTGGGCACTGCCTGCCGCCTTCGCCGCCGTCGCAGCCATGGCCTGGGCGGTGGCGTCCCCGGCCGGCGCCGACCCCGCGCCCGCGCCGGCCCCGGCGCCGCCGGCGGCACCCAAGACCGTGATCGACCACGACGGTGCCTTCGTGGTGGGCACCGATATCGCGCCGGGGGTGTACGCCTCGGCAGGTCCGGTCGGCGACGGCACGTGCTCCTGGCGCCGGATCGCCGCCGCGCCGGCCGGCCAGACCGGTGACACCATCGACCGCGCATTCACCCACGAGGCGCAGGTGGTGCAGATCGACGCCTCCGATGGCACCTTCAAAACCACCGGATGCCAGACCTGGCAGCTGACCGACCAGGCGCCGCCCGGGCCGGGACTGCCGCCGGTGCTGCAGGGCCTGAAACTCAAGGCCTACCTCGACACGCTCAACCGCAACGCCGCGCAGTACAACGCGGGCAATCCCGATGCACCTGCGGCGCCCGTTTCGCCTCCGCAAGGAACCGGACCTGCACCGGGACCGGCTCCCACGCCCACGCCCTGATCGCGTTCATCCGTCGTTGACAGGAATCGCTCAGCGTTCGCTTCGCGGCCACTGACCCGTTGCGCTGATATTCTCCCAACGGATACGGCCACGGAAAGAGTGTTGTGCGCAGCGGAGAGATCAAGGCCCTCACGGGTCTTCGCATCTTTGCCGCGGTCTGGGTGGTGCTCTTCCACTTCCGGCCGTTGCTACATGAGGCCGCCCCGAATTTCAGCGAGGCGCTGGCCCCGATCCTCAATGTCGGCGCGCAAGGCGTCGACCTGTTCTTCATCCTCAGCGGATTCGTCCTGACCTGGACCTACATCGACAAGATGGGTAAGAACTGGTCCACCCGGGCCACGTTGCACTTCCTGTGGATGCGGCTGGCCCGGGTGTGGCCGGTCTACCTGGTGACCCTGCATCTGGCCGCGCTCTGGATCATCTTCACGCTCTACGTCGGCCACGTTCCCTCGGAGAACGTCGGCACCCTCAACGCCATCAGTTACATCCGCCAGTTGTTCCTGGTGCAGCTGTGGTTCCAGCCGTTCTTCGACGGCTCCAGCTGGGATGGACCGGCGTGGTCGATCAGCGCGGAATGGCTGGCTTATCTGCTGTTCGGCGGGCTGGTGCTGATCATCTTCCGGATGGCCAGGGCCACCCGGGCCCGCACCCTGCTGTGGCTGGCGTTCGCGGTGACGCTGCCGCCGGTCATGTTCCTGCTGGCCACCGGGCACTTCTACACGCCGTGGAGCTGGCTCCCGCGCATTCTGCTGCAGTTCACCGCCGGCGCCATCGCGTGCGCCGCGGTACGCCGACTGAACCCGTCCGATCGGACCCGCACCCTGGCCGGCATCGCGGGCGTCGTGCTGGTCGTGGCGATGGTCGGCGCTCTCTACTGGTTCGACGCACACCCGATTCCGGATGTGATCGACAGCGGCGGTGTGCTCGACCTGTTGTTCGTCCCGCTGGTGGTGACGCTGGCGATCGGCACCGGCACGTTGCCGAGTCTGTTGTCGCTACGGGTGCTCACCTACGGCGGGCAGATCTCGTTCAGCCTGTACATGGTGCACGAGATCGTGCACACCGCGTGGAACTGGGCGGTGTTGCAGTTCGAGCTCACCCTCGCCGGCCCCGCCGGCACGTGGATGCTGCTGGGTGTGTTCGCCGTCGCATTCGCCGCAGCGGCCGCGCTGTATCACTTCGTCGAGGAACCCGCCCGGCGGTGGATGCGCAGAATGGTCGACGTCAAGGACGCGACCCCGTCCGTTCAGTCGCTGGACCGCGATGACCGCAAGCTGTCCGCCTGAGGGTTCGCTGTGCATTCGGTGTGCCGAATCACCCTGCGCGGCAAACTATCTGAAGTCAACCAGTAGGCTGTCGGCGGTATCGATCCTGGACCACCGGAGGGGGAATCCGTTGCACCGCGTTGTCGTGCTCGTGATGTCGCTGGCTGTGACGGCTGGACTTGTCAGCACCCGTCCGGTCGAGGTGATGACCGTCAGCCGCGAGGCGCCGCTCAGTCATATCGCGGTGATCGGCGACTCGTACACCACCGGGACCAACTTCGGCGGTCTGGGCGGCAAGGGGTGGCCGGCTCGGGCCTGGCAGGTGCTGGCCCGACAGGGGAAGCCGGTGACCGCGGACGTCGCGTCCGAGGGCCGCGCCGGATACGGGGTCCGCGGCGATCACGGCAGCGTGTTCGGAGATCTCACGGCGCGCGCGGTACGGCCCGATGACGTCCTGGTGGTGTTCTTCGGATCCCGCAACGACGAACCCGTCGATCCGCTGGCGCTGGCCGGGATGGCCTGGAGTGCCTTCGATTCCGCCCGCCGGACCGCGCCGGCGGCCAAGCTGCTCGTGATCGGCCCGCCGTGGCCCACCGCCGACGTACCCGACAAGGTGCTGCAGAACCGCGACGCGCTGGGCAACGCCGCCCGTGCCGCCGGAGCGGTCTTCATCGACCCGATCGCCGAGCGGTGGTTCGTCGGGCGTCCGGACCTGATCGCGCCCGACGGTGTGCACCCCAACGATGCCGGACACACCTACCTGGCCGACCGGATCGCCTCGCTGGTCGGCGACCAGCTGCCCCTCACCCCCTGAGCCGCACGTGCCCGCGGTGGTGGTTACCCGGCCCGGTCCGCGCGGCGCCGTGCCTTCTGCTTGATGTCCTCGGGTAGCGCGTCGGCGGCGAGTATCGACGGCAGCATGCCGGCTTCAAGGGTGAGGGCGCGGAACACCACCCCGACGGTGATGTCGTGGTCGGGGCGCTCGATGACCTCGATGCGGTCGCCGGCGCGCACCGCGCCGGGTGTCACCACGCGCAGATACGCACCCGGGACCGCGGTCGTGGTGAAAGACTTGACCCAGCCGTTGATCTCCAGCCAAAGCGCGAACGTGCGGCAGGGAATTCGCGGGCGCGACACCTCCAGTTCCAAGCCTTCGGAACCGACCCGCCACCGCTCGCCGACCAAGGCATTCGTCACGTCCACACCGCTGGTGGTGAGGTTCTCGCCGAACACTCCGTTGGCGATCTCGCGTTCCAGCCTGCCCTCCCAGGCATCGAGATCCTCTCGCGCGTAGGCGTACACCGCCTGATCGTCACCACCGTGGAAGGCCTGATTGCCGATCAGATCGCCCACCAACCCGCTGCCCAGCCCGCCCTGCATCGGCCCGGGGGAGCGCACCTCGACCCGCAGCGCTGTCGGCCGCTTGTCGATGCCGGTCTGCAGCCGGTCGTCGTCGGGACTCGTCCGGGGTTCGGCGATGTTGACCGTGAGCACATGGGACATGGACTCAGATTAATGGGCTGGAAAGAATCGGACCGATTTGATGGGTCCCGCAATGACACCCGAGCCGTCATCGTGACAAGGCATGAGCACCCTCAGTGCGATCGGCGCGCCGGCTGCCGCAGAATTGCCTTCCGCGGCCGTCAGCCCTGCGCGGCGGCGGGATGTCTTCGTCCCCGTCGATGGTGGGCCCCGCACCAGACTGGGCCGGGTGCGACGGGCGCTGCACTGGCCCCTCGGCATCTACACCACTCCGGTGCTCATCCTGGTCGCGTGGGAGATCCTGGCCAGGACAGGGGTTCTTGCGCCGGCCTATGCGCCCGCGCCCAGCGATATCGTGGCCACCACCGTCGAGCTCTGGCGTGATGGCATCCTCGGCCCTGATCTGGTGATCTCGTTGCAGCGGGCCGGTCTGGGGTTGGCGATCGGGCTGGCGGTCGGCATCGTCGCGGGGGTCTTGGGCGGGTTGTTGCGCAGCGGTGAGTACGTGTTCAACGGTGTGGCGCAGATCCTCAACACCGTCCCGCTGCTCGCGGTGCTGCCGTTGTTCGTCGTGTGGTTCGGTATCGACGAGCTGACGAAGGTGCTGCTGATCGCGTTCGGCGCGGGTGTGCCCATGTACCTCAATCTGTTCGCGGCCATCCGGGGTGTCGACCAGCGCCTGATCGAGATGACCCGGACCACCGGTGCCGGCCTGTGGCGGCTGGTCATCCGAGTGCTCCTTCCCGGATCGCTCCCGGGTTTCCTTGTGGGCCTGCGCTTCTCACTTGCCTACAGCATCCTGGGGTTGGTCGCCGCGGAAACCGTCAACGCCGATGCAGGACTGGGCTTCCTGATCACCCAGGCGCAGACCTATCTGCAGACCAACAAGGTCTTTGTGGGCCTGGTGATCTACTCACTGCTCGGTCTGGCTGCCGATCAGGTGGTCCGCACGCTCGAACGGGTGCTGCTGCGCTGGCGGCCCAGTTTCGAGGCGGTGTGAGCCGCCCCGCGCTGACCGCACCGCGGCAGCAGACCGGCGTCCTGGTCGAACAGGTCGTCCGTGCGTTCGGCGATCGCGTGGTCCTGGACCGTCTCGACCTGCAGATCGGCAGTCAGGAACTGGTTGCGCTGCTCGGCCCGTCCGGGTGCGGCAAGAGCACACTGTTGCGTCTGCTCGCCGGTTTGGACAAGCCGGACGGCGGCCGCATCGAGGTACCCGCCACACGTGCTGTCGTGTTTCAGGCCGACCGGTTGCTGCCCTGGCAACGTGTCCTCCGCAATGTGACCCTCGGGCTGCGCGGCCCCGACGCGAATGATCGAGCTCGGCGTGCGCTGCGCGAGGTGAACCTCGCGGGCCGCGAAAAAGCTTGGCCCAAAGAACTTTCCGGCGGCGAGGCGCAACGCGTCGCGCTGGCCAGGGCCCTGGTCTCCGAACCGGAGCTGGTGCTGCTCGACGAGCCTTTTGCCGCGTTGGATGCCATCACCCGGGTGCGGATGCACGACCTGGTTCGCGAACTGCGCCGCGTGCACGAGGCGTCGATGCTGCTGGTCACCCATGACGTCGACGAAGCCATCGCGCTCGCGGACCGCATTCTGGTGATGAGCGGCGGCCGCATCGGCGCCGAGCACCGGGTGCACTTGTCCGCCGACGACCGCGAAGCCGGCATCGCCCGTGAAGAACTGCGTGCGGCCCTGCTGACCGAACTCGGCCTGGCCAGCCAGCAGTGAACCTCGAATCACGACGACAACAGGAGAATTGATGCCCAGCAAGACTTTCCGCTTCGCGGCTGCCGCGGCGGTCCTCGCGCTCGCGAGTGCGGCCACCGCTTGCGGATCATCGTCGAAGGGCAGCGAGGCGCCGCTGAGCAAGTCGGGCAGTGCAAGTCATCCGGAGTGGAGCCAGTACACGTTCACGCTCGGCGACAACGGCGGTGACGGCAGCGAGGAACTGGCCAGGGTCACCGGCGCTTTCGATGACGCGCCGTACAAGATCAAGTTCGCCCGGTTCGACTACGGACCACCGCTGGTCCAGGCCACCGCCACCGGTGACATCGATCTCGGCTATGTCGGCACGGTCCCGCCGATCACCGGCGCCGCGAAACAGTTCGGCTTCAAGATCGTCGCGACCCAGCACGGTGCCGATCTCACCAAGGCCGCCGAGAACATCATCGTGCCCAAGGACTCACCGATCCAGACCTTGGCCGATCTCAAGGGCAAGAAAATTGCGATTCCGCAGGGCAGCTCGGCGCACGGCTTGGCCCTGCTCGCCCTCAAGAGCGTGGGCCTGACCCCCAAGGACGTCGAACTCGTCTATCTGAGCCCGGCCGCCGGGGCGACCGCCTTCAACAGCGGCAAGGTGGACGCCTGGTCCATCTGGAATCCCCCGTCCGCGATTGCCGTCAAGGACGGTGCTCGCATCATCGCCAAGGGCCTCCCGCCGATCGACCAGGTGAACAACTACTACGTGGCCACCGAGAAATCGCTCAACGACCCCGGCCGGCGGGCAGCACTTGCCGACGTGCTCACCCGGGTCGCGAAGATCTTCACCTGGGCCCAGCAGCATCCCGATGAGTACGCCAAGGCCATCGCAAAGGAGACCGGCGTGTCCCTGGATGATGCGCGTACCACCGTCGATTCCTATCCCTTCACGATCACTGCGGTGCAGCCCGCGGATATCAAGGCCGAACAAGACCTCGGCGACGCATTCTTCGAGGCGGGTGAGATCACCAAAAAGGTCGACGTCACCCAGCTCACCGACAATCTGCTCCCGGCCGACTTCGACAGCACCAAGGTGTCATGACAGACACGGGTAGAAGGGAGCTGCATCTCAACGCCTTCGTCATGGAGGCGGGCCACCATGAGGCCGCGTGGCGGCTGCCGGAGAGCAACCCGCGTGCCGATTTCGATCTGGCGCACTGGATTTCGCTGGCCAAGATCGCCGAGGACGCCAAACTCGACGCGGTGTTCCTGGCCGACGGACCGGCGCTCACCGGAACCGGTGAGTTCCGCCCGCCCGGGCAGCTCGAGCCGCTCACCCTGCTGACCGCACTCGCCCAGCACACCAGCCGGATCGGGTTGATCGCCACCGTCTCGTCCACCTACAACGAGCCTTACAACCTGGCCCGACGGCTGGCGTCGGTCGACCATGTGAGCGCGGGCCGCGCGGGCTGGAACATCGTCACCTCGGCCGGTGCCGACGAGGCGGCCAACTTCGGACTTGCCGACCGTCCCACCCACGCGCAGCGTTACGCCAGGGCCGACGAGTTCCTGCAGGCTGCCAAGGCGCTCTGGGACAGCTGGGAGAGTGACGCGATCCTGGGTGACAAGGCGGCCGGCCGGTACGCCGACCCGACCCGGCTGCACCAGATCGACTATCGAGGTGACCATTTCCGGGTTGCCGGTCCGCTGAACGTCGAACGCCCGCCGCAGGGCCATCCGGTGCTGGTGCAGGCCGGGTCGTCAGAGGACGGCCGGAGTTTCGCGGCCCGGCACGCGGAGGCCATCTTCACCGCGCACCAGACCTACGAGCGGGCCGCAGACTTCTACTCCGACATCAAGGCCCGGGTGCGTTCAGCAGGCAGGGACCCCGACGGTGTCCTCGTGCTGCCCGGGATCGTGCCGTTCCTCGGCTCGACCGAGGCCGAGGCGCGCGACCTGGCTCGGCGCTTCGATGATCTGCGGGTCCCCGAATACGGGCTGACACAGCTGGCCTGGAACTTCGAGACGGATCCGTCGGTGTTCGAGCTCGACGGTCCGCTGCCCGACTTCATCCTGGCCCGACCGAAACTGCAAGGCTCGCAGAGCCGGACGGATCTGATCATCGAACTGGCGCAGCGCGAGAACCTGACGGTGCGGGAGATCCTGTCGCGCCTTGGCGGTGGGCGGGGACACTTCACCTTTGTCGGGACACCCGAGCAGGCCGCCGACACCATCGTCGCCTGGTTCGAGGGCGGCGCGGCCGACGGGTTCAACATCATGGCACCTGCGCTGCCGTCGGGCCTGGAGACCTTCGTCGAACACGTGCTGCCGATCCTGCAACGCAAGGGACTGTTCCGGGAGGAGTACCGCGGCGAGACGCTGCGCGAGCATTACGGTCTGGCCGTCCCGGACAATCAGTTCCGCAGAAATGGGTGATGTCCCGGCCCCGATCTTCGGGGCCGAGCGTCTGAAATCCTCACGGAGGATGGATGTCTGAACATCAAGAGCAGATTCGCACCGACGTGCTGGTCGTCGGTGGTGGACCGGCAGGTACCTGGGCCGCCATCAAGGCGGCGCAGGCCGGCGCGGAGGTTGTCCTCGCGGACAAGGGCTACACCGGGGCCAGCGGTGCGACGGCATCGGTCGGAACGGGCATCTGGTATGTCGAGGACGTCCCGGAACTGCGTGAGGCGGCGATGGCCAGTCGCGAGGCGCTCGGTGGCCATCTCGCCGACCGGGACTGGATGGCGCGGGTACTCGACGAAACCTATGCCAGGGTCGACGAACTCGCCCGGATCCAGCGCTACCCCTTTCCGGTGGACGACGACGGCAAGCCCATCCGTGGCGACTTACAGGGCCCGGAGTACATGCGACGCCAACGCTCCCGGGTGTCCCGACTCGGTGTGCGGATCCTCGATCACACACCGGCGCTGGAACTGCTCCTGGATGACGACGGTGTGGTCTCCGGCGCGGTCGCACTCGATCGGCGCACCGGCGCCACGGTGCACATCCAGGCCGGCGCGGTGGTGCTCGCGACGGGTGGCTGCGCATTCCAGTCCAAGACCCTCGGGTGTGACGTGAATACCGGTGACGGAGCCCTGATGGCGGTGGAGGTCGGAGCCGTGTTGTCGGGGATGGAGTTCTCCAGCGCCTATGCCATCGCGGTCAAGGGCACGTCGCTGACCAAGACCGCCTACTACTCCTGGGCCACCTTCTACCGCGCCGACAAGACAGTGCTCGAGGGTGCGGCCAGCTACGGCGGCCGGTCCGTGATCGCCAAAACTCTGTTGACGGAACCGGTTTTCGCGCGGATCGACCGCGCGAGTCCGGCCGAACAGACAGCGATGCGCAGGGGACAGCCCAACTTCTTCCTGGTCTTCGACAGGCTTGGCATCGACCCGTTCACCGAATTCTTCGAGATCACTCTGCTGGCTGAGGGCACGGTCCGCGGTACCGGGGGAGTGCGGGTGGCCGGATACGACTGCGCCAGCGACGTACCGGGGCTCTACGTGGCGGGCGATACCGCGACCCGGGAATTGATCTGTGGTGGATTCAGCGGCGGAGGCAGCCACAACGCGGCGTGGGCGGCGTCGTCGGGTAGCTGGGCCGGCCACGGTGCGGCCGCGTTCGCCATCAGTCGTAGAACGGCCCGGGCACCGGGACCCGCCGGGCTTCGACCCGCCGGAACGGCTGGGCGGCGGCCGCACGGGCCGATCGCCCTCGACTACCGCGCCGTCGTCGCGGAGGTACAACGCCAGGTGCTGCCCTACGAGGTGAACTATCTACGGCACGGGGACCGGTTGCGGCCGGCCCTGGACTCACTGGATCACGCGTGGGCCGCCGTCCGGCAGGGCCTTGGGGGTACCGGAGAGGACATCTTCCGGGCTCGCGAGGCGGCGGCGATGGTCGCACACGGCCGGTGGATGTTCCATGCCGCGCTGGCGCGTACGGAGAGCCGTGGCATGCACAAGCGCCGGGACCGCCCCGGGCTGGATCCGGCTCAGCACCACCGTCTGCTGACGGGTGGCCTCGATGACGTATGGAGCAAGCCAGAACTGACCTCGAGGGGCCGGGCCGCATGATCGAGGTCGTGGCCGCCGAGCGATGCATCGCCTGCGACCGGTGCATCGACGTGTGCCCGACCCGCATCTTCGACCGGGGCCGGGAGGGAATCCCTGTGATCGCCCGCCAGGACAGCTGCCAGACCTGCTTCCAGTGCGAGGCATACTGCCCCGTCGATGCGCTGTTCGTGGCCCCGCGTGCGACCCCGGAACCGGCCGACTCCCGGTTCCGCGATATCGGCTATCTGGCCGACCACGAGCTGCTCGGTACCTACCGCCGTGAACTGGGTTGGGGCGGCGGACGTTCGCTCGGCGCCCGTACCGCGGTCGGGCCGGCGTTCCCCGACTAGGGGTTTCCCGGCTGTTCCCGCCGTCACCTAGCATTAGCCGATGATCGAGCGGACCGCTCGCCGTAATGCGGATTTCGGCAACCCGCCGGACCACGTTGACGACGGCTGGTTCGGGGCAGCTGCTACCGCGCCGGAACACGTGGGCAGGCACGCCCGTGCGGAGGGGGCGGCCCCGACATTCGATATCGCACCGGCATCCACCGGCCCCCGGCACGCCGCGCCCGAGACCCCGGTCGCCGCGGGGTGGCTCTTTCAGCCACGCCGTCCGGACCCCTGGTATCGCACCCGCGCGGTCATCCCCGCAGTGGCGGCGCTCGCCGTCGCCATTCCGGTCACCGTGGTGGCGATGCGCGCACCGGAACCGGCACCGGATCGACCGGAGCCGGTGCCGGTTCCGGTCACCACCGCCGCGACGAGCTCGCCCCTGGCACCCAGCGCCGCACCGGCACCACCGCTGCCGGACCCGGACCCGGCGCAGGAGCTCCCCACCCAGACCGAGCAACCCACCTATCACGTGCCGCGGGACACCGAGCCGACGCAGCGTCGCAAACCGGAGATCGGGGTCACCCGCACCCCGGTGACCCGCAAGCCGATCAGCGCCGTCCCACCGGCACCCCCGACGACGGGTCGCAATTCGTCCACACCCGGCGATGAGCCCGGCGGCTGGGGATTCTGGTGAGGCTCTAGAAGACGCGCTGCGCGACGAAGTCGGCCGCTTCGGCCGGTGCCTGGGTGTGCGCGTAGTTGCCATGTACGAGACTGATACCGCCGCCACCCGCGCAGATCACGTCGCCGGGCAGACAGATGTCGATGGTCTTGTCCGCCACCAGCGGGCCGATCACCACCGGCGGCGCGCCCAGCGTGGCGACGACGCCGTCCGACGGCGTGCCGAACAAGGCCACCGCGGCGATGTGCTCGGCCGTTTGTGCCGACATCGGTCCGTTGATCCCCGCGGGCACGATGTAGCCGGGTGGGATCGCCGGACCGGTCACATATCCGATGACGGCCGCACCCTGTGAGCTGCCGCCCAACACCAGCTTGGTCTTGGGGCAGTTCGCAGCCATGGTGTTGATGTGGCTGATGGCGTCGACGACACCGTCGGAGGCGGTGGGGAAGTCATTGCTCGCCGGATAGTTGACCGCGTAGTCGCTGACCGTCCGGGTACCTGCGCGGGCCCGGACCTCATCGACGAAGGCTTGCCCGACGGCCCCGAGTCCGGGCGGTTCGGTTGTCCCGCGAGCGAAGGTGACATCCACGTCGGCGCAGGACTCGGCCGTCGCGGTGGGTGCACCCACACACAGCGTGAACACCGCGGCCGCGACGCCCAGCAATGCCCCGATTCCCGTCGACAACCGCCGCGCTCTGGCGCTGGTGCTCATACCGTTGCTCCCAAATCCTCGCTCAGCGGTCATGGTAGTGGCGCGGATGCGTCTCCCGTGGGCAGGCTGCCCGCCGCCTACCCTGACCTCATGTTCATCACTCCCCGCTACGGCGACGGCGCCCTGGCCGATCTTCTGCCGTCCGTCCTGGGTGCGCTGGGCGTGGCGGGGGAGCGCGACCGGGTCGGGCTGGGTCTGGACCGTGTCCGCCGCGTTGCGGTCCTGCTGGTCGACGGGATGGGTGCCGAACTGGTGGCCGCCCGCCGCGATGCCGCACCGTTCCTGGACGGGATGACCGGCAGGACACTGACCGCGGGCTTCCCCAGCACCACAGCCGCGAGCCTGGCATCGCTGGGTACCGGGGTGCCCGCCGGTGAGCACGGCATCGTCGGCTACCTGCTGGCCGTGCCCGGTCACGAGCGCATGATGAACCCGCTCAAATGGCGACTGATGGGCCAGGGGCCCAAGGTCGACCTGTTGAAAGAGATTGTGCCGGAACAGTTTCAGCCGGTGACGACAATGTTCGAGCGGGCCGTCGCCGACGGTGTCGTCGTCACTCAGGTGGCGCCGATGTACCAGGCTGGTTCTGGATTGACGCGCGCCGCGTTGCGAGGTGGCGAGTTCCGGCCGAACTTCTCCTGCGGTGATCTGGTCGACGGCGTGCTCACCGCTCTCGGCGGCAGCGACCGCGCGCTGGTCTATGCGTATCACGGCGACCTGGACATGACCGGGCACGTGCGGGGGCCGGATTCGGAGGCCTGGGCGCTCGAGCTGGCCCATGTCGACCTCACGATCCGGGCCATCGCCGAGCGGCTGCCCGCGGACGCCGCCCTGATCGTCACCGCGGACCACGGCATGGTGGCGGTCGATTCACCGGTGGACTTCGACCGGGAGCCGCTCTTGCAGGCCGGGGTGCGTGGACTCGGCGGTGAGCCCCGGGCGCGCCACGTCTACACCGAGCCTGGGGCGGCGTCCGATGTCGCCGCGGCCTGGCGGGAACTGTTGAGCGACGACTTCACGGTGCTCACCCGGCAGGAGGTGATCGGTGAAGGCTGGTTCGGCCCGGAGGTCGCCGCGCAGGTGGCGCCCCGCATCGGTGATGTCATCGCGGTGCCGACCGGAAACCGGGCCGTCATCCGGTCGGGTGCCGAACCACTGCAGTCGACTCTGGTCGGCCATCACGGGTCGCTGACCGCGGCCGAGATGCTGGTCCCGCTATACGTGGTCCGCTAGCGTCGCTTGATTGTGCAGACTCTGATCGACTTCGACGACGCGCCCGTCTTCGCGCTCCCGGTCCTCGATCCGGTGGGTGCGGCGGTGGCCGAGGGCATGCTCATCGAAGGACCGCAGGGCTGGGGGGAGTTCAGCCCGCCACCGGATGCCGAGGCCGCAGCACTGGGCCGCTGGCTGACCGCGGCCACGGAGCCGGGCACCATCGGCTGGCCCGATCCGGTGCGCGGGCGGGTTCCCGTCGCGGTCAGCGTGCCGGCCGTCGGGGCCGCGCGGGCCCGCGCGATCGTGCAGGCCGCCGGCTGTGGCACCGCAGACGTGACGGTCGGTGGTCCCGCGGGGCTGCTCGCCGACGATATCGCGCGGGTGGCGGCGGTGCGGGACGCGCTGGGCTCCTCGGGTGTCATCCGCTGCGACGCCGGGGGCAGCTGGGATCCGGCGTCCGCGGTGAATGCGATCGCCGCGCTCGAACAGGCGGCCGGGGCCCTCGAATTCGTCGCGCAACCCTGCGCCGACCTGGAGCAGACGGCCTGGGTCCGGGCCCGGGTGGCCGTCCCGATTGCGGCCGACGCCGACGACGCAGCCGACCTGGAGGTCGTGCGGGGGGCCGCCGATATCGCCGTCTTGCGCTGTGGTCGGCTGGGTGGGGCGCGCCGGGCGCTGCGCATCGCCGAGTTGTCCGGTCTGCCGTGTGTGGTGGTCTCCGACGCCGTCAGCAGTATCGGTGTCGCGGCGGGCGTCGCCCTGGCCGGAGCATTGCCGAAGTTGCCGTTCGCCTGCGCGCTGGGCACCCGCCTGCTGTTCGCCGGGGACCTGGTCGCACCGGTCCGGTCGTTGATTCCCGTCGACGGCTTCTTGCCGGTGGCACCCATGCCGGCCGCTCCGGCGGCCGAGTTTCTGGCGCAGTACACGGTGACCGATCGGGACCGAACACAAAGGTGGCGTGAACGGCTGCGGGCGGCGATTGCAGAATGAGCAAATGACGGCATCGCAATCGGGGGCGGACCCCCACCTTCTGCTGGCGCAGGCGCTGGCACCGGCGAACCGCGTGGATCCGTATCCGGTGTACCAGCAGCTGCGTGAGCACGGCCCGTTGCACCTGCCCGAAGTCAATCTCATGGTCCTCACGTCGTTCGCCCACTGCGACGCCGTACTGCGACACCCGGCCTCGGCCAGCGACCGCGACAAATCGACCATCGCGCAGCGCCAGATCGCCGAGGGCAAGCAGCCCCGGCCGTTCGGTCTGGCCGGCCTGGTCGACCAGCGGCGCACCCCGGCGTTCCTGTTCCTGGACCCGCCCGATCACACCCGGCTGCGCAAACTGGTGGTCAAGGCCTTCGCACCGCGGGTGATCAGCGCGATGCAGGCCGAGATCACCGCGGTGGTGGACGGGCTGCTCGACACCGCGCAGCGCAACGGTGAATTCGATGCCGTCACCGGGCTGGCCTACCCGCTCGCGGTTGCGGTGATCTGCCGCCTGCTCGGGGTGCCCGTCGAGGACGAGCCGCAGTTCGGCCACGCCTCGACGCTGCTCGGGCAGACCGTGGACCCGTTTCTGGCCGCCACCGGAAAACCCGAGGGCTTCCACGAACGGATCGAGGCGGGCAAGTGGCTGCGCTCGTACTTCCGGGACTTGATCCAGCGCCGACGTCGCGATCCGGGCGATGACCTGATCTCGGCGCTGATCGCCGTCGAGGAGTCCGGCGATCAGCTCACCGAGGACGAGATCATCTCCACCTGCAACCTGCTGCTGATCGCGGGACACGAGTCCACGGTCAGCCTCATCACGACGGCGATCCTGGTGATGCTTCGCGACCGGGCGCAATGGATCGCACTCGGCGCCGACCGGCACCGGGCCGGGCGCGTGGTGGAGGAGACGCTGCGCTTCGATCCGCCGGCCCAGCTGCTCGGCCGCATCGCCGCCGAGGACATCGTCTTACCGGACGTGACGGTGCCCAAGGGCGACACGATGATCGTGCTGCTGGCCGCCGGGCATCGCGACCCTGCCGCCAACGAGCGACCCGACGAGTTCGATCCGGACCGAAAAGTCATCCGGCACTTGGGTTTCGGCCACGGCACTCATTTCTGCCTGGGCGCCGCACTGGTGCGGTTGGAGGCATCGATCGCCTTGTCGGCGGTCACCGCCCGGTTCCCGGATGCCCGCCTCGGCGGCGAGCCCGTCTACAAGCCCAATGTGACGCTGCGTGGCATCTCGTCGCTGCCGGTGCGAATCTGAGGGCCCAGCGGATCAGTCCTGAACCGCCTTGGCGATCGCCACGCAGGTGGTCAGATAGTGCGCGTCGGGTACGTCGTTCTCGGTGAGCTCCCACATCGCGTCGTGCATCATCCGCACGATCACCCACGCCCGGGCCCGGTCGGCGTCGAACCCGGCGGCGTCGACCATCGTGTGGAACCGGCGGCGCACCCCTTCCCGGACGTACCCCTCCAACTCGTCGAAGCGGTCGAACAGCATGGGCGCGATCTCGTAATGCGGATCGCCGCTCATCGGTTTCGGGTCGATCACCAGCCACGGTTCCCGGTCGGCGGCGAGCACGTTCTCGTAGTGCAGGTCGCCGTGGATGAGTGTGCCCCCGCTGGCAGGGTCCTCGGCGAGGTCGGTGCCCAGACTGATCGCCTGCTCCACCAACCGGCGCGGCACCGCGGCGCTGCGGGGAAGCTTCCGCAGTTCGGCCGTCCATTCCCGGATGAATCCGGTCAGTGGTCGCAGTTGCGGTAGCGCGGCGACGTGTATCCGGGCGTAGAGCCCGGCGACCACCTCGCATGCCTCGATATCCCAGAGCTCGTTGAGGTTTCGTTCGTGCAGCCGTTCGAGCAACATGGCCCGCCGGTGCGGGTCCGCACGCAGCAGCCGTACAGCACCCGCGCCACCCCACCGTCGCAGCGCCAGGTGTTCGTGTTCGGACTCGTCGTCGGGAAAGGCCACCTTCAGCACCGCGGCACTGCCGTCATCGGCGCGCACCGGCAGCACGACCGAGCAGAATCCGTGCGCCGGGACGCCGTCGGGGGTCAGGCTCCAGTCCCTCAGCTGTCCGGTCACGATCGCGGGCAGCCGGTCCACCCACGCCTGCCACTGCGGGCCCCGCGCCGCCATGGCGGCCACCGCGTGGGGAAGGACGAACACCGTGCCATCCTGCCAGCTTGTCCGGCCCGTACCCGCAATCGCGCCCCTGGCCTGCACGCCGGACCCGGTCTTTGACAGACTGGTCGCCATGGCACAGATAACCTTGCGTGGGAACCCCATCAACACCATTGGCGAGCTTCCTGCTGTGGGCGCTCCGGCCCCCGGCTTCGCTCTGACCGGCACCGACCTCGGTGTCGTCAGCAATGAGCAGTTCAGCGGCAAGCCCGTCGTGCTGAACATCTTCCCGTCGGTGGACACGCCGGTGTGTGCGGTCAGCGTCCGGACCTTCAACGAGCGGGCCGCCGCGGGTGGTGCCACCGTGGTCAACGTATCCAAGGACCTGCCGTTCGCGCAGAAGCGCTTTTGCGGTGCGGAAGGTATCGAGAACGTCACCACCGCGTCGGCCTTCCGCGACAGCTTCGGCGAGGACTACGGCATCACCATCGTCGACGGACCGATGGCCGGCCTGCTCGGACGCGCCATCGTGGTGATCGGTGCCGACGGTAACGTCGCCTACACCCAGCTGGTCCCGGAGATCGGCAGCGAGCCGGACTACGACGCCGCACTGTCCGCCGCTCAGTAGATCGCCCAGTTCGACGGCACCGGCCGGTCGTGCGGATTCGCGCGACCGGCCGGTGCTTTTTCGTGTCACGGTCACTTTTGTGTCACGGTATTGCATCTCATCAGCGTTGTGCCGCACTGAGTTTGGGCGGTTGCCCTAAAAGCCGGTAGAACTGTCTTCAGTGGCCGTCAATTTCGACGTCACACCGTGAATCCCGCGTGAGTTGCAGAGAGTTGAGGTTCGGATGAAGCGCATCTGTGCCTTGTTGATCGGCTTGGCAGTGCTGCTGGCCACCCCCGGTATCGCCGCGGCGGACCCGTTCGGCCGGCCCGCGCGCAACCAGCAGGCGATCGATTTCGTGATCCAGCGCGCGCTGTCCCAGCGCGGGGTTCCTTTCACCTACGGCGGCGGAAACGCCAACGGCCCGAGTGTCGGTGTGCCGCAAGCGGTCACACCACTGGCCGCCGACCCCGCGACCGGATTCGGCACCCCGCAGGTGGCCGCCGGCACCCCTGGTCTGGTGCCCGGGCTGAACTTCCCGGGACTGGCCGCGCCCACGGCGGCATCTCCTGTAGCCGACCCGTCCGCCAACGTCGTCGGGTTCGACGCCTCCGGCCTCATGGTCTACGCGTTCGCCGGCGTCGGCCTCAAACTGCCCAGGTCCTCCGGTGAGCAGTACAAGGTGGCCCAGAAGGTGCTGCCCGCGCAGGCGCTGCCGGGCGACCTGATCTTCTACGGCCCGGACGGCACCCAGAGCGTGGCGCTGTTCATCGGCAACGGCCAGATGGTGGAGACCACCAGCCAGGGCGTCGCAGTCTCGCCGGTGCGCACCGACACCATGACGCCGTATCTGGGACGCATCATCGCCTGACGCCCCCCCTCGCGATTTGTGCACGTTCTCCGGCGGTAAGCGCCGGTAGGCGTGCACAAATCGCTGATTGCGTAGGGTTGAGCTGCCGACCGAGGGAGGCAGCTGTATGGAGCACACACCGGCGACGGCACGAACCGTCTTCCCCGATATCAGCTCGCGCGCGTGGGAGCACCCGGCCGATCGCACGGCGCTGACGGCGTTGCGCCGCCTCAAGGGTTTCGACCAGGTGCTCAAGGTACTGTCCGGCGCGCTGCGCGAGCGTCAGCACCGGCTGCTGTACCTGGCGTCCGCAGCGCGGGTGGGGCCGCGGCAGTTCGCCGATCTCGATGCCCTGCTCGACGAATGCGTGCAGGTACTCGACGCCCCGGCCAAGCCGGAGCTGTTCGTCACGCAGTCACCGCTGGCCAACGCCTACACGATCGGTATGGACACCCCGTTCATCGTGATCACCTCGGGGCTCTACGACCTGATGTCGCACGACGAGATGCGTTTCGTGATCGGCCACGAGCTCGGCCATGCACTATCCGGGCACGCGGTGTACCGCACGATGGTCATGCATCTGATGCGGCTGGCCTCGTCGTTCGGTTTCATCCCCATCGGCGGCTGGGCCCTGCGCGCCATTGTGGCCGCCTTGCTGGAATGGCAACGCAAATCTGAACTTTCGGGGGACCGCGCCGGACTGCTGTGTGCCCAGGATGTCGACGTGGCCATCCGGGTGGAACTCAAACTCGCCGGCGGCGGGCACCTGGACAAGCTGGATTCGCAGGCCTTCCTGGCGCAGGCGCAGGAGTACGAACGCACCGGCGACATGCGCGACGGACTGCTCAAGTTGCTCAATCTCGAGTTGCAGACCCACCCGTTCTCGGTGCTGCGGGCCGCGGCGCTGACGGCGTGGGTGGACACCGGCGGCTACGGCGCGGTGCTGGCGGGCGACTACCCGCGGCGGTCCGAGGACACGTCCGGCTGGGTCGATGACGTGACCGAGACGGCCCGGCATTACAAGGATGGTTTCGACCAGTCGGACGATCCGCTGATCCGCGGTATTCGCGACGGTCTCGGCGGCATCGCCGACGGTGTCGGCCAGGCGGCGACGACAGCGGCGGATGCGGTGGGCCGCAGGATCTCCCAGTGGCGGCAGCACCACGGCGGGGACCGGTGACGGGTCCGCGGCTGTACCGGCCGGGCCCGGCGCTCGCCGAAGTCGTCGACTACTACGGCTACTGGGAGCGTGCGGCGGGCGAACCGCATCGCAGCCGCGCGCTGCCACGTGGCGCGGCGACGGTCGTCATCGACGTGAGCGGGCGGGCGCAGGTCGACTTCTATGCCGGCGACGGGTGCACCCGGCTCGAGGTGCCGTCCGCGTTCATTGTCGGCGCCGGAACCAACTCGTACATCACCGGTATCGACGCGGCGCAGACCGTGATGACCGTCCACTTCAAACCCGCCGGCGCGCTGGGATTCCTGGGCACCGGGATGGGTGCGCTGGAGAATGTGTGCGCGGGTCTGGTCGATGTCTGCGGCCGGCCGGCTGCGCAGTTGCACGAACAGCTCCTGGATGCGCGCACTGCCCGCGACCGAATCACGCTCGTCGAGGCATTTCTGCGGGAACGGCGCCGGCTGCACCAACGCCGTCCGAGCGCCGAGATCATGGCGGTGCTGCGATCGGTGGAATCGGACCCCTCGGTGCGGATCTCGCAGGTCCGCGCGGAGATGGGCTGGTCAGCGCGGCGGCTGGCCGACCGGTTCCGGGCGGAAGTGGGACTGACGCCCAAGGCCTATCAGCGGGTGCGGCGGTTGCAGGGCGCGCTGCGCAGACTCGACGGAAACGCCGGGCGGGGCGCGGATATCGCGGCCGATCTCGGGTATTTCGACCAGTCACATTTCGTCCGTGAATTCCGGGAGTTCACCGGCATGACGCCGTCGCAGTACGCCGACCGCCGGTCCTGGCTGCCAAGCCATGTCGAGCTCGGGCAGAAATATCCAAGTCACGCGGGCCGGCACGGGCAAGGATGACTCCATGCACAAGACGCGAGAAGCGGTGGCCGGCACAGCTCTGCTGGTAGCGGCCATCCGGGCCAGAGAATCGGTGCGGGAGGACCGGCTGTTCACGGATCCGTTCGCGGAGAAACTTGCCGGTGAGACCGGTCGCCGCAACCTGGACGCGGCGATCGCCGCCGCCGGTGAGCAGGCAGGCGCTCAGATCGTGGTGCGGACGCGGTTCTGGGACGAGGCGCTGCTGCGCGCCACGGCGACCGTGGGCCAGGTGGTGATCCTGGCCGCCGGGATGGATGCCCGGGCGTACCGCCTGGACTGGTCGGACGGAGTGCGCGTCTACGAACTCGACCAGCCGGCGGTCATCGCGGCCAAGGACCGGTTGCTGTCCGGAGATGCCCCGCGCTGCCACCGGGTGGCAGTCGGAGTCGACCTGGCCGACGACTGGCCGGCCGCGCTGACGTCGTCGGGCTTCGATACGGGTGCGCCGTCGGTGTGGCTGATCGAGGGGCTGCTGCAGTACCTGGAGGCGGCCGAGGTCCGGGCGCTGTTCGCTCGCATCGATGCGCTGTCGGCACCCGCTTCGGTGTTGCTGTACGAGGTGGTGGGGCAGGCCTTGCTGGATTCGCCGACGATGGCCGGCCTGCTGGAATCGATGGCCGCACAAGGCTCGCCGTGGTTGTTCGGTTCCGACAGCCCGGGCGAGTTGGCCGAGCGCCATGGCTGGACGGCGGTCGTCACCGACATCGCGGTCCCGGGCAATGCGTGGGAGCGATGGTCCGCGCCCGTCGTGCCGATGGAGGTGCCGGGTGTGCCGCGCGGCTACTTCGTCGAGGCGGTCAAATCACAGGACGGGCAGTGAGGTGTCGCGGCGTAGCACGAAGAAATAGGGGCGTGGCACGCCGCGCAGATCCATCGCCCCGATCACCTCGTCCTCGGACAGCTTGCGGAAGACGTCGTTGATGGGCAGTTGGTCGTAGATCATCGTCGCGGTGTCGACCCCGCGGTAGCGGGTGGTGCGCAGCCTCGCCTTCGGCGCTGAGGTCCGCAACACCGGCCGCAGGGCGGTGACGGGCCGGGTGAGCGAAAGATGCTTGATGAAAGGCAGTTTGGTGGCGACACCGAGGCTGCCGAACGCCAACACGGGGTTCATCGCCCACAGCGCATTGCCGTCCCTGGTGGGGAAGAGCAACGGATGCACCTTCTCCGCGCTCAGGAACTGCTTGCCCCACCATCCGCTGACGGCCAGCAGACCGTCCAGCGGATGCCCGGTGGGCACCTCCGCGCCGCGCCAGGTGCCGAGCATGAACTCCGGCTCCACCGCAGGGGCGGCGTCGAACACCTCCAGTGCCTCGGCGGTGGTGGTGGGCACGGTGGTGAGCACGTCCTGGGCGAGCATGCCCGACACCATACTTGACAGGTGTCAAGTACGGCAATGCGGTGTTCGGTCTCTGGCATCCTGATCCCATGGTCGAGCTGGCACGGCAGACGTTCGTGCGCGGTGCGCTCGGGTTGCTCGCCGGTGCGGCACTGGGCGCCTGCGCGCCCGCGACATCGCAGCCAGGGGTGAGCCCCGCATCGACCGCCGCAGGTCGCCCGGACTGGCGCGCCCTGGCCGAGGGTATCGACGGAGCCGTCATCCTCCCGGCCGACGGTGCCTACGGTTCGGCCAAGCGCATCTTCAACGCCCGGTACGACGATGCCACGCCGGCGGCCGTCGTCTCGGTCTCCTCGACAGGCGACGTGCAGAAGGCGATGCGCTTTGCCGCCGACCATGCGCTGAAAGTGACACCGCGGTGCGGCGGGCACTCCTATATCGGCGCGTCTGCCGCCGACTCTGCGCTCGTGCTCGATCTGCGTGGACTGCCCGGCGGGGTGAGCTATGACCCGGCAACCGGCGTGGCGACCATTGCAGCCGGGGCCGATCTGGCGTCGGTCCAGACCGCCTTGGCTGCCTTCGGACGCGCCATCCCGACCGGCAGCTGTCCGAGCGTCGGGGTCTCCGGCCTCACCCTGGGTGGTGGTCTCGGGTCCGGCGCGCGGCGCTTCGGTCTGAGCTGCGATGCGCTGGTCTCCGCGGTGGTGGCGTTGCCGGGCGGGGACATGGTCACCGCATCAGCCGACCGGGAGGCCGACCTGTACTGGGCGTTACGCGGCGGCGGTGGGGGCAGTTGCGGTGTCGTGATCTCGTTGCACTTCCGGACCTTCGCCACCGCCGATCGCGATGTCGTCACCATGGCATTCCCGGAATCCGCTGCGGTGCAGATGATCTCCGGCTGGCACAGCTGGCTGGGTGCTGCCGGGCGATCGACCTGGGGCATGGTGAACCTCACCGCGGGCCCGGACCCCGGGCTGCGCTGCTCGGTGGTGCTGGCGACACCCGCGGGTGCCGGCCCGGCCGCGGCCGCCGACGTGCGTGCGGCGATCGGGGTGGCGCCGCAGCGCAGCACCGTCAAGACCTTCGGCCATCTGGACCTGGTGCACTATTTCGCGGGCGGATCGGACGCCACCAGGCCGCGGGCCTTCGTGGCCGGATCCGACGTCCTCGGGGCGCTGACACCGGCCACGGCGGAAAAGCTGGTGTCCGCCATGTCGGCTTGGCCGGTGACCTCGGGTGCCGCGACCGCCGTCGTGGAGTCACTGGACGGGGCGATCGGCGATCAGCAGCCCGGCGACACCGCGTTCCCGTGGCGCCGCCAGGCGGCGTGTGTGCAGTGGTACACCGAGGCGCCGGACATCGCCGCGGCGACGGCGTGGCTGGCCGATGCACACGCGGCGGTCCATCCGGATTCGGTTGGGGCCTATGTCAATTACGTGGAGCCAGGGGTGGCGCCGGCCCGCTACTTCGGCACCAACCTGGAGCGGTGGGCAGCGGTGCGCCGCCGGTACGACCCGTCCGGGTTGATGTACTCGGCCCTGACCTGATCACGCGCCGACATAGGCGGCCAGATGATCGCCGGTCAGTGTGCCGCGATCATCGACCAGCGTGCGTGGCGGCCCCTCGAAGACCACCCGGCCGCCGTCGTGCCCCGCGCCGGGGCCCAGATCGATGATCCAGTCCGCGTGCGCCATCACGGCCTGGTGGTGCTCGATGACGATGACCGATTTGCCCGAGTCGACGATGTGGTCCAGCAGGGCCAGGAGCTGGTCGACATCGGCCAGATGCAGTCCCGATGTCGGCTCGTCCAGCACGTAGACGTCGGCCTTCTCCGCCAGCTGGGAGGCCAGTTTCAACCGTTGCCGCTCACCGCCGGACAGGGTGGTCAACGGCTGGCCCAGCGTCACGTAACCCAACCCCACATCGGCCAGCCGCTGCAGGATCTTCTGCGCTGCGGGGATCTCCTGCCCTGTTCGATTCCCCGAGTCGCTGCGCTCCTGCCCGCCGGCGGCGCCGAAGAACTCCCGCGCCTCGGTCACCGGCATGGCCAACACCTCGCTGATGTTGCGGCCACCGAAGGTGTACGCCAGTACGGACGAATCGAACCGCCTGCCCTCGCACTCCTCGCATGTCGTCGACACCCCCGCCATGATCGCCAGATCGGTGTAGATGATCCCCGCGCCCTTACAGGCCGGGCAGGCGCCGTCCGAATTGGCGCTGAACAGCGCCGGTTTCACCCCATTGGCCTTGGCGAAGGCCTTGCGGATCGGCTCGAGCAGACCGGTGTAGGTGGCGGGATTGCTGCGCCGGGAGCCGCGGATGGGGGACTGGTCGACGGCCACCACACCCTCGCGTCCGGCGACCGAGCCGTGGATCAGCGAACTCTTCCCCGAGCCTGCGACCCCGGTCACCACCACCAGCACGCCGAGTGGGATATCGACATCCACTCCCGCGAGGTTGTGCATGTCGGCGCCGCGGATCTCCATGGCCCCGGTGGATTCGCGCACGGTGTCCTTCAACGCGGCCCGGTCATCGAGATGGCGTCCGGTCAGCGTGCCGCTCTTGCGGAGCTGGGCGACAGTGCCCTCGAACACCACCTCGCCACCCGCGGCGCCTGCGCCCGGGCCCAGGTCGACCACGTGGTCGGCCACCGCGATCGTCTCCGGCTTGTGTTCGACCACCAGCACGGTATTGCCCTTGTCGCGCAGTCGAAGCAGCAGCTCGTTCATCCGCGCGATATCGTGCGGATGCAGGCCCACGGTGGGTTCGTCGAACACGTAGGTGACATCGGTCAGTGACGAGCCGAGCTGGCGAATCATCTTGACCCGCTGGGCTTCCCCGCCCGACAAGGTAGCCGACGGCCGGTCCAGGGAAAGGTAGCCCAGCCCGATCTCGACGAAGGAATCCAGGGTTGCGCGCAACGCGGTCAGCAAGGGTGCGACGGTGGGGTCGTCGACCCCGGTGATCCAGTCGGCGAGGTCACTGATCTGCATCGCGCTGACCTCGGCGATGTTGCGGCCCTGGATTTTCGACGAGCGGGCCAGCTCCGAGAGCCTGGTGCCGTCGCACTCCGGGCAGACCGTGAAGGTGACCGCGCGCTCGACGAAGGCTCGGATATGCGGCTGCATCGCGTCGATATCCTTGGACAGGAAGGACTTTCCGATGGTCGGGATCAGACCGGCGTAGGTCAGATTGATCCCGTCCACCTGGATCTTGGTGGGCTCCTTGTGCAGCAGCGCGTCCAGTTCCTTCTTGGTGTACTTGCGGATCGGCTTGTCCGGATCGAAGAACCCACAGCCCCGGAAGATCCGGCCGTACCAGCCGTCCATGCTGTAGCCGGGAATGGACAGTGCCCCCTCATTGAGGGACTTGGTGTCGTCGTACAGTGCGCTCAGGTCGATATCGTTGACCGTGCCGCGGCCCTCGCAGCGCGGGCACATCCCGCCGGTGATGCTGAACTCGCGGCGCTCCTTGACGGTCTTGCCGCCCCGTTCCATCGTCACCGCCCCGGCACCGCTGATCGAGGCCACATTGAACGAAAATGCCTGTGGTGAACCGATATGCGGGGCGCCCAGCCTGCTGAACAAAATGCGCAGCATCGCCCCGGTATCGGTGACGGTACCGACCGTCGAGCGGGGGTCGGTGCCCAGACGTTGCTGGTCGACGATGATCGCGGTGGTCAGTCCGTCGAGCACGTCGACGTCCGGGCGCGCCAGCGTCGGCATGAAACCCTGGACAAAAGCACTGTACGTCTCGTTGATCAGGCGCTGAGATTCGGCGGCTATCGTGTCGAACACCAGCGAGCTCTTGCCGGAACCGGACACCCCGGTGAACACCGTCAGGCGGCGCTTGGGCAGTTCGAGACTGATGTCCTTGAGGTTGTTCTCCCGCGCGCCGGTCACCCGGATCCGGTCGTGGCTGTCGGCAACCGGGGTCATCGCGCGGTGTTCAGCTCGATCGCCTCGCGCACCAGGGCGGTCAGCGCCGACTCGTCGATCGTGTCGTCCTCGCGGATGCGCGCATCGATCAGGGCGGTGGGGGAGTCGTTCCCGGATTTCGCGGTCATCGGTGAGAGTCCTTTCCTTCTCCGGTGTTCATCGCACTTCCTGGATGCGGACCATGGTGCCCGCGGGGTCGCGAACGGCGAAGTCACGCACGCCGTAGGGCTGCTCGGTGGGCTCCTGCACGATGTCCGCGTCGGTGCCCTGCAGCCGCTCGAAGGTGGCGTCGAGGTCGCTGGTCGCGAGCACGACGATCGCGTAGGTGCCCTTGGCCATCATCTCGGCGATGGTGCGCCGCTCCTGGTCGGTGGTGCCGGGGCCGACGGCCGGTGGGTGCAGCACGATGGAGGTGGCGGGTTGGTTGGGCGGTCCGACGGTGATCCAGCGCATCTTGCCGGAGCCGACGTCGAGGCGGACCTCGAAACCCAGCGTGTCCCGGTAGAACGCCAGCGATTCCTCGGGGTCGTCATGGGGCAGGAAGGTGTTGTGGATGGTGATATCGATGTTCGCCATGCGATTCACGCTAGGTGCAGGCCTACAGCCGGGGCTTCTCGATTCCTGATCGGTTTGGTCACGTTCTTCTCCATACACGACGGCAGCCCCACCGAACCCGCCGCCGCAGCGGCCGTCTGCTCGCGGTAGGCGCTGGGTGGCATGCCGACCAACTCGGTGAACCGGGTGCTGAAGGTCCCCAGCGATGAGCAGCCCACCGCGAAACAGACTTCGGTGACGGTCAGATCGCCACGGCGCAGCAGCGCCATCGCCCGCTCGATCCGGCGGGTCATCAGATACGAATACGGCGACTCGCCGAACGCGAGCTTGAACTGCCGCGAGAGATGCCCGGCCGACATGTTCACACCCCTGGCCAGCGCCTCGACGTCCAACGGCTGGGCATACTCGCGGTCCATCCGGTCCCGGACCCGGCGCAGCAGCTTGAGATCACGTAGCCGCTGCTCCGAGGAGTCCATATCCGGACTCTACTAACGTCGCATCCGTGCGCTGGATCATCGACGCGATGAACGTCATCGGCGCGCGCCCGGACGGCTGGTGGAAGGACCGCCACGCGGCCATGGTCGCGCTGGTGACCAAGCTCGAGGGCTGGGCGGCCGACGGACATCGGGTGACCGTCGTTCTGGAACGGCGGCCCTCACCGCCGATCCGTTCCACCCTGATCGAGATCGCGCACGCTCCGGCAGCCGCGCCGAATTCGGCCGATGACGAGATCGTCCGGCTGCTGCATGCCGATCCCGCCCCGGATGCGATCACGGTCGTCACCTCGGATCGCGTCCTGGCCGAACGTGTGCACGCGACCGGTGCGCGGGTGTACCCGGCGTCGCGGTTCCGCGATCTGCTCGACGGGTCGGTCCGGTGATCCGTCACCGATCAGGGCTGCAACGTCTTTCGGCCGAATTCTCCGCTCGCGCGATCGGGTACTGCCAGGGCCCGCCGCTGGCGTGGTGTCAGATCCTCCAGCACGGACTCGACGATGCGCGCGGGGGGCATGAACCGGGCCAGCGCGTGACGGGGCCGATCACTGGAGTAGACGAAGGTGACCGAATATCGGTCACCGCCCGTCGGGGCTTTGACCCGGTGCAACAGCCGCGCCGTGTCGGCGTACACCGCCGTCCCGGCCGGACCGGTCACCCGTTGCCAAAGCGATGAAGGCACCGCCGCCGTGACATCCGCGTCCGGCAGAAAGGTGAGGCCGGGACGCACCCGCAGGGTCTGCCGGGTCAGGTCGCTGGCGGCCAGCGGAAGGAACTCGAACGGTCCGGTGCTCTCATCGACGTCGCTCAGATACACGATGATCTTGAGCATCCGGCGGTCTTCGAGATCGAAGTGCCAGTGGCGGACCAGGTGTCGGGGATCGGGGGACGCGGCCCGTTCGGCCCTCACCTCCAACCCGTGATAGCGCACCGGGAGTCCGATGTGCCGCTCGGCGATGTCGAGGTTCTCCTCGCTCAGGCCCCACAGAAACAGGGCCGGGTCGTCCTCGAGCAGGTGCAGCGGCAGGTATTCGACGGCCTCGGCGAGGCTGCGTTCGCGCAGCCAGTCGACGGCGCGCTGGGCGGCGGCCTGGGTGTCGGTGTCCAGGCGAACCCGGCGGCCGGCGATATGACCCGATTTCAGCGCGGCGGCGACCGCGGCATCTGCGGCACTGACCGGCGGAAGTGCCGAACGGTATTGCGCCAGACGCGATTCGTAATTCCGCGTCACCATGGAATTGAACGGCGGTGAATTGAGCAGACGGGCTGTGATATCCGAAATGCGAAGCCTGATACCGCCGGCGAATTGGTCGTGCCAAGTATCCCCTCGGCGTCGTGACCGACTCAATCTCAAACCCTTCTCTGTCGGCACAGACGTCGCCGGCGTACTGCCGGTGAAGTACTGAAAAATGTTGTGCGAAACCATCATACGATCCGCGTTCAGGGCCGTGCACACCGCGGTGGCCCCGGGTCCGCACGTTCGGGCGCCCGCCGCGCGGCGCGAATTATCCCGCAAATCAAGGTTAATTCGCCGTGCATCGACGAACGCTGCCGATCGATGGCGAATGTGCATGTGAAGTCAACACGTCCGACGTTCGCGTTAATAACCTCGGCGGTATCGGCAAATTGCGCAACGAGAAGCTGTGAATTTTGCTAAACAGGAAAGGTGTCGCGAATTCTGAGCACGATATTGGATCCCATTGTGCGCACGCTGTGGCCGGCCCCGGTCACCTGCTGTTCGGCAAACGTTCGCCGGACCGCTCTACGGTGCGCCCATGCATAGCGTCCTGAAACGGGCCGGCGCGATGTGCGCCGCGGCGACCGTGATGTTCGGTGCCGCGACGGTCTCAGCGGTGCCGGCCCGAGCGGCGGCAATCGACGTCGGGGGACTGTCTAGGACGTATGAGATACACGTGCCGGCCGGGGTGACTCATCCGTCGGCATTGGTGGTGAATTTGCACGCCGCGGGTGTGTCCGGGCGCGAACAGGCCGCGCTCACCCACTACAACGCCGTGGCGGACGCACACGGCTTCGCCGTCGTCTATCCCGACGGCATCGATATGAGCTGGGCCGACGGTCGTGGTGCCTCCGAACCGGACCGCCAGGGTGTCGACGACGTCGGTTTCATCACCACACTGGTGTCAAAGCTGGTGTCCGACTATGGGATCAGCCCCGGTCGTGTGTTCCTCACCGGGCTGTCGGCCGGCGCCTTCATGGCCAATCGGCTGGCCTGTGACCGCGCCGACCTGTTCGCCGCCATCGCGCCCGTCGCGGGCACCCTCGGCTCGAATGTGGGTTGCGCGCCGTCACGCCCCGTCGCGGTGATGGCGACCTACGGCACGGCCGACCCGATCGTCCCGTTCGGTGGCGGCCCGATGATGGGCCGCGGCGGTGCCAGCGACATCGTGTCGGCGCCGGCGATGGTGCAACGGTGGGGCCGGCTCAACGGCTGTGCCGGTACGCCCGCGCAGCAGCAGCTCGCACCCAGCGGCGACGGAACGCAGACCGATCGGATCGACTTCGCGCCCTGCGCACCCGGCGGCGAGGTGGTGTTCATGCGGGTCAACGGCGGTGGGCACACCTGGCCCGGCGCACCCGAGGTGTTGCCCGCGCACGCCGTGGGCTTGGCGAGCCGCGGGTTCGACGCCTCGGAGGAGTCATGGCAGTTCTTCGACTCACACAGCCGCTGAGCCGGGCACGATCCACTGGCCGTGCGGGGCGGTGGCCACCAGATGACCCAGTCCGGCTTCGTCGAATGCCGCCACGAACTCGTCCAGCCCTTCACTGAAATGCGCCCAGCTGTCCAGATGGGCGGGAATGACGACCTTGGCGCCCAGCACTTCCGCGGCGGCCGCGGCACGCTGGCCGGTCAGCGTCAGCGGGCGGTTGCGTTCCTTGGTCGGTACCCGGGCTGCGCCGGCGAACAGCACGGCGATGTCGACCGCACCGACCCGGTCCCTGATCGCCCGTACCGCGTCGAGTGAGGCGTTGTCGCCACTGAGGTACACGGTGGGAACCTCTGGACCGCTGAGCACGAATCCGGTCACCTCACAATTGACGAAGCCATGCTCGTCGCGCTGCCCGTCGGCCGGGCCGTGTACCGCGGGCACCGCCTGGATGGTGAGGCCCTTCGACTCCACGGACTCCCAGGCCGCCAGGCCGCGGGCGGACGGTCCGAGGCGTGGCGCAGCACGCGGGTGACTCAGCACCAGGGGAGCGTCGCGGGCCAGCTGCCGGCCTGTGGTGTCCAGATTGTCCGGATGTTCGTCGTGGCTGACCAGCACGATATCGATCCGGCCGAGGGCCTCGGTCGGCACGGCGGGACCGGCGGTCTTGGTGAGGTAGGCGTGCGCACCGGGTGGATCGAATGTCGGGTCGATGACGATGCGCTGCCCGGCGATGTCGACGACGGTCGTCGGCCCGCCGAGCACGCTGAAGGCGAATTCGCGGCGCTGTTCGTCGATGTAGTCCGGCACGAGACGTCAGCGTAGCCGCGTGCCGGTAGGTGCTCGTTCAAGATCGCCGTGAGTTTTTCCCTCGCGCGGACCCCGGTCCTCTTCGTACCGTCACACCGCGTGATGTCTTCTGCCCTCTCGCGCCGCCGTGCGCTGCAACTGTTCGGACTCGCCGGGGGAGCCGCACTGCTGGCCCCCGCACTCGCTGCCTGCGGTTCCTCCGGTGGCGGAAATGCACTGGCCGCCAACACCGCGGTGTCGGGCAAGTTCGACGGTGTGACGCTGAAATTGTTGGTCAACCAGCCGCATGTGACTTCCTTCCGCGATGTGCTGGCCCCGGCGTGGAAGCAGCAGACCGGTGGCACGCTGGAGGTGACGGCGGCGCCGTACGACCAGCTGACCAGCAAGCAGATCCTCGACGTGCAAAGCGGCACCGGTGAATTCGACGTATTCGACTACTTCTACTTCGGTCTGGGCGACCTGGTGGATGCCGGCGCACTGGTCGATCTGACGGACTGGATCAACACCAACAAATCCGCGATCGGTGTGGACGGCTACCTGAAATCCATCTACGACCCGTACACGCTGCTGGGCGGCAAACGCTACGGACTGCCCTACGACGGCGACGTGCACATCCTGTTCTACAACGCCGAACTGCTCGAGCGGTACGGACTCGAGCCGCCCAAGACCTGGGACGAGTACGACACGATCGCTGCCAAGATCACCAGGGATTCCCACGGTGCCGCCTACGGCGCCATCGTGTCCGGCCAGCAGGTCCCGATGATCCTCGGCTGCTCGTACATCAACCGGCTGACCGGGTACGGCGGCGAATTGGTCGATGGCAGTGGTAAACCCGCGCTGACCTCCGACGCGTCGGTCGCCGCACTCACGCATCTCGTCGATGTCGCACCGGTGGCTTTACCGACGCCCTTGCAGGTCGGCTTCGACCAGGCGAACACGGCGTTCCTCAGCGGACAGGGCGCGCTGTTGGACACCTGGACCGATATGGCGTTGCGTGCCGAAGATCCGTCGGCGTCCAAGATCGCCGGCCGATGGGGCGCGGTCTCGCTGCCCGTCGGTGGTGCCAACACCACGCCGCGGGCCGCGTTGGACGCCGGCTTCGGCCTGGGCATCTCGGCGGCTTCCAAGCACCAGGATGCTGCCGCCGCGTTCCTGAATTGGGCCACTGCGGCGGCCCAGAACCTCAAAGTGTCCTCAACGGCGGGTGCGGGTATCGACCCGGTGCGCGGCGATGTCCTGAATTCGGACGGTTACGCCAAGGTGGTGACCAAGGCCATTGCCCCCATTCGCGAAGGACTGGGTGGCAATCCGCTGGTGTGGCCCAAGGAGAAGGGCGCACCCAAGCTGCTGCAGGACCTGGTCGACCAGCTGGCCTTGGCCATCGCGGGCACCCAGACCGTGGAGCAGTCACTGGAGAATGCACAGAAGAGCTGGGAGAGCGCCGCGACATGACGCGACGCGTCCCGCTCTGGCTGGCCCTGCCCGCCATCGCCGGACTGGTGTTGTTCCTGGTCTATCCGACCGGGTATCTGCTGGCGCTGGCACTCACGGATTCGTCGCTGGCGCACCCGTTGCGCGCGTTCACCGGCGTCGACAACTTCCAGACCGCTTTCGCCGCACCATCATTCACGCCGTCGCTGTGGCGGTCGACGCTGTTCGCCGCGGTCGCGACGGTACTGACCACCGGTCTGGGCCTGGCTCTGGCGCTGCTGCTTCGCGCCAGGGGCACCCGCTTCGGCGCGGTGGGCGCGTTGTTGCTGCTACCCCTGGTAACGGCGCCGGTCTTGATCGGCGTGTCATGGAAACTGTTACTGGCACCCGTCGGTGGCGGGCTGGCCGCTGCGTTCGCCGCGGTCGGGTTGGGAGGATTCAACCCACTGGGTTCCGGACCCGGAGCGTTCGCGGTGCTGCTCATCATCCATGTGTGGCAATGGACGCCGTTCGCCGTATTGATTCTGTTCGCCGCGCTCGGCGTGGTACGCCAAGACCTGCTCGAGTCCGCACGCGTCGACGGTGCCGGTGGGTGGCGCACCTTCACGACGGTGACCTGGCCGGCCATCGCCCCGACCGCATTGGCGGTGTCGACCCTCGAACTCGTCATCGGCTACAAGGTGTTCGATCTGATCGTCGTGATCACTTCGGGGGGACCGGGTTTCGCGACCACGCTCACGCCGTACGTCATCTATCAGACAGGTCTGCGGGGCAGTTTCGACATGGGCACCGCAGCCGCGCAGACCCTCGTGTTCGCGGTCGTCGTGGGAGCGGTGGCGACCGTACTCACCAAGGCCCGTGCCCGAGTGGTGAAGGTTGAGCAGACATGAGAACGCGTTGGATCGCTTCGGCCGCTGTGGTTGCCGCGGTCATCGTCGCCCTGGTGCCGATCGGGTATCTGGTGTCACTGTCGCTGCGGCCACCCGGGGATGTGCTGAACTCCAGCCTGTTACCGAGCCAGTGGACGTCGGCGAACTTCACCTCGGTGTTCGACACCATTTCGCTGGGATCGATGCTGCAGAACTCCTGGATCTCGGCCGTCGGCGCTGCCCTCCTCGCGGTGTCGATCGCCACGCCTGCAGCGTATTTCACGGCGCGCCGGTTCAACGGCGAACGCCTGCTGACCGCGCTGTTGGCGAGCTACTGCGCGCCACCGGTGGTGGCGATCATCCCGCTGTTCTTCCTGCTGCGCGACTTCGGCCTGACCAACCACGTGCTGGGCTTGGTCGTCGTCAACGGGGTGGCGAACGTGCCCGTGGCGGCCTGGCTGCTCGACGGATTCGTGCGGCGCATCCCGGTCGAGATCGATGAGGCCGCGGTGATCGACGGGCTGACCGTTGCGGGGGCCTTCCGCAAGGCGGTGCTGCCGCTGCTGTGGCCGGGCATCATCGCCGCGCTGCTGGTGGTGTTCTTCCTGAGCTACAACGATTTTCTGTTCGCCGTATATCTCGCCGTCACCAAGGAGAGTCAGACGTTGACCGTCGGTTTGTCACTGTTCCAAGGGGACCGCAACGTCCAGTTCGGCCAGCAGGCCGCCGCGGGTCTGCTGGGCATCGCGCCGGTGTACGTGCTGGCTCTGGTCGCACAGCGATTCCTGGTCGGCGGTCTCACCGCCGGGGCCACCAAATGAGCACGGTCGAGCTCAGCGGGATCACCAAGACCTACGGCGGCACGGCGGTCGTCGACGGCCTCGATCTCACGCTGCCGGATGGATCGCTGACCGTGCTCGTCGGGCCCTCCGGCTGCGGTAAGTCCACCACCCTGCGCATCACGGCCGGTTTGGAGACTGCCGACGGCGGGACGGTCCGTATCGACGGTCGCGACGTCACCGGTGCGGCGCCGCGGGAGCGCGATGTGGCCATGGTCTTCCAGAACTATGCGCTGTACCCACAGCTGAGCGTGGCAGGCAATATCGCGTTCCCGTTGCGCAATGCCGGCGTCGGCAAGGCCGAAGCCGCGCAGCGGGCTCGGGCCGCAGCCGTCCGCGTCGGGATCGAGGATCTGTTGACGCGCAAGCCGCGACAGCTGTCCGGAGGCCAGCAGCAGCGGGTGGCCATCGCCAGAGCGTTGGTGCGCACCCCGTCGGTGTTCCTGTTCGACGAACCGCTGAGCAACCTGGACGCGAAACTGCGCGTCGAGTTGCGCTCCGAAATCCGGCGGCTACAGCAGGAACTCGGCATCACCGCGCTGTACGTGACACACGACCAAGAGGAAGCGATGACGATCGCCGACCAGTTGGTGGTGCTCAACGCCGGCAGAATCGCTCAGCGGGGGACACCCGAAGAGTTGTACCGCACGCCGGCCGACACGTTCGTCGCCGGCTTCATCGGATCACCGGGTACCAATCTCGTCGACGGAACAACTCGCGACGGGGTCTTCGAAGTCGATGGGCTGTCGTGGCCGGTGCCGGCGGCGGTCGCGGGCGCGGTGACCTTCGGGGTGCGGCCCGAGGATCTGATCGTGGCACCCGATGCCGATGGGCACGCGCGGGTGGATCTGGTCGAGCTGCTCGGTCCGCGTTACGTGGTGATCGTGAAGGTGGGCGAGCGCAGGCTCACCGCGGTCATCGAGGCGTCGGTGGTGGCCGCCTGGCCGGCCGTGCCGCAGCCCGGTGATCGGGTGCGGGTACAGGTGCGGCCCGGCCGCGAGCATCTCTTCGACGCCGCCACCGGAGCCCGCCTGTGATTTGGGCGTGCTTACCCGCGCTCAGCGCGGGTAAGCACGCCCAAATCACGCAGGCGGCGACGAAGACCGGCACAAAACCGCGCCCCGTGGTGTTGTGACAGCCGAAGGGTGGTGCCTGTGAAGATCCGATTCGGCGTGGGGCTGGGAGCAGATGTCGGCCCGGAGCGGTTGCCGGCGATCGTCGACCATCTCGAGAGTGCGGGCATCGACTCGCTCTGGTTCTCCGAGCTGGTGTACTCGCCCGCCGTCGACCCGGTCGTCGGGATGGCGTTCGCGCTGGCTCGGACGAAGCGGCTCAAGGTCGGCACCTCCGTGGCCGTGCTGCCGGGCCGGCATCCGGTGCTGGTGGCCAAGGAGCTGGTATCGCTGGCGGCGCTTGCGCCCAAACGGGTTCTTCCGGTGTTCGGTCTGCGCTCGGCGTCGCCGGCCGAACGGGATCTCTTTCCGGTGCCCGACGGTCGCCGCGCCGCGGTGTTCGACGAAGCTCTGCGGCTGCTGCGGAGGGTGCTCCGCGAGGATGAGGTGACGTTCACCGGGGACTATCACCGAGTTCGCGACGCCATCATCGTCCCGAAACCGAATGTCCCGCTTGACATCTGGGTGGGTGGATCATCGCCGGCGGCGTTTCGGCGGATCGGCACCCTGGCCGACGGTTGGCTGGGCAGCTTTCTGACGCCGCAGGAAGCCGGCCGGGCGCGGGTGGCCATCATCGAAGCCGCCGAGCGGGCCGGGCGGGCGATCGAACCCGACCACTACGGGATCAACCTGGCGGTCGGTGACGGCGAACTGCCACCTACGATCGCCGACGCGATCCGGGCGCGGCGGCCCGACCTCGATCCGTCCGAGCTGGTCGCACCCGACTGGCCCACCCTGCACCGGCGTCTCGACGAGTACATCGCCGCCGGGTTGACGAAGTTCGTGGTCCGGCCACTCGATGCCTCCGATGACGCGAAGTTCCTGGACAGATTCGCCAAGGAGTTGCTTCCGCGGCAGAACTGAGGTCCTCACCCGGGTGCGCCGACCGGCCGACCCTGTGCGTTCGCGTTGACGCGGGAGCGGGCGGACGTGGAGGATTACGGGCACGTGTCTAGGAGAGGACAACCTGTAGTGATGTTTGAGCGGATCTCCACTGCGGTGAAGGCCGCGCTCGTCGGCGGTTTCCTCGTGGGCGGCGCATTGGCCGGTGCCGGTCAAGCCTGCGCCGATCCCGAGCCGCTGATTCCGACCCCGGCTCCCGGGGCACCCGACGCGGTCGCCGCGCCCGCCCCCGGTCAACCGGTATTGGTGGCCGGCGAACCCGCCGGTGCGCAGCCCCCGCCGCCGCCCGGCGCCCCGCCGGTGCCCGAGGTGTCCAATCAGCAGTACGGCCAGGGCCAGACGCCCGGGCAGCTCGGCTACCTCCGCGATATCTGGCACACCTTCCACAGCGCGAACCCCATCGACGAGCTGACGATGGCGCCCGAAGACGCAGGAGTCGGGACCGGAGCGCCTCCCGGCGCTGGCCCCGCGCCCAAGCTGCCGCCCGGCTACACGTCGCTGACCGATCCGAGTTCGTCGACGCCCGCACTGCCGGTGGCTCTTCCGCCGGCCGGGACCCCGGGCGGCGGCCCGGCGCTGCCGCCGGGATATGTCGCGCTCAGCGATCCGCACCCGCCGGCGTGGGTGACCGATCCGGCTCCGGGCGCCGCCCCCGCGGCACCGGCCGATCCGGCCGCACCGCCGATCGTTCCGCCCGGCGCGCCGACGCCGTAACCGGTGTGCCGGTAACGCGTCTGCACGACCCGTCCTGGCGCGGGTTCGCAAGTGACAACTATGCCGGGGTGCACCCGGAGGTCCTCGAGGCCATCGCCGTCGTCAATGGCGGTCACCAGGTCGCCTACGGAGGCGATGTGTACACCGCACGCCTGCAAGAGGTGATCCGGGAGCATTTTGGTGCACAGGCCGAGGTGTTCCCGATCTTCAACGGCACCGGCGCGAACGTCGTCGCGTTGACCAGTGTGCTGCCGCGCTGGGGCGCGGTGGTCACGGCGTCCACCGCTCACATCAACACCGACGAAGCCGGCGCCCCGGAGCGCATGACCGGCATCAAGCTGCTGACGGTGCCGACGGCGGACGGCAAACTCGACCCCGAGCTGGCCGCCCGTGAGGCGTGGGGCTGGGGCGACGAGCACCGGGCCCAGCCGTTGGCCGTGAGCATCACCCAAGCCACCGAGATGGGCACCGTGTACACCGTGGACGAGGTGCGGGCCCTCACCGACTTCGCCCACGCACGCGGGATGACGGTGCACATGGACGGTTCCCGGTTGTGGAACGCGGCTGCGGCGCTCGACGTGCCGTTGCGTGCGTTCACCACCGACGCGGGTATCGACATCGTGAGCCTCGGCGGTACGAAGAACGGTCTGCTCGGTGCGGAAGCGGTGGTGGTGCTCAACCCCGATCGTGCCGTCGGCCTGGTGTATCTGCGCAAGCTGACGATGCAACTGGCGAGCAAGATGCGTTTCGCCTCGGCGCAATTGCTGGCTCTGTTCGATGGTGGATTGGGTATCCGCAGTGCCGGCCATGCCAACGCCATGGCGGCCAGGCTGCGGGCGGCACTGGCGGCCGGCGTCGCCGAGGGCACCTTGCCGGGGCTGTCGTTCACCCAGCAGACATCGGCGAACGCGGTGTTCGCCACCTTGCCCATCGCGATCGCCGATCGGATCCGTGAGCGGGTGCGGTTCTACGACTGGGACCGGGCGCGAGGCGAGGTGCGGTGGATGGCCGCATGGGACACCACCGAATCCGATGTCGACCACTTCGTCACCGTCATCGAAGAGGAATTCGCGCGCGCATCGCTGTGACCATTGCTGTCGACGACGCCCGCGGGGATCGGATTCAGATCGCTGCGCACCATGGGTAGTGCCGGTCGGGCACACTGAGGAGTTGTGGGGGATTCGCTACCGGAACCCGCCGGCGGGACGCGAACGTTCCTGCCGGCGCTGCAGGGCCTGCGCGCGGCCGCTGCGCTTGCGGTCGTGGTCACCCATGTCGCGGTGCAGACCGGAGAGTTCCACGGACTGCACGGGCGCCTGCTGATCCGGCTGGATCTCGCGGTGGCGGTGTTCTTCGCGTTGTCGGGGTTCCTGCTCTGGCGCGGCCATGCCGCCGCGGCCCACGGGTTGCGGCCGGCGCCTGCCACCGGACCGTACCTGCGCTCGCGGCTGGTGCGGATCATGCCCGCTTATCTGGTCGCGGTGGTCCTCATCCTGGCGTTGCTGCCCGACGTCCATTTCGCCGACCTTTCGGTGTGGCTGGCCAACCTGACCCTCACCCAGGTCTACGTCCCGCAGACGCTCGTCGCCGGACTGACCCAGATGTGGAGCCTGTCGGTCGAGGTGACGTTCTATCTGGCGCTGCCATTGCTGGCGTTGGCTGCGGCGAAACTTCCGGTCAGGATGCGGGTGCCCGCCATCGTGGCGGTCGCGGTGGCCAGCCTCGGCTGGGGTTACCTGCCCATCCCGGCTCCCTATGAGGCGAATCCGCTCAATTGGGCGCCTGCGTACGCCTCGTGGTTCGCCGTCGGCATGCTGCTCGCCGAGTTGACCTGCCGTCCCGAGGGCCGTGTGCACCGGCTCGCCCGCCGCCCGGTGCCCATGGCGGGCCTCGCACTCGTCGCCTATGTGCTGTCGGCGTCGCCGCTGGCGATTCCGGCGGTGGGGGTACATGCCAGTGTCGAGCAGTTCGTCTTCAGAACGGCGATGGGTGCCATCATCGCCTGGGCACTGCTGGCGCCGCTGGTTCTGGACCGGCCGTCGGCGTCGCATCGGGTGCTGGCCAGCCCGGTGATGGTCACCTTGGGTGAATGGTCCTACGGCTTGTTCATCTGGCATCTGGCGGCGTTGAGCCTGGTGTTTCCGATGCTGGACCGGCATCCGTCGGACGGCGGGTTCGTCGGGGTTCTCGTGCTGACCTTGTTCTTCGGCCTGGCGATGGCCGCGGTGAGCTACGCCCTCATCGAGGAACCCTGCCGAATGGCCCTGAACCGCTGGGAGGTTCGGCGGAAGGCCGCCGTCCTGCCGCTCGCCGGTTCCGCCGGTGCACAGGACGGCACCCGGACCAGGGCCGCCTGAATCCACGGTGTCACAGCCGGCCGGCCCGCCATTTGTCCAGGACGCGCCGATCCCGTTTGGTCGGACGGCCGGCCCCGCGGTCGCGGATGGCCACCGGTGCGGCGACGGCTGGTGGCGCGGCAGGTGTCCGGTCGAGGTAGCAGGTCACGGCATCGGCGGCGCCGACCCGCTTCTGGATCACCCGTACCACTTCGACGGTCCGGGTGGTGTCGCCTACGCGGGCGCGGACCGTGTCACCGGGGACCACCGTGGTGGCGGGTTTCGCCGTCCGGTCGTTGACCCGCACGTGTCCCGCGCGGCAGGCTTCCGCGGCGTCCGGTCGGGTCTTGGTCAATCGCACGGCCCACAGCCAGCGATCTACGCGCGTCGACTCCATGGGTCCATCATGACCCGCCGGTGTCGCAGTGCGGCTCGGACTAGAGGACCGGTGCGGTGGGTGCGCCCGTCCCCGGGGCGATACCCGGCGCCGGCGCCGCCGCCATCACGGGACCGGGAGGCGGCCCGAGCGGGGCGGCGGGGGTGAGGGTGACCGGGGGCGGCGTGCCACCCAGGTGCGCGGTCACGGGAATCGGCGCCGCGGGGGCCGGCCCGGTGGACGGCGCCGTGGGGGCCGTGGCGGCCCAACTTGCCTGCAGGGCATTGGCGGCGAAAGCCGCCGCCTGGTCGACCATCCCGGCGTCGAAGTAGGTGTTGTGAGCGGAGAAACTGCGCCCGGCCGGATCGCACACCAGATCGTTGTCGACGCACAGATCGACGGTCTTGGCCAGGTAGTTGGGGCCGACGTTAACGGTGGGATCGTTGATGGCGCGCATGAAACGGGCCGAAGGTTTTCCGAAAAGGGTAACTGCGGCAACGTGATTGGCGATCTCGGGCGGCATCGGTGCGGGCACGGCGGCGGGGTCCACACCGTCGGGGATGGTGCTGGAGGTGACGAATCCCATCACCGCGGCGCCCTGGGAGAACCCGCCCAGCACCATCTTGGTGTCCGGGCAGGTGGCTGCGGTTGACAGGATGCGCGCCCGCGCGTCGGAGATACCGCTGACGGCGGTGGCGAAATCGAGGGTGGCCGGATAGTCCACCGCGTAGGTCCCCACGGACTTACCCGGAAGCCGGTCACGGAGCGCGGCGATGAAGTCGGCGCCGGTGGGACCGGGACCGGGGTCTTCGGTGGTCCCTCGGGCGAAGATCACCTCGGCGTCCGGGCAGCCCACCGCGTGGGCGGCCGGGATTGCCGCATTCTGCAGAATCGCTGTTGCGGCGGCGGCGACACCGACCGCAGCAACGTTGCGCCAGGAGGTCACGGACTCATGCTGACACAGCGCGAGGCCGACTGCGTCGTACCGCCAGAGTCCTATCACCGAAGCCACAACGTCTTTTTAGAAATTGGGGGTCATCCGCGGCGCCGCCTCCGGCATCCGACCGCGGTCGCCCCCTCAGCGCCGGTAGCTATCGAGTCTGTCGGCGTCGAGTTGCCGGTAGGCGTCCCACATATCGCTGCCCATGGCGCGGACACCGGAGGCGTTGTAGTGCCGATCGGTGTCGCTGTTGAACGCGTTCCGGTGGCCTGGGACGAAGGCAGTCCGCGGGAGTCGGCGCGGGGTGTCCTCGTGCACGGCGTTGATCGGCCGGTAGTCCTTGCCGCTGTGCTCCATCTCCTCGGGAACCATGCCGCCCACGATGATCGGCAGTCCGGGGCCGTATCGGGCGCGCAGATCCTCGAACAGCGCGTCGAGTCTGCGCTGATAGTCCGGCGCTGTCAGGAGCGGGACATCGGACTCGCCCTGGTGCCACAGCACCACGGCCACAGTGGCATCCGGAAAGCGAGCGAGCGCCGCGTTGATCGAGGCCACCGCTTCCCGGTACAGATTGCGCCGAGTCGTGGTGTTCCCGATATCCCAGGTGTAGCCGTTCTTCGGGTGGAACGAGGTGTCGCCGCGTGCGCAGGGCACCAGGAGTACGGGGCGGTTGGTCGCCTCCGCAAGCGCCTTGCCGAATGTCACGCCGAAACCGACACGCCGCGAAGGAGTCTCATGCAGGAGCGGGTCGACGGCGAGGATCGCCGTGTTCTTGGCTCGCCCACAGTTGGCCCACTGGTGCACCAGCGGGTGGGGTGTGTCGGCCGCGTCGAGCGGCAACCCCATGCCGAATGCGTTCGACTGCCCCAGGATCGGGACGATCAGATAGGGCTCATCCGGAGGCGTCACGGAAATACCCTTCGGGGCGAGGAGGCGTTTGACCGCGCTCTTGAGTTCGCGTGCCGCCCGTTTCCACAAGGGGACATCGCCGTCGGGGTTCCGGCGGTTCGGCATGCCTTGCACAGTACAACCGCGGCGCGGGGCGCCGGCTACCGCTCGACGGTGTCCTGAACGACCGCGACGCACAGGCGGGCGCAGGCGTTGGCCAGTTCCTCGACCGTCTCGGTGTCGGGGTTCGACGGATTGCGCAACCACTCCGCGATGATCTGGTTGACGCCGCCGACCATGAACACGGCGCCGCGGCGCAGGATCGCCGGTTCGGGCAGCCGCGCGCCCAGTACCGAGGGGGCCTGTTCGATGATCGAGGCGACGATCATGTCGAGCAGCTGCATCCGGTGTTCGAGTAGACCGGGCACACCCGTCACGTCGCCGGAGACGATCCGGTGCAGGTGCGGGTCCGCGGCGACGATGTTCAGGAACGCCGTCAGCGCCGCGCGGAGTTTGTCCCGCAGGTCCCCGCTCTCGCCGATGCCCGCTACGAGCATGGCTTCGAGCAGCTGCACGCGCACCTCATCGACGATCGCGAAGAGGAGGGCCTCGCGGCTGTCGAACTGTTCGTAGAAATAGCGGGTGATCAAGCCCGCGGACGCGCAGACGCCGCGCACGGTGACCTCGTTGAGGCCGGATTCACCCCAGATCGTTCGGCCGGCGGATATCAGCTTGCGGCGACGTTCGGCGCGACGGTCCGCTGCCGAGATGCCGCCGTAGTCGCGCACCACTTCCGCGCGTTTCATTGACAGCACCTTACCCCCGAGCCTATTTTTGATCACAGATGTAGTCCAAAAGGCTCAAAGGGGAGCACCGATGTCCGCGCATATTCCGACTCGCCACCCCGAGTCGCCCCGTCCGGTACCCGGGATGATCAAGCTGCTGGCGCTCGCACTCGGGATCCGCACCCCATCCGCGGACCAGTGGCGCAGGCTGGGGGAGCGCCTCACCGTCGGTGACGAGCCCATGGATCGGCTGCTGGACTGGATGATCGACACCGGCCTGGCGCAGACCCGACCCTTGTTCGACCGGGCTCTCGCCGAGGGCATCGCCAGCGTTCCCGAGGCGCCGCAACCGCTGCGCGATTTCTTCCTCACGGTCGAGGCGGTACCCGCCTGGGTGGATCCCGCGGTGCTGCGGCGCGGCCAGCGGGCGTTATGCCGGGGCGGCGCGGACGGCATGTATGTCGCGCGGGATGTATCCCTGCTGGGCGGGTATCAGTTCGCCGGTTTCAACAAGACGCTGTTGCGTACCGGGGCGCTGGAGAAGGGTTCCAACAAGCGCTTCGCCGAGACCATGCAGTGGGCCATGGACGTCATCTCCGAGGACGGGCTGCAACCGCAGGGAATCGGGTACCGATCCACGATCCGCGTGCGGCTCATCCACTCCTTCGTACGCAGGCATGTCGGACAGATGCCGGATTGGCAGGCCGAGGCCTGGGGTGTGCCGGTCAACCAGACCGATATGGCGGCGACGCTGGTCGGTGCGCTCATCGCGCCACCGGTGGGTGGACTCGGGATGGGAATCCTCAACGCACCAGAGGATCTGGAGGCCATCGCCCACCTGACGCGCTACGTGGGGTGGCTCATCGGTGTCGAGGACGAATGGTTGCCGAACAGTTTCCGTGACGCCATCCGGATCCTGTTCCACACGCTCACGGCGTTGTCGACCCCCGACGAGTCGACCCGCCAGCTGGCCGTGCCCATGGCGGACGACCCGCTGGGGTGGCACTACGACAGCCTGCGTGGGCTACGGAGGCGGCTGGCGCGACTTCAGCACCTGTCGGTGACCAGTGCGTTCCTCGGCCCCCGCGGGATGAGAATGCTGGGGCTGCCCGCTCACGTGCCGCCGTGGTACCCGCTGATGCGGTTGCCGGTCAATGTGATTCGCAGTGTCATCGCCATGGCGGCTCCCGGTGGGATGGAGCGCGCCGCCCTGCGTGGACAGCGGGAACAGCTCGCGTTGCTACGGACGATGATCGGTGACGGCGAGGCGGCCATCGGCGAATCCGCCGTACACGTGAGCCGGGTGGCATAGCCGCCCCGCGATCACTGCGGCCACTGGCGTGTCAACTCGTCGGCGGCCCAGTCCGGCCAACCGGGTTGTCCGATCAGCAAGCCGGAACTGATCTGTGCCACGACACGTGGCCCCCGGACGCCCGAATTGTCGTACACGGTGGTGGTGTCGGCGATTCGGGCGGCCCGCGTGACCAGGGTCCACAGCCGCCGGTGGCGTTCGCGGATCTTGTCCTCGGGAACGCTGTGCCCGCCGGCCGACACACGCAGCCGCACCCGATGAACGGCCAACTCCTCGGGGATGATCAGGATATGAAGCGCGACAACGTATCCGGCAGTTGCGGCTTCGGTGAGCAGATCGAGTTTCGACGGGTGGGAGAAGACGGTCTCGGCGATGAACGAGTCGCCCCGCGTGATCAATGCGGAGCGGGTGGTTGCGGCGATCCGCGCCGCCTCGTAGGAATGCGCCGTAGGATCGTCGGGCCAGCGCCGCTTGGCGATCTCATCGGCGTTGACGAAGGCACTGCCGGGCAGCAGGGGAGCGAGGGTCAGTTCGACGAAGGTGGATTTACCCGCTCCGTTGGGGCCGACGACGAGGTCGAGACGTTTCACCGCCGCTCAGGTCAGGACGCCGGGCCCAGCGCCACGGAGGTGCCGTCGGGGTGGTACTCGATCAGCCGGCCCTCCTCGTCGATGGCCACCGTGGTGATGCCGCGCGCCGCCAGGGCGGCACCGTAGTCGGAGCGTGCCAACTTCTCTTCGATGGCGGCGCTGATCTCGGCGTTGAACACCACGCCTTCTTCTTCGCAGAGGTCGGCCAGGGGCAGGGTTCCGGACAGGGCGGCCTCGACCCGGCGGCGGGGGGCGGTCTGCTGTGCGGACACCGCCCGCCCCACGCGGGCCCAGTGGTCGAGCTGCTGCTTGGCTGAGCGGCTCTGCCTGCGGCCTTCAGCTGCCGCGCTGTCGAACAGGTCGGCGGCAATACGGGTCGGCTTGTCGGCGACGTCAGTCACGATAGGCTCCTGTAGCAGAGTGCAACGATATGTAGCAATATGCTACAGCGCTGGGTGGGGTTCCGCCAACGGCCGTAGCCCGGCCGGATGCGCTGGCCGGGGTTCGGTGGCCGACACCCCTCCGGAAAGTGTCTGGTGGAACTAGGCTCGACGGCCATGGCGACACTCGCATCGGTGAATGTCGGCTTGCCGGCAGAGGTGTCCTGGAAGGACCGCATCGTCTATACGGGCGCCTGGAAAACGCCGGTCGAGGGCCCGCGGATGGTTCGCCGGCTCAATATCGACGGCGACGGCCAGGGCGATCTGGGCGGCCACGGCGGAGAGAACCGCGCGGTGCTGGTTTATCAACTCGACTCGTACCGGCATTGGATGACCGAACTCGATCGCGACCTGCACCCTGGTGACTTCGGGGAGAACTTCACCGTCGACGGACTGCCCGACGACGAGGTGTGTATCGGTGACCGGTACCAGATCGGCGAGACCCTTCTCGAGGTGACGCAGCCCAGAGTCACGTGCTATCGACTGGGTCTGCGCCTTGACGAGCCGCGTATGGCCGCCCTCCTGGTCTCGCACCGTCGGCCCGGATTCTATTGCCGGGTATTGCGTGAAGGGCATGTCCAGGCCGGCGATGACATCGTGAAGGTCGCCGACGGCCCGGAAGGTGTGACCGTGGCCGAGATCGACGCGTTGCTCTATCTGCCGGGCCATCCCCGCGCAGGTCTGCAACGCGCACTGCGTATCGACGCGTTGAGCCCGGGATGGAAGACCTCGCTGCGCGCCCTGCTCGACGATGCCGGGGAAAGCGTTGCCGCAGCCGGGAATCGCGGGTTGACGGGGACATCCGCGGGCCCGCCGGCGTGGTCCGGGTGGCGCGCGCTGCGGGTGGTCGAGGTCGAACGCGAGGGCTTGGAGGTCACCTCGTTCACGCTGGCCGACGCGCAGCCGCTGCCCGAATGGCAGGCGGGGCAGTCGATTGCGGTGCGGGTACCCGACGACGGTGGCACGGGCAGTCTCATTCGGAACTATTCGCTGTCGAATGATCCCACCTCGGGCAGATATCGCATCGGCGTCAAACGCGAATCGCAGGGCGCGGTCAGCCGGTGGATACACGAGCACGTCGCCGTCGGCGCCGCACTCGATATCGCCGCGCCGCGTGGGACTTTCGTTCTCGGGACCGATACCGGCCCGGTGATCCTGATCTCGGCCGGGGTCGGAGTGACCCCGATGCTGTCGATGTTGCACGCCCTCGCCGCCGCCCACCGGGATCGTTCGGTGTGGTGGCTGCACGGGGCGCGCGACGGTGCCCGGCAGGCCTTCGCCGCGGAAGTACGTGACCTGTTGAAGACGCTGCCGCGCAGCGTATCTCGGGTCTACTTCAGTGCGCCCGCGGAGTCCGACCGAATCGGCGTCGACTATGACGAGCCGGGCCGGATATCGGTGGATGCGCTGCGCCGGCTCGATCTCCCGGTTGACGCATCCGTGTTCGTCTGTGGTCCGGAGGCGTTCATGCGGGATGTCGGCGAGGCGCTTGTCGAGTGCGGTATCGATGCCACCAAGATCAACACCGAGATTTTCGGTGCCCATACCGCACTCACGCCGGGGCTGATTCCAACCGCGACCGTTGCACCGCATCCGCCGCGCGGCCCCGTCGGTGCGGGACCCATGGTGCAATTCGCACGCAGCGCGCTGTCGGCGCCGTGGGGCGCCGGGTACGGCAGCATGCTCGAGTTCGCGGAGGCATGTGATGTGCCGACCCGTTGGTCATGCCGCACCGGCGTCTGCCACAACTGCGAAACAGCCCTGCTCGCCGGCGACGTCGACTACACCCTCGAGCCGCTGGATCCACCGGCGGCGGGAAACGTGCTGTTGTGTGTGTCCACGCCCCGGAACGACGTGGTCATCGACCTGTGATCAGGCGGTCGCGTCCAGGATCTTGATCGCGAACACGAGGCTGTCACCGGCCTGGATTCCGGCAGCCGGCTGCCCGTTGGGGTAGCCGTCGGCCGAGTTCATCGCGACCGCGACGGTCGACCCGACCTTCTGGCCCGCGATGGCCTTCTGGAAGCCGGGCACCACGCCGTTCAGCGGGAAATCGGCCGGGGTGCCCCGCTCGTAGCTGCTGTCGAACACCGAGCCGTCGCGACCGTTGACGCCCATGTAGCAGACCAGCACGGTGGCCGTCGGGGACACGACAGGTCCGTCGCCGGCTTTGAGGGTGTGCACCTGGGTCTCGGTGACGCTGAACGGTCCGCCGACCTTCACATACGGCGCCGTCGTGTCGGTGGAGCCACTGACCTCGACGTTGCCGGTCGTGCCTGCCAACGTCCACTCGGGTGTCCCGACGCTCGCAGGCGCCGCGGTGGGGCAGCCGGGGGTCGCCGGGGGTGCCTCGGGAATCGAGGACCCGACCTGAGCGATCGACGGCGAGCTCGCCGAGGGTTTCGACGACTTGTCCGAGTCCGAGCCGCATGCGGAAAGCGTCATGACCAGGGAAGCGGCACCGGCCAGGAGTGCGACAGAGGCAGAGACACGGGAAGAGTTCACGACCGCCACGCTACAACCGCGCGACACGGGCTTGCTGCTGGCCCCGGCCGCGGAGCGTGGACCACCATCGCGGGCACCGCTGGGTTACCGTCGGCGTCGTGACCGATACCGACACGGCACGTCTGGTCGCGGCGGCCCACGATATCGCCGATGGCGTGTTGTTTCCCGCATCGGTGGAGGTGGACCGGACGGGAACCGTGCCGACGGGCCACTGGCAGCGGCTTGCCGAGTCCGGGTTGTACGGCGTCGCGGCGCCCGCCCAGCTGGGCGGACCGGGCCTGGGGCTGCCACAGCTGGTGGAGATCCTCGAGACGCTGGCCGGGGCATGCCTGGCCACCACGTTCACCTGGGTTCAGCATCACGGCATGGTTGCGGCGCTGGCCGCCTCCCCGAACACCGCGCTGCGCGACGAGGTGCTGCCGGAGGTCGTGGCCGGGCGGATCCGGGGTGGCGTGGCCTACGCCGGTGCGGTCCCCGTTCCTCCGCGGGTGCGCGCCGAGCGCGTCGACGGCGGATGGCGGCTGTCTGGTCATGCGCCGTTCGTGAGTGGCTGGGGCATCATCGATCTGCTTCAGATATCCGCGGGCGATATCACCACCGGCGATATCGTCGCGGGGGTGATTCCGGCGAAACCGCAAGCCGGAATCACCAACGTGAGCGCCGTTCCGCTGTTCGTCGCCGACGCGACGCGGACGGTGTCGCTGGACATCGACGGCCTGCTGATTCGCGATGATCGCATCGTGAGCCGGGTCAGTCGCCCAGATTTCATGGCGAATCAGAACTTCGGCTCACGCCTGAACGGCACGTTACCGCTGGGTATCGCCGGGCGGTGCACCCGACTGATCGACGCGCTGGGCCATGGTGATGCCGCAATGGCGTTGCAGGCCAAGGCCGAGGCCGTCCGCGCGCGTCTGGATGCCGGTATGACCGACTCGGCTGAGCTGCTGGCGGCGAGGGCCGAAGGGGCCGAGTTGGCGGTACGGGCGGCCGGCGCTTTGGTGGCCGCCACCGGCGGACCGGCGCTGACCATCTCCTCACCCGCGCAGCTGCTGGCCAGGAACGCCACCTTCACCGTGGTCGCGGCAAGTCGTCCCGAGCTCAAAGAACTTCTGGTGGGCCGGTTTTCGTTCTGACCTCGGTTCGGACATGGCCCGCGCGAAGCGAAGCGCCGCAACAATATTGGTTGCGCTCCCGGTGAGCGATCGGTCATGATGCAATCGGGAGTCGGGTGAAGCATGGGGATGCTCCGCTTCCGTGTCGGTCAGGGGAAACCGGGGGGACTGCAAAAATGGCGTGCCGAAAAGGTGATGTGGTGACTGCCCGCAGGCGGATCGAGGGCATGGATGTTCCGGCGGTGCCGGCCGGTTCCACGGGTACGGTCGTGTCGACCTCAGTCTTCGGGCGGCCCAAGCGCGTGCAGTTCGTGGTGGCCGACGCCTGGGGTGACAAGCACTTTCAGGTCGAGGTCGGCCGTGGTGACGTGCTGCACCACTGAACCGGTGGTGTCCGGGTTGTGTGACCCATGTCATGGGGTCAATTTCCGGTTGGGCGCGTAACGGCCCGATACGGCCGGGTACCCGGAGATCAAGGTGCACTTGCGCCGACACATCCGCCAACGTAAAGGGGCGAACTCCATGTCTATCGCTGACACCACCACACTGCTTGCACAGCTGCGCACCGTATTGGACCTGACCAACACCGAGGTCCAGATCGCCGAGACCAGGGTTGTCCAGGCCCGCACGGAGGCCGTCAAGCGTGAGCTGACCCAGAACGCCGCCAACGGCCGCGATCGCGCCGCAGCCATCGAACAGGCCATCCGTGACCTGGGCGGCTATCCCGATGTCATCGGCCCGTTCCTCGGCCGCGCCGCGGCTGCGGTCAAGGCGCTGACCGAGCAGGCCGAGCCGTTCGACGAGGCGCTGCTCGGTGACCTGGCGCTGGAGGACCAACTGCTCGACCGTTCGCGTTACATCAAGGCGCTGGCGGTGGCTGCCAAACAGCCCGAGATCATCGCGCTGGCCGACCGGCTGATCACCGCGCACGCCGCGACGGTGGAGTGGTTGACGACCGTGCTGGCCGAGGATGCGCTGGGTGGCCCGGCCGCGCTTCGTCGCACGCCGCTGCAGGCGGCGACCGGCGCGGCGGTGAAATTGGCCAATCTGCCGGGGCTGTGGACCGCGCGCGGCGTGGACCGCGCGCTGGAGGTCCTTCGCAACATCCGCCCGAATGTCGATCAGCTGATCGACCGCGGCGCGCACGCCGGGGAGTTGGCCGGCCGAGTGCTGTCCGGTTCGCGTGATGCCGCACTGGCCGCTGCCGAGGACATCACCCGAGGTGACGGCGCCGACCAGGCCGCCGACGCGCTGCACGCGCTGCGCAGCGCGTCCGGGGCGCTGGATCCCGCCGAGCTGCCCATCGCCGACTACGACGAACTTCCTGTGGCCGAGGCGATCTCGGCCGTCAAGGAACTGACCGATCCCAGCGACATCCGGGTCATCGTGGCGTGGGAGGAAGCGCACAAGAACCGTCAACGCGTTGTCTCGGCGGCGCAAACCAGGCTGGCCGCGATCGCACAAGAGGTTGTCGGGATCAGCTGACCCGACCGATGACGGTGCCCCGTGCCCTAGCCGCGGGGCACCGTGTCGTGTCCGCACACAGAACAGAAAGTACCGACCTGCCATGGCAAAAGTCGACGTGTCGGTGTCGTCGGATCTGACACCGGATCAGGCCTGGAAACTGGCCTCAGACCTACAGCGATTCGAGGAGTGGCTGACGATCTTTGCCGGCTGGCACAGTCCGCCGCCCGCTTCCATCGAGGCAGGTACCGAGGTGTCGTCGCTGATCAAGGTGAAAGGTTTCCGCAATACCATTCATTGGCGGGTCACCGATTACGAAGAACCGCAGAGAATTCGGCTTGTCGGTCGGGGACGTGGCGGGGTGCAGATCGCCCTGGCGATGACGGTGGCCGACGAGCAGCCTGGATCGGCGTTCCATCTGGTGGCCGACCTGTCCGGTGGGCTTCTCGGTGGGCCGGTCGGCTCGCTGGTCGCCGCGGTATTGAAGTCCGACGTCCGCCGGTCGGTGCAGAACCTCGCCGAACTGCGTTGAGGCTCAGGCCCACTGCTCCCACGGCACACTCCAGTCGCCGTTCTGCCAGAGCTGCAACGGTTTGCCGCCGGTATTGCGCACCTCGACGACATCGCCGGGCACGGAGAAGTTGTAGAACCACTGCGCATTGTCGTGGTTGAGGTTCAGGCAGCCGTGGCTGGTGTCGGTCTTGCCCTGCGCCCACACTGTGGCATCCAGCTCGTGCAGGTACACACCGTCGGTGCTGACGCGCACCGCATAGGGGATCGACTCCTTGTATCCGAGGTGGGAGTTGATCGGCAGACCGTAGGTGGACGAATCCATGATCACCGGATTGCTCTTGTCCATCACGGTGTAGACGCCCGGTTGCGTCCAGAAGCTCAATGTCGTGTTGCCGACGGTTTCGGTGCCGCCCCGGCCCATCGACGTCGGCATGGTGCGCACCAGCGTCCCACCGTCGTACACGGTGACCTGTTTGGTCTTGTCATCGGCGATCGACACGTGCGACGCGCCGATGGTGAACGTGACCGGAGCGTCCCTGCCGACGGTGACGACGGTGCCGGGGGCGTAGTACTGCGGCGGCCGCCAATGTGCGGTCGTGTCATTGACCCAGTGCCAGGCGCCGGTGACCGGAGGTTCGGTGGTCACCGCGAGTTGTTGTTCGGCCGCGCCACGATCGGTCACGGGCGCGGCGAAATGGGCCACCACGACCATGCCGATTCCGTAGGTGCCGCCGTTCTGCACCGGTGCACCCGAGGTGGACGTCAGCGACACGGCGGGCGGCGGATCATCGGCGCGAGACAGCCCTGCCGGCCCGTACAGCACGGCGGCGAGCACCGTGCCGGTCAGCGCAAGCAGCGCAGTACTTCGGCGCGCACGTTCCATCGGCCACACTCCGTCTCCCGGTGCTGAGCTTGTCGAAGCCGGATCCTAGCCGTGGTTGCTGTGAACGCCTCCGACTGCCGCCCGGGTCGGTAGGGTCGTGGTGTGCGGTTCCGCGCTTACCTTTTCGATGTACAAGGCACCCTTCTCGATTTCTTCGGGCCCGTGAGCCGTGCCGTCAAGGACTTCCTGGACGCGAATCAGATCACCACGGTGGATCCGGGGGAGTTCACCCGGGACTGGCGGACGAACTACTTCCACCGGGTGAGAACACTGTCGCAGTCCGTCGACCAGTGGCACCCGGTGCAACGCGAATACGCCGCCGGGTTCGGCGAGGTCTGCGTCAGTCACGGACTGGCCGAGCCGACCTGGGCCGCTGCGGAATCGGTCGCGTCCAGCTGGCAGCGGCTTGAGCCCTGGCCCGACGTGCGGGCCGGAATGGCGCGTCTGCGCCGGGATGCGCTCACCGCGACGTTGTCGAATACCGATATGAGCACCATGGTCTCGCTGTTCAAGAACCTGGCGATCGACATCGACGCGGTCTTCACCGCTGAACTGGTCGGCGCGTTCAAACCCGACCCCAGAACCTATCTGCGGGCGGTGCGGTACCTCGGCGTGCAGCCCCACGAAACGGCGATGGTTGCCTGTCACCCCTATGACTTGAACGCGGCGACGTCGCTCGGGTTGGGCACCGTCTTCCTGAGCCGTCCCCACGAGTACGGCGATCCGCACTTCGCTCACGAGATGGCTGCCGGGAGTGTCGACCAGGTCGTCCGCGCCGTCGGCGATATCCGGTGATGCGCCGGTCAGAAGTCCCAGGTTGCCGGCACACACCGGAAGGCGTCGCCGGCGACGGCGACGTGGCAGACCGAGGGGAAGGGAAGGTGGGTGGCGACCAGCGACTCCCCGGTCGCCGCCAACTCCCGTAGAAGCTGGATTCGAACGCGGGCCGCCTCTTGCGGATCGTGCTCAAAACCGTTCTGCCACTCCGGGTTGTCGAACCCGGGCGCGAACACGGCATCGCCGGCGAACGTGAGCTTGTCCCCGCGCGACTCCAGACGGACCACGCTGTGTCCTGGGGTGTGGCCGCCGGTGCGGCTGATGAGCACTCCTGGTGCCACTTCGTATTCCGTCTCGAAGGTGCGCAGCCGGCCGTGGTATTCGTCGAGGAACTGCGTGGCGACCCGACGAAGCACGTCCGGTATGGGCGCGGGCATGACGGTGTGCGAGAAGTCGGGCGCCGCCCAGAACTCGGCCTCGGCGGTAGCGGTGTGCACGCGCAGGTCCGGACGCAACCGTTCTTTCAGTCCCTGGGTGAGCAACCCGCCTACATGGTCCATGTGCAGGTGGGTGAGTACCACATCGGTCACGGAGGCGAGATCGACACCGGCGGCTTCCAGTCGTTGGACTGTCTGCCCAGCCCGGGGGAAGTCCGGGAACTCCAGTCCCAGCCCGGCATCGACGAGGATGGTCCGGTCGCCGCTGCGCACCACAACGACGTTCAGCGGCCAGTCGACCACCTCGGGCGGCAGGAAATTGTCGTCCAGCCAGGTGGCGAGTTCTGTTGATTCCACATTGGTGGCCAACGTCGAGGCAGTGATCGGCAGTACGCCGTCGCTGATCACCAGCACCTCGATATCGCCGACGCCTACCGCGTAGCGCGACGGGACCAACTCGCCGATAACGCCGGTGCGGGAAATGTTGTCCAAGCTCATGCTGCTGTTCTCCTGAGGGCGGTACCCGAAGGCACGGTGGTAGTGACCTGTCCTCTGCGTTGATCGCCCTCCGTGGCGGGGATTCATCCCGACATCGCGTGCGCCGGCGCGGAACCACCGCCGGGACCCGCTCACAGCTCCCGACGGCCCCGGTTGTCGAGTATCACCTTGCCCACCGTCTGCTTGGACTCGAGGAGTTGGTGCGCCCGCGCTGCCTCGGCCATGGGAACGATGGTGTCGACGACCACCCGAACAGCACCACTCTCGAACAGGGGGAGGACATCGCGGGTCACCCCGGCGATGATGTCGGCCTTCTGATGAATCGGGCGAGCTCGCAGCATGGTGGCGGTGACACTGGCACGTTTGGACATCAGCAGTCCGATGTCCAGCAGCGTCGGTGTGGTCGAGCCGCCGATGATCACCAGATGCCCGTCCGCGGCCAGACATTCGAGATTGCGGGCAAGGTAGTCCGAACCCACGACGTCGAGGATCGCGTCGACCCCGCGGCCGTTGGTCGCTTTCAGGGTGGCGGACACGAAGTCGTGGTCGCGGTAGTTGATCGCGGTATGGGCGCCGAGCTCCAAGCCGATACGCACCTTGGCATCGCTGCCGGCAGTGGTGATGACATGTGCCCCGATCGCGGTGGCCCATTGGATGGCGAAGGTGCCTATACCGCCGCCCGCTCCGTGGATCAGCACGGTCTGGCCTTCGGTGAGTCCTGCGGTCATCGCGAGGTTGGAGTACACGGTGGCTGCGACCTCGGGCACGGCCGCGGCTTGCACCACGGTCAAACCGCGCGGGATCGGCATGACCTGGGTGGCCGGGACCGCCACCTCGTCCGCGTAGCCGCCGCCGTCCAGGAGCGCGCATACGCGATCCCCGACCGACCACCTGGCGACGTCGGTTCCGACGGCGGTGATCGTGCCGGCGCATTCCAGCCCAAGCGGGCGCGGCGCCCATGCCGGGACGGGATAGTGCCCGCGGCGCTGCATGAGGTCGGCGTTGTTGACCCCCGCCGCCTCGACACTGATGACCACTTCGTGGGCGCGGGGAAGCAACGGTGGTACGTCCTGCCACTGCAGAACAGCGGGTGGGCCGGGCTGGTCGAAGACGATGGCGGAGCTCATCGTGCAGTGGCCCGTCGTGCGATGCTCTCGGCGTACAACGGTGTCTCGACCCGGCAATGCCTGCCCGAGGCCTCTTGCCGGGCTTGTGCCGCCTCGTCGAACGTCTGCCCGTTCTTGGCGATGAACGTCAAGAAATCCTCGGTGGGGTGCGAGGTCACCGTGTTGGTGTAGCGGCAGCGGTCGCCGTCGAGCTGCTCCATCCGGAGCTCCCAGATGACCTGCGTCGTCGTCCATCCCGCCGGGGTGAGAATGTCCGACAGCGACACCATCTTGCAATAATGCGCCTCGGCCACCTCGAAACGGTATTGCTGGATCACCAGGCCGGTCCCGATCATTTCGACGTTGATCGACATCGGCGTACCGTCGTCATCCACGGTGTAGCCCGCAGCCTTGTGATCACCAGGCGCGCAACGCTGATACTCGTGTGTGGGAAGGGTTTTCAGCCATTGCGCAATATCGACACGATCGAAGTTCGCCTCCACCTCGGCGGTGACCACTGCATGTGAAAGAACCAGATCGTCGCGAACCGCGTTACCCATTGACCGCTCCTGTCGTAACCCTGTCGGCCGGTGTGGCCGGGGGATGCAGACAAGCATGTCGGCCCGCGACGCGGGCAACAATGACGCTGGCGTGACCGCGGCGGTACCGCTAGCCTCCATTGCGGCGGGCAAGCAGGTGGACTTCCGGGAAGCGGTGCACACCGTCGGGCCGACTGACCATCCGCCACTGTTCGTCGAAACCACCTTCGGTGAGCACACTGGCGAGTTCATCTGGATGCCAGCGCCACGCCGGGGCCACGGCATGGTCGAAAGATGTTGCCGGACCGGGTATGTCGGAAGACTGGGATGCGATCAGCACGGGTGCGCCAGGACTGAGCCGGCGGGTCCACAGCCGGAGGATCCCGGGCACCAGATCGGGTGGAATGTGGATCAGACTGAAGCGAGCGATGATCGCCGCGACAGGTCCCTGCACCCGGGTGATGGCCGCGTCGTCCTCGACGAACCTGAGATGAGGGTAGGTCCGGCGGGCGATGGCCAGCATCGCGGGGCTGGGATCGCAGCCGATCACGTCGAGGCCGCGCCGCGTGAGGTCGTCGGTGACATGTCCGATCCCGCATCCCACGTCGATGACGACGCCCGCGGTGCGAATATCGTCCACAAAGGCCGCCACCGCGTGTTGTTCGATCGGTGCCTGATACGGGCCGGGAAACACGGCCGCATAGCGTGCGGCAAGTGCGTCGTATCCCGGCTGTGTCATGTGCTCACTCGCGCAGCGCATCCTCGATGCGTTGTACCTTCGCGGTGAGCTGGCCCACGTGACCGGGCCGGATGTCCGCTTTCAACACCAGGCTCACCCGGGGGGAGGCCGCCGCGACGGCATCCACGGCTTGCTTGACCACCGCCATCACCTCGTCCCACTCACCTTCGAGGTTGGTGAACATGGCATTGGTCTCGTTGGGTAGGCCCGAGGCCCGGACCACCCTGACCGCTTCGGCGACGGCCGCGCCCACACTGCCGTCCTCATCGCCGCCCGCCGGGCTGACACTGAATGCCACCAGCATGGTCGTCTACTGCTTGCTGAAGGCGGTCGGGCGCACCACCAGGATCACGCGGTCGGCCTTGTCGGCGGGCGGTTCGGTCAGCGGCCCGTCATACCGGTCGTTGAGTTCGAGGTAGAAAGAACCGGTCGGGTCGGGCACGATCTCTTCGACGACGCCACGAACCTCGAGGTAACGGTAGGGGTTGTCGGGGTCGATGATCGACATCGCCACCGCGGGATTGGCGGTGATGTTGCGATATTTCTGCCGTTTGGTGGTGTGGGTGAAACGCAACAGTTCGCCGTCCCAGCTGAACCACATCGCGTTGACCTGGGGCGCGCCGTCGGGACGAACGGTGGCGAGGTGTCCGTACAGCGGGCGTTCCAGAAGTGACTCGTAACCCTCGGGAATGGCGACCATGGTGATCCTCTCGGTACGGCAGTGACGCTGTCTACGAAAACTACTGTGCAACAACAGTATTAATAGTACGGTGCGATCTCTGGTGGTGCGGCGGTGCAGAGTTGTCGATGGCTGGGACGGAATTGAGTTCAAGTCGCCGCCGAATCAGAGCCGGTGGAGATAATCTAGGCGGTGGATGACCGGACCAGAAAGCGGGTGTGCCATGTGCGCAGCGATCTCACCAAACCTTCGACGGCCTGCGGCGGCGGCGGCGGCCTTGTCGGTCGCCTTCGCCGTGATGGGCCTGCCGATCGCAGTCGCGCATGCCGACGATCTGACGTGTTCCAACGGTGAAGTGGCGATGGACGGCACCTGCGTTCCCCCGACCGACAACAGCTCTGCCGCGCTCGGGCTCCCGCAAGGCAACGTCGGTGACGTGGTTTCGTCACTGAACAATCCCAGTCTGTTCGATCCCCCGTACCAGCTGACCGAGGCCGAAGTCGCGTCACCCGGGTACAACGCTGGGGCCGGCCACGCCGGTGGCGGTGGTGGCGGCGGCCACGGGCGCTGAGCTCTGCTCCATTGATGGGGGATCAGGCATCCGACGCGGCGGTCCGTCAGGGGTGGCTCGATGTCGGCGACGGAAACCAGATCTTCTGGGAGGCTCGGGGAAACATACCTGGGCGTACGGTGCTGATCGTGCACGGCGGTCCGGGTGGCGGCAGGTCTCGCACCGCGCACAGATCGTTTGACCAGAACGCCTTTCAGATCGTGTCATTCGACCAACGTGGGTGCGGTGACAGCCTGCCCCACGCCGCCGATCCGGCCACCGATATCAGCGTCAACACCACCGATCATCTGCTGGCCGACATGGAGAAACTACGGGAACACCTCGGTGTGGATCGGTGGCTGCTCTACGGCGGATCGTGGGCTTCCACACTGATCCTGGCCTACGCCCAGCGCCACCCGCAGCGGGTGGCCGGCGTCATCCTCATCGGTGTCACCCTGACACGACCGAGTGAAATCGACTGGCTCTATGGCGGTCTGCGCCGATTTCTGCCACAGGAGTGGGAACGGTTCCGCGCCGTCGTCCCGGCGCATCTGCGCGACGAGAATCTGGTCGAAGGCTATCGCCAGCTGATGGAACACACCGACCCCGACGTGCGGCAGCACGCGGCATACGAATGGTGCGCCTGGGAGGACGCGGCGATCGCTCATGAGGTACGGGGCAGACCCGGGCAATACAGCGCGCAACCCGATGATGACAAGCTCGCCTTCGTACGGATCTGCACCCACTTCTTCGCCCACCATGGCTGGCTCGATGAGGGCCAGCTGCTGCGCGATGCCGGCAGGCTGGCCGGCATTCCCGGTGTCCTCATCCACGGGCGCCTCGACCTGTCCGCGCCGCTGCGCACCGCGTGGGAAGTCGCCCAAGCATGGCCGGAGGCAGAGCTGGTGGTGATCGAGGACTCCGGGCACACCGGCAGCCCCGCGATGAGAGAGGCGATCGAGCATGCGATCGCCGGGTTTGCCGACGGTGGGCGTTACGCGCATACGTGGTGAGCCGCCCGATGCACGGCCACACCACCTGCGCATCGACGACGAACGTTGTCATGCCAGTACCTTTGCACCGGACGGCTGATGTGGCGACGAGGCGGAAGTGAACAAACCTGGTGGACGTGAGATGAGCGCCTCAGCGTCGCGGGCACCAGGACTCGGGCCGGCCGATGGCGACCCCGATCTGATCGCGCGGGTCGAACCGCTCCTACGGGAAGCCGGCCTTCGTGATCGCGTCAGCGTCATCCATGTCAACGACCACCTGTCGACCGAGGCACATTTCGGCGCGGGCCCCAACACGGTCTACGAAATCGGATCTCTTGCGAAAACCATGACCTCGTTGCTCTTCGCCGAAGCCGTCGAATCCGGTGAGCTGACAGCCGAGAGCACCCTCGGAAACCTGCTCGATCTCAGCAGCAGTCACATCGCCGACGTGACACTCGAGGAACTGGCCAGTCACCGGTCAGGGCTGCCGCGGATCGCCGCGGGCCCGAGGGATCGGGTGGCCGCCCTTCTCGCCGTCCTGCGACACCGCAACCCGTACACCGCCGATGCCGCGACGCTGCTCGCACAAGCGCGCACGGCAAGAATCGCTGGGAGAGGCTCTTTTTCGTATTCCAACCTGGGTACCGCGCTACTGGGCGAGGCGCTCGCGGTCCGGGCCGGCACCGGGTACCCCGAATTGCTGGACCGTCAACTGTTCGGACGCCTCGGGATGAAGCAGTCGAGCACACCCCTGTCTGCTCGCGACCTGCCGCCTGGCGCACCGACGGGGTGGAGCGCCGGCGGCAAGAGTGAGCAGGCGTGGACGTTGAATGCGTACGCGCCCGCCGGGGGAGTGCGCTCAACCCCGGCCGATATGTGTCGGTACGCACAAGCCCTTCTCGACCGCAGGGTGCCGGGCCTCGACGCGCTCGAACCGCGTTGGGACGCGGATAACGGGAGCCGGGTGGGCTACGCGTGGTTCACCAATCGCATCGGCGGCGTGGACATCACCTGGCACAACGGCAGAACGGGTGGCTTCACGAGCATGCTGGCTCTCGATCGGTACCGCGCGGCGGCGGTGGTCATCCTGGCCAACACCGCTGTCGCCGTTGATGAGATCGCGATCCGCATCCTGCTCGACGCGATATGACGGGGGGCGGTGTACCCGCGACGTCAGTCTTCGCCGATGTCACCCAGGTGCGCTCGCAACACGATTCTTCCGTCAGCGAGATGGTAGGTGGCGGCGGCGATGGCCAGAGTCCCGGCCAAGATCCGCTGGGCGGTCACGACGGAGCGGATGCGCAGTTGGGTGGCGGTCTCGACGGCGTGCCGCGCACCCAGTGCGTCGACCTGCGTTACTCCAGAGTGATATCCCGGCAGGATGGAGGGGGTCACTCGGTCGACGATCTCGCGGACGTACCCGCTGGGCACCACGCCGTCCTCGATAGCCGAAAGGGCCGCCTTGACCGCGCCGCAGTTGTCATGACCGAGTACGACGATCAGCGGAACATCGAGCACGGTGATGGCGTATTCGATGGAGCCAAGCACCGCGGCGTCGATGACATGGCCGGCGGTACGCACCACGAACATGTCGCCCAGACCCTGGTCGAGAATGATCTCGGCGGCCACGCGGCTGTCGGCACAGCCGAATAGCACCACATGGGGCTTCTGCGCGTGGGTCAACCGTGCGCGATCGTCGCTGCTCTGGCCGGGGTGTGCCGCCTTGCCGAGGACGAACCGTTCGTTACCCGCCCGAAGGGCTGCCCAGGTGGTGGCGGGAGATGGGGGCGGCACGATTCACATTCTGCCGTACGCCGCGTTCGAGAAGATGCCCCGACAGCTCGGCACGCACTGCGCCGCATATGCGGAGTGCCACCGGGAACAGTCCCACACGTCCAGTAGTGACCAAATGCCCTTCGGCCATGGTGCTTTCCGCCCTTTCGGTACGCCCGGTCCTCGGCGCACCATCGGCATATCCCACGCCGGCACGGTGTCGACGTGGCAACGTACGGAGGGGGCGGCTGATGAAATCGCTGGTCATCTGCGTTTCGGTCTCGAACGGCAGCACTCGGCGGGTAGCAGACCGAATGGCCGAGGTACTCGGGGCCGAAGTCCTTGAGCCCGAAGCGGTTGACGTCGATACCCTTCGAGACTACGACCTCGTCGGGTTCGGGTCCGGCATCTACTTCATGGCGGTGCATCCCAGGCTGTGGAGGTTGATCCGACGGTTGCCGCGCGGCAACGGCACCCACGCATTCACGTTCTTCACCAGCGGTGGACCTGAACTGCCGCTCCTGGGCTACCGCCGAGCGGTGCATCGTCGGCTCACCGCGAAGGGTTTTGAGGTGCTTGATTCGTTCTCGTGCCGCGGTCTGGACACGGTCGGCCCGCTGCGGTGGGTAGGCGGTGTCAACAAGGGCCGGCCCGACGACGCCGACCTCGACCGGGCAGCGGCCTTCGCGACGCAGCTGCGTGAGCGGGTGGCGCAGTCGCCGAGGGCGCGGTGACCGGGCTCTCAGCCGCCACGCTGAACGCTTACGCGGTTCAGGGTCAGGAATTTTCGCGGAGGCTGTTCGCGTCGTTCATGCTCGGCATCGGCCTGGTCTGTACGGTGTGGCCGGCGGGCGCGTTCGCAAACCCTTCGTGTACGAATGTGAGTTCAACGACGACCATGTGTCAGAGTCCGGGAAATGTACAGATCGTCACGTCGCCCGGCACCGTGGCCACTCCCAGCCTGGGGTGGCCCTATTGGGGCGGAGGTCTTGTGATCGGCATCGGCGGCAGAAGGTAACCTGTGTACCGTTCTGGCAGTTCAGGCGAATTCAACTGAAGGGAAGTCGATTTCGATGTTCCAGCTCAGGATCTACACCCTGCGCTCGCCGGAAGCTCTGCAGCGGTACGCGACGGTACATTGGGCCCGGCACCTGGCGACCTTCCCGAAGTTCGGGATCGTCATCCACGGCGTGTGGACTGAGCCGGGCGACGATGCCAATCGTCTCGTCGCGCTGGTCCGATACCCACCGGGCGCCGACCCCGAAGTCCTCACCGGCCAGATCATGACCAGCCCGGAATTCGTCGCCGATATGGCCGGCTTCGACTTCGATGACATCGTCGAAGTCGAAGCGACGCTGCTCGATCCGACCTCGTTCTCGCCGCTCCGCTGACGCAAAACCTGGAATGGCTGTCGTCGACATATTCCTGTGGAATGGTTCACGAATTCAGCTAAGGCCGCGTGGCGGCTTGCAATAGACGGGCTGGGTTGCTGTGAAGCAAGGCGTCGAGGTCCGCTGGCGTCGCGCCGCGTTGCTGGAGGAGTTCGCTGAACACGGCTCCGATGTAGGTGTAGCCGTGCTGCCCATGGGTTTCGGGATTGAGGGCGACCTGCGCTCCGACGAGGTCGTGAGATAGCACGATCTGATCGCGGTAGCCTTCGCCGATGAGGGTGGTGAGCCAGTCTGCGCGGGTCTCGTCTGAGCGAAAGAGGCTGCGCTTGTTGGTTTCTCCGTTGCTTGGAGGGATTCGGTAGGGCGTACGAGCGTCCCAGAATTGCTTCCCGATGGAATCGAAGCCGATCGACACGCCCGTGTCGAGAACCCGTCGCAGGTAGTCGAGTTCGGTGTGGTTGTCCATGTGTCCGATGACGACGCGAGTGAGGTCTGTTCCCTCGCTCGCGATGATGTCGATTTGTTCGAGGGCCATGGTGCCGTGGGTGGTGTGGGTCGTCAAGGCGAGTCCGGTCGCTGCTGCGGCGCGGGCGGCTGCGCGCAGTCCTCGTTCGTCGTGGTCGGTGATGATGTTCTCGCTGGTGGGTTGTTCGCCGATGATGCCGGCGCGGACGCCGGTCTCGGCGATACCCGTGTGAGCGTCGTCGATGAACCGATCGGTGAGTTCGTCGAGACTTGCCTCAAGGACCCACTGCGGGCTGAACTCCTTGCGGTACGTTGCTGTTCCGGTGATGACGTTGAGCCCCGAGCGCTGGGCGATTTCCTTCAGAAGCCGCACGTTGTGGCCGCGCGCATCGCGGCCGGCGTCTCCGTAGGGACTCAAGTCGATGACGGTGGCGAATCCGAACGCGCGAAGTCCGCTGAGGGCGGTGACGGCCGCCTCGACTTGCTGGCGTTCGAACTCAGCAGGGTCGACCACACGTCCGCGGTGCCAGGGGCCGGTGAGCACCATGAGGAGGTGCTCGTGAAAAAGCACGCGCCCCAACGTTGATGGTTCGATCGTTCCTTCAACGGTCTGGATGCATGTCACAGGGTGACGGTACCGAACGTCCATGATGTCGCGACTCATCCCAGGATCGCCCGCGCTGCGCGCTCTGCAATCAGCATGACCGGCGCGTTGGTGTTCCCGGACGTGATGGTGGGCATCGCAGAAGCATCGACCACTCGCAGGCCGGCGATGCGGTAGACGCGACAGTCCGTGTCGAGCACCGTACCGGCCGACCGCGGCACACCGCGGGCGTCGAAAGCCCCCATCGTGCAGGTGCCCACCGGATGGAAGATCGTCGTACCGAGTTCGCCCGCCGCATGCTGCAGATCGTCGTCGCTCACCAGCTGGGGCCCGGGAAGCAACTCGTCCGGGCAGTAGCGGGCCAAAGCCGGTGCCGCCATGATCGTCCTGGTCATCCGCAGGCCGCGTACCGCAGCCAGCTGATCGGCTTCGGTGGACAGGTAATTGCAGGAGATCTTCGGGTAGGTCAGCGGATCGGCACTGGCGAGGCGTACGTGGCCACGCGAGCTGGGGCGCAGATTGCACACCGAGGGTGTGATCGCCGCGAAGGGGTGCAACGGTTCGCCGAACTTGGCCAACGACAACGGCTGCACATGCCACTCCAGATCGGGACTGGCCAGTGTGGGGTCACTCTTGGCGAATGCACCCAACGTAGAGGGCGGCATGGTCATGGGACCCGAACGCATCACCAGGTACTGAAGTCCCATGCCGGCCCGGGTGATCAAGTTGCGGTACAGGGTGTTGACGGTCCGGGCGCCCCTTACCTGGAAGACCGTTCGCAGCTGCAGGTGGTCCTGGAGGTTTTCACCCACGCCGGGCAGGTCGACGGCCACCGGTACCTGATGCTGGGTGAGTAGCCCGGCCGGCCCCACGCCCGAGGCCTGCATGAGATGCGGCGACCCGATCGCCCCGGCGCTCAGGATCACCTCCCGGCGGGCTTGGACGTCGATGATCTGGCCGTCTTTGAGCAGCCGCACACCGGTGGCGCGGTGCGCAGCGGTGGTCCAGGCGCCGCGACGCTGGTACTGGTGGACCTGGTCGTCCATCAGCAGCTTCACGGCCTGGGTCTGGGTGTAGATGGTGAGATTGGGTCGGTGGGCGACGGGGTGAAGGAAGGCATCGGCCATCGACCAGCGGCGGCCACGCCGTTGGTTGACGTGAAAGTAGGCGCTGCCGGCGTTGTCGCCGCGGTTGAATTCGTCGATGGGGGAGATGCCGACCTGGGCGGCGGCGGCCTGCCAGGCGTCTAGGATTTTCCAGCGCACCCGCGGCCGCTCGACGGGGATCTCGCCACCGGCGCCGTGCCATTCGTCGGCGCCGCCGAAGTAGTCCTCCAACTCTTTGTAGATCGCCAGAGTCTCGCCGGCGGCGTCCTGCCCACCCCAACGCCATCGCTCGTCACCGGTGGCCTGGGCCCATAGGTCGTAATCGCTGGCCTGTCCGCGCATGTGGATCATGGCGTTGATCGACGAGCTGCCACCGATCACCCGGCCCCGCGCGTAGTGAATGCTGCGGCCGGCCAGACCTGGGTCAGCCTCGGTCGTGAAGCACCAGTCGGTGCGGGGATTGGCAATGGTGTACAGGTAGCCCACCGGCACCTTGATCCAGAACCAGTCGTCTTGGCCGCCTGCCTCGATCAGGAGCACCCGGTGATCCGGGTTGGCGCTGAGTCGGTTGGCGAGCAGGCAGCCCGCGCTGCCGGCTCCCACGATGATGAAGTCGAACTCGGCATCGAAGTCGGGGGCGGGGCTCATTTCCGGCATCGGGAGAGACTAGAACTTCGTGGGCCCTGGTGGTCGCAAGACGCAACGCGTCGTGACCCTCGACAGAGCGCACGAACACCGACACACCGTTGTCGCGGCAACCTCAGATGCTGGTGTCATGAACAAGAGCACGAACATGTCGGAGACAAACTCGGTGGCTGCGGACGCGGCGCTCGCGGTGTGGTTGGAGATGTGGAACACGACCAGTGAGATCGCTCTTCGGATCTGCAGTGCGGATTTCCGGATTCATTTCCTGATCTCCGACAACGATGGGTCGAATCCGGGCGACGACGTGCTGGGCGCGCAGAGTTTCGCTCGATTCCTGGATCGGTACCGCGAGCAGCATCCGGACGTGGTGTTCACCGAGGCCGCGCGGGCCGTGGACGGTCCACACGGGCGGATGCTGTGGAACGTGCGAGACGGGGACCACGCTGCGGGCGGGATCGATGTCTTCGACTTCACCGAGGATGGGCTGATCCGCGAGGTGTGGTCGGTGACCGGGACGCGCGCGCACCTCACCTGAGACCGGGGGAGACTCACCTTCATGAGGAGAGCCGAGCGGTTGTACGCGCTGGTCGATCTGCTGCGGGGAGCACGCCGGCCGTGGTCGGCCGCTCGGCTCTCCGAGGAGTTCGAGGTGTCCAAGCGCACGATCGAGCGTGACATCCAGTCGCTACAACTCGCGGGGGTCCCGATCTACGCCGACTACGGGGTGGCAGGCGGGTATTCGATCCTGCGGGAACACTCCCTGCCGCCGCTGAATCTCTCGGTAGCGGAGTCGCTGGCGGTGCTCGCGGGGCTTGGTTTGCTGGAGAACTCGCCGTATGGTGCGGCGGCGCGTCGGGCGCGGGCCAAGATCCTCGCGATCAGCCGCGAGGATCAGCTCGCGCCAGTCGACGAGGCGTTGGCGTCGATGTTCGTCATCGACGCCCACCCGCCGTCCGAGGCGGCGATCCCTCTGATTCCCGAGGCGATCGCCGCGCGCCGGGTCATCCGGCTGGACTACACCTCGGAGGACGGCGAGACCCACACCACCCGTGACGTGGAGGCGATGGGTCTGCTGCGCGGGGGTGATTCGTGGATGTTCGTGGGATGGTGTCGGCTGCGCGAAGGCATTCGCGGATTTCACCTCGACCGCATCCGGCATCTGGAGATCACCAACGAGGTGTTTCCCGAACGCGATCCCGCGGTACTGGACGCGGATCTGTCGCGGTGGCGCACCCGGCGGCTGGGGTGACGGACCCGTGGCCGGCAAGGGCGGCGACGTTCGCGCTCAGAGCGGACGGCAAGTCCTGAGGTAGCTCAGGAACGAGGCCTGAAGGCCGGTGACATGCGTTTCGTGCAGGAGCTCGCTGGTGACCGGTTCGCCGCGTGAGGTGAGTCGGTGAAGGACGGTGGCCGTGTTCTGCGCGAGGCTCTGGTAGACCGCCAGGTCTCCGAGGAGCTCGCGGTCGTTGAAGGTCACGTGAAGCTTGGCGGCACGTCGGCCGTCGCCCAACTCGTGAAGTCGGGCGAAGATCAGACTGTCCTCGGCGATGACGCCGGGACTGCCCGCTCCGATGCTCTCGAAGAGGGTGGTGCCGGTGAGCCAGGTGTAGAGACTGAAAAGTCCGCCGTAGGAGTAGCCGAAAAGGCCGTGACCGCTGGCGGCCGTGCCGAAATCGTGTTCGATCCGCGGATGCAGTTCCGCGGTAAGAAAATTCAGGAACACGTCGGCGTGGGTATCACGCAACTCGGCGAGATAGGCGTCGGCCTCCTCGCGTGTCCGCGCGCCCATTCGTAGTCCCATTTCCACGGCGTCGACGAGTTCCTTGGCGATAGGCTCGCCGGGCGGCACGAAGTCTCTGTTGCGCAGCCGATCCCAGTCCTGCGCCCCTTCGCCCGCGTAGCCGACGCTGACTTGGATATAAGGCTGGATCCGTTGCATGGGGTCCATCTGGGTGACGATGAGTGGAGCTGTCAGGCCCACGGCGAAGTTGCCGTCGAGCACATATACGACGGGCGCTTGCGTCGTGGCGGGGTCATAGCCCGGTGGGGTGGTGATCCAGATGCCGTAGTCCTGCCCAGCGCTGGAACGCATCTCGAAATAGTCGGTGTCGGCGAGGCAGCCCTGCCACATGGAGCTCATCGAAGATCCTTCACAACTCGGCGGCCCGGCCGCACGGCGCCCTCAGCAGATTTTATCCATTGGAAAACTCTTATCCAATGGATAAACTGTTCGCGTGATCCTGTCAAGCGCGGAACGCAAAGGCGATGCCCGCGACCGCCTGCTGACTCGGCTTCTCGACGCCTTCGGGGACGGCCTTCCCTCGCCGGAGTTGTCGCTGCGCGAGGTCGCCACCCGGGCCGAGACCAGCCACGCCTTGCTGCGGTACCACTTCGGGTCACTCGCGGGCGTCCTGGCGGCCATGCTCACGGTGCAGCGGTCACGTGACAACGAGGCGCTGTTGAAGACCGCCCAGCGGGGCACCTTTGACGACTTCGTCATGGCGATCTGGCGGGCCTACAGCAGCCCAGCGCAACGGTCGCGTGTCCGCGGCTTCTTTCACGTCGTAGGACTGGCCGCGTACAGCCCAGGGGACTTTGGTGAGTTCATCGACTCGCTCGACGACCTGACGAGAGTGCTCGCCGCGCTGGCGGAAAGCGAAGGGCGCGAAGCGAAGGAAGCCCTGAGTATTTCCACCGTCGTCATCGCCGCGCTTCGTGGCTTGCTTCTGCAAGAAGTTCTGACTCCAGGAGTCCACTCGCAGGACGCGGTCGCGGCGATCCTGCGCATGATCAACATCTCCGGGGCGGTCGTGAAGTAGCCGAGCACCGTTCGTGTGCAGGGGGGGGGGGGGGGGGGGGGGCCCGGGGGGGGGGCGCAGTGAAGCATCCAGTGAAAGCCGCCTTCATGAGGCGGTGCCCGCGCCACCGCCGGTGGCCGCGATGGCCTCGGCCGAACGTAGGTAGCCGCAACGGTGGGCATAGTCGGTGAGCAGGCCACGCAGAGCGCGCCGGCCGCGGTGGATTCGCGACATCACCGTGCCCAGTGGCATCCCGGTCATCTCGGCAATCATCTTGTAGGGCAGGCCTTCCACGTCGGCAAGGTAGACGACGGTACGCTGCGCTTCGGCGATGTGATGCAGCGCGGCCGTGATCTGATCGTGAGGTAGATGCTCTAGTGCGGCGACCTCTGCCGAGGCCCATGCCGCCGTGCCGCCGCGCATGTCATGGGCCAGCTGAGCATCGGTGATGCAGCCGGTCAGGCTTTCTGCCGGACGGCAGTTGCGGGCACGGTAGGTGCTGATCCACGTGTTGGTTTGGATGCGATAGAGCCAGGCGCGGACGTTGCTGTCGGGGCGCAGCTGTCCAAAGCCGGCATACGCCCGCAGCAGGGTCTCCTGCGTCAAGTCCTCGGCATCGGCGTCGTTGCGCGTCAGCTGGCGTGCCTTTCGCAACAGGGCATGCGCGTACGGCATCACCTCACGTGTGAAGCACTCCGATGTGCTTGCAGCAGGGGGGTTCTCGGTAGCAACGGGGGTCGCCGCTGCCACGTCTATCGGGGGCATCGTCATTCCTTGCTCTGCTGCGCCATCGAGGGACGGTCGATGGGGTTCAATCAATCGAATGCGGACGCCGGCGGATACCTGCTCACCGTCGGCCCACCACATGAGTGTCTCAAACATGGGATGAATGCTGTGGGGTCCGTGGTGTGGCCTTGCTTACCTTCGGTACGACATCTGTACGCGAATTAATCTGTGCAGCATTGCCTTTGGTGAGGCAAGTCGAGGCTTTTCACTGCCGCCTCCGGGTTCGGCGTCCCGACGATGAACCCGGTGCCGCGCGGTACGCGGCGATCACCGACTACCGGTCGACGTGCCGCTCCGCGCGTGTACCAACCTGTGTCGTGCCGAGCTGTGGGCGTCGGCCGGGTCCCAACGGGGGTATGGTGCGCGCGGTTTCGCGGTGGATCACCCTCTGCAACAGCGCCTCGAGGGAACCGCGTTCGCGATCGTCGTGCAGCGCAGCCAACCATGTACGCAGATCGTCGATGACAACGTCGGACAACCGGAGGCGCTGCTCGATCAGCGCACGCAGAGACAGGGTGATCGCAGAACGGAAGTGCCGGCACCCCAGCGCCACGTAGATCGCGTGCCGGTCCATGTCAGGCAACGCGGCCGGCAGCAGGTCGGCCAGCCGCCAAGCCAGGTCATCGGCGGTTACCGTGGTGCCTCCGGTCGGATTGGTCCAGTTTGTCATCTCGAATCCTTCCCGGCGGTGCACCAGGCGACATGGTCTCAGCAGTGGAATGGCTCTAGCGCAACATCTTTCGCGCAATGAAGGCAACCTGACGTGCTGCTGCTGCGCAGAGTGCGCACGTGCCTCGGTGTCGAGAGTCGCGCCCTTCGCAGAATGTTCGCCATGCGGCGCCCTGATCCTGCCGCCACAGGTCGCGCGGGTCGGTCTCCCGGGCTCCTCACGACATCACTGAACGCGATTTTCCCGGCCTTGCCAGGCGCGTTCGCGTAAAAGGTACTTCTGAGTCTTGCCCGTGGATGTCTTCGGTAGGTCACCGAAAATGACGTGTTTGGGCGCCTTGAATCGCGCGATGGTCGAGCGCACGTGATCGATGATGTCGTCGGCAGTCGCGTCGCAGCCGGGCTTGAGTGCGACGTGGGCGGCCGGAACTTCACCCCACTGAGTGTCGGGTACGGCGATGACCGCAACCTCGAGAACGGCCGGGTGCTCCATGATCGCTTGCTCGATCTCTACCGAGGCGATGTTCTCTCCGCCCGAGATGATCACGTCTTTGCTGCGGTCGCGTAATTCGATGTAGCCGTCGGGATGGCGCACACCCAGGTCGCCGGTTCTGAACCAGCCGTCCGGTGCCGCCGACGCGGTGGCTTCCGGGTCATGGAGATACCCAAGCATCACGTTGTTGCCGCGCAGAGCGATCTCACCGGTGCTCATGCCGTCCGAAGGCACGTCGGCGCCGCTGTCGGCGAGTACGCGAATATCGCAGGAGATCATGTTCGCGACGCCCTGCCGGGCTTTCCTCTTCGCACGCGAATCAAGATCGAGTTCGTCCCACTCTGGACGCCAATCACAGATCGCGGCGGGCCCATAGGTTTCGGTCAATCCGTACAGATGGGTGACGTCGAATCCGAGTGCCGTCATGCGCCGCAGGATGGCCGGCGAGGGCGGTGCGCCGCCGGTGGCGACCCGCACAGGTGTGCCTTCGATGGTGTCCGCCTCATCTGCGTACGCGATCATCGACAGCACGGTCGGAGCGCCGTTGAGGTGCGTGACGCGCTGTGTGCGGATCAGTCGCCAGACCTCCGAGGGGTCGACTTTGCGCAAGCACACATGTGTGCCGGCCGCGGCTGTGACTGCCCACGGGAAACACCACCCGTTGCAGTGGAACATCGGAAGTGTCCAGAGGTAGACCGCCGATGGTGACAAGCCTGTGTGACCGACCATGGCCAGTGCCTGCAGATAGGCGCCGCGGTGAGAGTACATCACGCCCTTGGGTTTTCCCGTGGTCCCCGAGGTGTAATTGACGGACAGCAACCCCAGTTCGTCCTTCGGTGTGCGCCGTACCGGCGAGGCCGCCGTCAACATCTGCTCATAGTCGCCCTGCGGGTCATCGTCTGCCTGCACCAGGAGGGGCGGAGTGCTCATCTGTGTGCGCACGCGTTCGACGACCTCCGCATGATCCGCGTCGTAGATGAGTACGGAGGCCTCCGAATGGCTGAGCATGTAGGAAATCTCGGCTGCCGAGAGGCGTGTGTTGAGTGCGATCAACGGCGAGCCGGACCACGGGACGCCGAAATGGGATTCCAGCAGAACATGCGAGTTCGGAGCCATCACCGCTACGGGCCGGCCCGATGACACCTGTGCCAACGCCCCAGCGAGCTGCGCGGACCGTTGGTGCAGTTCTTGGTAGGTCCATTCGTTCTCACCGTCGACCACGGCCCGTCGGTCCCCATGACAGCTGGCCGCCCGCTCGAGGTAAGCCACGGGCGTCAACGGTTCGTAAGCCATCGACGTGCGTTGCGCTGATTGGCCGTTGGTATTCATCCCGGCGTCCCTCCTCGGGTCGATTGTGCTGGAACCGGCCAGCGGTGTGCCGGCTCGGTAAACTTCCATGACGTTGCGCCGCCTCGGACGAGGTACCGATCGTGTCGGGAGAGTGCCACCGAGTGAACACTGCGGTAGTCCGTCACACAACGCGTATCGGCGATATCGCGCATTCTGCCAATACAAGTGCGTGCCGGGACGTCCCTCCGTGGGCAGATCGATCAATCTCTGGGCTGGTGAATGAGGTCGTCGAGCAGCGGAGTGATCCGGTAATCGACCAGCTTGCGCATCACCAGCGATGTGGTTGTCTGCTCGACACCGTCGATATCCAGAATTTGTCCGGCTATCCGGTAGAGGTCGTCGGCTTCGCGCGCCACCACATGGATCATCAAGTCGGTGACTCCGCCCAATCCGTGGACTTCGATCACCTCGGGAATCTGCTGGAGAGAAGCGGCGATCTGTCCAAGTTTGCGCTGTGTCACTCGGGTCAGGATGAACGCGGTGATCGGGTATCCGATTGCGGCGGGATCGATCCGGCGTTCGAGTGATCGAAGCACGCCATGGCTTTCCAACTTGCTCAGGCGTGCCTGGACGGTATTGCGGGACAGTTTGGTGGCGTCGGCGAGCGCGATCACGGTGGCTCGCGGATCATCGCTGAGCGCCTTGATGATCCTGGCATCGATCGCGTCAACGCGCGGTTTGTTTGTCACGATGCCCATCCTGAGAAGATGCGAGTCGATCTAGATGAGCAGATTGCACACGAATGCGGATGCGTATTGCGCAGACATTGAGCCGGTGGTCCACTGAGCATGACTTTTTGCACGAGCGAACCGTACCTCGGCTGACGATGCGTCACCGCGATGTCGGGTCCCCTTATCGAGGGGCCCTGCACGAGGAGGGCCGCAGACTCATGATCTGAGTCCAGTGCAGAGGCGCCGCTTCCACACCTCGCTCACCGACAAGGATGCTCGATGCCTGGCCACGCCGCAGTGCGCGACACTGCCCACGAAATCGACACGACCACGACGCCGCTTCACGAGATCGAACAGCGGGTCCTGTGGTTGTCGACCGCGATTGTTCACCATGCCAATAGGATTCGACCGAACACCAGTGGCCTGAAGGTCGGCGGTCACCAGGCTTCCAGTGCCTCCATGGTGTCGATCATGACGTCCCTGTGGTTCGAGCAGTTGCAGCCCGGCGACCGGGTCTCGGTCAAGCCGCACGCTTCACCGGTCCTCCACGCCATCAACTACCTCATCGGTGAACTCGACGCGTCCTATCTGCCCAGGCTGCGCGAGTTCGGCGGGCTGCAGTCCTACCCGAGCCGCACCAAGGACCCCGATCCGGTCGACTACTCGACCGGATCAGTGGGAATCGGTGCCACTGCGCCGATCTGGGGCGCGATCGCGCGCCGATATGTCGACACTCAGATCAGCACCATCGGCAAGGGCAGGCAGTATTCGCTGGTCGGCGACGCAGAGTTGGATGAAGGCGCGGTATGGGAGGCGATCCTTGACCCTTCGGTTGCCGACTTGGGTGAGATCGTCTGGATCATCGACCTGAACAGGCAGTCGCTGGACCGGGTGGTGCCGAACATCGCCGCCGGGCGGTTGGAGGCCATGTTCACTGCGGCGGGCTGGCAGGTCATCATTGTCAAGTTCGGCGCCCTGTTGGAATCGCTGTTCGCCCGTCCGGGTGGTTCCGCCCTTCGCAACAGGATTCTCGATATGCCCAATCCGGAGTATCAACGCCTCTTGCGCTGCCCCGCAGAGGAACTCCGTCAACGACTACCCGGATCCGGCCCGGAGGCGTCGGCCATCGCCGCTCTGGTGGCCGAGTTGGAGGATGCGGAACTGCTCCAAGCGATCCGCAATCTCGGTGGCCACGATCTTTCTGCGCTGCGCGCGGCGTACGGGCAGATCGACGACGCGCGCCCGACGGTCATCATCGCCTACACGATCAAGGGCCGGGGGCTACCGACCCAGGGACATCCGCAGAATCACTCGTCGTTGCTCACCACGGAGCAGTACGAGCAGCTGGCTAGGGAACTCGGCATGAACGTCGACGATCCCTGGCCACGATTCGAGCCTGATACCGCGGCGGGCCGGCTCTGCGCGCAGACGGCGCAACGCCTCGAACGCGAACCCGTGCAGATGATGCCCCCTCCGCCGATACCGGCCGATCTCGGACGTACCCCTTCGGGTACGGCGACCACGCAAGCCGCGCTGGGCCGCGCGCTGCTCGATTTGAGCCGACAGGCGCCGGAGGCGGCCAAACGGGTGGTGACCGTCAGCCCCGACGTGAGCTCGACGACGAACCTGGCCGGTTGGCTGAACAAGGTCGGTGTCTGGTCCCCGAGCGAGCGCCGCAACTGGTTCGACGACGATCCGGAGACCATCATGCACTGGCGTGAACGGCCGAGCGGTCAACACATGGAACTTGGGATCGCCGAGACCAATCTGGTCGGGCTGATGGGGGAGCTCGGCGCGACCTGGAGTCGGTGGGGACAACCGCTGCTACCCATCGGCGTGCTGTACGACCCGTTCGTCGAGCGCGCGCTGGAACCGTGGTCGTACGGGATCTATGCCGGTGGACAGTCGATCCTGATCGGCACCCCGTCCGGTGTCACCTTGGCCGCGGAAGGCGGTGCCCACCAGTCCATCAAGACACCGTCGATCGGTCTGGAACAGCCGGGATGCGTCAGCTACGAACCGGCTTTCGCCATCGACGTCGAATGGACACTGCTGTCGTGCATCGGCCGTCTCGGCCGTCCCGACGGAACATCGGCCTACATCCGGTTGTCCACGCGACCGGTGGACCAGTTGCTGGCGGCAGTTCCGGAGGATGCTGCGGGACGGGAGCGCCGCCGCCGGCATGTCTTGGCCGGAGGATACGTGCTGCGCAGGGCCGCACACCCGTCGCTGACTCTGGTCGGGATGGGCGCCCTGATGACCGAGACCGTGGCCGCAGCAGACCAGCTCGCCCGCCACGGCGTCGACGCCGACGTCGTCTGTGTCACCAGTGCGGGACTGCTGTTCGAGGCATTGCAGGCCCGGCAGGGACGCGGCGACGGACCGACGTGGATTCTGGATCAGCTCTTCCCGGCGGGCCGCGCCGCGCCGATGGTGACCGTCCTCGACGGCCATCCGCACACCCTGGCCTTTCTCCCGGCAGTCAACGGTGTCCCGGGAATTCAGCTCGGTGTCAGCCGGTTCGGTCAGGTCGGCTCGTTGGAGGACGTGTACCGGTATCACGGCATCGACACCGACAGCATCGTCGGTGCGGCGCTCGATCTCGTCGGGACGGTGTGACATGACCACTGCCGAAAGTGAGATCTCGGTGACGCTGCCCAGTCTTGGCGAAGGTGTCACCGAGGCGACCATCACCCGGTGGCTCAAGACGGTGGGTGATCCGGTCGAACAAGACGAAGCGCTGCTCGAGGTGTCCACCGACAAGGTCGACACCGAGATTCCGGCTCCCGCAGCCGGCATCCTGGTGCAGATCACAGAACCTGAGGACGCCCTGGTGATGGTGGGTGCCGTCGTCGCGAGGCTCAGCATCGCTGCACCGGCGAGCAAAGCCCCGGACCTGCCGGAGCCACCACTACCGGAACCCGAACCCGCGCCGGCACCGCTCGCCATGGCCGCGGTCAACCCCACGTCCGAATGCGCGCCGCCGCCGGCTGCGCAGCCGGACCCTGATGCCGGAATCGACCGGGTGGAGAAGCTCCCGCGTATCCGTCGGACGATCGCGCGCCGGATGGTCGAATCTCTTCACACCGCAGCACAACTGACCACTGTCGTCGAAGCCGACTTCACGTCCGTCGCGACTCGGCGTGCGCAGATGAAACAGCAGTTTCAAGACCGAACCGGTTTCCGGCTGTCCTATCTGCCCTTCGTCGCGGTGGCCGCGGTCGATGCGTTGGCCGAGCATCCCATCATCAACGCGACGGTCGACAGCGACTGTTCTGAGGTGACCTACCACGGCTCAGTGCACCTGGGGGTGGCCGTGGACGGTCCGAAGGGCCTCATGGTGCCGGTGATCCGTGATGCGCAGCACCGAGATGTCGTGGCGATGGGTACGGCCATCGCATCGGCGGCCGCGGCCGTACGCGACGGCTCGATACGACCCGACGACCTGAGCGGTGGCACGTTCACAATCACCAATACCGGAAGTCGAGGGGCACTGTTCGACACTCCGATCATCAACCAGCCCCAATCCGCCATCCTGGGCATCGGTGCCGCGACGGAACGGCTTGTGCCCGAACGTGACACCGGTGGTTCGCTGCTCATCCGCACCCGGCCCATGGTGTACCTGTCGCTGACCTACGACCATCGGCTCATCGACGGTGCCGATGCGGCCCGCTACCTGACCTCGGTCCGGACCCGATTGGAGTCGTGGCCCAGGGGAGCGCCGGCCGACGCCGGCGTTTCCCCATCGGAAGCCAGCACAGCCACCCATCGCTAAGAGGAGAACCCATGGTGCAATCGTCGTTCGACCTCTTCTGTCTGCCGGAGGAACACCAGGAACTGCGTGCTGCAATCCGTGCGCTCGCCGAGAAGGAGATCGCGCCGCACGCAGCGGATGTCGACGAGAGCTCGCGATTCCCGCAAGAGGCGCTGGAGGCGCTGAACGCCTCGAGCTTCAACGCGGTCCACGTGCCCGAGCTGTACGGCGGTCAGGGCGCCGATTCGGTGGCCACCTGCATCGTGATCGAAGAGGTGGCCCGGGTCGACGCATCGGCGTCGCTGATCCCGGCCGTCAACAAGCTGGGCACCATGGGGTTGATCCTGCGCGGCTCGGAAGACCTCAAAAAGCGGGTGTTACCGGATCTTGTGGGTGGGCAGCTGGCCTCTTACGCGCTGTCCGAACGTGAGGCGGGCAGCGACGCAGCCGGCATGCGAACGCGCGCAAGAGCTGACGGCGAAGACTGGATTCTCGACGGCACCAAAGCGTGGATCACCAACGGCGGTAAATCAACCTGGTACACCGTGATGGCGGTGACCGACCCCGACAAGGGCGCCAACGGGATCTCGGCATTCGCGGTCCATATCGAGGATGAGGGCTTCACCGTCGGCGCCGCGGAACGCAAGCTCGGCATCAAGGGTTCGCCGACCGTCGAGTTGTACTTCGAGCACTGCCGGATTCCGGGGGACCGGATCATCGGCGAGCCGGGCTCCGGTTTCAAGACGGCGTTGGCGACGTTGGACCACACCCGTCCGACCATCGGAGCACAAGCGGTCGGTATCGCTCAAGGTGCCCTGGATGCGGCGATCGGATACACAAGGGGCCGCAGACAGTTCGGGCGGGCGATCAGTGATTTTCAAGGCGTGCAGTTCATGCTCGCTGACATGGCGATGAAGGTCGAGGCAGCACGGTTGATGGTGTACAACGCCGCAGCCCGCGCCGAGCGGGGCGAGGGTGACCTCGGCTTCATCTCGGCGGCATCGAAGTGCTTTGCCTCCGACATCGCGATGGAGGTCACCACCGATGCGGTCCAACTGTTCGGCGGTGCCGGTTACACGGTCGACTTTCCGGTCGAGCGAATGATGCGTGATGCCAAGATCACGCAGATCTACGAGGGAACGAATCAGATCCAGCGGGTGGTGATGAGCCGGGCCCTCCTGAAGTAGCCCGGATCAGACGTGTGGCCGGGAAGAGGCCGTCAGCGCGTGATAGGCGGCGGTGGACATGGTGGTGACGATCGTCTCGTGGTCGAGTCCCTTGTGCAGCGTTGCGGCGGCGTTGAGCATCGAGAAAACGGTCTGGGTCAGCAGGCGCACGGCAGGATCCGATAGATCGGGGCGGAGGATCGACACGACCGAGATCCATTCTTCGGCATAGAGATTCATCGCACGTCGAATCCGTCGTCGGTCGGCTTCGGGAAATGCATGCTCGTTCTTGAGAAAGATCAGAGGAGTCGGCGGTCCTTCCACGACACTTCGAATATGGAAGTCGACCATGGCCGTCAGCGCTGCGTGCGGATCATCCTGCTCCTCGGCGACCTTGCGGGCGAACTCGTGCAGTGAGCCGATCGGATTCTCCACGACGGCGATCAGCAGGGCCTGCTTGTTCTGGAAGTGACGGTAGAGACCTGGTGCGGAGATGCCTGCTTTCGCACACACCATTCCGACGGTCACGGAATCGTAGGGATGCTCCATGAAGAGGTCCGCGGCGACCTTCAACAAGAGCTCGCGCCGAGAACCTCTGGCGGATGGGCGGTCTTCAGTCATGCCCGTCACGATATCCCGCTCGCCCGCACCGTTCGGCGGTGTGCGGGTCGGTGCCACTCGGACGAGCGGATGACCCATGTGTAGTTATCGATCATTAACATCAGGCCATTGTCGGCCATTGTCGGCCACGGGCGGCGCGGGGTTCGGCTCGCGCCGGCTGTCCCCACCGTAAAAATAGGTGATGACGTGGATATCTACCCGGGCTTGGGCAGGGGGATCGGACCGCGGTCGGGTGACCGTTGACAAGATGTACGAGACACGATTAGGTTAATATCTGTTCACACAATGATCGCTCCAGCGGTTCGGGGTGCCATGGTCGACGCGGTGGGGTCTCTGCCGGTCTTCGCCGCTGCCCGCCTCGGCGCTGGGACGAGTCCGAGGCTTGCGCCGCAAACTGTCGAAACCTCAATGAGGTACTGAGCTGATGGGTGAGAATTCCGCTATGACGCCGTTGGGTGCCGGTAAAAGTGGCAGTGGGCCGGTGCTTTCGGCCCTGACGGCCTTCGAGGCCGTCGATCGGACATTTCCACAGATGCTCTGCGACCGGGAGCGGTCCGAGCCGGATACCGTCGCATTCCAGAGCTGGTCTGCCGGCGCGATACGCCCGACATCCTGGCGTGCCTATCTCGATGAAGTCCGCGCGATTGCGCTCGCCCTGCACCGATCGGGCATCGCGGCGGGTGACCGCGTGGCGATCCTGGCCGGGCCCCGCCCCGAATGGGTGGTCGCGGCGCTGGCGATTCTGAGCGTCGGAGGCATCCCGGTGGGTGTTCACCAGACCAGTTCCCGCCCAGAGGTTCGACACGTGTTGGAAAACAGCGGGGCCACTGCGATTTTCGTCGAAACCGCGGACGATGCGGACAAGGTGACCGCGCTGAGCGCTGACCTCGATCGGCTGCGGATCGCCGTCGGGCTCGATATCCGCCCGTCGGGTCTGGCCGGCGGTGTCGAGGTTCAGACCTGGCAGCAAATGTGTGCCGACGGCCGCCGGCTGGCTGCCGCAGACCCTGCGCTTTTCGAGAAGCTGGTCGAGGCGGGTGATGTCGATCAACCGGCGGGCCTGTTCTACACCTCGGGCTCCACGGGTGCGCCCAAGGGGGTGACGCACACCCACCGGACGATCCAGTATTCCGTCCTCGGTTTCGCGATGTCCTATCCCGAACTCGGGCGCACACGTCACGATCTCGTCGGCTTCCTCGGCCTGTCGCACGTCGCCCCGGCTCTCATCGCGGTGTACGCACCGATCATGACCCGACTGGTCATCACCCACTGCAGCATCGAGGAGCGACTCGCGGCGCTGATCGGAGTCCGACCCACCGCGGTGCTGTGGCCCCCGCGGATGCACGAGAAGCTGGCCGCCGAGGCTCTGCAGGCACTGGCCGGATCGGGCAGGGTGTTCCGATTCCGCTACCGCCTGGCGATGACGGTGGCCCGGCGGGTCAGTGCGCGGCGCTGGCAGCAACGCGTACTGCCCGGGTACTTGCGTGCCGCCGACTCGGTAGCCCGCAAGTTGGTGTTCGTCCCGCTGCTCGCCAAGGTGGGTATGGATCGCATCCAGGTGACCTGGACGGCATCGGGAAGCATGACCCCCGCTGTGGCCGCGCTCTGGCACATGTGGGGCCTTGACCTCCGAGAGCTGTTCGGCACCACCGAAACCTGCGGAACGGTACTGGCACAATGGGACCGGTCCTTTCCGGCACCCGGCACCATCGGCAAGTGTCTGCCGGACCCGCGCTGGCAGCTGCGGGTTTCCGCGGAAGGGGAATTGCAGTTACGCAGTCCCTCGCTGTTCGTCGGCTACTGGGGGAATCCCGAGGCCTCCGCGGCGGCGATGTCGGACGGCTGGTACCGCACCGGGGATCTGGTGGAGCTCGCACCCGACGGCGAAGTGAAGATCATCGGCCGGTTGAAGGATGTCCTGAAAACCAGCGGCGGCAAGATGGTGAACCCGCAACCGATCGAACTGCGTCTCAAGGCCAGCCCGCTCATCGACGAGGCCATCGTCGTGGGCGACGGACGAAAGTACCTCTCGGTGTTGTTGAGCATGAGCCAAGAGGCCGAGAAGCTGACGGCGCGGGACCGCGACGACGCGGTGAGCGCGTGGCTCGACGAGGTGAACGCCGAGTTCGCACGCCCCTATCAGCTGAAGAAGTACCGGGTTCTTCCGCGGGAGCTGTCGGTGGCAGCCGGCGAACTCACGGCCAAAGGCACCATTCGGCGGGCCGCCATCTTGGCAGCGTTCGGCGATCTCGTCGAGGAGATGTATGACGCCGGAGATCTCGACGCCATCGCGCGCGAGGCGCGTTATGTAGGGCCGAACCGGAGGCGGTAGGTCACGTGTCGGCGGGCACGTGCGCTCAGGGGAAGATTCCGTGCGTGATGGGTGCTTCATCCAGGATATGTTGGCTGATAACAGGATTCAGCATGCCCAGCATTCCCCGTTTCAGGTCGCTCAGGCAGGTCACCACGTCCAGGAAGCGCTGTTGCTCTCGCCTGTCGATGACCCCCTCGGCAAGTTCGGTGAACTTGGCGATGTAATCGCTGCGCTGGAAGGGGCGGGCACCCGACGGGTGTGCGTCGGGGGCGGCGAGTTCATCGGTGATCACCGCGCCGGACTTCATCGTGATCGTGGCCCGTGCACCCAGCACCATTTCTGCCGGACTCCCGATGGTGGAGATCTGTTGGCACAGGGCCATCGTGTCCGCCCGCTGCGACCGCTCGGGTGTGTAGGACTGTTCGTGATGCCAGGCACCGTCTTGCAGCGCAACGGCGAACACGTACGGCACCGAGTGGGCGAGTGCATCCCGCGCCGGCTGGGAGTTGAACACACGCGGATCTCCGGCGCCGGCTGTCACGTGAGCGTCTTGCCGGGTGTGCAAGACGATGGACTTGATGGTCTCGACCCGGCCGATCCGGTCCCGCATCGCCAGGGCCAGATCGATCCAGGCTTGGCAGTGGTAGGCGGCGGAGTGCTTTCGGGGGAAGCTGTCGAGAATGGCCGTCCTCGGTTCGCCCGGCGCGGGTAACCGTGCCCCGGAGTCGTATTCGGTCAACAGCCAGTCGTACCCGCCGTCGCCGGTGACCTCTTGTTGACGCGGGTGGCGTTCGCCGTGCATGGCGCGGTCAACAGCTTCGATCGCCACCTTGCCTGCGTAGGAGGGTGCGTAGCCGTTGCTGCCGGCCTCCGGACTCCGCCGGCGCCAGCGGCCGGCGGCAGTCAACTGGACCGTGTCGGTGATGGCGCTGTAGATGGTCTCGGGGGAGAGCCGGAGCATGGTGCCCAGGCCGGCCGCCACCGCGGTGCTCACCTGTCCGGGATGACCGACCGCTCTCTGCGCCGGGTGAGTTCGCTGAATCAGGGCGATGTACACCTCGTAGGCGGTCGCGATGCCGTTGACCAGATCGGTGCCGCGAAGCCCCGTCTGCTGGGCCACGGCCGTCAGCGCCGGAATGGTGGTGCCGGGGTGCGCGTCATCGGCGGCCGGGAACACGTCGTGCAGCTCAAGCTCGTGGGCCGCGACACCGTTGGCGAAGGCGGCCCACTCGGCGGAGTAGGCGCCGTCGATGCCGAAGATCGCGGCGCCTGGCGTGGTCCGGTGTGCCCGGGCCTGGGCGCGCGCCAGTGTGATGGAATGCCGACTCGAGGCGGCGGCGGCAACAGCGGCGTTGTCGATGATGCGGTTGATCACCATGGCCCTGGTCTCGGCCGGCACCGCGGCGGGATCCGCGGCGAGCTCCGCGATCTTCCAGGCCGGTTGGTCGGCGCGGGGCAGGAACTCGGCGTGCGGTCGGACCTTACTGGGGCTTGTCATCGGTGACCATCGTCCGGAAACGGCTGTCGTGGAAAATCAGTGGCGATACGGTCTCGTCGTCGGCGGCACTGATGACCTCCATCAGCACGACATCGTGATCGCCCGCGGTGATCGACGTACTGATCCGACAGTCGAGCCAGGCCGCGGCGTCGGCGAGAAAGACAGCGGAGGAAGGGTTGGCGAACCAGGTCAGCCCGGCAAAGCGATCGGCGTTCTTGGCCGCCAATTGACGCGACAGCTGCCCGTGTCCTTCGGCGAGCACCGAGATCCCGACATGGTCTTCTCGCGACAGCTGCGGCCACGTCGTCGATGTGTGCTGTACGCAGATCGATACCAAGGCGGGCTCCATGGATACCGGGGTGAACGACGTGGCCACGATCCCCACCGGTTGACCGTCGCGCACAGCGCAGATGGCGGCCACGCCGGTCGGATACCGGCCGTACAGCCTGCGAAGCCGCGACATGTCATGGGCGGCGGCACCGGAGCCGATCGCGGTGAAAGTGTTCATGTTTCGTCTTCCTCAGTGGACGCGGCGTGCAGTGCGGCGAGGGATTGGCTCGATGGACGAACTGGCGCTTCCCGGCTGCGGACGTAGTCGGTGATCAGCCCGGTGACCGCGTCCAGGCAAGCGCGACCGATCGCGGGAGCGGCTCCGATGGGATTGCCGAGAATGCCATTGGGGGAGAAGGCTTTGAGACCTTCGTCGAGCACACGGGTGAGAAAGGCGTCGTCGGTGGTCACCTGGTAGCCGGGAACCAGTCGATCGACCCGCACGCGTTCGGGATGCAGCGCGAGCATGATCGACGTTTCGGCGATATCGGCGTGCCCGCCGACACTGTCGCCGCGCCCAGACGGTTCTGCTGCGGCACGCCACGCGTCGAGGATCGCCTGACTGCCGGTGAAGACGATCACCGACAGAGGTGCCAGTTTGGCGGTGAGCCGGGCCTCGAATTCGCGCATCACCGGATAGTTCCCAATGTGCCCGGAGAACAGCACCAGGGTGCTGAAGCCCGAATCTGCCAAGTTCACGCCGTAGTCCTCGCAGATTGCTTCCAGCGTGGAGGCGCGCAGCGACAGGGTTCCCGGGAAACCGAGGTGGTGCGGTGAGTACCCGACCCGCACCGTCGGCAGGACCAGTGCATCCCCGAGCTTGCGCGCCACGCGTATCGCGAGCTCGTCGGCATGATCGGCGTCCATCGACAGCGGCAGATGCGGACCGTGCTGCTCCACGGCGGCCAGGGGGAGGATTGCGGTGCGTGCGCCCTGCGCAATCGCAGCCGCAACCTCGTCGCTGGTCATCCGCTCGATCCGCAGTTCATGGCCGGCGTCGCCCACGGACGCCGACTCACTCATTGCCCCGCCCCGACAGGCGAGCTCGGCCGGCGATCTGATCCTGATCGCGTGCTTCGTTCATCCCACGCGCTCAGGGCCGCATGCCGCGCCGGCATCGACCTGGCTGTTCGGAAAGTTCTCTCTACGACCATTGTCTGCCTTCGTCCTCGGCGAGCTCGTTGGTGCTATCGGTCTGTCGGTTGGCGGCTGGTGAACACCTTGTCCCGATTCCAGCCGGCGCGCAGCCCCGCGGCCACGGGATCCACGAAGTAAGCGTTCGCGGCAGCGATCGTGTCGGCCAACGACCGTTCATCCCGGGCGTCGTCGGGATCGTTGACGCTGCGCTTGAGCGCGCCGTACAGAACCGGAGCCTTTGCCCCGGCGGTGCGCGCCGCCACGATGGCCGAACCAAGCAGGGTGTCGGGCTCTTCGAGGTGTTCGACCAATCCGATCCTGACGGCCTGCTCGGCCGAGAACAGGTCCCCGGACAACACCATCGACCGGACCGCGCGGGCCCCGATGATGCGCTCGGCGCGCTGGATCCCCTTGTCCGCCGGCAGCAGACCGTGGTTGATCTCCGGGAATCCGAACTTCGCGTTCGGGGTCGCAAAGACGGTATCGGCGAAGAGCACCAGTTCCATTCCGCCCCCGACACAGTGCCCGTTGACTGCCGCGACGAGAGGCCGGGGAAACCGATCCAGTGCGACGAGCAGTGCGTGGAAGTCCCGCATCCGTCCCTCGATCTCCGCCGGCCCAGTGCCCTCGAGCTCCTTGATGTCGCCCCCGGCGGTGAAGAAGCGCGCACCGGCACCGGTGAGGACCACCGGTGCCGGTGCGGCTTGGGGAGCCAACTCGGCGAAGAACGTGCGAAGGCTGGCCACCAGGCTGTGGTTCAACGCATTCGCCGGCGGTCGGTCCATGGTGACCACGAGGACACCGGAGTGGTCGGCCCACGTCAGCCCGGGGAGCGCAGCGTTGGCGATATCAGTCATGCCTGGCTGACCGTCTCCGGTGACGGTGCGGCAGGATCGCCGTGCGCAGAGGGAAAACGCGTGGGGCGCTTCTCCCGGAAGGCTTTCCGCGCCTCGAGGTAATCGGCACCGGCGAAATTGAGTGTTTCCAAAGCGGCCGAGAGCTCCTGCTGCGGAATCGCGTTGGTCAGCCAACCGGTGTTCAGCGACCGTTTGGTCCACTGGATGGCGCGTTGCGAGCCCAGCGCGAGATCGTCGGCGATCGCCAGTGCACGTTCGAGCACCTTGTCTCTGGGCTCCACCAGGCTGACCAGCCCGATCCGTTCGGCTTCGATTCCCGTCAAGCGAGCGGAGGTGAGCTGGTAGTACTTGGCCTTGGCCATGCCGACGAGCAGCGGCCAGATCAGCGATGAGTGGTCGCCGGCGACCACGCCGACACGGGTGTGCCCGTCCATGAGAACAGCGTCCTCGGCGGCGATGCTGATGTCGGCGAGCAGTCCCAGCGACAGACCCCAACCGACGGCCGGTCCGTTGATCGCCGTGATGATCGGCTTGTCCATGTTCAGCGTCGCCAGGATGCGCTTGCGTTCGGTCTCCATGAGCGCGATCGCGTCTTCCAGCGATGGATCGGGTTGGGCGACATCCATACCCGTGCAGAAGCCGCGGCCCGCGCCGGTGATGACGGCGACCCGGGTCTGTGGGTCGCGGTCGATGTCGAGCAGCAGGCTCCCCATCATCTCGAACATCGGCATGGTGAGCGCGTTGAGGTGTTCTGGCCTGTTCAGGGTGATCAGGACAACGCCGTTGGGTTTGCGTTCGATGAGGATCTCTTCCGGATAGCGTGCGAAGATGTCGTCGCCGTTGAGGGTGCTCATCACGCCTCACCCGCGCCCACGCCACTGACTGCTGGTTGCTTCTGGTTCATGTTCTCCTCAAAGGCTTCTCGTTCGGCATAGTGCGCGGGACGCGCGGCGCGGATATCGGCCAGGACGGCCTCCGGGGTGCGTGCCACGCCACGCGGGTTCTTGAACTTCGGGATGACGTACTTTCCGAAGAGTTCGATCGACTTCATGAGCTCTTTGTGTGGTAGGCCGTCGATACGCATGACCAGTGAATCGACTCCGAGATCGGCGAAACGCTGAACCTGGGCGATGCAATCGTCGGGATCGCCGACGATGAATCCGGACGAGTCTTCGAACATGTAACGCTCGTCGTCGAAGTCCAGATGTTTCACCGCGCCCATGTACTGGTAGTCGCTGGACAGCTTCGACAGTCGCTCATAGGCATCGGTGGACAGGCCGACCGTCTCCTTGAGACCGCGGGCCCCCGTGCGGGCCTCCTCGCGGGTCTCCGCACAGTGCATGCCTCCGCCGATCGCCACGAGTCGCTCGGCCTGTACCGGATAGGTGTGCGTTGCCGAGGCCAGTGCATCGTCGTAGAGACGGATCATGTTCTCGACGAAATCGAAGCCGAGGTAGAAGCCACCCACGATGGCGCCGATGCCGAGGCCGGCGGCTGCCCGGACAGATTCCGGACTCCCGGTCGCCATGTGGATAGGGGGGTAGGGCGTTTGGATGCTTCTGGGAACCAGGCTGCGGGGTGGGATCTTGTAGTGCTCGCCGACGAAGGAGAACACGTCGTTGTGCAGAGCGCGGCGGATGACTTCGATTCCCTCGAGCTGCTGGGACTTGTTCTCCGAGGGTGAGACCTCGAAAGCACGCAATGCGAGCGTGGTGTTGCCTCGCCCGACGCCGAGTTCGACCCGACCGTGAGACAGCAGATCCTCGGTGGCCAACCGCTCGGCGACGCGGAGGGCGTGGTTGATCCGGGTGGGAAGCAAGGTGACCAAGTGAACGAATCGAATCCTGTTGGTCAGGGCCATCAGGTACGGGTACAGCACCTCGGGCGCGGACGTCGTGGCAGTACCGATGGCCAGATGCTGTTCCGAGGTGCCGAACGCATCGAAACCCACCTCTTCGGCCAGGAGCACCTCATCGATGAGTTCGCGATAGCGGTGCTCGTACGAGGCGCCGGGGGCAGTCTCGCCCTCGCTCATGAATATGAATCTCATGCCCTTCTCCATCTCCTCCAATGTGAATGCTCATTAACCTATGGCCAGCGAGGCGCACTGTCAAGATGCAACCGCAGATTGCCGTCAATAAGACTGGTGTACAGGCAGATTGCGCTAGACGTACCGAGGCGACGCGATGCTCTCGGTTACGTAACGATGTTAATCACAACCGCTTCTGCGTAAAGAGAATGCTCCGGTCGGAATGGCGGTGCACCCATCAGTTCTCGGTGTAGATGGGCCGGAGACGGTGGTGCTGACCCGAGCTGGTGAATCATCGCTAACAGCTGTGTCGCAGGGTGGGGTGCGCGCAATGGTGTCGTCACCTGCGCGAAGGCGACGGTACGGGCTTCGCGGCGCGATGTCGTCCGTTGCCGCAGATGTGAATCCGATGCGGGGTATGGTGGACCCTTATGGCATCGTCGGGGACAGCGTCTATCGGGGCAGAGGTCGCGGTCGGGCGGAAGAGTGAACCACAGCCCCGTGGCTCGCGGCGGAAACTGCTCCTGGATGCCGCCGCCGATCTGTTCCTGCACCACCCGTACGACTCGGTGACGGTCGGCATGGTCGCCACCGAAGCGGGGATCTCTGGTCCGGGCCTGTACCGCCACTTTCAGAACAAGCAGGCGCTGCTGATCGCGGTCGTCGAAGAAGGGCTGCAGGAGCTACATCAGTTCGCTCGGGCCACCGTCGACTCCGAACCAGATCCACGTGCCGCGCTGACGGCAATGGTCGACTTCCATGTGAGATCCGTGATCGCCGATCCGCCGAGGACTCTCATCTTCCTGAAGAACGAGCACGCACTTCCGGAATCCGATCGGCGCCGCATTCGCCGTGAGATGAATCAGTATGCGCAGGAATGGGTTCTGGTTGTCCTTCAGCTCCGCCCAGATCTATCAGAACCGCAGGTCCGGCTGTTGACGCAGGCGGTGTTCTCGATGCTCAACTCCGTGGCCACGCTCAACAAGGGGCTGGACCAAGAAGAGATCGTCGCGACGATGTCGACCGCGGCCATGCAAGCCCTGACCTGCCTCAGGTCCACCGGGCCGGCGGGCTGACTGTCCGACACGGACAAGCTGGAAGCCCGGCCTTCACCAACTGTGAGAGCCATGATGAGTCTCGGGGAGGCCCTCGCGCAGGCATTCGCCGAAGCGGGGCCGATGTCGCCGACCCGTTCTCTTGGTCTGGATCTGGTGGACGGTGGTCTCACCATCACCTGACGGTGCGGGAAGAACTGTGGTATCAGCGATAGGACCGCCCCCGGATCCGGCGGACCTGACTACGCTGCCGACACTTTCGAGGTTCGGACAGCCAGCACGAGGACGAGGGCGGCAAGGGCGATCACACCGGACAGTCCCCAGGAGATGGCGAATCCGCTCCACGGAGGTGGTGCGCCGGGATCACCTCCGTCGACGGTGAGGGCGGCGCCGGACACCTGGGCGCCGATCGTTCCCGCCACCGCCTGGATCGCGAAGTTGAGACCATTGAACTCGGTCACCTTGTTCGCCGGGACACCGGTGACCACAAGGTTCAGTGATTGAGTCATGGACACCGTCAGGCCGAAAATGACGAACAATGTCGCCAGGAAGACGATCGCGATACTGCCCCGGTGCCCGGCTGCCACCATCAGTACCGCGCCGCCCAGGATCGAGATCGGTCCGATCGACGAGGCGAACCGGGACCCGATCAATCTGTCCAGCACCGAAATCAACGGTGCGGTGAGCCCGATCAAGGTGGTGGTCACCAGGATGACGGAGGTGACGGTCGCTGATCCACCAAGGCCGTAACCGGTGGAGGCCGGCAACTGCGTCTGAATGGGGACGTTGATCAGTGTGGCGTTGATGCAGTATCCGGCGAGGAACATCAGGCCTGACGACGCGATGACGGTGAAACTGCGCATGACCCGCAGATCGACCAGCGGCTCGTTGCCGGTGAGTTCGACGCGTACGAAGGCGATGATGGCCACCAGTCCAGTTGCGAACAGCAGCAGCAGTTGCGGTGACCGCCACTCCCATCCGGGCGCGAACGTCAGCGCCAGCAGAATGCATGCCAGAGCGATGGCCAGCAGGACGCTGCCGGCGACATCGATACTCGGTCTATCGCCGCTGGTGCGCAAGGAGCGGGGCACGAAGCACCACACCGCCGCCATACAGCCGGCCAGCGCGATGAACGGCACCCAGAACAACCACCGGTACGAGAGGTGGTCTGCGATCGGTCCAGCGACCATTGTTCCGACCGCGGTGCTGCCGTAGATGGCGCCGACCAGAATGCCGTTCGCCGATTTCGTCCGGGCCTCGCTCTGGGTGTCCCTGATGATGCCGATGGCCAGTGGGACGGTGCTCAGACCTACACCTTGCAGCAGTTGCCCGATGATCAGCATCTCGATGGACATCGATAGCGCCGACATCAGAGTTCCGGTCGCCACGATGGCGAGTATGCATAGCAGAGTGCGGCGTTTGTCCCATACCTCACCCAGCCGGCTCGCGATGGGCGTCGCGATGGTGCCGGTGAGGAGCATGCCCGTGAGGACCCAGGAGATCGTCGATCCGGGGACTTGGAATTGCTCCTGCAAGATCGGAAGTGCAGGCGGCGTTACTGATTCGTTCAGGCCCTTGAACGCGGCAACGCATGAGATCACCGCGGCAAGAATTGCACCCGCGCGTGCGCGTTGGTCAGCGGGTGTAACACCCGAGACACGGGAATCGCGTAGGGACATAGAGCTGTTCCTCCCTCGGTGATGAACAGATAACCCGGGTGTGCGACGAAGAGCCGACTCCGCGCGACGACCGTCAAGTGTCACCGGTGCCGTGGCTGACGAGGCAATGCCAGCCCGCGGACCGCGAAGCGGCAGAGCCGGCGGCGAGTCGTTGGGAAATCGCCCTGCCAAGGATGAGCCTCTCCAGATGTGACTGATCATTAACTTATGGCTGTGATGTGATCTTGTCAACAGTTTGTCGCCGACAGCGATGGCTGCGAGCGCGGGATGTGGCTAGAAGTGCCTGTGCATAACAGATCTTGCCGCTATCGGTGTCCTGTGAACCCTCACCAGTTGACCTTCACCGGGAGTCGTAGTCGTTTCCTATATGTGAATATTGATTAACGTATCCAGACGGGCGGAGCGCCCTGATCATCGGAACGATCCCCGCACCGTCCAGCGCCGCACTGTCGGGGTTGACGGCCGCCAAACCCACGGGTTACCTTGACTGTGCATGCAATAACGCGTGCGGTGGTGACAACCTCACAGGTCAGCGAAGAGATTCGTTGGCCTGTTCTCGTTTCTCTTCGATGTCGGAACAGTCGATGAAGAGAGCGAGACCATGTCTGAGAAACTAGCCGAGCCAAAGTCGGCATTGACGGTGTTCATGCTGGTGAAAACCAACCCGGAGTGGTTGGCGCTGCCGGTGGAGCAGCGTTACGCCGAGATGCTCAAGTATCTGCAGCCGGCACTCGACCGGCACCCTTCCGTCCAGTTGCGTTGGTATGACACGGAGTTCTACAGCGCACGGGTGACGGACACGTGGATGTGGGATATGTCCGATGCCCATGAGTACGAGCTCGTGGTGGAGGAACTCCGCGAAACACCGTTGTGGGACCGCTATTTCAGTATCGTTGAGATCATCCCCGGCGTGCTGAATGCCTATGCCGACAATTATGGCAGGAACGCAATCGGCCGGCACTCACCCGAGAAGTAGAGGACACTATGAGGCGAGCTGTACTCATCACGGGAGGTGACCTTTGGCGAGTTCTTCGACAACCCGCTCATGGCGCTGAGTCATAGGCGAGATTCGAGATCTTGGTCAACAAGCTGGGTTCGACGGTCGAACGCCGTTCGGACACGCCACCGTCGGTGCCCTTGCGCCAGGGGCGACGGCGACGGACTCGGCGGCGGCAGGCGCGATCTGCGCCATCACCGCCGAGTCCGCCGGTGGGATCACCGCTCAACGCATCGAAGCGTCCAGCGGCCAGAGCATGTAGGTACCGATCTCACCCGTGGTCCCGCCATGCGACGACCTGCTTGAGAGACGTCAGGTCGTAACCGTTGTCCGCGGTGAGCTCGGTCTGAAAAAGCGTCACTCCTGCGTCGCGGAAGGCATCGGCGCTGTCGGGGTTCTCCCACAGGGTCGAGCGCTCGATATCAGCACCATTGCGGCCGAACGTCGCTGCCAACTCATCGACACGGTCGCTGGACCTGCGGAATGCGTCCAGATCCTGGAACGCGTGCCAGATATCGGCGTGTCTTGCGACGGCCGGCAGCGAGCGCTTGGGTCCGGTGCCGCCAATGAGGATCGGTAGCTTTCGCACGGGCGGCGGAATCAGTGCGGCGAGCCGATTCTCGATGCGGATGAGGCTCTCGTCGAACAGATCGAAGCGAGAGCCGAAGGTGCCGAAGTCGTAACCGTAGGTGGTGTAATCCTTTTCGTACCACCCCGCGCCGAGGCCCAGGATGAGCCGGCCGCCGCTGATGTGGTCGACGGTGCGCGCCATATCGGCGAGGAGGTCCGCGTTGCGATATCCGACGCCGGTGACGAGGAGTCCGATCTCAGCGTGTGAGGTGATCTCACCCCAGGACGCGAGCGCGGTCCAGCCCTCGAAGTTGGCGACGTCGGGCTGCTCGTCCGACAGGATGGGCTTGCCGTCAACGATGGCTTCCATCGCCGGGCGGTGGAAGTGGTCGTAGCCGAAGATCACGTCGACGCCCAGGTCGTCGGCGGCCAGGACGGCGTCGCGCCAGGTGCGGTAATCGGGCGTGCCTCCCGGCTGGATCTGTACAGCGACGCGGACGGGACGGGTCATGGAAGCTCCTGGGTCGGGGAAGGGACGACTCTTGGGGCAAGTTCACCGGCGGCGGAGTTTATTCCGGATCGGTCTGGGGGAGTGCTCGGTGTGTGCGCCGACCTATCCAGGATTGCGCGCGTGGTCCGCTCGCCGGCGGGTCCGCTTAGGCCATGCGCACGCGGCCGCTCGACACGGATCTCCCCACCGGCATGGTGCCACTCGTCGACTCCGCCGAAGTAGTCTTCCAGCTGCTTGTAGCTGGTCAGTGTCTCGCCGGGCCCCTCAGAGCCACCCAGCGCCAGCGGTCGTCGCCGGTGGCCGGGCTCACGCGAGTGACAGCCTCGCCATGCCATTGACCGGACCGTGGCCCCGTCCCAGGGGATAGGCGGCGCGGATGCAGTCGGTGACCCAGAGCTTCCCGAACCGGACCGCCTCCGGCACGGAGTAGCCGTGTGCCAGCGCTGCGGTGATCGCCGCGGCAAGGTTGTCTCCGGCGCCGTGATCATGCGGGGTTTCGACTCGAGTGGCGGTGAACTCATGAAACTCGGAGCCGTCGAAGAGAAGATCGGAACTGGTCCGCGAGGCGCGCAGGTGACCACCCTTGACGAGAGCCCACCGCGGTCCCAACGCGTGCAGCGCCCGAGCCGCGTCGTGTTGGCTGTCGTCGTCGACGACATCGATGCCGACAAGTAGTCGTACTTCGTCGAGGTTGGGCGTCACCAACGTGGCCAAGGGGATCAGTTCGTCGCGGATGGCGTCCAGGGCACTGGGGTGCAGAAGTGGCTCACCGACATTGGACGCGCACACCGGATCGACCACCAAGGGGACGTTTTCGTCGAGACCTTCGGACCTCCAGGTCGCCACGACGGTCCTGATGATCTCGCTGGACGCGAGCATCCCGGTTTTGGCCGCCTCGATACCGATATCAGAAGCTACTGCGCTGATCTGTCCGGCGACCACATCGACGGGAATCTCGTGGAACTTCTTGACACCCAAGGTGTTCTGAACAGTGACAGCGGTGACAGCCGCACACCCATGAACACCCAGCATCGCAAAGGCGCGCAGGTCAGCCTGCAGGCCTGCGCTGCCGCCGGAATCGGACCCCGCGATCGTCATGACGCGACGGGGAGTCTGTCCCTGCCGGGGCAGCGGAAGGACGTGAGCGTCGGCCATGGCTCATTGTATCCAGGGTTGTTTGAAAGCTGACTCAGGTAACTGTCATTCTGTTGCGGCCCACGAGCACAACAACGACAGCGCCTCGGCGCTCGGAGAACCCGCGTCTGCGTGGTAAACGACCAATTCCTGACCAGGGCTTGAGCGTACGTCGAATGTCTGCATCGTCAACGTCATGATCCCGACCATCGGGTGCCGAAAGCTCTTTTGCTGCAGAGATTTTCGCCGAGCGTCGTGGCGAGTCCGCAATTGCGCGAAGGCAGGACTGGCTTCCAGCAGTTCGTCGCGTACCGTTCGAAGGCGTACGTCGTTGGGCGCCAGCCCGAAACCATGCCGGAAACTGGCCACCGCGTCCTCGGCGACAACCGACCAGTTGCAGTAGAAGGTCTGAGCGTCGGGTTCGGTGAAGATCACGTGCATCAACTTCTTGGAGTAGTTGGACCCAAGTGATTTCCGCGCGCGTAATCCGAGGTTCACCGGTGACGCGAGCCGGCAGAATCAGGTCATCGCCGACACCGTCCGCACGGTTGCGGGGCGCCTCGGCGTGCTACCGGCGCAGGTTGCCCTGGCCTGGGTGTATGCGCAAGCGCCGCGGTTGGGCGTTTCGGTGGTGCCGATCTCCGGAACCCGCCACGCCAACCGGCTCGACGAGAACGCCGCCTCTCTCGATGTTGAGCTGGATGACGACGCGCTCGCGCAGTTGCAACCCCTCAGTGACATGGTCAAGGGCGGACGTTACGCCGATCACGGCGTGCGCTGAGAAGCTGAGGTGCCCTACGAGCGAGAATCCAAACTGCTCAGGGCAATTCGGGAGCAGGTTGCGGTAGCGCGCTCGCGCCTTCCGGGCGCAACCCGTCGAAGATGATCGCCAGATAGCGCCGCCACAAATCGGGGGGCGGATCGGGGAGACCCTCCATCACGTGCACCGGTGCGCACATCAGCAGGAAGACATCGGTTCCGGTGACATCAGGGCGGATTGCGCCGGCGGCGCGGGCGTTGGCCACGAGCGTCTCGACGCCGGCATGCACCTCATCGCGGATCGCTACCACCCTGGCATCGCTCGCGCTGTATGTCTGCAGGTAGGTCAGATCGTGCTGGCGTCGCTGATCGGCGGCGATGGTCAGGAATTCCAGCAGCGCCATACCGGGGTCTGGGGCATCCGCCAATGTGTGCGCGGCGTCGGTGAGGGTGACCAGGCGTTCGCAGACCAGGGCGGCGATCAGATCGTCTTTACAGGCGAAATGCCGGAACACCGTGCCCTTGGCCACCCCTGCACGACGGGCGATATCGGCAACCGAGGCCTCCATGCCGCGCTCGGCGAACACCTCCTCGGCGGCGGCCAGGAGCGATTCGCGGTTGCGCGCAGCGTCGGCACGCAGGGTGCGAGGGGAGGACGGCACCACCGCATGCTACCAAGTTGACCGTATGGTCATCTTCTGCCTACAGTGTGCCGAGAAAGGTGACCGTATGGTCACCTTTGGCGTCGATCCGGAACACTGTGGAGGACAAATGGAATTGGCAGGCGCCACGGCTTTGGTCACCGGCTCCAATCGCGGTATCGGCATGCATTTTGCGACGGAACTCCTGCGGCGCGGGGCGAAGGTGTACGCCACGGCGCGACGGCCCGAGCTCGTCGACATCCCGGGGGCCGAGGTGCTCCGCCTGGATATCACCGATCCGGAGTCGGTCCAGGCCGGCGCCGAGATCGCCGGTGACGTCGACATCCTGATCAACAATGCGGCCGACACCGCGGGCGGCAGTTTGGTGACCGGCGATCTGGTGGCCATCCGGCACGTGATGGAGTCGAATTACTTCGGCACGCTGAATGTCATCCGGGCGTTCGCGCCGATTCTCGCGCGCAACGGCGGTGGTGCCATCGTCAACGTGCTGTCGGCAGCAGCGTGGCTCACGGTGGAGGGCAACACCGCCTACGCCGCGGCCAAGTCAGCCGAATGGGGCCTCACCAACGGCGTGCGCCTCGAATTGGCCCAGCAGGGAACACATGTCGTCGGCCTCATGCCCGGGCTCATCGGCACCGAGACGCTTTTCGAGTTCGCACGCACGGCCGGTATCGAGTTTCCCGAGGGTGCGGTCATCGAGCCGGCCGCACTCGTCGAGCTGGCCCTCGACGGGCTGGAGGCAGACGAGATCGAGATCGCCGATGCGATCGGACTTCGAGCCAAAGCCACCCTGGCGGGGCCACCGCAAGCCTTTGCCCTCTGACACCCTGTCGGCTCCCGACTAGCAGCGTGCCCACCCGAACTGGACGGAAGGGGCGTTAGGTCCCTTGCCTTCGAGGTCGCTGCCGACCCTGCGAGGACTTTCCACGCCGCGCGGGCGCTCGGATTCCCTCCTAGGAGCACTGCGCCCTGGTTGGCGCGTAACCGCGGCGCTTACGGTCGTTGCTATGGCATCCAGAGGCTGGCGACGGCGGTTGAGGGCGACGATCGTGGTGGTCGCCACCTTGGTGGTGGTAGGGGCGACGGTGGGTGTCAGCGCGACGAGTAACGCCGAAGATGTCGACCGAACCGTACGGGAGCAGCGCAACGCTGAACTGGTGCGCGACGCCTTTGCGCGGGGTGTGGGCGACGAGACGAGTTTCTTTTCGGTCTTGGCCGAGGACGTGCAGTGGACGGTCGCCAGGGCGGAAGATCCTAGGACGTACACCAGCCGATCCGAGTTTCTGCGCGAAGGCGTAACGCCTATCCAGTCGAGGCTCAACGGTCCGATCCAGGCGAACGTACAACAGCTGATCACCGATAACGATGTGGTGGTGGCGGTTTGGGACGGTACCGCGACTGCACGCGACGGTCTTCCATACGTCAACAGCTACACGTGGGTGATGACCATGCGCGATGAACGAGTGGTACGTGCATCGGCATACCTCGACTTTGTCGCGCTGAACGATCTGCTGGAACGAGTACCGCCGCAATGACTGCGCCCCTGGCAAGGGCCTCGCGACGGCCGGGTCGCGAACCCGCGTGAAGTATCCGATACCCGCCTGACCTGGCAGAGTGACACCCGTGTCCGAACACGACGACACTGTCCGAACACTGCTGGCGTACTTGGGTGCCGCAATGGTCGCGACCGGGCAACCGGTGGGCGACGTGGAGGACGAGCTGGCTGAGGTGAGCATCGCGCTGGGACATCCCGACGTTCAGATCGCGGCCTCGCCGACCGGCATCCTTGTCACCCTGGCCAGTGGTGCCCCCGTCACGTTCGAGGCAGTCCAGGGCGGACTGCGCCTCGACCAGGCTGCCGAGGTCCGACTCATCCGGCACCGATTGGTGCGGTCGGTCCTCACGGCGGCCGAGGCCACCGAGGAGCTGCGCGCCCTACGCGACCGCCCACCGCGTTATCCGCTGTGGATGGCCAACCTCGGTTGGATCGGCATCGCCACCGGTATCGCGCTGATCCTGCAGCCCGGCGGTGCCAACGTGGTCTTTGCCGCCGGGGGTGCGGTCGTGGTGGTGGCGCTCTTTCGCCTGGGGCAGCGGTTCGGCCTGATCGCCACGCTGCTGCCCACACTGGCCGCCTTCCTCCTTGCCTGCGGCGTCTTCGCCGCAGCCAACGCCGATCTGCTGGAGGGTCCGCTGCGCACCCTGTTGCCTCCGCTGGCGGTCCTGCTGCCCGGTGCGCTGATTGTGACGGCGATGTTCGAGCTCGCCGCCGGTGACATGGTGGCTGGCGCATCACGGCTGATCTTCGGGCTGGTCCAGCTGCTGCTGTTCACCCTGGGCATCGTCGCGGCCAGCCACCTGATCGCCGTGCCCGCAGCTGAATTGACCAACCTCCGTGTCGACACCTTGGGCTGGTGGGCGGCGCCGCTGGGGCTGATCCTGATCAGCCTCGGGATCGGGGTGCTGGAGAGCCCGCCGCTCCGGTTGCTGCCGTGGATCATGCTGGTGCTGGTCCTCGCCTTCGCGTCCCAGAGCTTCGGGCAACATGTCGGGGGAGCCGCGCTCGGCAGCTTCCTCGGCGCCGTCGCCGCCACCCTGGGTTCCTCCCTCGTTGAGGCCGTGCGTCCCGATCTGCCGCGGCTCGTGGTGTTCATGCCGGCCTTCTGGCTGCTGGTTCCCGGTAGCCTCGGGTTGCTGTCCACCACCACGCTGATCACCCATCCCGCCGGGGAGGCGGCAAATGCGATCGACGTGGTGACGGTGGTCTGCGCGATCGCGGTGGGACTGTTAGTCGGCGCCGCGGTCGCCCGGTCCTTCGGTGGCGCCGTGGCCAGGTTACGGCGCCGCGAACCGCGGGGTCGACGAGGACGGCTGGGCCGCAGCCTGTTGCGCTGACCCACCGGAAGCACCGGACGCCGGCATCGTCATTGACCGAACCTGTTCGATGCCAGACGCTTTTGCGCCAGTGTGCGCTTGCGCACCGACCACGGCGATCTCTTACGCGCTCCCGTCTCCGTCAGAATCGATCGAAGATCGAGTTGACGATGTCATCGCCGATGCCGATGCCCGCGCCGGTGACCATCGCCTGCCCGAACCGGCCGCTGAGGAATCGTTGCAGGGTGCCGCCACTGGACGCGGACTGCTGATACCGCTGGTACTGCGGCGGTTGCTGGTATTGAGACGCCTGTGGGTACTGCAGCGGCGCGGCATAAGTGGCGGGAGCGGAGTAGGCCTCTTGCGGTGCGGCCGGTTGCGCCGCCGAAGTGACATGATCATCGACGAGTCCGTGAATGGCTTGCAGGAGTTCGGTTGTCGTGGTCTGCTCATCCCTGATCGCGAGAGCGATCTCCTTCAGATCCAGCCCCCACTCGCGCGCATTGGTATCGCCGGCGGCGGCTGCGGCCGACAGCTTGTCGCCCAGCGTCCGGATCAACGTGGCGGTCTGGTCCGCCTGCGATTGCAATGCGGCGAACTGCCGGTCCACGGTCTCGGTGTTCATCAGCGAATCCTTTCGTCTCTCCTTTCCGAACTACTCCCGCCGACTGAGGAGAAGCTGAGGGTTCGCTGCCGGAAACTTCATTGGATGGGCGGTCCCGCGGCTCGGGCCTCGCTCGATCTCGCCGTGGGTCTTCCGGGATCTCACGACGGTCTCGGTTCCGCAAAGGTTGGTAGCTGTGCCGTGGCGTAGGGTTCGGCTCCGCCGGAGCCGATTTAGGCTTGGCGATCGTGGCCACATCGGATGCGAAGGTGAAGCGCCGGCGTGTAGCTCTTCACGCGGCGGCATCGGCTGTGGTGGTGTTGGTGGTGGCGCTCGGGCTATCTCCAGCCCCAATCGCTCACGCCGACGCTGCCATGGCCAGACTGTCGGTGACATCAACGTGGCAGACCGGTTTCATCGCACGCTTCGTCATCACCAACCCGACCGCAGTGCCTTTGACGGACTGGAGGCTTGAATTCGACTTGCCGATCGGGGAATCCGTGTGGCACAGCTGGAACAGCGCCTTTACCCAATACGGCACTCATTACGTGTTTGGGCCGGCCAACTGGAATCGGATCATCCCGCCGGGTGGTTCGGCAACAGGAGGCTTCCGGGGCGTGCTCAGCGGCACCTACTCGCCACCGGTGAACTGTGTCCTCAATGGTCAATCGTATTGCGTTTAGCTCCGGTTCGATCAAGTGCAGTAGCAGCAGCGCCGTCGCAGCGTCGAACGGCCCTTCGGGGGCGTCGTCGACGTATCCTTCGTGCACGTCCATGCGTGCGGCGAGCGGCCCGAGGGTGTCCTTGGCGAGGTCGATCATCGGTGCGGACGGGTCAACCGCCAGGAACCTCCACCGCGGGTGCGCTGTGGCGAAGGCCTTGATCTCCAGGCTGCCTCCGGCCCCCAACGCCAGGAGATGGGCGTCTGCAGGTGTTTCCTCGGGGAGCAACACCGATGCCATGGTGTGCATGGTGTGGATGTCGTGCTAGCCGGGCAACGGCATAGGTCACTGGTAACCCGCCCCATTCGATTCCGCCGTGACGGCCTCCTTCGCGCCTATCCGCCGACTGGGTCAGCGGCCGCCGATAGTCAAGAAGCTGACAGCTGGCTGGCATTCAGCTTTGCTACTGTGCCCCATGCTCGAGGGGGACTCGGCCGGAGGCCGATCATCGATGAACACGTCACCGAATGCACATGTACCGCGGCGCGCAGCAACGGAGTCCTCGGCGGCCCCGGCCAGGCGGGCACTGCGTGTGCACCTGTGGCCACGCTGGTTCGACAACCCCTACCTGCCCAACCTGATCGCGTCACTGCGCATGTCCGGGGTCGAGGCCAGCTCCTCGACCTCGCTCTACCTCGGCGCTTGTCGCCTGCGCGCCGGCGACTGGATACATCTGCATTGGCCGGGTGAGGCACACCTGCACCGGTCCCGGCTGCTGTACCGACTGCACGCGGCATCGGTCCGGATTCAACTGCACGCGCTCAAGCGGCGCGGGGTCCGGATTGCCTGGACTGCACACAACCTGGTTCCGCATGACGACCCGCACCCTGATCTGGGTCGCCGGGCCCGGCGAGAACTCCTGTCCATCACCGACCACGTCTTCGTCCATTTCGACGGAGCCCGTGTCGAACTGGCCGATGCCTTCGGGTACCACGGACCGTGCACCACGGTGCACCATCCGCACTACATCCAGGACTACCCGGCTCCACCACCTCGGGCCGAAGCTCGCGCCCAGCTCGGTCTGCCGGCGGACGGATTCATCGCCTTGGCGTTTGGGCGAATCCGTCCCTACAAAGGCCTGGGTGTCGCAATCGAGGCCTTCCAGCGCATCGCCGGCGAACACGACCGTCTCGTCATCGCCGGACCTCGACAGGGCGATATATCAGCGGAATTAGAAGCGGCAGAAGAAGATCCGAGAATCATTCTGCGCGCCAAGAAGATTCCGGACAGCGAGGTTCCCCTTTACTTCGGCGCGGCCGATGCCGCGGTGATCGCGCACCGAGCGTTCTTCACCTCCGGCAGTGCCGTCCTGGCGCTGAGCATGGGATGCCCGGTGGTGGGCCCGCCGCTACATCATTTGGCCGATCTCTCGGGCCCACCTCGACTGTATGCGGCTGAGCAGACCGTCGATGACCTCGCGGCAGGTCTCGCCGCCGCCCGGGACTCCGCGCGCGACAGCGACCAAGAACAACTCCGGGATTGGGTCGCACGCTACGGCACCTGGCGCGATGCCGGGGCGCGAGTCGCCGGCGTGCTCGGCAGTGCCGACACCGTCCGTGCTTGACCGCACCGGTTCGCGTCGACCAAGTCGCCGGGCAATGAGACCTCCCGAAGCGCCACGATACGAATCAGCGATTCGGTCGAGACGCGACAGGGGAGAGGTTCCGCTGGAGGTGTGCGCTACCGCGGTGTCAATCGGATCTGCAGGCGTGAGTGGTCAAGTGTCAAGGGCGGTGGGTCGGTCGGGGGTTTAAACCGCCTAGAAGGTCGACGTCGAAGTCGTATTCGGCGATCGAGCTCATTCCGGCATCGGACCTCCGTGGCGTCGGATGCTATTGTGCGCGAACCGCGTTGGCTGGGGCTGATTCGTCGGAGGAGATGCGACGCTACGTGGCGTCCGCCGCAGCGCGCGAGGCCGTCAGCTCGAGCGGCGGCAGCTAAGCGAGCTCACTCTGATAGGCGAGTCCACCGTCGATCGTCACGATCGTGCCGCTGGTGTTCGCCCTGGAAGTCGACGACGAGTACGCACGACGACTGGTACGCGACGTGCTGGCCATGGTCCGCTGAGCGGCCGCCGTAGACCTGGGTTTGAATGTGGTGGCCGAGGAGGTCTCCGACCTGAACATCGCCGATGGTCCCGTGGCGGTATTGGATTGGCTCGCTGCACGATTCACCGAATTGCTGATGACCGTTGGCGACCAGGCGCACCGCGTATTGGCGATCGGCATCGGCCTGCCGGGTCCGGTCGAACACGCCACCGGCAAACCGGTCGCTCCGCCGATCATGCCGGGCTGGGACGGCTTCGACGTCCCGCACTACCTGCAGCAGACATTCCCAGTCCCGGTACTCGTGGACAACGACGTCAACCTGATGGCACTCGGTGAGGCGGCCACTGCCTACCCGCACGTCTCGCCCCTGGCCTTCGTCAAGGTCGGGACTGGCATCGGATGCGGAATCATCACCGGTGGAAGGGTTTTCCACGGGGCGCACGGTGCCGCTGGTGATATCGGGCACATCCGCGTCGCGGATCACCAGGACGTCGTGTGCTGGTGCGGCAATGTCGGCTGCCTAGAGGCCGTCGCCGGCGGCAAGGCCTTGGTTGCGAACCTGCGTGAGTCTGGAGCCCGTACGAACGGCGATGTCGTCGACCGGGTGCTGGCCGGTGACGCGGCGGCCGTCCGCGCTGTCCGCAACGCCGGTCGAGAGATCGGGGGCGTACTCGCCGGATTGGTGAGCACGATCAATCCCGCCGTGATCGTCCTCGGCGGCCAGATCGCCGACGCAGGCCAATACCTGCTTGCCGGTGTCCGCGAAACCATCTACGCCCGCTCGCTGCCGCTCGGTACCCGCGACCTTGAGGTGACCCGATCTCGGTTGGCCGACCGAGCGGGTATCACGGGCGCGGCCATGATGACCACAGAGCATGTGCTCGCAGCCGACTCGATCGATGCACTCGTGGGGGCGGTGCGGTGACGACGTCCCGGTTTGGCGGCCGGGTGATCAGGGTGTGGCGGGGAGCCCGTCTACGAGGACGTCCAACAGGCGGCTCGCTCGGGCGTCGCACTCGGGGGGCTTGGCAACGGTGAGACCACTGACGCCGAAGCGCGGGCGGTGTGCAGGAATGTGGCAGGGGAGAGGCGCAGCACGCCTACCGATCAACGCCGGTCGGTTCTGCGAAGTTGGGACCGGTAGGCGCTTTGACGGTATTCACTTCACGCCATGAAGAACATCATCATCGGCGCGGTCGCGGCAGGCTCGGCCGCGGTCGGCCTCGCCACGGCGGCACCGGCCAATGCGGAACTCGGTCCGGGCGAATACCACTACCGCAGCGTCATGGCCAATGGGACTGTCACGGACAACCTGGTGCGGGTGACGAGCTGTGGCCCCGGCTGCATCTCGGTCTTCAACCTCACGCTGAACACCGACCAGGGGCAGGCGCACATTCAGGGCAACCAGTACGTGCTCGACCAGTTCGTTCCCGCTGGCGCGTTCTGCACCGACGGGCGTCCGGTCGACGTGGTCACGCGCTACACCTTCGACCTCGACGGTGCGAGCGGGCTCTACACGCTCAACGGCCCCGATCCCTGTGGAAACAGCGGCCCGGTGGGCGAGACGCGGTTCACGTTCACTCCCGCGTGAGCGACGCTCAGGCACCGTGACCGCTGAGACGGTTCTTCGGCGCGGGTGTGAACGTGACCTGCGCTGTCTGGACTACGTCTGCGCTGCGGCCGGGGGCAGTTTGCTGATCCCAGTATAGGTTTGTGTGGTTGATGAGCTGGTCAGGCGGTGGAGTGCCTGATGCTGTGGAATCGTCTGTGGTGTGCGCGTCACCGACCAGTGTGACGTCATAGCCACGAGTGAACGCCCCGTGCAGCGTCGACCTTATGCAGAAATCTGTCTGGGCACCCACCACCACGAGATGCCCCACACCGAGCTGAGCAAGAACGGTGCTGAGCGCGGTACCTTCGAAAGAATCGCCATGGCTCTTCTCCACCAGGGGTTCACCCTGGCTTCGGGTCAACTCGGGTACCAACTCCCACCCTGGTGTTCCGCGCAGCACGTCGTCGTCGTGATGCTGGATCCAGATCACCGGGACTGACTCACGTCGTGCCCGCTCGATCAGGCGAACGACATTGGCGAGCACAGCCTCGCGCGCATGCGCTTTGGCCACAACGTCATTCTGTAAATCGATAACGACCAGTGCCGAGCCCTGGCGTCCTTCGAGTGTGCTCACGCTCAGCAGTCTCCGTTTCTATCGCTGCATGAAAAGGTGCTCGGTGCGCCCGTCGTTGCGGGCCGCGAGTGAAATTCAGCATAGGACCGCCGGAATGATGCGCTCGGTTCCGTTGGTCGGAGCCGTCACCACGCGCGATCCAGTCGCGTTCTCCTCGTCGACTGCCGTCGCCCAGACGTTGACAGGGGGCAAGCTCATCATCACCGCCGAGCAGGGCATGTTTGCCGAATCGTCAACGAGATCAGCAGCTTCAGGGACCCGCAACATCAGAGACCGGCGGCAACGCGGGCCGCCGCGGCGGAGCTTTCACGTTGACAGCGAAACCCTCAGTGCACGGGAGCAGGCATGTTCGGGTGAGGAATTCATCTTTGCTGCGGCTGGTTACTAACACCCGTGAAGAACATAGGTTTCCTCTCGTTCGGGCATTGGTCGGACAGTCCGCATTCGCGGGTCCGCTCTGCGGCGGATGCCCTGCTGCAGTCGATCGAACTCGCCGTCGCCGCGGAGGAGCTCGGTGCTGACGGGGCCTATTTTCGCGTGCACCACTTCGCCCAGCAACTCGGCTCGCCGTTCCCGTTGCTGTCCGCGGCGGCCGCGCGCACTCGCCGCATCGAGCTCGGAACCGGAATCATCGACATGCGCTACGAGAACCCGTTCTACATGGCAGAAACCGCGGGTGCGGCGGACTTGATCTCGGGTGGCCGACTGCAGCTGGGCATCAGCCGCGGATCGCCGGAGCAGGTGATTGGGGGATACCGATACTTCGGCTACGCGCCCAGCGCGGACGACGCCGACGGCGGGACGATGGCACGGGAACACACACGGCTGTTTCTCGATGTGCTGAAGGGGGAGGGCTTTGCACAGCCCAACCCTCGCCCGATGTTCCCCAACCCGCCCGGCTTGTTGAGGATCGAGCCTCACTCTCCGGGGCTGCGCGAGAGGATCTGGTGGGGCGCGGGCAGCCGTGCTACCGCCGAATGGGCGGCGCAGCAAGGCATGAACCTGATGAGTTCCACGTTGCTCACCGAAGACACCGGCGTGCCTTTCCATCAACTGCAGGCCGAGCAGATCCAGCGTTTCCGTGACACCTGGAGGGCAGCTGGTCACGAGCACGCGCCGCGAGTCTCGGTGAGTCGCAGCGTCTTTCCGATCGTAAGCGACCTGGATAAGCAGCTGTTCCGGCACAACCAGAACAGTACCGACCAGGTCGGCTTTCTCGACGGCGGAACAGCTCGCTTCGGCAAGACCTATGCGGGGGAGCCTGACAAGCTCATTGCGCAACTTGCGGAGGACGAAGCCATCGCCGCAGCCGACACCCTGCTGCTGACAGTCCCCAACCAACTCGGTGTCGACTACAACGCTCACGTGATCGAGAGCCTGCTGAAGCATGTCGCGCCGGAGTTGGGTTGGCGATGACGCGTGCTGAAGCCCCGCACGCGGCGAGCTCTTCTTGCGCCGACTGATTCGGCACCTGAGGCATCGGCTGCGCCGTCTGCGTTGACGCTCGACTGCGGGCTTTGGAGGTCGACCCCGGCGAGATCCGCCACGTGGTGAACTCGCATTTGCACTCCGGCCACGCCGCCGGCAACGTCTCGATGCCGAACGCGAAGGTCGTCGTGCAGCGGGAGGAATGGGCGTTCGCGCACTCGCCAGACGACTTTGCCTACGAAGTTGAGGAGTTCATACCGTCAGTCGCTGAGGACCCTCCGGGCCCTACGTGACCAGGGGCCACAGTGTTCTCGGTCACGACCCCGGCTTTATCCCTGGCCTCGTAGATGGATCGGGATTTCACGGTGGCCGCCAGACTATGCTCGAACCGGCTCACACCGGAACGGCCCAGGCCGTGTTCTGCAGGACGGCGCCATCGGGGTCGCCTACGGTTGGGGCATCGACGACGGCGACATGGTCACGCTGCGGCTGACCGTCGCGGAGAACTGATCGGGCGGAAACCATGTGGCACCTGAGGCGGGACGATCTGGACACCCTCGCCACCGGCGCCGCGCTGCTGGGTTCGGGCGGCGGCGGCCAGCCGTACTGGTTCCGGGCGTTGGCGGCCCATGCCTTCGGTGAGCGTGAGGAGCTGCCGGTGCACGACATCGATGACCTGCCCGCCGACGCGCTCGCCATCGCCACCGGCTTGGTCGGATCGCTGCTGTCGTTCCACGAACGCTCACCTCAGGGCACCGAGTTCACCCGGGCCGTCGACCGGGTCCGTCGCGAATTCCCGGATATGCCAGCGTGTGTCACCAACTACGAGAGCGCGGGCGCCAACATCTTCGCCGCCCTGGTGGTTGCGGTTGCCGGTGCGCTGCCGCTGGTCGACTGCGACGGCATGGGCCGGGCGCTGTCCTGGCTGGATCAGACGACCTATGACGTCGACGGCGTGTCCATCGCGCCGTTCGTGTGCACCGACAGCTATGGGCGCACCGTGCTCTACGAAGACGTCCGGGGGCGCACCGCCGAGGAATTCATTCGCGCCGCAGCGGTGTCCATGGGCGGCTGGTGCGCGTTCGCCGGCTATCCGGCGACGCTTGAGCGGCTGCGCACCGCCGGCATCCCGGGCACCCTGCGCCGGGCACTGGCACTGGGCCGCACGGTCGCCGACGCCGAACCGCGCGTCGTCGTCGACGCCCTGATCGACCAGCACGGCGCTCGCCGCGTCGCCACCGGTCGCGTTGCCGACGCCCGCTGGCGCCGGATCAGCGACGGCGGTATCGGCTCGGTGGTGATCCGGGGCTCCGGCGATGCCGCGGTGGTACGCGTGGAGGCGCGCAACGAGTTCCTGATCGTCGTGGTCGATGGCGAAATCGTCGCCAGCACACCGGAGATCATTTGTCTGATGCGCACCAGGGACGGTCGTCCGCTGCAGGCCGAGACGGTGCTGGCCACCGGGACCGAGGTCGACGTCGTGGTGCTGCCCGCCCCGCCGCGCTGGCGGGAGCCGCGGTTCCACCACAAGGTGACACCGGCGGCCTTCGGGGTCATTGGTGTCTGACATCGCCACCGTGCGAGACGTGCTCGCCCTACCCGACCTCGCCGGTGCCGAGATACTCGGCGGCGCAAACGGATTGGACCGGCCCGCTCACGATGCCCACATCATCGCCCCACGCGCTGAGCGCACGGTGCCCGAGCACAGCGTCGCGTTCCTCACCTCCGGCGACAGCCTCGCCACCGAGCTGTCGCTGCCCGGCCTCGCCGAACGCCAAACGGCCGCCGTCATCGTCGAGCACGACGTGTTGGTCTCCACCCGCTGGCTGGCCGATCGGTTCGGCTTACCGCTGGTACGACTGCCGGCCGACCGCTGGGAAACCGCGCTCGCCGTCCGCGTCCACCTGCGCCGGCCGCTGGCCGAGCGGGGCCTCAAGTGCGCGGAGGCGGCGGCGCGGTTGGCGCTGGCCGACACCCCGTCGAGCGTGGCGAAGACACTGTCCGGCGTGCTCGGTCACCCAGTCAGTGTGCTGGGTCCGTCGGACGTCGTGCTCGCCGGACCGGGCGGCGCACCGAACGGCACCATCACCGCGTCTACTCCGCCGGGTCGAGAAGCCGGTGCACGGCTCACCTGCGCGGTACATGCACCGAGTGGCCTGTCCGACGGCCACGTCGAGACCATCCGGGCGGTCGCCGGTCTCGGACTGCTGCGGTTGTCGGCCTGGGCGGCCCGGTCGTCGTTGTCGGCGGCCTGGGACCAGGCGAGCCAGGGCGCGCTGCTCACTCACCTGCTCACCACCGGGACCCTCGACGGCCCCCGCGCTGAGCAGGCGGTCGCGCTGGGTTGGCAGCTGGAAGGGTTCCATACCGCGGTCATGGTGCGACCCGAACACGGCCGGGTCGACCGCTCCCTGGTCCTGACCGCGCTGCAGAACGCGCTCGTCGCCGTCGGTTTGACGGTGCCCGCGGTGCCGCTGGCCGAGGGCTGGGTCTGGTGGACCAGCACCCCGGCTCGGCCCACTGATGCGCAGCAGGCGTTGCGGGCCAACGAGGTTCGCCAGATCGTCGCCGACCTCGCCGAGCACGACATCGCGGCGGGTGTGGCCGGTGCGGACTACGGCATTGCCGGGCTGGTGCGCGCCATCGACGATGCGGCACGTCTGTGCCGGATCGCCGGGCATGCTCCGGGCCGGCGTCCGGTCGAGACGGCCAGCGACGCGAACCCGCGCCAGTACCTGCTGACCGCGGTCACCGATGAGCAGGCCCGGCAGCGCGCGCAGTTGCTACTGGAGCCGCTGCGGTCGGCGGCCGACGATGCCCTGCTCGACACGCTCAACGTGTACCTGCTGTCGGAATGCTCCACGGCGGCGGCGGCGCGACGGCTGGGTGTGCACCGCAACTCGGTGCTCAAGCGGCTCGACCGCATCCGGTCGCTGCTCGGCGTCGACCTCGACGACGACGACACCCGGCTGGCCCTTCGCATCGCCTGCCGGGCCCTGTGATTCCCGGCAATGCCGACGTCACCGCGGGTAACGCGCCACGTCCGACCCGCACTCAGAACTGCACGCCGGGTGTGCACTGTGCCCACTGACGGCACCGCTCCGGCGTCGTAGCCTCAGCCGTCATGACCACCGAAAACACCTCGGTCGTCGCACCCGTGTCGGAGCACGGTGACGACTATGCGCTCACCCGCGTGCCCGCCGAGGCGCGCCATCACTGGTTCAGTGTGTGCATCCAGCGCTTCGGGCAGCTGTCCTGCCTATCGCAGTTCATGCTCGGCGCCGCGCTCGGCTTCGGGATGACCTTCACCAACGCGATCCTGGCCGTGGTGCTCGGCGCGGTCATCCTCGAAGTCGTCGGCGTCTTCACCGGCATCATCGGGCAGCGCGAAGGCTTGTCGACGTCGGTCATCGCCCGCTGGACGGGTTTCGGCCGCTGGGGCTCGGGGCTCATCGGTATTGTCATCGCGCTCAGCCTCACCGGCTGGTTCGGAGTGCAGACCGCGGTCTCGGCGGAAAGCCTGAAGACCATCATCCCGGTGGGGCCGATCTGGCTGTGGTCGCTGTTGTTCGGGCTGGCCGTCACCGCCATCGTGGTCTATGGGTTCAACTCGATGGCGTGGGTGGCGTACGTGACCGTGCCGGCGTTCATCCTGTTGGCAGGCTATCTGGTGATCGCGAAACTCACCGAGTACGACCTCGATTCGCTGGTCTCAGGTCAGCCGGCCGGGCCGGTGCTGTCGCTGGGCGCCGGCGCGACCCTGGTGGCCGGCGGCTTCATCGTCGGCATGGTCACCACCCCGGACATGACACGGTTCAACCGCAGCGCCCGCGACGTGGTGAAGCAAACCCTGCTCGGCGTGACGCTGGGCGAGCTGGTCATGTGCCTGGCCGGCGTGCTGCTCGCACATGCGCTGCGCACCGACAGTGTGGTCGACATCGTCACCAGCAGTTCGGGTTTCGTCGGCACACTGATCATCATCTCTGGCACACTCAAGATCAACGACTGGAATCTCTACTCGTCGACACTCGGGATCGTCAACGCCCTGCAGACGTCCTTCGGCGTGGTGGTGAACCGTCGCATCGTCACGATCATCGTCGGGATCGCCGGATCGGTGCTCGCAGCGCTCGGCATCCTCGACCACTTCATCGACTTCCTCACCGTGCTGGGCGTGGTCATCCCGCCGATCGCCGGCATCATGGCCACCGAGTACTTCCTGGTGCGGACGTGGCGTGCCGAACTCGACCGCAGCGCCGCCGGCCTGCCCGCCCAGGAGCCGACCCTGGTCATCGGGACGCTGGTGGTGTGGTTGCTCGCCGCCGCCGTTGGCTATTACGTCACCTGGGGTATCTCGTCGCTCAACTCGTTGGTCGTGGCGATGGTGGGCTATTTCCTGTTCGCCAAAGTCGGTCTGCTGAAACCCCTGTCGATTCAGCCGTCGCGATTCGGGGTCGCCGCGTGATCATCGGCATCGACGTCGGCGGCACCAACACCGACGCTGTCCTGCTCGACGACGGCGTGGTGATCGCTGGCACGAAGACCCCGACCACCGCCGATGTCACCTCGGGTATCACGGCCGCCGTGGGCCGGTTACGGGAGCTCTCCGGTGCGGATGTCGGCACCGCCACCGCGGTGATGATCGGCACCACCCACTTTGTCAACGCGCTCGTCGAGGGTCAGCGGCTGAGTCCGACCGCGGTTATCCGGCTGGGCCTGCCCGCCGGCTCCGGTCTGCCGCCGCTGGTGGGCTGGCCGGCGCGGATGGTCGGTGCGATCGCCGGTCAGGCCTACATGGTGCACGGTGGCCACGAATTCGACGGCCGGGTCATCAGCGCCCTGCGCCCGAACGAACTGCTCGACGCGGTCGACAAAGCGCTGTCCAACGGCGCCCAGAGCATTGCGATTTCGTCGATCTACTCGCCGGTCAATGCGGAGTTCGAGTTGCTCGCCGAGGATCTGATCGCTCAGAAACATCCTGGCGTGCCGGTCACCCTGTCCCATCAGATCGGCCGGCTGGGGCTGCTGGAGCGGGAGAACGCCGCGGTCATCAACGCCGCGTTGCGCGGCCTGGCGCGTGACATCAGCGCTGCGTTGACGAAGGCCATGCACGATCTGGGCATCGATGCGCCACTGTTCGTCTCGCAGAACGACGGCACGGTGATGGACCTGGACTTCACCCGCCGCTATCCGGTGAACACGTTCGCCTCCGGGCCGACCAACTCGATGCGCGGTGCGGCGTTCCTGTCCGGGCTCGCCGAATGCGTCGTCGTCGATGTCGGCGGCACCACCACCGACGTCGGGGTATTGCAGAACGGCTATCCGCGGGAAGCCGCGCTCGAGGTCGAGGTCGAGGGAATCCGCACGAATTTCCGGATGCCGGACGTTCTTTCGGTCGGGCTGGGCGGCGGGTCGCGGGTACGCGAGGGCGGTCACGGTGTCCCTGACGGTGTCACGGTGGGCCCGGATTCGGTTGGCTACCGCATCGGCACCGAAGCGATGGTGTTCGGAGGTTCGACGTTGACGGCCACCGACATCGTGGTCGCCGCCGGGCTGGCCGACATCGGTGACGCGACGCTGGTCGCCGGTGTCGGCGATGCACAGATCCGGGCGGCGCTGGCCGCGGTGCGGCGGATCCTGACCGACACCGTCGACCGGATGCGGACCTCCGCCGACCCGGTCGATGTGGTGGCTGTCGGCGGTGGCTCGATTCTCGTTCCCACGCAACTGGATTGCGCGCGCAGCGTGCACCGGCCGGAGAACTTCGCGGTCGCCAACGCCATCGGCGCGGCCATCGCGCAGGTCGGCGGCGAGGTCGACCGAATTTTCAGCGTGCCTGCCGGCCAACGCGAGGCGGTGCTCGACACCGCCAAACAGGAGGCAGTAGACCGGGCGATGGCGGCGGGTGCGGCCCCGGCGTCCATCCAGATCGTGGAGGTGGACGAGGTGCCGTTGGCCTACTTGCCGGGCAACGCGGTGCGGATCCGCGTCAAGGCCGTCGGTGATCTGCCGATGGGAGCCCAGACGTGAGCCGCATGCTGACGCCGGAGATGTTGGCGGACATGGCGGCCGGTGCGGCGATCATGGCGACCGGCGGCGGGGGAGACCCCCTGGTGGGCCGGTTGTTGGTACAGCAGGCCCTCGACGAGGGACTGACGGTCGAGATCGTCGACCCGGACGAGTTGGACGACGACGACTTCGTCATCTCGACCGCGATGATGGGCGCCCCCAGCGTGGTCGTCGAGAAGCTGTCGAATGGCAGCGAGGCGGTGACGTCGTTGCGGACGCTGGAGGCGCATCTCGGTCGGACCGCAGACGCGACGGTGCCGATGGAGTGCGGCGGGCTGAACTCGATGATCCCGCTGCTGGTGGCCGCCCGGGCCGGTATCCCGGTGGTCGACGCCGACGGGATGGGCCGGGCATTCCCCGAGCTGCAGATGGAGACGTTCGGCGTCTACGGCATTGCCGGGTCACCGCTGGTGATCGCCGACGAGAAAGGGGACACCGTCCTCGTCGACACCGGCGACGACAACGTCCGGATGGAGCGCTTGGCCCGAGTGGTCACTATCGAGATGGGCGGTGCGTCGTTCATCGCCGAGTATCCGATGAGTGGTGCGGACCTCAAGCGGACGGGCATCCCGCGCACGCTGTCGCTGGCAGCGCAGATCGGCCGCGCGATCCGGGAGGCACGGGTAGCGCATGCTGACCCGTTCGCGGCGTTGGTCGCCGCGGTCCGCGACTCGATCTACGGTTACGCGACGTCGCTGTTGGAAGGCAAGATCGTCGATGTCGAGCGGTCGGTGGTCGGGGGTTTCACCCAGGGCCGCGTCACGTTGGCTCCGTTCGACGGGGGTGAACTTCTCACCATCGACTTCCGTAACGAGAACGTCGTCGCGCGCCGCGGTGAGCGCGTCGTCGCGGTCGTTCCCGACTTGATCACGGTGCTCGACCTCGAGACCTGCACGGCGATCACCAGCGAAGCGTTACGTTTCGGTCAGCGGGTACGGGTCGTCGGCATCTCCACCCCGCAGATCATGCGCACGCCGGAGGCATTGGCGGTGTGGGGCCCACATGCATTCGGCGTGGACCACCCCTGGGTACCGCTGGAGGAACTGACCGCCCATCCGACGCCCCGCGACGGCCAGCTCACCTCGATACCCGCGCCACCGTCGCGCTAAGCCTCGAGCGTCCACGTCCGACGCTCGGGTCCCTGGGGCCTCTTGAAACACGGCATCGTCCAACAGGTCGAGGTAGCAGCGACACGAACCTGACAGATGCAACGCAACGAATCCCAATGGAGACGACGCAAGCCGAGGACGATACGAGGAGCGCACGACGACTAAGGGGTGGTGATGGGTAGAGGAGGGCAGGGGAGGTGCTGTCCGCCTGCAACAGGAAAGGCCAACGCCACGTCGCCTTCGATGCTCACCCGGACCCGGCGGATTCTTGACATCGTCGACCTCTCCAGGTGTGGATAAGAGTTCGGATCAAGGGTCATTTTGCGGATGCCCGTCGGCGCGCTGGGCGTGTTCTACCGCATCCCGAATGCTCAGTACGTCACCGCCGAGACCAGCATGCCACAAGCGGCGGCCACCAGCACGGCGTCAATGAGCAAGGCGTACGTCCTCGGGTTCGCACGCCGCACGAGGCCACGGACCATGAAAGGCCCTATCGCCATTGCAGTTCCGATGACCAGACCGTGAACGATCATCGTGGCGTCGAGCGCGTTCATCTCTCCGAACGTCGCTGTCTTGCCGATGTACAGCACGACCGCTGCCGCGGCCTCCGAGCCTAGAAACGCACCACCGCTGAGGCCGTAGCCGGTGAAGATCGGAACGCTCATCGGTCCGGTGGACAGAATCAGCCCGGTCAAGAATCCGACCGCGGCCCCCGCAAAGGCCATCTGCCACAGCCGGACACGCCACTGACGAGCCGCCGCCAACCGTCGAAGCGGGATCATCGCGAGGAAGAAGACCACTAAAAGCCCGTCGACGAGGCGTGGTGGAACAGTCATCAGCGTGTGAGCACCGAACACCGCCGCAGGAGTACCCGGTATCGCGTAAACCAGCACCGGGCGCCACTGGATCACGTTCCGCCACGCTGCAACCTTGGCCACGTTGCCTGCGATCGAGGCGATGGCCATCACGGGAACGGCGGTGCGGGGACCATCGGCCATTACCAGAATTGGCAACAAGATCAAGGACGAGCCGGTGCCGACCACACCGCCCAGCGCGCCCGCGCCGACTGCGATGAGAAACAAACCGAAAAGAGTAAGCATGCTGGACCTTCTCGGCGGCGCAGGGTGCACCGCCGGGAGATCCTCCAGGCTTTTGTCCTTTAAGATGACCGCGGCACATCGGGAGTCGCGGTGGCGTCGCTCGGACCAGGCACGCGGACGTCGGAACCCTAGACGCTGTCGGAAAAGAACATACCAGCGCTGTGGTGACCACAACCGGATCGTCCAGGTGTCAGCCGATCGACGACCCGAAAACGCGGATCTATCCCGTGCCGTGATCGGCGAACTGCACATAGCGAGGCGTCCACGGCGATCGGTATGGGCAATCGGTAGCGCGCGGCGCACTTTGCCGGTGACCCGCCATATTCGATTCCGCCGTGTTCGTCAGGTGTGCACCCGAAGAACTGGTGTGCTCTAGTGGTCGGTGATCGCGAGACGACGACCTCAGGCTGCGCTTGGAGAGTGCGCGGGCTGTTAGTAGATGTCGTGGTAGCCCTTGCTGCTGAGGAGTTGGGCGGTGGCGTTCCACAGTTGGTGTCGGGCGCCCGGGTCATCGGCGGGTGCTACGGGTGTGATAGGCCGGGCATTCTTGCCGGTGTAGTAGAACCCCGATTGCAGGTCGGTTTCGGTGGCAATGCGTGTGATGAGGTTAGCGCCGTTGTGGGGGTCACCGATGCGTAGTGTGCGCAGGATGCGTTCCAGTGGTGCAGCGAAGCGTAATTCGCGGCCCAGCCCGGTGGTGTTGAAGCCAGGGTTGAGGCACATTGCTTTGACGGATGTTTCGCTAACTCGAGTGGCTAGTTCGAGGCTGAACATGATGTCGAGCAGTTTCGTTTTGCCGTAGAGCGGTGCCGATTGCAGGGGATTGAATGGTTCTGTGTCGTTGAGATCTGCGGGTATCCGTAGGCTGCCGTGGCGGCGAGAGGCCTGGGAGGCCACGGTGACGATGCGGGCGGCGGGGGCGCGTTTCAGGGCGGGTAGGACGGTGCCGGTGAGTAGCCATGGGGCGAGGTAGTTGACGGTGATCATCTCGGGGAGCCCGTCGACGGTGGTGCGTTGACTCATGGTGTGTACGCCGGCGTTGTTGATCAGTACGTCGATGCGCGCATGGCGGTCGTTGATCGCCTTTCCGGCGCTGTGGGTGCTGGCCAGGCTGGTGAAGTCGGCATTGATGACATCAATGATGGCGGTCGAGGCGACCTGCCGGATGCGGGCGATGGTCTGCTCGGCGCGTTCGGGATTTCTTGCGGTGAGGACGAGATGGGCGCCTCGGCGGGCGAGTTCGATGGCGGCGAGTTCGCCGATTCCGCTGGTGGCGCCGGTGATCACGATGACTGGTGGGGAGGGGGCGGCATTTTCTGGGGAGTTCGAGGAGGTTGTCACGAGGTGTTACCGCGTTTCCGGTCGCGTGGCGTTCAGGTAGATGACGTCTCCGAAGGGCACCTCGCCGTGGCCTAGTGGTGCCAGCCCGCATGTCGGGAGCAGTTCGGCGGTGCTCACCGCTTCAACGGTCCATCCCCGCGCTGTCAGGTAGGGCTCGATGCGGTGGCGGTCGCCGAGGTAGACCAACTCACTGAGATCGATGTCGAAACCCAGGGGCCTCCAACGTTCGGTCAGCGTCCGGGTCATCGCCTGGATGTCCTGAGCGGTCATCGTGGTGAAGTTCGGCAGGCCGTCGGTGGCGAATCGACTGCCAGGGGCGCTGTTCGCGGTGACCGCATCCAGCAGCTGATCCTGGGCCTCAGGGGGGAGATAGCCGAGCAAGCCTTCGGCGATCCAGGCAGTGGGCCGGGACGGGTCGTAGCCCGCGTCGCTCAAAGCTTGGGGCCAGTTGTTGCGCAGGTCAACACCCAGCGGGCGGTGATCGACAGTGGGGGTGGCGCCGAGAGAGCGCAGTGCCTGGGTTTTGAATGCCACGACGTCGGGTTGGTCGATCTCGAACACGGTGGTAGCTGGGGGCAGCGGCAGCCGGTAGGCGCGGGTGTCCAAACCCGAGGCAAGAACGACGACCTGCCGAATTCCGCCCTCACCGCCGCGCAGGAGAAAATCGTCGAAAAACCATGTGCGCACGGCTATTCCATCGGTGAGCCGTCGCAGTGCTGTGGGTTCGTCGTCTGCCAGTTCCAGGTCACCGCTAGCGAGACGCGTGAAGAAGTCGGTGCCGACCGCGCGTACGAGTGGCTCGGCGAACGGGTCGTTGATGATCGCTTGGGGGGCTCTGGTCGCCACCGCCCGAGCTGCGGCAGCCATCGTCGCAGTCGCTCCGACACTGGTTGCGGGGCTCCACGAATCCTCTTCTGTACGCACTGTCGAACTCCATTCGTTGCATGGCTTGACGACCAGCGGGGGCCGCGGGGACTACGATGATGAAACTTCAACCGAATCTAATGTTAGACTCAGTGCATGTTAGCAGTCTCCTCGCCAGGGCCATCCGGCCGTTCGCGGGCTGCCCGCAGCGCCCCCGAGTTCGGGCAGGGCGCCGAACGGCCATTGGGCCTACGGGAACGCAAGAAGCTTCAAACCTGGCGAGACATCCGTGCCGCCGCCACTCGGCTCTTGGAAGTGCACGATTACGCCGACGTCAGCATCGATATGATCGCCGCTGAGGCCAATGTCTCCCGTGCCACGTTCTTTAACTACTTCGCCTCCAAGGACGCCGTGGTCTTTGACGCCGACCCCTCCGAACTCGCGGCCTATCTCGCGCTCCTCGATGCCCGCCCCGCCGCTGAGCCGGTATGGAACTCGCTGCAGCACATCCTCGTGGGAACCGTTGACTCGGTCAGTGAGCAGATCGAAGTCCAACGCCACGTCCTGCAACGCAACCCGGCACTGGCTAGCAGCGGGCGAACCTTTGGCGACCAGTTCCGACACGCCCTCACTTGGTGGGCGACCGATCGCGCGATCGCCGCCGGCAGCACGCCGTTTCATGCCGCATTGCTCGTCGCAGCGGCCGACGCGGCCGCCACCACCGCCTACCGTTCATGGGATCCCGCCAACGGCGCCCAAGCGCTGCGTGACCTGCTCACCGCAGGGTTCGACATCGTCGGCGCAGGCTTCACTGGGGTCGGGTGACCGCGGAGCTCATGTAGCCACCAAGCGTGAACGCGGCTCGCAACCGCCTGCGGTACAACGAGAGCCGCGCCGATCTCCGCGCGCGCGGTTGAAGGCCAGGACAGTCTCGCCGAGGTGGCGCATCGTCGAAGTACGGTTGCGTTTGCCCGCCAATGCAATTGGCCAAACTACCAACAGGTCATTAGCACTTCTATCTACTTTGGACCCGGTGCACCCGCCCGTGATCGGTGACTCCGGCACCGGCCGCTCGGGGAACCTCCTGGCCGGGCGTGATCACCGGTACTCCTCAGTCGCGCAGAATCGCCGCCGAAGTCGCAGGCGCTCGAGATCAATGGCGGGCCCGCCCCGGGTCGAAGGTGGAGATCTCGCCGAGTGCCGCTACCAACGCGTCGACGCGTTCGTGGAAGAGCGCCGACCCGGTGTCGGCGTCCGCTCCGGTGGGATCACCGACAACCCCCGACTCGGCGAAGTCGGTGGAGAGCCAACCGAACTTGACCGTCTTGGTGAAGCCGACATGGGTGGCGTCGGCAACGGCGTCGGCCACCGCGGGCTTGGCCTTGTCCATGTGGACGAGGTCGGGCCGCAGATGCAGCATTATCGACGTCTCGGCCCAGCCCGCATGGATGCCGAGCCCGCGTTCGGTCGGGCCGGGTTGTGCGGGACCGGAGGCGAAGAACGTCTGAAGATCGAACTGGCGGCGCAGTTCCCGTGCGGCCACCTCGATGAGCGCAGAGTTTCCGCCGTGCGCGTTGACGATGAGGAGTCGGCGGGCCGGGGTTCGGGCGATCGACGCCCCGATGTCCACGAGGGTGTCGAACAATGTGGAGTAGCGGAGCCAGATCGTGCCCGGAAGGCGTGCGTGTTCGTCGGATTTGGTGTAGCCGAGGGCGGGCAGCAACCAGACGTCGTGTCCGGCGTCAGCACCGAGTTCCACAACTGCCGATGAGACCGCCTCTGCCACAATGAGATCAGTGGCCAACGGCAAGTGAGGTCCATGCGGTTCGATGGCACCGGTCGGAAGGACGAGCACCGAGTCCCGCGACAGTGCAGTCGCAATCTGCTCCGTGGTGAGCTCGGCGTAACGCCGGCTCGACTTGTTCGCGGTCACATCCACCTCCCGGGATTCAGCAGCCCCTTCGGGTCGGTGGTGCTTGCCAGGGCCCGGACCCGCTCGGCGTCGAGGTCGACATACCACTGATGCGGGGAGTGCACACCGACGCCGAGTTCCTGCAGCCTCCCGACGCCTTCGATCACCTGCTCGGGACTGCGGTAGATGCCGTTGAGCATCCCTGACATCGTCTGGTGGCCGACCTCGAGGTGCAGGTTGCCGCCCTCGTAGACCTCTTCGACCTCGTCCAGCCGGGTCACCAGCGCGTTGCCGCGGCACTCCATGTGAAACCACTTGTCTGGCTGCGCTTTCTGGAGCCACCAGGTGGGATGATTGTAGGAGAGCGTGGACAGCTTGATCGTTTCTGCGCCGCCCTCGCGGACTGCCTCGACGCGTCCACCGGCGCTCACGAGTAGGTCGTTGGCCTCATCGACGGCGCGGGCGTCGAGAATGCCCCGCACACTCGCGCGACCGTGAACCAGCGCCGGGTCGGCAGGCAGGGCGTTGACGATCAGTGGGCCGTCCGCGGACAGTAAGCGCGGCTTCGGCTCGATCGCCGAGACGGCCAGGGCCGCCTGGAACGCGTCGTGGTGCGAGCTGAAACTGACGTAGACCGAGCGCCAGTCCTGTAACGGTTCCGCCCGGACCGAAGCGCCCACGATGATTCCGGCGACTCCGTAGGTGTGCACGAAGGGTTGGGCGTCGTCACCCTCAAGATGGATGATTTCGGCGTCGTCGGTGCCGTACACCACATCGAGGGCTTCGACGAAACCCTGGTGATTGCGCCCGTGGACTATGGTCCCCGTGCCGGCCGAACCACCGGCCAGGAAGCCGCCGAGGGTGGACTGCACCGTCGACGGATACATCCACAGCTGGCTGCCGTTCGCCCACGCCCTCTGCTCCAAGTTGATCATTCGGGCGCCAGGCTGAGCGGTGATCGCACGATCGCTGATGGAATGGATCTCGGTCAGGGACGTCATGTCGAGGACCATTCCGCCGAATCGCGGGATCACCTGTCCGTAGTTGCCGGTGCCCTTGCCACGCGTGGTGATCGGTACACCGCGGGCGACGGCGGCGCGCACGACGGCCGGGATGACGTCGACGGTGCGCGGGTAGCAGACCAGGTCGGGCCTTCCGAGATCCTGAGCGGACAGGATGGGACTCATCCCCGACCCGTCGACGGCCGCCCGTTGCAGGGCACGGGGAAGCGTGCTGATGCCGCGGGGGCCGACGATGGCGAGCAGGTCGTCGGCGAGCGCATCCACGTCCTCCTGTCCGAATGCGGGTCGGCCGTCGTCGGTGCCGATGGCCACGACCGGGGCTGTCACGACGGGAGCCCGATCGACGTGTCGATGAACCGATTGGTCGAAACTGCCGCGGGTTTCAGGCCGTCGGCGGGCGGCGTGCCCTGCTGGGTGAAGATCGGCGTGGTCACGTCGATGATGCGCTGTACTCTGGCCTCGTCCATATCGCCGATGGTGTTGTTGTTGCCGTTGCCGACGAGCTTGAGCTCTTTCATTGTCTGCACGGCGTAGTCGGCATTGCGCTGGGAGTACACCCATCCGGTGTTGTACTGCGCGACCGCGTCCAGAATCACCTTGTCAGCGCCTGCCGGCGAAGCGAGGTAGTCGACCGCACCCCGCTGCAAGACGGGGACGAGCTTGGTCAGGCAGGCGGCATTCTTCTCCAAGTCGGCACTGCGCACGGACAACGCCAGCTTGTAGATCGGATAGCCCACGTCGTGGATGAGCTGATAGTCGACCGGCTTTTTCCAGCCCTCGATCTCTTCCTGATAGAGCTGGGGTTCCGAACTGGCGTAGCCCTGCTGGGCCGCCTTCCCGCCGTCGGCGACGAAGTTGGCGGGCGTGCCGTCGTAGCTACCGTCGACCTGATCTCGCGAGAGGATACCGGCGCCGGTCAGGAAGCTCATGTAGGTGGAGCCCTCGAAGTACAGCACCCGTGCGTTGACTGGTTTGAGGCCCGCAATGTCTTTGACTTGAGGATAGGTGGCGGGATCCCACATGATCATCTGCGGGCTGATGTCGAGTGGGGCCATCACGGCGGTTGTCGGGTTGGACCGTGAGTTCTGAATGGCCTGGTCGGTGTCGACGTAGCCCAGCAATATCTCGGGGTCGGAGTACATCTGGGATGTCACCGACTGGAACCCGATGGCCGGTCCGCCGGCGCGGATCTCGATATCGACGCCGGTGTACCGCCCGCGGTCGAACAGGGGTCCCGTGACGCGCTTGTTCTCAGCGTTGATCTTGGCGTCGGGACCGAGGAGCTGATACAGGTGACCGTGCTCGGCCTCGGGGTTCCAATCGGTCTGGATGACGACCTTTGCCGGGCAGCTCCCGCGTAGGTCGACCGGACCGACTTCGCCTGCGTATCCCGAGGATTCGGCACTCTCGTCGGAGCCACAGGCAGCGGTAAGGGTGATGGCCACGGCCATGGCCGCGACTCCGGTGCGTCTGGACAGGCCACGCCAGGTGTGGGTGTTCATGCCTTCTCTTTCTGTGCGGTGGCGGTTTGGTGGATCAGGAGGGCTGGTACCAGCGACCGACGACTCGATTGCCGAGCCAGCCGAAGAGCCAGAAGACGGCAACGCCCAGCAAGGATGCAAGGATGATGGAGGCGAACAGTTCCGGCGACTGCAGCCGTGAGCGGTAGTTGTCGATCAGGATTCCGATGCCGGGATCGCCTTGCTTGAAGAAGAAGTCGCCGACGATAGCGCCGACCACCGAGAGTCCGGCGGAGATTCGCAGGCCCGCGAAGATGGCCGGCATCGCGGCGGGGAACTCCAGCTTCCGCAGCACCGTGAGCCGACTCGGGTGGTGTAGCGCGAACAGATCGCGCATCTGCCGGTCGACCGAACGCAGACCGAACAATGTGTTCGACACGATCGGGAACAGTGCGATCAACACGCAGACGAACACGCGGGCGGTGAATCCGAAGCCGAACCAGAAGCCGACCAGCGGTACCAGTGCGAGTATTGGGATACATTGCAGTACAACGGCATAGGGGAAGAGTGCGGTCTCCATCACAGGTGACAGTGACATGATCACCGCCCAGATGATGCCTATGACCGCGGCGATTGCCAGTCCGGTGAGCGCTACGGTGGTGGTCCTGGCAAGGGCTTCCGCCATCGCCGGCATGGAGTCGCCGAGCAGCCCGTCGGCGATCACCTGGTGCGGCGCCGGCATCAGGAACCGTCGGCCCGGGTCGAGGACGCCGTAGGTGATCAGATACCAGATTCCGATCACCAGAAGAAGGACGAGTGCGGGCCCGGCGACGCTGAGATACCGAGAACTACTGCGCAACGGGGATTTCGACGTAGCCTTTGCGGCGTTGGTGGGCACTACGGCGCCGGTGGGCTTGGTAGCGGTCATGAGTGCGCCTCCCGCAACGCGCGGGAGATGTGGCCCGCGATCTCACCGAACTCGGGCGTGAACCGCAGATCCGCCGGACGCGGGAACGCGAACGGAACGTCGATCTCGTCGACGATCGTGCCGGGGCGTCCTGACATCACCAACACCCGGCTCGACAGAAAGGTGGCTTCCGACACCGAGTGAGTGATGAACAGCCCCGCGAAGCGCTTTGCCGCGAAAAGCTCACTGAGTTCGACTCCGAGCCGTTCACGGGTGATTTCGTCGAGTGCGGCGAAGGGTTCGTCGAACAGGAACAGGTCCGGATCGAGGGTGAGGGACCGGGCGAGGGAGGCCCGCATACGCATACCGCCGGACAGCATATGCGGTAGGTGGTCCTCGAATCCTTCGAGACCCACCGTGGCCAACGCCGCCTTGACACGCTGTTGGCGCTGGTCGCGTCCGACACCGTCGAGCTCACCGAACAGCGCCACGTTGTCCTTCACCGAACGCCACGGCAGCAGGGTCGCGTCCTGAAACACGTAGCCGATTCGGGCTGCGCCACATTGCAGGTAGCCGCCGGTGATCGTCTCCAGTCCCGCGGACAGCCGCAGCAGCGTCGACTTCCCGCATCCGGAAGGTCCTACCACGCTGACGAATTCACCCTCCCGGACGGTGAGGCTGACATCGCGGAGGGCGTGGGTTCCGTCCGGGTACGTCAGGTCGCAGTGCTCGAAGCCGACCAGTGGATGGCCGAGTGCGGGTGGTGCGGTCGTTTCTGAAGTAGACATGGATCCTCCCTGTTCACGGGATGTAGGACGGTGGGGCGACGAACGCCGTCGTCCAGCTCGTGGTCTCGGTGCAGGCCACCGGCGTGCCGTTGACGATCACCACCCGGTCGGGCGGTGCGCCCGCGATCACATCGACGATGTCGGTCCCGCGTACCGCCAGGAAGTCGGCGCGCGCGCCGACGCGCGGGCCTGCGGGTTCGAGTCCTAGCACGGCGCGTGCCGAGTCGGTGACGAGATCCGCCGCAACATGCGGTGTTTGATGGGCTGCCGTGACGAGCAGAGATGCGGTCTCAAACGGGTCGGCGCGGCCGACCGGGTTGAAGGGGTCGCGGATGTTGTCAGCGCCTCCCGCCACCAGGACGCCGGCGGCCCGGAGCACGTCTACCGCGGTTATCCCTCGGCGTCCTGCGGAGGCGCCACGCCGTCCCTGCAGGTACAGGTTGGTGATTGGGAGTGCGATGACCGCGACGGAGGCATCGGCCAGGGCCGCCGCCACGCGATCCAGGTCAGCTGGCGGCAGGGTGGCCAAACGGCTGCAGTGACTCGCGGTACGGATTCGCTCTCGAGGCCAGTCGGCGACCCGATCAGCGTAAGCCTCGATGGTCAGGTGGTCACCGTCCATGAACTCGTCGATGTGCAGGTCCACTCCGGTGCCGCGCTTTTCGGCGATGGTCAGTAACCGGTTCACCTCGGCAAGTGGGTCCTCGGCGATGTGCGGAGCGCCGCCGACCAGATCAGCCCCGGCATCGAGTGCTGATTCGATGACGGCAGTGGGGGTGAAAGGCCCGGCAAGAACCACGATCTGGATGGTCATCAGTCCCTGGAGCGCTTCCCGGATCTCGGCGAGCACGCGCACCGCGCGTAGCGGGTCGTCGCCGGGGAGGACGTCGACGTGTGAGCGGACCGCGGTAATCCCATTGGCGAGCATGGCCGTAGTCGCCTGGGTGGCGCGCCGGCGGAACGACTGTTCGTCGAGTCGCGGGCTGCCCTCCTGCCAGGTGGCGATTGCATCGTGCAGATCGCCGAGCGGCGGGTTCAGTTCTGGCCATGACAACGCCTTATCGAGGTGGGCATGTGGTTCGGCCGCGGCCGCGGTCAGCACGAACCCGCGTAGATCGATCCAGTCGGTTTCACCGATGCCGCTGGTCGCCGCAGTGTGTGGTTCCACGCGCTGGACCCGGCACACCCCGGTGCCCGTGGACAGTTCGATGTCGACGGTGGCGCCGTCGGAAAGACGGCCCGTGAGCCCGCGCACTCGTGTCGCGGCCATGGCCTGCATCGTATGGGCTCCAATAGGATTGGCGTTCTTGCGCGTCGTTGCGCCCGGACTGAGGTTCCGCCGCGGCTGGGATCGGCAGAGTCTTGCTGTTTGGGTTTTGTTGACCACGTCAACATCAACCAAGCTAGTGTGGCTCTGTTGCGGTGTCGTTAAATGAGACTGCAGCTGAGTAAACATAGGCAGCGTGCGGAGTGGTCAACGACGACGATGATGATCACGTTGTACCTGAACGGTCACGAAGGAAAGATGACGGACCATGGCACTGGACGAGCCGGACGCGGCACAGGCGTCGCTGGGTGCAGAAATTCGCCGGCGCCGCAAAAGTCACGGTATGACGTTGATGAATCTCGCAGCGCAAGCGCGCATCTCGCATCCGTTCCTGTCTCAGCTCGAGCGCGGGTATGCGCGCCCCAGTATGGCGACCCTGGAGCGGATCGCGCGTGCACTGGAGACCACGCAGGTGAACCTGATGCTTGCCGCGAAACCGCCGGACGTCAGCTATGTAACCGCGCCCGTTCCCGACGGCGCGCACATCGTCCGCTCCAATGAAGGCGCCACCCTTCCACAGGACGGGGACGGGGTCGGCTACGCGCGTCTGCTGGTCGGCGAGGGCGCGGCCTTCTACCCGCAGGAGCTGGCGGTGAGCAGGCGGGAGTACGCCGACTACTTCCGGCACGTGCAGGACGAATGGGTTTATGTCACGCTGGGTGAGATCGAAGTCGACCTCGGCGAGGGTAGTATCGTCGGATTGCGTAAGGGAGACAGCCTCTATTACGCTGGCGGCATCCCTCACCGGTGGCGGCTGACCGGGCCCGATATCGCGCACCTGATCGTGGTCCAAGCCTCACTCTGAAGGCGGTTCCCTGGCTGGGAATGCGGCGGAGATCATCGTTCGGTATCTGAGGAGATCTCCCCGATGTCTTTGACGTCCAACGGAAGTACTGACGCGATACGCGTACGCGTGGTGGCCCGCCGATCCGTCGCCGACCATGTCGACGAGTTCGTCCTGGCCGCCGCCGACGGCGGTCCGCTGCCCACATGGTCGGCGGGGTCGCACATCGACCTCACCACCCCGGCCGGCTGGGTGCGACAGTATTCATTGTGCTCGTCACCGGACGACGTGGGCACCTACCGCATCGCCATCGAGTGCCGAGCCGAAGGTCGGGGAGGTTCGTCCTCGGCCCGCGCGGACCTCGCGGTCGGCGCGGAGACCTGGATCAGTGCACCGCGCAACCACTTTGCCCTCACGCGTGCCTTGAACTACGTGTTCGTCGCCGGCGGCATCGGGATCACTCCGCTGCTCTCCCTCGTAGCCGTCGCGCAACAGAGTGGCCGGCAGTGGCGGCTGATCTACGTCGGGCGTGCACGCGCGGAGATGGCCTACGCCGACGAACTCGTCGAACGCCATCCGAGGTTTGTGACGATCCACGAGTCGCTGCGATCCGGACGACTGAACCTCCGTGACGAGCTCAGCGGGCTGGCGCGCGGCACCGCCGTCTACACGTGCGGACCGCCGAGCATGCTCGACGCGGTGGCCGACGCATGCGCCACCCAGGCCGCGGTCGATTCGTTCACCGAAAGGTTTACCGCACCCGTGTCATCCAGCGCACCGAATGAACAGTTCGAAGTCTCCCTGGCCTTTTCGGGTGTGACGGTGACCGTTCCGCAGGACCGCACCATCCTCGAGGTGCTCGACGCACGCGGCATCGTGGTGCCGGCCTCCTGTCGCGAGGGCATGTGCGGCACCTGCGAGACCGGTGTGGTCAGTGGCCAGGTCGATCACCGCGACGTGGTTCTGTCGCCGGAGGAGCGGTCGGAGAACGAGTCCATGATGGTCTGCGTATCCCGTTGCACCGGAGGACGTTTGGTCCTGGAGCTGTGAGCGCAATCGTACTGAGCGGCGCGGAGTCGGTGATGGTCGATGTCGACACCATCACGCGGGAATCGGTCGTCATCGACGGCGGGCGTGTGATCGACGGCGCCGCCCCCGCGGGCGCCAACTCGGTCGACGTCTCCGGATGTGTGATCACCCCGGGGCTGGTGAACGCTCACCACCATCTGCTGCAGAGCGCGTTCCGGTCCGGCCAGGACACCAGGTTCCTGCCGATGCGGGACTGGCTCGCCCGGATGTCGAGCCGCTACGCCGCAGCGAACGTGGATCCCGAATTGACGGCGGCCGCAGCGTCGGTGGGTCTGGCGGAGTCGCTGCTCGATGGAGTGACCACGGTGGCCGACCATCATCTGACCTGGCCATCGGGCCAGGATCCGGTTGCGCTGGCCGGAGCGACGATCAGCGCAGCGCGCAGACTGGGCGCCCGGCTGGCGTTCGTGCGGGGCACCGCGCGCGACACACCCGATGCCGCGGCGCGTTCGGTGGCCGACATCTACGCCACCCACCTTCCTCACGCGCGCGACGGCGTCTCGGCTGACGGCATGGTGCAACTGGCGGTCGGACCGTCGGGCGTGCACGCCGACGGCCCTGAGACGTTCGCCGCGCTCGCCGAAGTCGCCCGACTGTTGGGGCTGCGCCGGCGAACTCAGGCCAATGAGGTCATCGACGTACAGGTGGCCGCCGAACGGTACGGCCGCCGACCGCTAGAGCTGCTCGACGAGTGGGGCTGGCTGGCACCTGACGTCACGGTCGCCCACCTGTGCGCGATCACCGACGCCGAGATCGACCTCGTCGGTAGATCCGGTGCGACGGCGACGCACGCGCCCGGTTGCGATGTGCCGATGGGGTGGGGCGTGGCACGTGTCGCCGCACTCCGCACCGCCGGCGTGCGTGTGGGGCTGGGGACCAGCGGCGGCGGCAGCAACGACGCCGGCCATCTGCTCGCCGACGCTCGCTTGGCGATGCAGGTGTCCGGCCTTGTCGGGGAACCCGTTTCGGCGGGGGAGTTGCTCGGCATCGCCACCGAGGGCTCGGCTGCTGGATTGGGTCGGACCGAACTCGGGCATCTGCGGGCCGGCGCGGCAGCCGACCTGTGCGTGTGGGACTGCGGCGACGTCTTCGATGCGGGTTCGCCGGACACTTTCGACAGCCTGCTCTGGAACGCCCCCGGACGACGCCCGCGCGATGTGATGGTGGCCGGCCGGTGGGTGGTTCGCGATGGTGTGCTGTTGAGCGCCGACTCGAGGCAGTTGGCCTCAGACCTCAGCGCAATGTTGAGGCAGCGACGAGGTGGATGATTACACGTGGTCTGTGATCGAGCTGTTGATGCCGGCGCGCGCACCGACGCTTGAGGGCTGGTCGCCATCGACTAGAGCGACTGGAACCGGGTGACAACGGCAGCATCAGGGGCGACGGTTCATGGTCGCGCGGTCGGTGGACCCGACCCGGGCGGTGTGCCATTGGCTTCTGGCCTGGCGGCGTCGGGTCAATCGGATTGCAAGACAAACCGTTCGGGTGACAGAGGTCAGCGCGTCGCTGGAACACCCCGGGTGCAGCCGGCACAAGCCCGCACGACAGCGTCGGTGGCCGGAAAGTCTTGCAACGCAGCTGAAAACGACGGGAAGGGGGAGTTCACCGGTTCCCCGGCCCATCCTGTGGGGACGGCTCCAGCCGGAAGATCGCGCATCGACGGGCGAGTGCTTCGAACTCTTCCGGGGTTCCCTGTTGCACCAGTCCGGCTCGCTTGTAGAACCCGACACCGGCGGGCACCGCGGTGGGGAATGCCCGCCAGACCGGCCGGGCTTGCTCGGCGGTCAGTTCCACGATGCGGACCTGACGGGATTTGCGGCCCCGAGACAGGGTTCCGGCGCCGGCGGCGCGGGCATTGCGCGCCCAGTCCGCCCCCGGATAACCGCACGCGGTGTACAGATGCCCGTTCAACTCGAACGGCGTCATCGGTGTACTGCGCGGTTGGCCTGACTTGCGGCCGGGGATCGTCAGGACCTGGACCGGTCCGGTCGGAATACCCAATTTCTGCAAGGCCATCTGCACTTTGTTCATCGGCTTGAGCCACCGCGGTGGCCGGGGATCAGGCATCCGACGGTTCTCCTTAAGGTGTGGTGGTCAGGCCAGGTGCGCGGTCAGCAACCAGGCGGGCAGGGAATGGGGCGGCCGTCGGGTTCGTCACGGACCTCGGCACCGGGCATCGCAGCGAACCCGGCGGTGACGGCCTTGGGCCGCCCGTTGGGCACCCCGAGACCAGGACGAAGACCGGGACGAAGTAGGACGCACCGGGGGCGGCGGCGTGGACGATCGACCGCTGACCGTGGTGTAACCCAATTCGGCCAGCCGCATGGCGGTGATGTCTTCCCCGCAGTCCGCGTCGAGGACCTCGCCGCGAACCTTGCCCTGCTCGATCAGGGCGGCGATGTCGGGTTTGCGGCTGGCCGATACTCCACGGCGGCTTAACGTCCAGACCCAACCCGGGATTCTCGCCCCAGTAAGCGGACTCCAAGGCGAACTCGGACTCATTGGGTTCAGTCACGGACCAATAAATATCAAAATGCCTGAGATATGTCAAAATGTATGACATGGGAGATGCTCCGCTCGGCTATCTGCTGTACCGAATCCTGGCGGCCCTGCGCCCGGCCGTCACCGCGGAACTGCGCCCGTTGGGCCTGACGCTGCCCGGGTTCGTCTGCCTGCGCAGCCTGGCGGCATCACCGGGTCGGTCCAGTGCCGATCTGGCCCGGGATGCCAGCATCTCGCCGCAGTCCATGAACTACGTGCTGCTCACGTTGCAGGAGATGGGTGCCGTCGACCGGCCCGCCACGGTGTCCTCCGGTCGGGCACGCCCGGCCCGGCTGACCACCGAGGGTAAGACGCTGCTGAAAAAGGCCGAAGCGGCCGTTGGCCGGGCCGAGGACGCTGTCCTGTCCAACCTCAGCGCCGACAAGCGACACGAACTCAAACGGCTCCTCAACGCGGTCGATCCCGGTCAGACTGACATGGCCTGACGGCTCTTGGGTGGCGAATCGTCCACCTGGTTGTCCGCAGCGAAACATTTCAGCTGTCACGCATCAATTGATAAGGGCTTTGCCCACGAAGGACGATATTCGCCGCCTGGCTTCCTTCGACTTTGGAACGGGCAAAAGGATGAAGCCGTGGAATCCGCCGGGTATCTCGACAAGCGTCGCGTCTACGCCGGCGGCGTGCATGCGGGTCGAGACATTGCGGGAGTCATCGAGTAGCCAGTCGTGGGTACCGACGACGATGAGGGTGGGGGGGAAGTCCGCAAATGAGCCGTAGAGCGGCGACAGTAGCGGGTCCTCGGATCAAGGTCACCCGCATGAGCCAGCGCACTACGCGAAAGACCCTCGCGGGACGACAAATCTCGGTGTTCATTCGACACGAAGTTGTCGGAGCTGTTGGTCGGGTCGGCCCAGGGAAACATGCTCACGAGACCGTTCGGCGCGTTGCTGCCCCGGTCGAGCACCCGCCTGGTGGTCCGCATATCTAATTGCTGCATAATCCATCCCGTGTGAGCTCAGGAAGAGGCGGGGCTCGGCGCGGCGGCGGGCGAATCGCGTGGAGCGCGCAGCTGGGATCGGGTGCACTGTCGGTGCCGTCTCCTAGCATCGTCATCATGAGGAACCCTGGAAATGATGGTCGCCGCGGCACCATCGTTCGGCACGATTGCCGTTGTGCGCGATGAGTGATGAGACGTTGCTCTGGCGGCACAACTTCAATCAATTGATCTTCTTTGTTGAGATGGCACGGGACAACGTTGAGGCCGCGCCTAACTCAAGAGGCGTTGCAGAAAGATCAACCAAGGAGGGGTTGCAGCATGGGGTCTTTCACCATCTCTTTGAAGAGCGCGAGAGGAAGTCGATTTATAGTGCGCAGCTCAGCGCGATTGTTGACGGCGTTCTGGCCGCTGTTGTCGAGCTCCTTGATAGGCCGCTGACGACCCCCCAACACTTGGTGGAGAACCTCAGCGACGTTGCTACTCTCGCCGGCAAAGCGATCGAGAGTCTGGATACAATGCCCGACGAAGAAGATATAGACCAGGTTGTCGACGAGTTCGAGACCCGCTTCCTAGTGACCCTGGCAACGACTCTGTCAGCTCATCACACACTCTCCATGACGATCAATGCACGGAAGGATACCGACGGTGAATACTTCGACATCGGGACCTATTCGTTTCGCGCTGAATCGGGGCCAGGCCGCGTCCACATCGCGGATCTGAACTATGCGATGGATAGTGGGGCAAGCTCATTTAGCTTGAAGCGGGGACTCATCTCTTACGAGCGGTTCCCGCCAATCCAACTTTTGACCTATGGGCAATGGTTTGCATACATCCACGCAATCTGGGATGAATGGTACCGGCCACGACTAGCAGCCGCGTACTCGCGGCAACTCGGGACAGAGTTCTTGAAGAACGACATCAAGAGTGCATTCATGGGGGAACTTAACAAGATTCGAAACGACGTTGTTCACAACAAATCTCGGGTCAAAGAGAGTGTTCGAAACACCATCCTCGATTGGAGCACCAGTGATGGGGTAGTGGGCATGACAACCGAGAGAATGGTGAGTCTGCTCACGATGTTTCCACGTAGCGAACTGATGACTGCACCCGTACGCGGAGACGTCCCGAAGACACAGAACATCCCATGGACTGCAGATATCCAGCTGATCGACTCAGTCAAGCAACGGATGTCCAATCTCGGGATCACGAAACGGCAGCAGAAAGACATCGGTGACGAGATGCTGCGGCTCTGGCTTGAAGCCAACAGGACGCCAGCTACCGAAACGCCGGACGACCCGGCAACTTGAGAAGTCAGATGCTTGATGCACGCGTCCGCAATTGACAGCGCGATGGTGTGATCGACATCGCCATACTTCAGCTGCCGGATGGCGTGGGCATAGCCAAAGGCAATTATCGATTGTGCATCAGCGACCTAGTGAGCCCAATCCAGAGCGGGGACGGTGGGCGAAAGTGTTGCAACGCAGCCGAAAACGACGGGAGGAGTGGTGGCAGGCAAGCGGCCGGGCATTGATTCATCTGATGCGATATGCAGCAGATTACTTGACATAATGTGGCTTATCGGCACAAAACCAGTGCAGCGCATCCAGTGAAAGTGCTGGCTCAGAACCCATGTGTCCGTGTCCGATCCGGAACTAGTTGACAGTAATCCGGGAATGGTTCAGGGCTGTCCGAATGCGTCCGCAATTTCCAGGACCACCTGACACCGTCGGCGCTCCTGGTCCCGGCCAAGCTCTCGCTGCATGATCGGCGCACCTTGCAGACCAGCCGGCGAAATCCAAACCAACCCGACAGCGCCGGACAGGCGGCCCGGGTTTGGATGCCGCCTCCCACTCCGGCTGTACCGACTCGGCCGTAGTAACGTCACAGTGACGAAACTATGGCGTGGGGCTGGATGGGTGCAAACGAGACTGAGTAATCGAATTCATCTCCTGCGCAGGGCTTTCCAGTCTAGGAAGCGTTCGTCGAAACTTTCAGGCACAGCAGCACCTCGACGTCGCAGTCGTCGAGGTGCACCAGCGGCCGGATGAGTGCATGCCGTAAGCCGCGTCGCTGGGCCTCGATGACCCGGCGGCAATCATTCGGGGTCTGGTCTCCAACGGACGGCAAGCACTGCAGCGATCAGTGCCGCCGTCCCGGCCGCCGCAGCCACGAAGACCCAGCCGCGTCGGACGGTAGTCAGGTCGATGCCGGGCTGATAGATCATCGTCAGCACCGCCGTCCCCAAAACTGTTCCAAGCTGGCGAGCGGTGTTGGTCAAGGCGGATCCGGCGCCCCACCGATGCGACGGCAGTGCCAGACCGGTGACCGCAGACAGGCTCGGAATGACCAACCCCACGCCTGCTCCGGTGAGTATCTGCCCTGGTAGGAAGTTGGCAACGTACTCGGGCGAAGCGCCGACCCGGCACAGCCAGATGACGATCCCGCCCACGTACAAGATCGCTCCAACTGCGGCGACCGCGCCGATTCCCACCTTGCCGATGAGTCGGCCCGCCACCGTCAACGAGACGATCACCACGACGATCGGGCCCGGTGACAGACACAGGCCAGCCACTGCCGGGGTCTCGCCCCACACGGTGGTGAGGAACATGACGCTGCCCAGGAGCATCGCCGCGAACGCCGCCGAAAAGATGAGCAGGGCAAGGCAACTCGACCACATCGGCATCACGCGGATGGCAGCCAAGTCCAGAGCCGGCGAGGGATGGCGCAGTGACCGCCACACTGCCGTAGCCATGGCACACAGGGCAAAGACTCCGGCCGACACCACCTTGGTGGCCGTCCACCCGGCGGTCGGCAGTTCGATCAATGCCCACACCAGCGCCCCGACGCCAAGCATCAGGCTCAGCGCGCCGAACAGATCCGGCACCCCAACGCCGGTCGTGTTCGACTTGGCGAGAACCCACGGGCCGGCGGCAAGGGCCAGCAGGCCCAGGGGCACGTTTACGAAAAAGATCCATCGCCAGGACAATTCGACCAACAGGCCGCCGACAGGGGGCCCCAGGGCCGCAGCCATGGCGCCTACGGCGGACCAGGTGCTCACGGCGATCGCGCGCCGGGACGCGGGAACGGCCGCCAACAACAACGCGAGGGAACTGGGCATCAGCATCGCTGCGCCGACGGCCTGAACGACACGTGCCGCGACTAGTATGGCGAACGTCCCCGACAGTCCGCAGGCCGCCGAAGCGACGGTAAATACGACCAGGCCGCACAGGAAGATTCGCCGATGACCGTATCGGTCTCCGAGTCGGCCCGCGGGGTTGAGGAACGCCGCGAAGACGACGGTGTACCCATTGAGAATCCACGACATCGCGGCCAGATCGGCATGACCGAATGCCGAGCGGATCTCCGGGAAGGCGATGTTGACGATGAACAGGTCCAGGCTGGCCAGAAAGGCCGCGGCAGAGGCAACGAGGACAGTGGCAGTCGGCCGTAGTGCCGATCCCTGCGCCGTTGCTACCACGTTGCCTCACGATGTCGTCCGACGGTGGCCAGTCGGCGGCGAGCACCCACGCTCGCACTACTGGGTACGGCCAACTATACCCAGCGTGCGACGAACGCGCAGCGCGGCCCTTGACCCCCAGCTGAAAGTCAACGCGTGATCTCAACGGTCACCTCGACCGCTAGGTCGCGGTCGAGACGTCATCATGGGCGGCGGGTGAACTCGGCGAGGGTGACGGTGACGAACACACGAAGCGGGTCCGGCAGTCTGGTGGCCCGGGTACGCGCGATGGCGCCCTCGAAACCGTCGACCAACGCCGCCGCGAGGTCGGCAGGCTCCGGGGTGGCGGGGATCTCCCCGGCGGCACGGGCTCGAGAGAGCACTGCCGTCAGTGTGTCGATCCACTGCTCGAACCCGTCGTGGACGGCTGCCCGCAACGCAGGGTAAGAATCGGTGACGCTGTTGCTGAAGGTGCCCAGCAGGCAGCCAGCCTCCATCCGCCCCTCTTGGCGCGCGGCGATCTGCTGCTCGAAGTGCTCGCGCACTGCGTCCACGGCCGAACCCGGCGCGTCGCGTAGTGCTTCGAGCTGCAAGGTGCGCACGTAGCGGTGCACATGCTCCACGGCGAAGTGCTCCTTGCTGGGAAAATGGTTGTAGAACGACCCCTTTGGGACACCCGCTGCCGTGACGAGGTCGTGAACGCTGGCACCCTCGAATCCGCGCTCGAGCCACACTCCCCTGGTCCGATCGACCAGCTGCTCCTTGACGCTCGGCCTACCCATGTCGTTCTTCCACGAGCGAAACCATAGCTGCTGACAACTCAAGACGACTGGTCATATACTCAGTATATGACCACTCAGCTGAGAGAACCCGCATTCGACTACCTCCCCACGTGGACCAACGCGAAGGGCCACTGGTTCGTCCGCGCCGACGGCAGCAGACTTCGGTATGTCGTCGCCGGGGACGGACCTCCGCTGGTCCTGATGCACACCGTGCGGACCCAGCTGGACTACTTCCAACGGGTGATTCCGCTGCTCACCGCAAGCTACCGGGTCTACGCCGTGGACTTCCCGGGGATGGGCTGGTCAGACATCCAACCGGGCGCACACTACGACCACGCCGACTTGCAGGCGGCCATCGTGGAATTCGTCCGCGGGCTCGACTTGACCGACGTCACCTTGGCGGGCGAATCGATGGGCGCGACCATCGCGCTCACCGGATCCGTCGAGCTCGGCGAGCGAGTCACCCGGGTCGTCGCCTCCAACACCTACGACTATCCCCAGGGGCTGGAGCGCGCCAATCTCTTGGCGCGAGTCATCGTGTCCTCGGTGCGCGCGCCGCTCATCGGCCCGACGTTCGCCAGCCTGGAGAACAAACCCATCGTCAAGGGCATCATGGGCGGCGGATACGCCGACCCCTCCCGGCTCCCGGCGCCGTTCCTCGACGAACTCATGCGGGTGGGAAATCGACCCGGCTATTCACGCGTCGCCCGCGCGGTATACCGCAACCTCCCGACCCTCATCGCTGCGCGGAGCACCTATCCGGCGATCACCGCACCCGTGACGCTCGTCTACTCGGACAAGGACTGGTCGCGAAGCGCCGACCGAAAGGTCACCGCAGCCGCGATCCCCACCGCCACGGTGCGAGAAATCGTCAACGCCGGCCACTTCAGTGCACTGGAGAAGCCCCACGCCTTTGCCGACGCTCTGCTGAGCCCGCGATGAGTTCCTCCCCGAACGGGGCTCTCTGCAGGGTCGCCCATCGACCGTGAACGACGCGGGGCGACGACGCCGAGTGCGAGACAGACTGCGCACCATCGGCGTTGGGCCCCGCCTGCCGCGATGGAACCAATTCCAAACGACCGCGTTCGGTGTCGTCGACGTTGCGACCGCGCCGCTACCGGTTGTACTCCGGGGCGATCTCGCACTCTCGACGTCCCTTTGACTGCCAATTGCCAACCCACGCTGAATATCCCAAGGAGACCCTTCATGTCATCCGACTCGCTCTTTCTGATCACGGGCGCCACCGGAAACACCGCCGCACCCACCGTCAAGATCCTTCGCGAGGCTGGGCACCGAGTGCGCGCGTTCGTGCACGTCATCGACCAACGTTCCGAGGCGCTCGCCGAGATCGGCGCCGAGGTCGTACAGGGTGATCTACTCGACTTCCACGCGCTAAGCGCGGCAATGGCCGGCGTCGATGCCGCGTACTTCTGCTACCCCATTCTCACTGACGGCCTGCTGGCCGGCACCGTGGTATTCGCCCAGGCAGCAAGCGAGGCCGGCGTCGGAGCGGTCGTCAACATGTCCCAGATCTCGGCCCGCCGGGACGCGAAGAGCCATGCTGCCCAGCAGCATTGGCTGTCGGAACGCCTGCTGGATCGCTCGTCGTTCCTCACTACGCATCTGCGCCCGACGTTCTTCGCCGAGTGGCTCACCTGGGCGTGGCGCCGCGACGACACCGAAGCAGTGCTACGGCTACCGTTCGGAACGGGACGACATGCTCCCATCGCCGCACACGACCAGGCCAATGTCATTGCCGCAATCCTGCAGAATCCCACCCCGCACGACCGCCAGATCTATCCCCTGGTCGGCGCCAAGGAGCTCGATCACTACGCCATCGCCGACGAAATCGCCGCCACACTGGGAATCACCGTCCAATATGAGCCCCTCGACATCCCGGCGTTCGCAAGGCTGCTGGCCGACAAGGGGTACGACCGCTTCGGAATCGCCGAGATCTAGGGGAACTCGCCGGCAACGCTCCGTACATGGCGGTGGGCACCCAGCCGATCTAGGCCGCAGCTTGGATCGAAAGGACTGCCAGGCATCGGGTATCCTCGGGTGCCGGGCCACGAGGTGATCGGCACCGTCGCCGCGGTGGGTGCCATCGGCGCCGATGTTCGACTTGTGTCCGATCACTTCGCCACTGTGATGAATTGGGCGCGAATCAGTAAGTGTTGGAATCTATTTGGTGAACGAACTGCTAGGGTTCGAGGGCGATGCGCAGGGCCGTATCAAACTCGACGGGTCCCCCTCTCGACCGAGATCGCCCAAGCTCGCTCCGAGACGGCTGGGGTCGAACGCCGCAATGTGCTGGATCTCGGAACGGCTAGCCAGCCTCAAGATCAGGTCCAGTGACTCCTCGAGGTTGCTTTCGGCGGGGCCCGTCAATCCCTCCTGGAGTTCCCATTCATAGCCGCGGATCGCCAACAGGTAAGCGTCGGGGATCTGCCCGAAACACTGCAGGGTGGTGGCCAGGATCGCCCGCACCGAAATCGCATGGGAGGTAAAGCTGAGATCCAGTCTGGGCTCGGGCCGGCTGAGCGTGAACGATTCCACCGCTGGATCTTTGGTGGCGTCGATGAACAGCACTCGCGCATACCGACTGATCAAATCCGCGTCTTCGAAACCGAGCTGATAGGTACGGCGGAGGTGCGCGGGTAGTGCAGGAATGCACTGTTCGAGCCTGTCGACGAAGGCCCAGCCCAATCCGTCGTCCTGTCGTCCCACGTTTCCGATGCCGTAGATCAACGAGGTCGAATTGGTGAAGATATCGCGCGACAAGCAAGGCGGCTCAGCGTTGACGTTCATCCAGCACGTGGCCCTTCGCATCTACCACCGTGACTATCAACGGCATCTGACCCAGCGCGTGGGTGGCGCAGCTCAGGCACGGATCATAGGCCCGAATCCCCACCTCGATGGCGTTCATCATGCCCTCGGTTATCTCCGGCTGGCCGTCGAGATAGTCCTCGGCCACGCTGCGCACCGTCCGGTTGATTACCTGGTTGTTCTGTGTGGTGGCGACGATCAGGTTGGCGAAGGTGACGTTCCCTTCGCGATCGGCACGGTAGTGGTGCAGTAGGGTGCCCCGAGGTGCTTCCACGACACCGACCCCCTCCCCGACCCAGGCGTCCGCACCCGGTGTGACTACCAGCTGGTCCCTCTGCAGGTCTGGGTCGTTCAATAGGTCCCTGACCACCTCGGCTGCGTGGATGATCTCGATGGTTCGCGCCCAATTTGTATGCAGCGTCATGTTATTGGTGCGTCCGCCGGTGTAGGAGTGGAACTTGTCCAGCGCCTCCGCGGCGATCGGGGTCGACAAGGATCGTGTGACGTTGAGCCGCGCCAGCGGACCTACCCGCACCGACCCGGCATCGCGGCCGAGGTCGGTGAGGTAAGGGAACTTCATGTAGCTCCACTTTTCGACTCCCTCGGAGATGTGTTCGAGATAGTCGCGGTAATCAAATTCACGTACGACCTTCTTCTGCTCGTCGACCACCTTGAGCCTGCCGTCGTAATAGTCGACGTTCCCGTCCTCATCCACCAGACACATGTTCAGCGCAGAAACGTTGGCGAAGCCGTCCACCTCGACACGGTGCTGCTCGTGGAAGTCGTAGAACATCTGCAGACCCAGCTGAGCGTCCTCGATGACCTCGTCGACAGACGGCAGTCCGTCCTCGCCACGCAGGAATCGATCCACGTCGGAGGCTGAGAGGTTCTTGTTCACGCCGCCGGGCACTGAGGAGATACCGTGCATGCGCTTACCGAAGACGGCCTCGATGACCTCCTGGCCCCATTTACGCAGCCGGACAACACGTTTCATCAGATCAGGATTGGCCTCGATCAGCCCAATGAAATTGCGTTGCTCGGGTGCGGCATCCATGCCGAACAACATCTCCGGCACGACCAGATAGAAGTAGGCCGTGACATGCGACTGCAGCATCTGCGCGTAGTGACCAAGGCGGCGCATCTTGACGGCGGTGGAGGTGAGACGAGTCCCGGACGCCGGGCCCACCCCGATCATGTCGTCGAGCACCTTGGCCCCGGCCAGATGATGGCTGACACAGCAGATGCCGCAGATTCGCTGCATGAGGACCGGCGCCTCCCAATAGGGGTGACCCTGGATGAACCTCTCGTAGCCGCGGAACTCGACCACATGCAGCTTGGCATCGGTGACGTGGTGGTGGTCATCGAGTTCGATGACCACCTTCCCATGTCCCTCGATGCGGGTGATCGGATCGATCACGATCGTCTTCGCCATGCCCGCTGTCCCCGATCAGTCGAAATGGTTCAGTGTTTTGGGCAGATTCACCGGGCGCCCGTTGATCAGATCCTCGAGCACGTCGAGGATCGCGTCGGCGCTCGGCGGGCAGCCAGGCAGAAAATAGTCCATGTGCACGACCTCGTGGCACGGGTACACGCTATTTGTGAGGACCGGGATCCGCCGGTCGAAGGGCACCACCGGACGTGAGCCGGGCGGCCTCGTCAGAGAGTCCGTGTAGGCCTCGGCAAGACAATCCTTGAGCCCGACCGGGTTACGCAGGGACGGTACCCCACCCCAGATCGCACAGGCGCCGACCGAGATCAGCACATCGCAGTTTTCCCTGAAGTGCCGCAGCGTCTCGATGTTCTCCTCGTTGGCGACCCCACCTTCGATGAATCCGATCGCGCACCGCTCCGGAATGCGCTTGATATCGGTGAACGACGATCGCAGTATCGTGATCTTGTCCAACAGGGTGATCATCCGCTCATCGATGTCGAGCAACGACAAGTTGCATCCCCAGCAGCCGCAGAGGCTGATCATCGAGATCTTGATTTTGGCCGCGCGCGTGGCGGCGAGTTCGGGGTCAAGCGGTGTGGCTGGAAGTTCGTGCGATGCAAACTCATTGGTGTCCGATGTTGTCATTCTCACCCCTCCTCGACGGTTCCAGTGCCCGGTCCTTCACCGATTCGAGGTCGTAGCTCCGCTCGCCGATGGGCTGGTCATAGCCCACCCCTTTCTGGAGGATCGTTCCCACGGGGCAGATGTCGACAGCCTCACGGACCTGCTCGGGGGGCATGGCGTTGGCCAGTTCGATGTCGATCTCGATACGAGCATCTCCCCCACGGCCACTGATGCTGAAGATCTTTTTGCCAGTGTTGAGATCCCGAACGAACTCCACGCATCGTTGGCAGAAGATGCACCGGTCTCGGTCCAGCCAGATCCTCTCCGAGGCATGGTCGGCGACCCGCTCGGGGAACTGGTACGGAAAGCGCGAGACCACCATGTCCACCTCGTAGCCGACCGCCTGCAGTGTGCACCGACCGGATTTCTCACAGCTGGGACAGTTGTGATTGCCCTCGGAGAACAACATCTCCACCAAAGCCTTGCGGATGTCGGCGAGTTCGGGAGCGTTGACCTCAACGCGCATCCCCTCGCTGACCTGGACCGCACACGCCGCCGTGACCGTGCCGTCGACTCTGACCGAACACACCCGGCACGTCCCCAGTGCGGGGTGTTCGCTCAGATAGCACAACGTCGGGATGTAGACGCCCGCCTCCGCGGCCACGTCGACGAGTGTCCTGCCTTTCTCGGTGGTGACGGCATTACCGTCGATCTCGATCCCGATGGTCACGATGACTCCTGCGGTGCGAGTTCGGCAACGGCCCGCGCATAGCCGGAAAGCTCGGCCTCCACGTCGAAGGACGGCAGGACACCGTCGTTCGGCTCACGAAGCCCGGCCACGTAGATCTCCGGGAACTTGTTCAGCGTTGTCAGGATTGGATTGGGAGAGGTAACGCCCAATCCGCATCGGCTGGTGCGAGAAACGATCCCACCCCAGGCAACCATGTCGTCGAGATCGGACCGCATCGCCTCCCCTGCGGCCACCAAGCCAACCTTCTGTCGGAGCAGCGCGTTACCGGCCCGGCACGGCACGCAGATGCCACAGGATTCGTCGACGAAAAACTGCGTGAAGTCCGTGACGACGTCGATCAGGTCACGGTCGTGGTTGAACACCATGAACGAGCCGTTGCAGGACAGATCGTCGTAGGCCAGTCTGCGTTCGCCGTCGGCCGCCACTGAGAGCATCTCGCCGGACGGTCCACTGATTTGGACGGCCCGGGCGTCGTCTGCGCCGATCATGTCGAGTACCTCAAGCAACCTCACCCCCCACTCCACCTCGTATATCCCTGGCGCGGCGCAGTCACCGGAGACGCTGAGCAGCCGGGTACCGGTTGACCCCGGGACCCCCATCGCCGTGAACCACCCGGCGCCCTCCTCCATGACTCGGCTCGCCGCGGCGAATGTTTCGACATTGTTCACGACCGTCGGCTGGCCCAGGAAACCTTGCACGACCGGGAACGGCGGCTTGAGCCGCGGCGTACCCCGCTTTCCCTCGCAGGATTCGATCAGCGCGGATTCGTCACCACAAATGTAGGCACCGGCACCGAGCTGGATGCGGATATCGAAGCCGTCGCCGAGTACCCCGTCGTCGCGTAACTCGGCCAACTGCCTGGCGAGGTAGGCCTGCAGATACACGTATTCGGCGCGAAGGTAGAAGATGCCGTGACGGGCGCCGACGGCGTGGGCCGCGATCGCCATACCTGCGAACACCTGCTTGGGCGAGTTGGTCAGCAGAGCCCGGTCCTTGAACGTCCCTGGTTCGCCCTCATCGGCGTTGCAGATGATGTATTTCTCGGCGCCGGCGGCCGCGCGGCACAACTTCCACTTATTGCCCGTCGGGAAGCCCGCACCGCCGCGTCCCCGTAGGCCAGACTCCGCGATGGTCGCGATCACGGCTTCGGGCGTCATCTCCAGGCAGCGGTGCAGTAGCGCTCGGTAATCGGGGTCAACACAGAAGAACACCGGCCCCGTCGTATGCACGGCGCTGGGGACCAGCGCTTCCACATACGCCAGCTCGTCGCACGGCAGGCCGGCAGGATTCGCGATGTTCGCCGCGGACTCACCGTTTTTCATGCGCTCGATGATCGTGGCGGTAGTGGCGGGTGTCAGATCGGTGAATACGACATCGTCGACCAGCATCGCCGGCTCGTGGTCGCTCAACCCGATGCACGCGGTTTCGAACAATCCGAAGTCATGCGAGCCGGGCCCGCCGAACCGTGTTCCGGTCGCGTGTTCCAGGGCGGCATACACCTGGCGATAGCCGCGCGTCTTGGCGATGACGTTGTTGCTCAGATAAATACGATGCCGGCCCGACGGCGTGGTGTGGAAGAAATGGTAAAACGTCGCCGTCTCGAGAACGTCCCCGGCGGTCAACCCAAGCCAATCGGCTATCCCGGCAGCGGCTTCAGCAGAGATATAGCCGGACTCGCGCTGCACATCCCACAAGATGTCGATGAGCCCGGTGCGGTCGCGCGCATACCGGTCGAGAATCGTCGCGATATCGGTAGTCATCCACCGCCCCACGTGATCAGAAAGCGATGTCGCGACGCTACCACGATCGACCTGCCTTCGCCTTGCCGAATAGTCGTCTTCGTTATAAGGCGCATCAGCGGATACACGTGCGAATCCGCAAGCGCCCCAACGGTAGACCGGTCAGGTCGACCGGTCGCCGGGAGTAGCCCCACTCGTTGTCGCACCGGCCGACGATTTTGACCAGGTGGATGGTCCTCATCAGGCCCGTGCAGGTGATCTCGGGCAAGTTCCGCGCCCGACCCGGACGACGCCGTTCACGCCCATTCGAATCGCCATCGTGACCTCCTCGTCAGTTCTTCGGTCTGGTCAGTGCACCAACTGCACACAAGCCGGATTCTGACGACGATTGCGGTCGTGCAACAGAGGACAAGGGCCTCGGTTGACTAGCCATCCTTCGTCCCAGGTCAACCTTCCGGAGTGCCGACATCCACGCTGACCCCCACCGACGTGCTGGGCGATCCCGTCGCTGTAACCCATTCCAGTGACCTTCGGCCCTGTCATCGTGCGAGCCGGGATGGGAGGTTGGCAGTTGCGACGTGGCGTGACGCGCGACGAGAGGGACAGGTCATGAGTACATCCGAGTACGTCCGCTTCTTCGAGGAATTCGGCATCGACGATGTCCCGCTGGTAGGCGGTAAGAACGCCTCGCTGGGCGAGATGTTCCAGAAGTTGTCCAGCCACGGCGTCCGGGTCCCACACGGGTTCGCCATCACCGCTGCGGCCTACCGCTACATGTTGGACCACGCCGGCGCCTGGGACCGCCTGCAAGCCGAACTCGACGGCCTCGACCCCACCGACGTGGCTGCGCTGTCGCGAAAAGCCAAGCGCGCCCGCGAGATCGTATACGGCGCAGGACTTCCCGACGATCTGGCCGCCCAGATTCGGGATGCCTACCGCGCACTACAGCAGGAGTACGGCGAGGAGGTCAGTCTCGCCGTCCGTAGTTCGGCGACCGCCGAGGACCTGCCGACCGCCAGCTTCGCCGGCCAACAGGACTCCTATCTCAACATCAAAGGTGAAGAGAGTCTCCTCGACACCTGCCGCCGCTGTTTTGCCAGCCTGTTCACCGACCGCGCCATTCACTACCGCATCGACCAGGGCTTCGACCATTTCAAGGTCTCGCTGTCGATCGGGGTGATGAAGATGGTGCGCTCCGACATCTCTTCGTCGGGGGTGATGTTCTCCATCGACACCGAGTCGGGCTTTCGCGACGCCGTCTTCGTGACCGGTGCCTACGGTCTCGGCGAGAACGTGGTCCAGGGCGCGGTCGACCCAGATGAGTTCTATGTCCACAAGCCGACCTACCTTGCCGGCCACCGCGCCGTGTTGCGGCGCCTCCTCGGCGACAAGGCGGTGAAGATGATCCTCGTCGACGGCGAGACGAAGAATACGACGCGAAACATCCCCACCCCGAAGGCCGACCGCGCACGGTTCTGCCTGACCGACGCCGATGTCCTGGAGCTCGCCGGGTATGCGTGCACCATCGAGGCGCACTACGGGCGCCCGATGGACATGGAGTGGGCCAAGGACGGTATCGACGGAAAGCTGTATATCGTGCAGGCCCGCCCCGAGACGGTGGCCTCCCAGCACAGCGCGACGGCGCTGGAGTCCTATGTACTCGAAGGCAGAGGGGAGATACTCGTCGAGGGTCGGTCGGTCGGCCAAAAGGTGGCAACGGGTGCGGTGAAACGGATCGACAACCTTACCCAGCTGGCCGAATTCACACCGGGCGAGGTGCTGGTTGCCGACACCACCACGCCCGACTGGGAGCCGGTCATGAAGACCGCCGCAGCGATCGTCACCAACCGCGGTGGCCGCACCTGCCATGCGTCGATCATCGCCAGGGAGCTCGGCATCCCCGCCGTAGTGGGCACCGGTGACGCGACCACCCGCTTGCCCGACGGTCAGGTGGTGACGGTGTCCTGCGCCGAGGGTGACTCGGGTCGCGTGTACCGGGGCGAAGTGGGCTTCCATGTGGACCGCACCGAGGTGGCGGACCTGGCCCGGCCGCGAACCCAGATCATGATCAACCTCGGGAACCCCGACCTCGCCTTCAAGACCTCGTTCCTGCCGAACGACGGCGTCGGACTCGCTCGGATGGAGTTCATCATCAGCGAGTACATCCGGGTCCACCCGCTGGCCCTGCTGCACCCCGACGTGGTCGACGACCCCGAGGCGCGTCGGACCATCGATCGGCTTACGCAGGGCTATCCCGACGGCGGCGCCTTCTTCGTGGAGCGCCTTTCCGAGGGGATCGGCACCATCGCCGCCGCCTTCTGGCCCAAGCCGGTCGTGGTCCGGATGTCGGACTTCAAGACTAACGAGTACGCCAGCCTGCTCGGCGGGGCAGGCTTCGAGCCGTCCGAGAGCAACCCGATGCTCGGCTTCCGGGGAGCCTCCCGCTACGCACATCCCGCCTACGCGGAGGGCTTCGCGCTCGAGTGCCGCGCGATGCGACGGGTTCGCGAGGAGATGGGCCTGACGAACGTGATTCTGATGCTCCCGTTCGTGCGTCGCATCGCCGAGGCGGACCTCGTCCTGGCGACGATGGCTGACCTCGGGCTGCGGAGGGGTGAGAACGGGCTCAAGGTGTACGCGATGTGCGAGATCCCGAACAACGTGATCCTGATCGACGAATTCGCCAAGCGCTTCGACGGATTCTCCATCGGCTCCAACGACCTGACTCAGCTCACCCTCGGCGTCGATCGGGATAGTGAGATCGTGGCCTTCGACTACGACGAACGCGACGAGGGCGTCAAAGAGATGATTCGCCTCGCGGTGGAAGGCTGCCGTCGCAACAGGATTCACTCCGGGCTGTGTGGACAGGCACCCTCGGACTACCCGGACATGGCCGAATTCCTCGTCCGGGTCGGTATCGAGTCGATGAGCCTCAATCCTGACACGGTGGTGAAGACCACCCGTCAGATCCTGCAGTTGGAGGCACAACTCGTGCCGGCCCGATGACGCCGTCGGTCACCATCGACCCGCGCTACCACGACGCGGTGCTGTTCAACCTCGACAGTGCGCTCACCGGCGACGCGCCGGTCTTCCAGGCGACCGTCGACCTGGCCAGAAAACTGCGGGGCATCGAGGTCGCCACCGCGGCGCATTCGTCGAACCCGCGCTGTCAGCACGCCTTGAAGGCCGCCGGGGTCGACGACCTGTTCGACGTCTGCATCGACGGGATCGGCGGCGAAAGCCGGATGGCGGTGCTGGCCGATGCGGCGCACCGACTGGGTGTGCGGCCGCAACGATGCGTCGTCGTCGAGGACACCTGCGCCGGCGTGACGGCGGGCCGTGAAGGTGGGTTCGCGGTCGTCATCGGCATCGACCCCACCGGGCAAGGGGACTTGCTGCGCTGCGGCGCCGACGCCATCGTCGCCGACTTGGCAGACGTCGCAGTCCGGCGCGGCGACAAACGGATCTCCACGCTGCCGAATGCGCTGACCTCGTACGGTCAGCTGATCGGGATCACCAGTGCCCGAGAGTCGCTGATGTTCCTCGACTACGACGGGACGCTGTCGCCCATCGTCTCCGACCCGGATGCAGCCGCGCTGGTCGAGGGCGCAGCCGAGGCGCTGGAACTCGTCGGGGCGGTGTGCCCGGTGGCCATCCTCAGCGGTCGCGACCTTGCCGATATCCGCGCCCGGGTCGGCATACCCGGCATCTGGTACGCGGGCAGCCACGGCTTCGAGCTGACCGGACCGGAGGGCACCTACCACTGCAACGAAGCGGCGGCGGCGTCGGTCCCCCTGTTCGAGCAGGCCGCAGCCGAATTGACCAGCGCGCTGGCGACGATCGCGGGTGTTCGCATCGAGCACAAGCGTTTTGCTGTCGCGGTGCACTACCGCGAGGTCGCGCCGGAACACGTTGATGCGATCGTGGCGCTGGTTCACCACATCGGCCATCGAGACGGCCTGCGGGTAACCAGCGGACGCATGCTCGTTGAGCTGCGACCGGATATCGACTGGGACAAGGGCACCACGCTGGCCTGGATCCGTGATCGCATCGATCCGGCCGGTGCCCTGCTGCCGATCTACATCGGCGACGACCTCACCGACGAAGACGCCTTCGACGCGGTGCACTTCGACGGAATCGGGATCGTCGTCGGACACGATGAGGACGGGGATCGAAAGTCTGCCGCCCATTTCAGCCTGCAGAGTCCCGAGCAGGTACGTGAGTTCTTGCAGCGCGGATCTAAATGGCTGGCCTATAAACACCAGGCGTCGGGCGAGTCGTGGGAGTACACCTTCGACGAGTACGACCCGCAGACCGAGAAACTCCGAGAAGCGTTGTGCACGGTGGGAAACGGCTACTTCGCCACCAGGGGCGCCGCACCGGAGTCGGCGGCAGGCCAGGTGCACTACCCCGGCACCTACGCAGCCGGGGTGTACAACCGTCTCGTCGATGACGTCTCCGGCACCAAGATCGACAACGAAAGCCTCGTGAACCTGCCCAACTGGCTTGCGCTGACGTTCCGGTGCGACGGCGGCAGCTGGTTCGACCTCGACGAGGTCGAGATCCTGTCCTACCGACAGACACTGGACCTTCGCGGCGCGGTGCTGACCCGAGATGTCCGGATCCGCGATGATGCCGGCCGGACGACCACCCTGACGCAGCGACGTTTCGCCGCCATGCATCTGCCCCACGTCGGCGCGCTGGAGACCACGATCCTTGCCGAGGACTGGTCGGGGACCGTCGATATTCGCACCGCCCTGGACGGCGGCGTGACGAACTCGCTGGTCGAGCGGTACCGAGATCTGGCCAACCAACACCTCGGCCCGGCGCACAAGCGCGAGATCTCTCGCGATTCGGTACTGCTCTGCACCCAGACGACGCAATCTCGGATCCCCATCGCGATGGCGGCGCGAACCTCTGTGTGGCGCGACGGCGAGCCCGTCCCCGCCTCCTATCGGCTGTTCGACGAGGCCGCCAGGATCGGTCACGACATCACTGTCCGGATGTCGGTCGGAGAGGCGGTCACGGTCGAGAAGATCGTCACCGTCTATACGGGCCGGGATGTCGCGACATCCGAGCCTGCCATCGACGCCGAGCGCTGGCTGGCCCGACTCGGCCGATTCGCCGAGATACTCGACGGGCATCTGACCGGCTGGGTGCATCTGTGGGAGCGGCTATCCATCGAATTCGAAGACTTCACCTACGAATTGCGGATCCTACGGCTGCATATTCTGCACTTGTTGCAGACGGTTTCGCTCAACACGTCCGACCTCGATGCCGGGGTGCCCGCCCGCGGATTACACGGTGAGGCCTACCGCGGTCACATCTTCTGGGACGAACTGTTCATCTTCCCGGTGCTGAACCTGCGGCTGCCGATGATCACCCGCTCGCTGCTCAACTACCGGTACCGGCGGCTGCCGGAAGCCCGGCATGCCGCCGCGGCCGCCGGCTACGCGGGTGCGATGTTCCCATGGCAGTCCGGCAGTGACGGACGCGAGGAAAGTCAACGGCTACATCTCAATCCGCGCAGCGGCCATTGGAATCCCGACGCGAGCGCTCGTGCGCACCACATCGGCATCGCCGTCGCCTACAGCGCCTGGAAGTTCTACCAGGTCACCGGAGACTTGGCCTACCTGATCGATTACGGCGCAGAGCTGCTGGCCGAGGTGGCACGTTTCTTCGTCAGCCTGGCGACCTACGACGGCGAGCTCGCCCGGTACGGCATCCGTGGCGTGATCGGGCCCGATGAGTTCCACTCGGGTTATCCCGATGCGCCGTACGACGGTATCGACAACAACGCCTACACCAACGTGATGGCGGTGTGGGTGATCATGCGGGCCATCGATGCATTGGACCTGTTGCCGCTGCCGAACAGGCTGGACCTGCTGGAAACGCTCGGACTCAGCAGTGCCGAACTGGCGCACTGGGACGACGTCAGCCGCCGGATGTTCGTCCCGTTCCACGACGGGGTCATCAGCCAGTTCCAGGGATACGGCGATCTGGCGGAACTGGATTGGGACCGCCTTCGTCGGCAGTACGGCAACATCCAACGACTGGACCGCATCCTGGAGGCGGAGCACGACGACGTCAACCGCTACAAGGCATCCAAGCAGGCCGACGCGCTGATGCTGCTCTATCTTCTGTCGGCGACGGAGTTGCGGGAGATCCTCGCGCGGCTCGGTTATCACCTTTCGCCCGAACAGGTTCCGAAGATGGTGGACTACTACCTGGCCCGCACCTCGCACGGGTCGACCCTCAGCGGTGTCGTGCATACCTGGGTGCTGGCCAGGGCCAATCGCGACCGGGCCATGGAGTTCTTTACCGAGGCACTGAAGTCCGATGTGTCGGATATCCAGGGCGGAACCACATCCGAGGGTATTCATCTGGCCGCTATGGCGGGAACCGTCGACCTCATGCAGCGGTGCTTCACCGGGCTGGAGACCCGGTCCAATCGTTTGATCCTATCGCCGCACTGGCCGAAATCACTTGGTGTGCTGGCAATACCGATCCACTACCGCGGACTGCACCTGCACCTGCGAGTCAGCGGAAAGGGCGTCATCATCAGTGTGGATCCACGCGACGCCGCCGGGATCGAAGTGGAATGCCACGGCCGCGTCGTTCGCCTGATGCCCGGAACTACCGTTCGGTTTCCCGGCTGATGGCTGATCGAAGTAGCTGTGGCCGTGGCCGACTCGGCGGCCCCCAGCGGTATCCGCCCAACACCGACACCGTCGCCCGAATCCGTTGATGCGCAACCTGATACCGACGAACATCTGATGAACACCGGGACCGCCACCGACGCTGCAGTGCAGATCGCCGGCCGATGTTGCCGGGTCAAGGGGACCAAAGCCTCTAGGGCACGGCGTCGGTGCCGTCGTACTGTCGGGGCGGAAGCAAGAGCGCGACGCGTCAGAGGTTCGACACGGCGGAACGCCGCAGTCACCGCGACGCTCTGGTGATCGATGTCAGCAGACGTCGGCGCCACCGAACACACAGGAGCCTCCGGTGCCGGGTACACAGATCGACGCCGACAGCACGATGGCGCAATTGACCCAGTTACGCGACGATGTGGACGAGCTCCTGGCCAAGCTGGCCGGCGCCGAGTCGCTGTGGTCCTGGTGGCTGCGCGGGATAGCCGAATCGCAACGGTCCAGCGCCCGCAACATGCTGCATTACTGGGCTCTTCGGCAAGGGGATCTGCGCGGCCTGCAAGCGCGCCTCAGCGCGTATGGACTGTCCTCACTAGGTCGTAGTGAGCCGCACGTGCAGGCCACACTTCTGTTGGTCAGATCAGCCATCGAGGCCATGCTCGGCGGGCGGTGGCAACAGCCGTTACCGGGTGGCGTGCTCATCGAGCAAGGAGCCGAACTGCTGCGGCACCGAACCCGAACGCTCTTGGGGCCAGAGCCGGTCGACCGTGTGACCCGCATCATGGTGACGTTGCCCTCCTCGGCGGCCACAGACGCCGATTTGGTTCGCGATCTGGTGGAACGCGGGATGAACGTCGCACGTATCAACTGCGCGCACGACGACGCAGCGGCGTGGCGCTCGATGGCACATCACGTCAAGCAGGCCGCCCACGCCACCGGCAAAGTTTGTCTCATCGCGATGGACCTTGCCGGACCGAAGCTGCGTACCGGTCCGCTCGAACCCGGGCCGCGTTGTGTGAAACTGCGGCCGTCCAGAAACCAGCTCGGGCAGGTAACCGCGCCGGCACGTGCCTGGCTGACCGCCACCGAGGACCCCGTTGACCCGCCCGACCCGAGCCTGGTGTCGTTGCCGGTATCCGGGGACTGGCTGCGCCGCCGCCACGACGGGGACACCTTGCATCTGCACGACACCCGCGGTGTGAAGCGCCGACTGGTCCTTGAAGCGGCCGATCAGTCGGCAGCAGCACAAGGCGGTGGATTCGTCGTCATTGCCGGCCAGACGACCTACCTCGCCACCGGGATGGTTCTGCATGTCGACGGAGCCAAGGATTCGACGCACCTCTGCGAACTGCCCCAGGCCGAACAGACCCTGACCCTGCACCGGGGCGACACCCTTCAGCTGACCAGGGACTGTGCACCCGCTCCAGTCGCCTCTGACAGCCCACCCCGCATCGGCTGCACACTGCCCGAGGTCTTCGACCACGCACGCCTGGGTCAAAAAGTGCACCTCGACGATGGACTGATCGCCGGCGAGGTCGTCAGCGTGAGTTCCGGAATGCTGGGTGTGCGGATCGACCACGCCGCCGACGACGGATCGCGACTGCGCGCGGGCAAAGGAATCAATCTGCCCGATGCAGAGCTGCCCATCTCTGCCCTCACCGAGAAGGACGTCGCTGACCTGTCCACAGTGGTCGAGCTGGCGGATCTCGTTGAGATGTCTTTCGTCCGAAGCCCAGCCGATGTCACACAGTTGCTCGATGAGCTGAGTTGTCTCGGTGACGAGTCGCTGGGGATCGTGCTGAAGATCGAGACCCGGCAAGCGTTTGAGAATCTACCGCAACTGTTGCTGACAGTGATGCGTCGTCCGCGAGTGGGGGTGATGATCGCGCGAGGTGACCTTGCTGTGGAATGCGGATACGAACGACTCGCCGAACTACAGGAGGAGATCCTGTGGCTGTGTGAATCGGCGCACCTCCCGGTGATCTGGGCAACCCAAGTGCTCGAACAATTGGCCAAGACGGGCAATCCGTCCCGGGCCGAGATCAGCGACGCGGCACTGAGCGAACGCGCCGAATGCGTGATGCTCAACAAGGGCCCCTATATCAACGAGGCGGTGTCGGTTCTCGGCAACATCCTGCAACGGATGGCGGATCACCACTACAAGAAGACCGCCCTCATGCCGACCCTGGACTCCTGGCATCCCGATCCACACCACGATCCGGCCACCACCAACGTTGCCTAGCAAGAAGAAACGAGCACTCGAGAGCGGAGTTGAGATTGTGGCCGCACCTACCACCCCGGAAACGGGTTCCTCGATCGTCACCATCACGATGAACCCGGCTCTCGACGTCACCACAGACGTGGACCTGGTTGTTCACACAGATAAAATGCGTTGCAGCCCAGCACGATACGATCCGGGCGGCGGCGGAATCAACGTCGCTGCAGTTGCGCACGGCCTCGGCGCGTCGGTTTCGGCGGTCTTTCCTGCGGGCGGCCCGATCGGTGAGCGCGTCGCCGCCCTGGTCGCCGACGCGGGGGTGCTCGTCCACCAAGTCGCTATCGCAGGCTCTACCCGGGAAAGCCTGACCGTCAACGAACGAAGCACCGGCCGCCAGTACCGATTCGTGCTGCCCGGCCCGACGCTGAGCGCCGACGAGCAATCCGACTGCCTGGCCCTACTGCGTTCTGCGGCGGCAGGCGCGGACTTCATCGTCGCGAGCGGAAGCCTCCCGCCGGGAGTGCCCCCGGACTTCTACCAGCGGGTCGCCGACATCTGCCGCGAAAGCGGCGCGCGACTGGTCCTGGACACCTCCGGGGCTGGGTTGCACCACATCACATCCGGGGTCTTTCTGCTCAAACCGAGCGTGCGTGAGCTTCGTGAATGCGTCGGGCGGGCGCTACTGAGCGAATCGGATCAACTCGATGCAGCACACGAATTGATGGCCCGCGATTGCGCGGAGGTTGTGGTGGTGTCCCTCGGCGGCGACGGCGCCCTACTGGCAACCGCCGACGCCGACTACCGTTTCCCCGCCGTTCCTGTGCCCATCCGCAGCGGAGTCGGAGCCGGAGACAGCATGGTGGCAGGCATCACGGTGGGCCTGAGCAGGGGCTGGCCGCTCGATGAGGCGGTCCGGCTGGGTATCGCCGCCGGGGCGGCCATGCTGATGACTCCCGGCACCATGCCCTGCACCCGCGACAACATCGAGCGTCTCTTCGCTGTCGCGCCCAAACCTGTTGATATCGCCGCGGTTACGTTCTGACCCCGCCTTCCGCGGCGACGACTGTCGGCGATTCGTGGACGGTGAACCGCGGTAGGACGGTGCTGCCGACTTTGTGGCATCGAGCGGCTCTATCCCCGACTACGACGACTCGTAAACCGCTGCGGCGGCGTCGGTGTCGAGGTTGACGCAGACATCCGGATGCCGCTGGAGGATGCTGGCCGGGCATTGCTCGGTGACCGGGCCGCGCACAGCCGCGGCCACGGCATCGGCCTTGTGGCTGCCGGAGGCGACGAGTTCGATGCGGCCGGCACGCATGATCGTCGCGAGTCCCTGGGTCAGACATTCAACGGGAACCGCGTCGGTGGAGGGAAAGAACCGTGCGTTGGCTCGGCGGGTGGACTTTGTGAGTGTCGCGCGATGCGTGGTGGCGGAGAACGGGGTGCCCGGCTCGTTGAAGCCGATGTGTCCGTTTCCTCCGATGCCCAAGATCTGCAGATCCACCCCGGCGCCGGCAATGGCGGCTTCGTAGGCCTCGGCGGCCCCATCGGGATCCGCGGCGGTGCCGTCGGGAACGTGCAGCGACGTCGGGTGCAGGCCCAGCGGTCCGATGAGGACACGTTCGAGGACTGCCCGATACGACTGCGGATGGCCAGGTGGCAGACCGATGTACTCATCGAGGGCGAACCAGCGCACCCCAGATGCGTCGAGTCCGTCGTCGACAAACCGTGCCAGGGCACGGTATACCGGCTCGGGCGACGACCCGGTGGCCACGCCGATCACCGCGTCCGGTTTGTCGCGAATCAGCGCCGCGATCCGCGCCGCAACCCGTTGCCCCGCCACCTCGGTACCGGAGCAGATCTCGACGTCCAGTGTCACGCCGCCTTCGACCGCTTGGCCAGCACCCGGGCGATATCGGGATTGGAATCGACGTAGCGCGACAGCAGTTCGCGCGCCACGCTCACCGAATCGACCAATGGGTGTAGCGCGAACGCTTTGAGGGCGTCGGTACTCGATCCGGTCAATGCTGCACTGATCGTCTGACGCTCAACGGCTTTCACCTGCTGCATCAGACCGAGCTGATGCAGATCCGGCTGGGTCTCCAACGTCAGCGGATGCACACCGTTGGCGTCCACCATCGTCGATACCTCGACCACCGCATCGGTGGGCAATCCTTGGATCGTGCCACGGTTGCGCACGTTGAGGATCATCGTGCGGCGCTCGTTGCGGCTGATTGCCGCCATCACCCCGAGGGCCACGCCGGCATAGCCCAGATGCGCCGGATCGGTCTCGCGATCCCGTTCGACGGCCGGGGCTCCCTGGACCCCGCCCTTGGCCTCGGCCATATAGCTGGCGCCACGCTCATCGACCGCGGCGGTCCACAACTTGGCCGCATGCTCGGGCTGCGCGGCGGCTTCGGTGAAGAACTTGCCCTGGGTCTCGAGGAGGAAATCGCCACGGGTCTGCGGGGATTCGAGGATGTGCCGGACGGCGTCGCGGTTGAAGTAGTAGTAATAGAGATACTCGTTGGGAATGACTTGCAGCGCGCGGATCCAATCGACTCCGAAGACCTGCGCCTCCTCCATCCGGTTCAGCCGCTGCTCGTCGGCGAGCAGGTCCGGCAGCACGTCGTGGCCGTCGACGAGCACCCGGCGCATCCAGCCGAGGTGGTTGAGACCGACGTAGTCCATGTGTATGCGGGTGTGGTCGTAGCCCAGCGCTGCGGCGACCCTGCGGCCCAAACCGGACGGGGTATCGCAGATGCCGAGGGCACGGTCCCCCAGCACGCTCTGCAGGGCCTCGGTGATGATGCCGGCCGGATTGGTGAAGTTCAGGAAGTAGGCGTCAGGGGCGACCCTGCGGATCGTATGGGCGATATCGAGCATCACCGGCACGGTGCGCAACGCATAGGCGATACCGCCGGGGCCTGTCGTCTCCTGCCCGATCACGTTGAGGTCCAACGCGACATGTTCGTCACAGCAGCGTTGTTCGACGCCACCGACGCGGATGGCGGCGAAGACGAAGTCCGCGCCTTCCAGCGCGGGCTCCAGTTGGGTATAGGTCCGCACGGTCGGCACGTCGCTGAACCCGACGGCGAGCTGCTCGAGGATGGTGGTGATCGTGGCCAACCGGCCCTGGTCGACGTCGTAGAGGGCGACCTCGGTCACCCGCGGCGACCCCTCGTCGCGGATCAAGGCTTGCCAGACATACGGGGTGCGGAATCCGCCCCCACCGAGGATCGTGAGTTTCATGCAACGATGACCTTTCTGCCGGTCTCCCGGCGATGAACAAGTTCGTCTTGGGGCGTGCCCGCCGTCGTGATGAGCACATCGACATCGTCGAGTGAGCACAGGCGCAGGGCGCCCGAGCCTGGAAATTTCAGTTCGCTGGCCAGCAGGATGATCGACTGGGAGGCGGCGATGAGGGCCTGTTTGATCGGCGCCTCGACAGCCATGTTGTCCAACACCCGGCCACCGCGAACGCCGGTGCAGCTCAAGAACATCATGTCGGCGCTGAGCTGGCCGATGACCTGCTCGGCCAGTGGGCCGACCAGTGACTGCTGATTGCGTCGTAGCACCCCACCCAGAAGTACGAGTTCGACGGCGTCATCGTCGCGAACTTCGTCGAGGACTGCCAGGTTCGACGTGATGATGGTGACGGGGCGACCCCGCAACTCCCGAGCGACCAGCTGAGTCGTCGACCCGATGTCGAGCACCACGACGTCCCCGTCGGACACCAACCGAGCGGCCTCGACCGCCATCTTCTGGCGCAGCTCGAGATCGCCACGGCCATCGGAGGTGAAGGGGTCCTCCACGGCGCCCGAATCGGTGATGGTGGCCCGGCTCCCCTGCGTCAGCATGGCCCCGCCATAGAGTCGCTCGAGTCGTCCCCCCTTGGCCAGGATGTCCAGATCGCGACGGATGGTGGACTCGCTGACCCCCAAGGACTCGGCGAGCTGGACCACTGACTGGCCACCACCGGCCAGCGCGGCGAGGATGCGCTCATGGCGTCGGGCAAGGAACATGTCCGGAATCGTACCCACTGAATGACCGACTTTGCGCGACTTTGAACGATATTCGACAAATTTCAGCGAAATTACCCGCGGGAGACGTCCAAGCAACATAATCGTCACGCAAGACAGCCACGCTAAGCGCGCAAACAACGTCAAACTCAGTCAAAAACTGTGGAGGTGCCCACGAGTGACCGATCGTGAAATCGACGTGCTGATCGCGGGTCAGGTGTACAGCGACCTGGTCTTCACCGGTGTTCAGGCACCGGCGCCCGGAGCCGAGGTGTACGCCCAGGGCTTCGCGATCTCGCCCGGCGGTGCCGCCAACCGTGCGGTCGCGGCCGCCCGGCTCGGCGCGCACACCGCATTGGTCACCGAGTTGGGCGATGACCCCATCGGTTGCATCATCGCGCGCACCCTGCGCGATGAGCCGAATATGGATCTGCGCTTCGCCGTTCAGCACCAGGGCTATCAGAACCCCATCTCGGTGGCGATCACCGACGGGCACGACCGATCCTTCGTGACCTACGAACAGCAGCCCCCGCACCTTCCGTCCTGGCCGGAGTCCACGCCGGTCCGCGTCGCCCATGTCGGTCTGGGCCGCGGTCCCGTCCACACCGAGGCCACTCGGCTGCGCGCACGGGGCACCACCCTGGTGAGCGGCGTCGGCTGGGACCCGTCGGGCCAGTGGTCCGAGGCCATGCTCGAGCAGCTCGACAATGTGGACGTCCTCATCGTCAACGAGGTCGAGGCGCTCGGCTACACCCGCGCGCAGACCGCCGACGCGGCATTGGATGTCCTTGCCGAGCGCGTCGATCTGGCGGTCATCACGCTGGGGCCGGGCGGGGCGATGGCGGCGCAGGGACCGATCCGGCTGCGCGTCCCCGCCATCGCCGTCCGCGCGGTGGACCCCACCGGGGCCGGAGATGCTTTCACCGCCGCGTTCATGGCCGCCACCGCATGGGACTGGGAAATCTCCCAGCGGCTGCGGCTGGCCAGCATCAGCGCCACCTGTTCGGTGCGCGGCGCCGGTGGCGCCCGCAGCGCACCCCGTCCCGCCGATATCGCCGATCTGCTCGACGAGCACCGCAATGACCCGGAGTGGGCACCGGTCCGGCATTGGGCCGAACAACACCGCCAGTCCGCCATCCCTGCAACCCGAGGAGCCCTGACCTCATGACAAGAACCCGACTGTTTCGATTCGGCGGCGCCCTGGCCGCGACCATCACCCTGCTGACAGCGACCGCGTGTGCACCTGGCCCGTCGGGTGGTGGCGCACCGGCCGCGCCCACCAGCCCGGTGTCCAAAGACATCTCGTCGGCCGGCCCCGTCACATTGACCGTGTGGGACCAGAACACCGACGGCGGTATCGCCAAGGCACAGGAGCAGCTCAACGCGGAGTTCCACCAGAAGTACCCCAACGTCACGATCAACCGGACCGTCGAGTCGTTCAGTGATCTCAAGACGACCCTGAAGCTGGCGCTGTCCAGTAACACTCCCCCGGACGTCGTCCAGGCCAACCAGGGCTACCCCGACATGGGCGCGTTCGTCTCGGCAGGAATGCTGCGCCCGATGAACGACTACGCCAAGCTCTACGGCTGGGACGGCTACTACCCCCAAGGCCTGCTCAAGCAGAACAGCTTCAGCAGCGACGGCAAGACCTGGCAGGGCGACACGCTGTTCGGCGTCTCGCAGACCGGCGAGGTCGTGGGCATCTACTACAACCGCCAGAAGCTCGCGTCACTCGGCCTGTCCGCGCCCACCACACTGGGCGAGCTGGATTCGGCGATGGGCGCCGCCAAAGCCAAGGGGATGTTGCCGATGTCGTTCGGCAATCTCGACAAATCGCCCGGCATCCACCTGTTCGGCGTCGTCCAGGCCGCACTGGCGGGCGCACCGGCGGTCAAGGATCTCGTGAGCGGCCACAGTGGCGCATGGACCGATCCGGCCTCACTGAAAGCCGCCCAGCAGATCGCCGAATGGTCCACCAAGGGCTATCTGACTCCGGGCACCAACGGTGTCTCCCGCGACGACGCCGTGGCCGCATTCGGAAAGGGCGGTGCATTGTTCACCCTCACCGGAACCTGGATGCAGCAGCCCCTGCACGACGCCCTGGGTGACGATGTCGGCTTCACCACACTGACCTCCACGGACGGCAAGCCGGCCACCACCGGCGGGCAGGGACTGGCCTGGGCCATCACGTCGAAGTCCGCCCACCCCGATGTCGCCGCGGCCTACATCGATTTCATCACCAACGCCAAAGCCGCACAGCTGCTCCTGGATTCGGGCAATCTGCCGACGGTACTGCCGTCAGGCTACGAGCCCAAGGCGGGCACGTTGGCCGGCGATATCGCGACGCGGTACCGGGATGTCCAGGCGGCCGACGGCGTGGTCCCCTATCTCGACTACACCACGCCGACCTTCTATGACACCCTCACCGCGGGAATGCAGGAACTCCTTGGTGGGCAGTCTGATCCGCAGCAATTCGTGGATGCGTTGCAAACCGACTACGCCGCCTTCCTCAAGAACCAGAAATGACCGTGACGCTGCGCCCACCACGACGAACGACCACGCCGGACAGTCCCGGCCCCGGTGACCGGCTCAGCCGGCCACCGCGGGCGCGGCGTCGTCGGGCCCGCGGAGCGCTACGCGGCTATCTCTATGTGCTGCCGGCGTTCGTGGTCTTCGCGGCGTTCCTCGGCGCCCCGCTGGTACAGACCGTCCAGTACTCGTTCTACAACTGGAACGGCATCGGGACGGCGACCGTCGCCGGAATCTCCAACTACCTCACCGTGTTCGACGACGAGCAGTTGCGAGGATCATTCCTGCATGCCGGGGTACTGATGGTGTTCTACGCGGTGGTACCCGTCACCATCGCGCTGTTGCTCAGCGCGGTGATCTCACGGGCGCACGCGATGAGGTCGATGTCGTTCTTCCGCACGGTGCTGTTCCTGCCGCAGGTGATCACCACCGTCGTCATCGGCACGATCTGGATCTCCGTCTACTCGCAGAACGGCCTGCTCAACCAGACACTGCGCGCCATCGGGCTGGGCTCGCTGGCGCGGGTGTGGCTGGGCGACCACACCTTCGCCCTGATCGCCATCGGTCTGATCGGCACATGGCTCAACATCGGATTGTGCCTGGTGCTGTTCTTGTCCGGCATCGGCAACATCGCACCAGAACTGTTCGAAGCGGCCCGCCTCGACGGTGCCGGGCGGGTCCGGGAGTTCTTCGCCATCACGTTGCCGTCCCTGCGCGGCCAGATCGCGGTGGCGCTGACCCTGACCGTGGTGTCGGCGTTGAAAACCTTTGACCTGGTTTACATCACCACCCGCGGCGGCCCCGGAACCGCCACCACCGTCCCGGCCTTCGAGGCCTACAACCGCGCCTTCAACACCGGGCAGGTGGGTTTGGCCTCGGCCATCGCGGTGGTGCTGACCGTGGCGATCGTCGCACTGACCTTCCTGATCAGCAGGATCACCCCGAGGGAGGCCGAATGAACCTGAGCCGGACCGAGAAGACGGTCAACCAGATCATTCTCGTGCTCTTCGCCGTGTTCGCCGTTGTCCCGTTGCTCGGTGTCGTGCTGTCCTCGATCACACCCGCCAAGCAGAACTCGGGTGGGTTCAACATCCCGACGAGTATCGACCTGCACAACTACGGTGCGGCGTGGAACCGCGGGAACTTCAGTAGCTACCTACTGTCCAGCGTGGTGGTGACCGCCGCCGTCGTGTTGCTCACCGTGACGCTGGCGACGTTGGCCGGCTACGCGTTCGCCCGGATGCGGTTTCCCGGCTCCTCGATCCTGTTCTATACCTTGCTCCTCGGCCTCACCCTGCCGGCCGAGGCCTTCATCATCCCGCTGTACTTCAACCTGCGCACCATCGGACTCACCGACACCTATTGGGCACTGATCCTGCCGCAAACCGCCCAGTCCCTGGGATTCGCGGTGTTCTGGATGCGCAACCAGTTTCGTGCTTTCCCGGGCGAGATCATCGAGGCCGCCCGGTTGGACGGATCGAGTGACTTCCGGCTGCTCTGGCGCATTGTCGTGCCGCCGAGCCTGGCGCCGATGATGACCATGGCCGTCATCGTCACGATGTGGACATGGAACGAGTTCCTGCTGCCGCTGGTCCTCGTCGTCTCCGACAGCCGACGTACCGCCCCTCTCGGCTTGGCACTGTTCCAGGGTCAACACCTCACCGACTATTCGCTGCTGGCTGCCGCCGGTGTGATGGTCGCCCTACCGATCGCAGTGCTCTTCTTCGCACTGCAGAAGCGATTCATCAACGGAATGGTCGGTGGCATCTCGTCCCGCTGACACCGACTCCCCCGTCCGCGCACCCCCCCTCGATCACAGGAGTACATCCCATGGCCACCATTCGATTCGACAAGGCCCAGCGCTGGTACCCGAAAGCTCCCGCGCCGGCAGTGGCCGGTATCGATCTGGAGATCGCCGACGGTGAATTCATGGTGCTCGTCGGACCTTCGGGCTGTGGCAAGTCGACCACTCTGCGCATGCTGGCGGGCCTGGAAGAAGTGACCGCCGGCTCGATACACCTGGGCGGACGCGATGTCACCACGGCCGCCCCCAAGGACCGGGACATCGCCATGGTGTTCCAGAACTACGCGCTGTACCCGCACATGACCGTCGCAGGGAACATGGGATTCTGTCTCAAGAACGCGGGCCTGCCCAAACACGAGCGCGAACGTCGGATCGGTGAGGCCGCCAAGACCCTCGGCCTCACCGACTATCTCGACCGCAAACCCAAGGCGCTCTCGGGTGGGCAGCGCCAGCGGGTCGCGATGGGCCGTGCGATCGTCCGCAATCCCCAGGTGTTCTGCATGGATGAGCCGCTGTCCAACCTCGACGCGAAGATGCGCGTGCAGACCCGCACCGATATCGCCAAGCTGCAGCGTGACCTCGGTGTCACCACCGTCTACGTCACCCACGACCAGACCGAGGCCATGACCATGGGTGACCGCGTCGCCGTCATGAAAGACGGTGAACTGCAACAGGTCGGCGCCCCGATGGAGCTCTACGCCCGGCCGGTCAACGTGTTCGTCGCGGGATTCATCGGATCACCTGCGATGAAATTCCTCGACGGCGATCTCGACGAGGCAGGAGTCACCGCGGCGGGACACACCATGGCCGTGGAACGCAACGGGGCCATCAACGGGCCGGTCATCGTCGGTGTGCGGCCCGAAGGATGGCGCCTGACGCAGGCGGGTGCCGGTATCCCCGTCACTGTCGCGATGGTCGAGATCCTGGGGGCGGATGCCTACCTGTACGGCACCGCCGGTCCCGTCGGCGCCGACGTCATCGTCCGAACCAGCGGTCGCGACCAGATTCGGATGGGCGATACCGTGCACGTCACCGCTGATCCCCACGCCATCCACCTCTTCGACAAGGCCACCGGCGTTCGGGTCGACTAGGTCACCGGCGTCACAGTGACGAATTCAGGCGGTTAGCTGGGCCGGTTCGTTCCCTGGATATACCTGCATGAGTATTCTGTTTCCGCCGTCTCCGGCTGTGTCACACTGTCCGGATGATTTCTTCCGACCCGCGCACCGAGGACTCGCTGCCTGCAAAGGCGGTGGACCAGGACGCGGACGAAGCCGCCGACGTGGTGATCGCGGCGGCCTCCGGTGAGCGGCAGATCAGTGCCACCGAACTCGCAAGGATGTTGCTCTCGGTCAGTCATACCGTGGCCGACGAGGATGAACTCCTCAGCCTGCTGCAGAACCTCGCTCAGATCGCGCAGAAGGCGATCACCGGAGCCGACAGTACGGGCGTCACGATTGATCTGGCCGGACGGACCTACACCGCGGTGCACACCGACGAGCGCACGCTGCGCGTCGACACCGAACAGTATGACGCCGGCGACGGGCCCTGCCTGCAGGCTGCCCGCCTCGGTGAGATCGTGCTCGTCGACTCCGAGGAAGCGGTGGCCACCTGGCCGGAGTTCGCGGCCGCGGCACGTGCCGAAGGCATCCTCAGCTTTCTGGCGGCACCTTTGGTCACCGTCGACCAGTCGCTCGGATCGTTGAATCTCTACGGGCGAGCGCGTTCGGCGTTCGACAGCTTCGATGCCGAAATCCTGGAGCTGCTGACCACGGCGGTCTCGCGAGCGATAGGTGATTTCGCACGGTTCCGTTCGGTTCGTGACGTCGCAGTCGGACTGCAGCGCGCGCTGGAGACGCGTGCGCCCATCGAACAGGCCAAAGGCATGTTGATGGCGATTCACGGGATCGATGCCGGCGAGGCCTTCGATCGGCTCCGCCGTGAAAGCCAGAACTCGAACGTCCCCCTGCGTACGGTGGCCGCTGATCTGGTCCAGCGTTTCACCGCGTTGCCCGGATCGGCGACTGACGGAAAAGCCGGCTGAACGTCACGCACTCCCCTGCGTCACTTCGTCGTGGTGACGAAATGCCTTGGGGTGCACATACCTTCATCCGCTGATCAGCGCTGGTCCTGGTGGTCTGTGGTGCCGCCCTCTGATTCCCAGCGTTCTTGAGCGCTGAGTGCCTGTGCGCGCGGGTCCCGTTCGCGCGCACAGCCCGTGAGCGGCCTCGTCTCCTGCGCTGTCATCGTGACGCTCCCCTCTCGGCCGGGGGCAGGTCCTGGCCTCGTCATCGGTCTTGATGCTCCTTGCGCACACCGCTGGATTTCTCGGGTGTGTGGACGGCCGGATCGACGCTGTCCGCGCGCTCCCATTGCTGATTGAGCTTCTCGCGCGAGTCCACCGCTTCGCTGCGGTGCGCCTCGGCCTGCTGTTGCAGACCGGCGGCTTGCGCGGCCTTGACATCGGATTCGGCCTGAGCGGCGCGAGCGCGGGCGGCGGTCTCGTCCGCCCATGCTTCGCGCTGTCGCACGTCGCGTGCCTCGTCCTTCGCGGACTCACGAATCTCTTCGGCGGCGATATGGCGATGGGCGTTGCGTCTGTCTCGCGCCACCCAGGCAATGGCGACGATGAGAAGGATCGCCACGCACACCACGAGGACGATCAAGAGGATGCTGGGGGTGGCCATATCGGCTCCTTAGGTTTGGTCAGTGGGTGAATCAGGTCGTGTCGGAGCCGCCCGCACCCTCCGCGAGCCAATGGATGCATTGCGCGAGTGGTTATTCGAGCGTCGAGCTAGTCGGCTACACGGGTGTACCCGTGAGTCTGCTCGCCCCGGTATCGGGTCTAGTAGTAGTGGCGACGGCCGCCGACCGCATGCCCCATCCGCCCCATGAGCATCAGCAGTAGGCCGACGACCAGCAGGATGACCCCGATCACCAAAACGATGTGGGCGAAAGCGAAGGTGGGAACAAGGCTGGGCAGCAGCAGGCCCAGGACGATGAGGATGATGCCGAGAACGATCATGGTGTTTACCTGGTTTCGATGTGAACGGACGGAGAGCAGCGGAAGGCCTTCTTCACGTTGCCCGTGGCAGCTTCGACCTTGTGGGCGATCCTTTTACCGACCCTCATTGCGGACTCCTTGCCTGTCGTTGTCCGTCGCCCGCGACTGAGCGACGGTGGCCACGGTGGACGTCCTGCCGGAGGCGTCGATCTCGGTGGCGCTCCCCTGGTGCCGACCGGCCGGCCTGCGGCCGAACAGGCTCGGTCGCCTCCGGGTGACAATTGGTCCGGTGGTATCCGCCTCCGCGTCGTTTTGGTCATGTGCGAGGCGTTGGTCGCGTTCCTGATTCAAGAACGCGGTCTCGCGACGGGATCTCTCGAGTTTGTGTCGAGCGTCGCGCCCGCGAGCCGCGGTGTGCCGCGTGCCGGCCAACAACACGCTCAACCCCAACATGGCGATTGCGCCGACCATCATCCCGAACAGGAAGAGCGTGCCGGTCGACCCGGTGACGTGGTAGCCGAGCGCATTGAAGTGGTCGGGGAGGGAGTGATCCGGCCCTGAATTCGTCAGTACGCCGGTGAACCCCACGATCACCGCGGCGAGCAGAACGACCAATCCGACGATGACGATCATGGCAACGCCTCAATCCGCGCTAGAAGTCCAGTCAACGCTTCATGGGAGACGTTGTCAACGTCGTATGTCTACAACGTAGACTCAGCTGTACTGATCAGATATTCCCTGTTCAACACGTTTCAACACGTGAGGTCTGCGGTCCCAGCGTGCCTGTGAGTCAGATGCCGGAGGGAGCGTGTCATTCATGACGCAAACACCGATGGGTCCGCCCGGTCCGGGCCTGTCCGAGGACGGCGCGGGTGGGCCGATCACCCGCGCCGCAGTTCTGGCCAAGGCCCTGGAGATCATCGACCGGGAAGGTGTCGACGCGCTGTCGATGCGCCGACTCGGTGAGGCGGTCGGGCGCGATCCGATGGCGCTCTACCGACACGTTCCGAACAAGGCTGCCGTGCTGGACGGGGTCGTCGAGCTGGTCTTCGAGCAGCTATCGCTGGACACCTCGGCATCGGATTGGGTTGCGGCACTTCGCCGTCTCGGCCACGACTTTCGCGATCTGGCCCACCGCCATCCCCACGTGGTGCCCCTGCTGGTCACCCGTCCACTTGCGACACCATTGGGGATGCGGCCACCGGGGATCTTGCGTCACCTCGAAGAGGTCCTGGCGCTGTTGACCGCGGCAGGGTTCACCGGAGCCGACGCCTTGCACATCTACCGGGCGTTGTTCGGCTTCCTCTACGGCCATGTACTGACCGAATTGCAGGAGATCGTGGAACGGCCCGAGGAAACCGATCACGTCCTGCGGCTCGGACTGCACCGGCTGCCGATCGGCGAGTTCCCCAACATCCGTGACCTCGCGCCCGCGTGGGCCTCCTACGACGGACTGGCAGAGCTGAACCGCGGACTCGACATTCTGCTCAGCGGACTGGCCAGCCGCCTCGCGTGACGCGCTACCGTGCCTGTTCCGCAGCGGACTGACGGGTGGCCAGGACCGAGCCGATGAGGACCAGTGCCAGGCCGGCGACGTTGAACAGCGTCAGCGGCTCAGCAAGGACGATCACGCCGGCCGCCAGGGCCACTGCGGGATTCACATAGGTGAACACCACTGCGCGGGTCGGTCCCACTTCACGTATCAACGCGAAGAACACGACGAAGGCCAGCGCGGTGCACACCACGGCGAGCAGGGCGGTGGCCACCAGCACGCGCGTGCCGGGGACTTCGGTGGGCCACGACAGGGCCGCGGGCACGGCATACACCAGTGCCGCGAACGCAAGGCAACTTGCGGTCAGTGGAAGCGCGGCGACATCGGCGAGATGGCGGGCGGCGATGATCGGGGCAATGGCATAGCAGGTGGCCACCAGCAGCACCTGGGCGACAGGCCAAGCACCCCCGCCGGAAAGACCGGGGCCTGCCAGCACCGCCACACCGGTGAGCCCGACTGCCAGGCCGGTTGACCGGATCGCGCCGAGGCGGTGGGTGCCACCGCTGACCCGGTCCAGCACCGCCGCGATGATCGGCGACGCCGCGATGAGCAGGCCGGTCGTGGAGCTGGTGAGGTGTCGCTCGGCATTCGACAACAACAACCACGCGGCAATGATCTCGAAGAATGCGAAGGCCAGCACTGGTTTCCCATGGGCAAGCACACATCGAATGTTGGCCCGCGACAGCGCCAGTGGCAGCAGTACAACGGCGCCGATCAAGGTGCGGGCCAAGACGAGTACGGGAACCGAAAGCCCCTCCAGCGCAATCTTGATCAGCAGGTAGGGAATACCCCAGATCACGCTCATGGCAGCGAACAGCAGCCAACCGCGTGCACTCACGGCTTGCCCGCGTCACGAGAACCATCCGCAGTCACCGAGTCACTAAATCACGCGGCACCGAAACGGTCAGTGCGGGTTGTGCCATGAACGTCGCGGTCTGTGGCGCGTTGGCGCGCCTCGGCGTGCGCGGGTCGCTATAGTCGACGCACCTGAAGTGCACCGCCATGTCCCTCCGGCCGGGGTGACAGATGAGCGAGAACAGACTCAGAAAAGGGCAGGTGCACTTCCGCCGCTCGTCGAAGTAAGAAGCGCTTCGAGGACGGCCGAGCCCCACGGCTCTGATCTATTGACGCCCGATGACACGGGCGTGGCGATCCCTCCGATGAAGGCACACCGCACCGTGCGGGTGGGCCGAAAAAGGACTGCCGTGAGCCGATTCACCGAAACCATGTTCCACAACGCACGCACCAGCCCACACGGGATGGTGACCGGGGAACCGGACGCACCCCTGCGGCACACCTGGGCCGAGGTGCATGAGCGGGCCGGTCGGGTCGCGGGCGGCCTCGCTGCGGCCGGTATCGGACACGCCGACGCCGTGGCGGTACTGGCGGGCGCGCCGGTCGAGATCGCTCCCACCGCGCAAGCGGTGTGGATGCGCGGCGCCAGCCTGACCATGCTGCACCAGCCCACGCCTCGCACCGACCTCCCACGCTGGGCCGAGGAGACCGTCGGTGTGATCGACATGATCTCGGCGAAAACAGTCATCGTCTCCGATCCGTTCATGGCGGCCGCGCCGGTGCTGGCCGAGCGGGGTCTGACGGTGCTGACCGTCGAGGCGCTGCTGGCCCATCCCCCGACCGGGCCCACCGCGACGGGCGAGGACGATATCGCGCTGATGCAGCTGACTTCGGGCTCAACGGGGTCCCCCAAGGCCGTTCAGATCAGCCACGCCAATATCGTCGCCAATGCCGAGGCGATGATGATCGGCTGCCGGTTCGATCTCGACACCGACGTCATCGTCAGCTGGCTGCCGTGTTTCCACGACATGGGCATGACGGGTTACCTGACCGTGCCGATGTACGTCGGTGCCGAATTGGTCAAGGTCACGCCAGTGGACTTCCTGCGCGATACGTTGCTGTGGGCCAGGCTCATCGACAAGTACAAGGGCACGATGACGGCCGCACCGAACTTCGCCTACAAGGTGTTCGCCAAGCGGCTGCGCGGGCAGGCCACTCCCGGTGATTTCGACCTGTCCTCGTTGCGCTGGGCCCTCTCGGGTGCCGAACAGGTCGATCCGTTCGACGTCGAGGACCTGTGCGATGCGGGGGCTCCGTTCGGATTGCGGCCGGAGGCGATCATTCCCGCCTACGGAATGGCCGAGACGACTGTGGCGGTGTCATTCTCGCCGTGCGGTGGCGGCATGCTCGTCGACGAGGTCGACGCGGATCTGTTGACCCTGCTGCACCGAGCGGTTCCCGCCACACACGGACGCACCCGGCGACTGGTCAACCTGGGCCGGCCGCTGAGCGGCCTGGAACTGCGCGTCATCGATGAGGACGGCAGTGTGCTCGCGCCCCGCGGAGTCGGGGTCATCGAGGTGCGCGGCGGCCCGGTGACCAAGGGTTACACCACCGAAGCGGGGTTCCTGGCGGCACAGGACGCCCGGGGCTGGTACGACACCGGCGATCTGGGTTACCTCACCGAGTCCGGCGACGTCGTGGTGTGCGGCCGGCTCAAGGACGTCATCATCATGGCCGGGCGCAACATCTACCCCACCGATATCGAACGTGCCGCCTGTCGGGTGCCGGGGGTTCGGCCGGGATGTTCGGTTGCCGTGCGTCTCGACGCCGGGCTGTCCCGTGAGACATTCGCGGTCGCAGTGGAATCCACGAAATATGACCAGCCCGACGACGTACGCCGTATCGAGCGGCTGGTGGCACACGAGGTGGTCGCCGAGGTCGATGTCCGGCCGCGCAATGTGGTGGTGCTCGAGCCCGGCACGATCCCGAAGACTCCGTCTGGCAAGCTGCGGCGTGCTCATGCGTTGAGCCTCGTGAGCTGAGCCGCTGGGCTATACCGGTTGGCTCGGCGGAGGCGCCAACACCTCGATGACCCCGTCCCGCTCACGAATATCGAAGTGCGGGAGAGGCTTCGGCGCCGCCGGCAGGGCATGGGTGAGCACCTGCCCGGCCGGCGAGAACGAGGTGAGATGGCACGGGCAGCGCAACTGATCGGCGGGCCGGTCGAACCACAGCTTGCAGCCCTGATGCGTGCACACACCGGACACGGCTTCCACTCGGCCTTGTGTCCGCCGCACGAATCCACTGATCGAGCCCAGGTCGAACGGGTACACCGCACCGTCGGCGACGTCGGCGCTCGCCGCGACCTGCCGCCACTGTCCGTCGGTGGGCACCACCTCGCCCCCATCGGGGTTCGGCGGCGCTTCGGGCTGGAGCAGCAGCCGGTCCACCGACACCGCGGCGACCGCAGCCGTCGCCGCAGCGGTGGTGCCGACGATGACCTGTCGGCGCGTCGCTGAGGGAGCTTTCGCAGCGGTGGTTCCCGCGACCGGCGCGGATCCCGACATCTCGGCTGCCAGCCGCGCCTTCAGGCCGTCGAGGAACTCCGGGCGAGGGGCGTCCGCGCCCGGGCGGCCGGCGGTCAATTCGATCGCGGTGCGGATCTGCTCGGCTTCGAAATCGTCGGGGTTGAAAGGTTTCGGACGACGTCCGGCGAGCAGATCGTCGATGTACTTGCGGGTACCTCGCCGGTTCATCGGGCGCCTCCCTCGTTGAGTTGAGCCGCCAACCGCAGCGCGCGGTGTTGCAACACCTTGGCATTGGCCAGGCTGATCCCCATCTCGGTGGCCACCTCTCGCACGGCGCGGCCGTGCAGGAATCGCAACTCCAGGACCTTCCGGTACTTGTCCGGCAGCGCCTCGAGCACCGCGGCCACCCGTTGCGGGGCCGTGCTGATCGCCGCTTCGCTCTCCGGCGGCGCTGCCACGTCCTCGATGGAGGTGATCTCCCGACCCAAGGTGGCTCGCCAGTGCGCGGCCAGGACGGTCCGGGCGGTGCTCCGCAGATATGCGCGCACCTCGGCGACGCTGGCTGTCAGCCGCAACGGTCGCATCACAGCCAGAAACACCTCCGAGGTGAGGTCCTCGGCGTCGGCCTGGTTTCCCACCTTGGCGAAGATGGTGCGGTAGACCCACGTGGCATTGTCTTCGTAGAGGGCTTCCCAATTCGGGTAGCACGACTCGGATACCAGCCGCAGGTTCGGTTGCTGCCGCCCATGCTCAGGTCGCGTCACCGGGAGTCTCCACCCGCATCGCTTCCACCCTCCGTCCTGCCCGGTCGGTGAGACCGTGCACCGATAGATAGGGGGCGGGGTTACACGGGCCCGGTGTAACCGCGCGGCCTATCTACTCGTGACCGCTCCGCACCGCGGAAATCCGTCAGCCCGGAGGTACCGACCCATGTTTGCACCCCGACGCCACATCGGCGTCATGATCACGGCGATCGCGCTGGCCGGGTGTTCCGCCCCGGCGGCGCCCTCAGATCCCACCGTCGACTTCGCCCCCAACGGCGGGACCTCGGTGGGTATGCCCGGAATGCCGGGCATGAGTGCCGCAGCCCCACGACCGCAAGCCGGCACGGCCACGTCGGCCGCGCCCGTGGCCGGCACCAAGGTCACCATCACCAATTTCGCGTTCACACCCGCCACCCTGAAGGTCAAGCCGGGTGAGACGGTGGTCTGGACGAACCAGGACGAGGAGCCGCATACCGTTGTCGCCCAGGACAACTCGTTTCATTCTCCCGGTTTGGACGCCAACGGGACCTACACGTTCACGTTCACCAACGCCGGCACGTTCGACTACATCTGCAGCATCCATCCGTTCATGCACGGCACCGTGGTGGTGGCACCGTGACCGACATCGATCCACGCGGTATGACCCGTCGCCAGCTCATGAGGCACAGTGCCTGGTTCGGTGCGGCCGTCGGCCTGGCCGTCGTCGGTGGCGAAGTGCTCTCCCATGTGGCCGGCGCCCCCGCGGATGCCAAGGCCACCCGGCCCGGCCTGCGGTTCGCGCAGATCAGCGACAGTCATATCGGCTTCAACGGGACGGCCAACCCCGACGTCGTCGGCTCCTTTGGCCGTGCGATCACCCAGATCAACAACCTCGGCTACACACCCGATTTCGTCATCCACACCGGGGACCTCACGCATCTGGCCATACCGGCGCAGTTCGATCAGGTGAAGCAGATGATGGCGGGGATCAACACCCCGCACATCTTCACCGTGCCCGGGGAGCACGATTCGGTCGACGACGCCGGCCAGAAGTACCGGGCCGCCTTCGGTGCGGGCAGCCGGGGTGACGGCTGGTACAGCTTCGACATCGCGGGCGTACACGTGTTGGGTCTGGTGAACACGCTCAATCTCAAGAAGCTCGGCCATCTCGGGACCGATCAACTGGAGTTCATCGAGAAAGACCTTGCACCGCTGTCCTCGGACACCCCGATCATCGTGTTCAGCCATATCCCGCTGTTCGCGATGTACCCCGACTGGGGTTGGGGCACCGATGATTCCGCGCAAGCGCTGAGCTATATGAGCCGCTTCGCCTCGGTGACGTGCCTGAACGGCCATGTGCACCAGCTGTTTTCCAAGACCGAAGGTAACGTGACCTTCTACAGCGGTACCACCACCGCCTACCCGCTACCCCACCCCGGCGATGGCCCCGCGCCCAAGCCACTCACCCTGCCGGCCGGTCAACTCCAGGATGCGCTGGGTATCCGCGAAGTCACCTACACCCAGGGCGACCGGGCGCTGGCACTCAAAGAGGAGAAGCTGCTGTGAAGCGGCCCCGGCTCATCGATGTCGGTCTGGTGGCGGCCATGGCCGCCAGTGCGATCGCGCATGCCCGGCTGTACCTGCACGGCTACCGGTTCATCCCGGTCGTCGGCCCCGGCTTCCTGGTGTTGACTGCGGTTCTCGGCGCCCTGACGATCCTGATCCTGGTCGGCGGGCCGGCCTGGATGCGGGCCGCGGCGGCGATCGTGTCGGCGGGGGCGCTCGTGGCGTTTCTGCTGTCCCGGACCATCGGCTTCTTCGGCTTCGCCGAACACGGCTGGCAGCCCCAGCCGTATGCGGTGGTCAGCGTGGTCGCGGAGGTCGTGGTGATGGCACTCGGTTTCATGGCGCTGAGGCGGCCGCTTCGCTCGCCCCGGTAACTTTTCCCGTCGCTTCGCTCGCCCCGGTAACTTTTCCCGTCGCTTCGCTCGCCCCGGTAACCTGCCCCCATGCCAGACCCGCCTCCCTTCAGCCCGATGATCGGTCTCCTCACCGTCAGCAGGGTCTGGGAGGCCGCGTTGACCGAAGCACTGAAGCCGCTCGGACTCACCACCCGCAAGTACGGACTTCTGGGCCACATCCGGGGAATGCCGGGTATCTCGTTCAGCGAGCTCGCCCGGCGCTCACGGATCACCGTGCAGAGCGCACACACCGCGGTTGCAGCCTTCGTCGAAGCGGGGTTGGTCGACGACGGCACGGCGCATGCGGGTGCCGCCTCGACGCTGCACACGACCGCAGCGGGTGACGCACTGTTGGCCCGGGCCGCCGAGGTGGTGGCCCGGCTCGACACGGACTTCGCCACGCAGCACCCCGGGCTGACCGAGGCGTTGCGGGCATACCTGGCGGGAGTGTTCCCACCTTCGCCATAACCTTCAGCTAAGCTGAAGGTTATGGAATCCGTCTTGCTGTCCGCGCACGTCGTGGCGGGCATCCTGTTCGTGGGCCCGATCGCCGTGTCCACCAGCTTGTTTCCGCGCTATGCAGCCGTCGTTGACGACCCCGAGCGCGGTAGTCCCGACGTGGCCGGTGCGCACTACCGCATCACCCGCGTCTACGGCGCACTGGCTCTCGTGGTGCCGATCATCGGATTCATCCTCGCCTTTGTGCAAGGTCGCGTCACCGAGGTATGGATCATCGTCGCGATGGTGCTGACCGTCATCGCGGGCGGACTGCTGGCTGCGCAGATTGCACCGCGCCAACGGGAAGCGCTGGACTCCCCCGTCGACGGCGCCGCCCTGCGGCGACTCGGCATGCTCGCCGGCATCTTCAATCTGCTGTGGACGGTGGTCGTCGTCCTGATGGTCGTGCGCCCGGGATCGCACCTCGCATGAGCCCTTTGCTGCGCGCCCTCGGCGCGTTGTCAGCGCTGGAGCTCATCAGTGTGCTCGTGCTCTTGGGCAATCTCGCCACCGTGCACGACCCCGCCGTGACCAGGATTCTGGGACCGCTCCACGGAGCGCTCTACCTCACCGTCGCTGTCACGGCGATGCTCGGCCGCGGACTGGCAATGCGGACCCGAATAGGGGCGCTGGTGCCGGTGCTCAGCGGTCCCCTCACCATGGTCAACGTCCGGCGGGAGGTGCGCACCGCATGAGTTTTCGGCACTTCCTGCGCCGGCCGCCATCCGTCACCGCGGCGGAGGCAGTCCGTCTGGTTGCCGACGGCGCACTCGTGGTCGACGTCCGGCGGGATTTCGAATGGAACCGCGTCCACATACCCGACGCGGTGCACATTCCCTTGGAAGCACTGCCGGACCGATGCCTCGAATTGCCCGAGGACCGGTTGATCATCGCGTTCTGCACGGGCGGGCTTCGGTCTGCCGGTGCGGCGAACCTGTTGGTGGAGAACGGTTTCGACGCGGTGAACATGAGCGGTGGCCTGGTGCACTGGCGTGCCGCCGGAGGGGCACTGACCCCTGGCCGATAGATATGAGGTCGCTTAGAGAAAGCGGCCGGCTCGGAAAATCTGCGGCATCGTGGAGGACATGATCGAGATATTGACCGCTGGAGCGGCGAAAGTCATTGTGGGAGTGGGCACGTTCATGGGTGCAGACATGGCGCCGCTCAACGATCCGAGCAGTCCACATACCCATGCCACGGCCTCCGAGACCGCCGGCCCCGGTGGCGCCGTGGTGCTACCACCCCACGTGCCGGCAGAACTCGGGCCTCGGCCCGCGGCCGGTAGCCCCAACCAGCATGTGCCGACCATCGTGATCCCACGCGATCAGGCGACCGGCGGCGCGAATCCGCACATCCCGTACGGGACCAATCCACTTGTGCCGTACGGTACCTGGACCCCGTAGGGTTACTGAGGTCAGAGGCCCATGTTCTTCGCGATGATCATCTTCATGACCTCGCTGGTGCCGCCATAGATACGGCTGACACGGTTGTCGGCGTACAGGCGGGCGATCGGATACTCGTTGATGTACCCGTAGCCGCCGTGCAGCTGCAGGCAACGATCGATGACGCGGGCCGCGACGTCGGTACAGAACAACTTGGCAGAGGCTGCGTCGGCCGGGGTCAGTTCATCGAGGTCGTGCGCCTCCATGGCCCGGTCGACCACTGCTTCGAGGGCGTCGACGTCCGCCTGGCAGGCTGCCAGTTCGAACTTGGTGTTCTGGAACGCGGCAACCGGCTTGCCGAAGACGGTGCGGTCCTTGGTGTACTGGGTGGCGAACCGCACGGCCGCCTTGGCCTGAGCGTAGGCGCCGACGGCGATGCCGAGGCGTTCACGGGGCAGGTTCTGGCCCAGGTAGGAGAAGCCCATGTCGACCTCGCCGAGCACATCCTCGGCGGGGACGATCACATCCGTGAAGTTGAGTTCGGCCGTATCGGAAACCCGGAGGCCGAGCTTGTCGAGCTTGCGTCCGACCTGATAGCCGGCGGACTTGGTATCCACGACCAACAGGGTGATGCCGAAACGGCGGTCGTCCTCGCGCGGCGGCGCGGTGCGCGCACAGACGATTACCCGGTCGGCATGTACGCCGCCGGTGATGAACGTCTTCGACCCGTTCAGCACGTAGTGGGTGCCGTCACCGGAAGGTTTTGCGGTGGTGCGCATTCCGGCCAGGTCTGATCCGGTACCCGGTTCGGTCATCGCGATGGCGAACATGGTCTCGCCGCTCAGCATGCCGGGGTACCAGCGCTGCTTCTGCTCGTCGGTCGCCAGGGCCTTCAGGTAGGGCAGGCAGAGGCCGATGTGCACACTGGAGCCGCCGAAGGACACCCCGGCGCGGGCGCATTCCTCGGTGATGATGGCCTGGAACTTGTACGAGTCCAGCCCGGCGCCGCCGTATTCGGCCGGGATCTCGATACCGAAGATCCCCAGCTCGCCGAGCTTGTAGTAGAAGTCGCGTGGCGCGATGCCCTCTTCGAACCACTTGTCGTAGACCGGCGTGACCTCGGATTCGATGAACGCCCGGATCATGGCGCGGAAGTCCTCGTGTTCAGAACTGAAAACGGTCCTGCGCATCGGTATCTCCTCGGGGTGTGGCACCCAGTAGCGAACAGTGTTAGCTTATGCGAGCCACTATAAGCTAACATCGTTAGCTTAGGCAAGTTTCCTGGAAGCGAGGTGCGCCATGGGCCGGCCCCGCGTGCCCCTGCTCAGCCGCGATCGAATCCGCGACGCCGCACTCGAGATGATCGATCTGGACGGCCTGGACGGCTTGTCGATGCGAAAGCTGGCCACAGTCCTCGGGGTGCAGGCCGCGTCGCTGTACAAGCACTACCCCACCAAGGACGACGTGCTCGACGACGTCGCCAGCCGAGTGGTCGGCGAGGTCCGGACCAGCGCATTCGACGAGGGTGCCGACTGGGCCGTGGGACTGGCCGACTGGGCGCGCTCCTACCGGACCGCCCTGGCCGCGCACCCCAATCTGGTGCCCTATCTCGCCGGCGGTATCGGCCAACGCGACGCAAGCCTTCGGATCGCCGACGTCGTACACGGTGGATTGGTGCGCGCGGGTTGGCCTCCGCGGGATGCGACCCTGATCGGTGCGGCGACCCGCTCACTGGTACTGGGCTCCACGGTCGGCTCCTTCTCCCGCGGATTCGCCGATGATGTGCAGGTTTATCGCGATCGCTACCCGCATATGAACCAGGCCCACCTGCTGCGCGGTAAGGCCGATGAAATCGACACGGCCAGCTTTGAATTGGCGCTCACATCCTTCATCGACGGGCTCGGGGCGCGCTTCGAGGCCATCGGGGAGCGCAGGCGCCGACGGCGCATGGCACCATGGGCGCCATGACGACGTTGACCGGTCACAGCGCCAGTGAGCATGGGAAGGTGTTGGCCGATCCGTCGGCCTACGCCGATGACGAACGACTGCACGCCAACCTGGCCTGGTTGCGCGCCAACGAACCGGTGGCATGGGTGGACAACCCGCCCTACCGCCCGTTCTGGGCGATCACCAAGCACGCCGACATCATGGCCATCGAGCGTGACAACACCCTGTTCGTCAGCGGACCCAGGCCGCTGCTGATGCCGGCGGGCAGTGACGACGCGCTCAAGGCCCAGCAGGAGGCGGGTATCGGATTGCGCACCCTGGTGCACATGGATGACCCGCACCACCGCGACATCCGCAAGATCGGTGCGGATTGGTTCCGGCCGAAAGCCATGCGCGACCTGAAGATTCGCGTCGACGAGCTGGCGAAGCGGTACGTCGACCTGATGCGCGACAACGGGCCGGAATGCGATTTCGTCACCGAGGTCGCGGTCAACTACCCGCTGTATGTGATCCTGTCCTTGCTCGGACTGCCCGAAGAGGACTTTCCGCGCATGCTCAAACTCACTCAGGAACTGTTCGGCGGCGACGATGCCGAGCACAAGCGCGGCGCCGGCGGAAGTGAAGACATCCTCGCGGTGCTCATGGATTTCTTCACCTACTTCGCGGCACTGACCGCCTCCCGGCGGGAGAACCCCACCGGCGATCTGGCCTCGGCCATCGCCAACGGCACCATTGACGGCCAGCCGCTGTCGGACATGGACACCGTCTCGTATTACGTGATCGTCGCCAGCGCCGGCCACGACACCACCAAGGACGCGATCTCCGGCGGCCTGCGCGCGTTGATCGACCACTCCGCCGAACTGGCCCGGCTGAAGGCAGACCCCGGCCTCCTGCCGACCGCCATCGAGGAGATGATCCGCTGGACCACCCCGGTCAAGGAGTTCATGCGGACCGCCACGGCCGACACCGAGGTCCGCGGCGTCCCGATCGCCGCCGGCGAATCGGTGTACCTGGCCTACGCGTCGGGCAATCGCGATGAGGAGGTCTTCGCCGATCCGTTCCGGTTCGACGTCGGCCGCGAACCGAACAAGCACGTGTCCTTCGGCTACGGAGTGCACTACTGTCTGGGCGCTGCGCTGGCCCGGATGGAGATGACCAGCCTGTTCGGCGAGCTACTCCCCCGGCTGGAATCGATCGAGTTGGCCGGCCCGCCTGAGCTGTCGGCCACCACCTTCGTCGGTGGCCTCAAGCATCTGCCCATCCGGTACTCGCTGCGCTGAGCGCGCGGTCAGCTCCGGTCCTCGGAAGACCGGCCGGTGAACTTGCCGAGCCGGGACACCCCGGGGATGTTGGACAGCATCCGGAACACCTCGTTACCCGTGGCGACCAGGGCCTCCAACTGCGGAAGTAGACGATCGAGGGTCCGGAACATCGGATCGGCCATCGCCAGATAACGCTCGGTGCGGTCGATCGTGGTGTTCAGCCGCTCGGTCGCGACGGCCAGATTCTCGATGAGATCGGGAAGTTGTGCGGCAAGCTGGACCGAAGCGGGCGGGATGCGCATCGCCCCGCTGGCCACCGCTTGCGCCGCCTCGACCGCGGACTGGGCGGAGTCGACCGCAGCCTGTGCCGCGGCCCGCAAATCGCCCGGTGTCGGTATCTTCTGACTGCTCATAGGGCAACTGTGCCGCAGGTCGGGCGCACTGTCAGCGGTATCACCCCTTATCGCCCGGCGCTGCTCACGCCGAGTCGCTAAGCTGGCGCCTTCCCAGCCGTGCGCACCGGGGCGAGCAAAGGAGCGAGGATGGCCGACACCGTCACACCCAAGCCCGGTCACATCCGCCTGACCTCGCACAGCGGCGGTTCGGGTGCACTGCCGATCCGCTGGGGCGCACCGACCGCGGCGCAGCGCGGACCCGTCGTGGGCACCACCAGCACCCGGGCACACCGCAATGTCGTCGGTACACACAGCGGCTCCTACAGCGTCTACCGTGCCCTGGCCGTGGCCGCCGGTGCACTCTCGCGGGCCCATCGCGCCGACCTGACCAACACGTCGCCCACCGATGCGATCGGCCCGTACCCGCAGTGGGGTGACCCGGACAAGATCGTCAGCCTCGACCCGTGGGGCGCCACCGTGGCCGATGCCTTCGCGACCGAGTTGGCCGCGGGCGTCGACATCCGACCCACGATCGCCGTGACCAAGGCGCACGTGATCCTGCCGGAGATCGCCGAGGCCATCGCCAAGGGCAGGTTGCGCCCGGATGGCCGGTATCTCCTGGACGGCGGGGCGGCCTTGGTGACCAAGGCCGCCCTGGAACCGGTGTGGCACCTGCCGGGTGTGGCAGCCCGATTCGGCTGTAGCGAAACCGATCTGCGCAGAGTGCTCTTCGAGGAGACCGGCGGGATGTATCCCGAGTTGGTCACCCGCAGCGATCTCGAGGTCTTCCTGCCGCCCATCGGCGGGCAGACCGTGTACATCTTCGGCGCTGCACAGGATCTCGCCGATCCCTCGGTGGAACTGACCGCCCGTGTGCACGATGAGTGCAACGGTTCCGATGTGTTCGGTTCCGACATCTGTACCTGCCGGCCCTACCTCACGCATGCCATCGAGGAATGCATCCTGGGCGCACAGCGCGGGGGCGTCGGACTGGTCGCCTATTCCCGCAAGGAGGGCCGCGCACTCGGCGAGGTCACCAAGTTCCTCGTCTACAACGCGCGTAAACGTCAGGAGGGCGGTGACACCGCCGACCAGTACTTCGCTCGCACCGAATGCGTTGCCGGCGTGCAGGACATGCGCTTTCAAGAACTGATGCCCGATGTGCTGCACTGGTTGGGTGTCCGCAAGATCCACCGTCTGGTGTCCATGAGCAATATGAAGTACGACGCGATCACCGGCTCCGGTATCGAGGTCGGCGAACGCGTCAACATCCCCGACAAACTGGTACCCGCGGACGCCAGGGTGGAGATCGACGCGAAGATGGCGGCCGGCTACTTCACCCCCGGTGACGTTCCCGATGCCGACGCGCTGAAGAACGTCAAGGGCCGGGGCCTCGAGGCGTGAGCGAAGCTTGCGAGCGAACCATCGTGAGTAGCACCGATCCCGTTGCCGAGCTGCGCACCACCGCGGCGATCCGGGCTCGAGCGCGTTTCCTGCTGGAGCGCGCACGTGCGGGCGACTCGGCGTGGTTCGACGTCGACGACGATGCGTTGCCCGCCACCGCCACCGAGGTCGCCGCGGTCACCCGCAGCCGTTACCCCGAACTGGATGTGCCCTTCCACAGCAGGTGGCGTCATTTCGAGGCCGGCGGGGTGGACCGCCGCGCCGATCTGGATGCGCGCGCGATGATCGATCTGACGGTGGTCAGTGTGCTGCTCGATGCGGGAGCCGGACCGCGGTGGCGCTATGCCGAGGATGCCAGCGGGCTGTCGTTCGCCCGGTCCGAGGGCTTGGGTGTGGCCAGCTGGCACGCGTTCACCGATGGCCTGTTCTCCACCGACCCCGAGCAGCCGTTGCGCGTCGACGCCGCCGGCCTGCGTGCGGTGACACCGGAATTGCTCGCGGGTGCCTTCCAGGTCACCAGCGCCAATCCGCTGGTCGGGCTCGAGGGCAGGGCCCAGCTGCTGCGTCGGCTCGGTGACACGCTGGCCGCAGATCCGGCGGTGTTCGGGCCCGACGGCCGCCCGGGCGGCATGTTCGATGTGCTCGTCGGCCGGGATGATGCGGTGTCCGCACACGCCATCTTGTCCCTGCTGTTGTCGTCCCTCTCGGGTATCTGGTTGACCGGCAACATGATCGGCGGGCAGCCACTCGGCGACGTGTGGCCGCACCCCGCGGTGCCCGGCGCCGGACCCAGTGCCGGGTGGATGCCGTTTCACAAGTTGTCGCAATGGCTGACCTACTCGCTGCTGGAGCCGTTCGGATGGGCCGGCGTCACCGTCACCGGGATCGACGAGCTGACCGGTCTGCCCGAATACCGCAACGGCGGCCTGCTGCTGGACACCGGAGTGCTCCGGCTGCGTGATCCGGATGCGGCGCAACGCGAATGGGCGGTCGATGACGAACTGGTGGTGGAATGGCGTGCGCTGACCGTCGCCCTGCTGGACGAACTGGCGCCGCTGGTGCGCACGGAACTGGGTGCGGATGTTCCGCTGGCCTGCGTGTTGGAGGGCGGTACCTGGCAAGCGGGCCGCGCCACCGCGGGCCGACTACGAAACGGCCTGCCACCACTGACCATCACCAGCGACGGGACGGTGTTCTGAAGAGATGACCGATGTACACGTGGTCGACCATCCCCTGGTGCAGCACAAGCTGACGCTGCTGCGGAGAAAAGACGCGTCCACCAACAGCTTCCGCACTCTGTTGCACGAGATCTCGATGCTCATGACCTACGACGTGCTGCGCGACATCCCGACTCAGGAGGTCGACGTCGAGACACCTCTGGAGATGACGACCGGGCGGGTCATCGACGGTAAGAAGCTGGTGTTCGTGTCGATCCTGCGGGCCGGCAGCGGCATTCTGGACGGCATGCTGGAGGTGGTGCCCGGCGCCCGCGTGGGTCATATCGGTCTGTACCGCGATCCGAAAACGCATATCGCCGTGGAGTATTACTTCAAGATGCCCAGCGACCTCCACGAGCGCGACGTGGTGCTGGTGGATCCGATGCTGGCCACCGGTAACTCGGCGGTGGCGGCGGTGGAGCGACTCAAGGAACACTCCCCCAAGTCCATCAAGTTCGTCTGCCTGCTCACCTGCCCGGAGGGCATCGCCGCCCTGCACGAAGCGCATCCCGATGTGCAGATCTTCACCGCCGCCGTCGACCGCGCACTCGACGAGCACGGCTACATCGTGCCGGGCGTCGGTGATGCCGGGGACCGCATCTTCGGAACCAAGTGAGCGCCGGCGCACCATGACCACCCGGCTGATGTGCCTCGGCGACAGCAACACCACCGGCGACTACGGGGTGAGCTACGTGGGGATGCTGGCACAACGTCTGGCGGGCGCCGATGTCACGGTGACCGGATCGGGCGTGAACGGTGAAGTGTCCTACGGGCTGGTGCAACGCCTCGATCCGGTGATCGACCAACAGCCCACGGCGATCACGGTGCTGATCGGTACCAATGACGCCTGGGGAACCCTGAGCGACGCCAACGCCCGTCAGGTCGTGAAACGGTGTGAGTTGCCGTATGCGCCCAGCGCGCCGCGCTTTCGGGAACATCTCGCGTCGATCGTGGCGCGTCTGCAGTCGGCCACCGATGCACGCATCGCGGTGCTCTCACCACCTGTCCTCGGGCAGCAACTGGACTCCGCCGCGGCCCACACCGGCCGTGAGTTCGCCGAGATCGTCGCGGACACCGCCCGAGAGTACGGTGTCACGTATCTCCCGTTGTTCGAGCGCCAGTGTGAGCAGCTGCGCAACAGCGACGCCGACCCGATACCGCTGAGGACAGGCGAGCGCGAGTGGTATTCGGCTGTGCTGCAGCACGTTCTGCTGCGCCGATCCTACGACCGCATCTCCGAACGACGCGGCCTGCTGCTGACCACCGACCACGTGCACCAGAACAGCCGCGGTGCCGGCATGATCGCCGACCTCATCGAACAGTTCGTCAAGGACGGGGTCACAGACCACTAGCCCGCCGGGTCGGCGTGGCGCGGCGATCAGGCACCCGTTCCAGCCCGAGATGGCCGCGCAAGGTGATGTGGCGATACTCCCGGCGGAACAATCCCCGATCACGCAGGATCGGGATGACGTGATCGACGAAAAAGTTCGAGGCCGGACGGGAAGACGTCGGGCATCAGGTTGAAACCGTCCACCGCACCTGCGACGAACCACTCCTCGATGGCATCGGCGATCTGTTCGGGGGATCCGACCACCAGCCGGTGCCAGGTGATCACCCGGTCGAGAAGTTGCCGCACCGTCAGATTCTCTCGGCGGGCCAGGTTCACCACGATATCGCGGGCCCCCTGGGAGCCGACGGTCGTCTCGGCGCCGTCGATCAGCCACTGCGGCAACGGCTTGTCCCATTCCAGCTCGGCCGCATTCACGCTGAGCTGTCCGGCCAGGTGCGCCAGCCGGCGCTCCCCGGCCAGCTCGTTGAGCTCACGGTGGCGCCGGTGTGCTTCCTCCTCGGTACTGCCCAGCACGAAGGACAATCCCGGCATGATCCTGATGGCGTCACGCGGGCGTCCGTAGGCGACGCTGCGGGACCGCAGTTCCTCGGCATTGCGCAGCGCGTCCGGTAATGAGGCCTGCGCGGCGAACACGCCGTCGGCGTAGCGGGCGGCGAGATCCAACCCGCCCGCAGAGCCCCCGGCCTGGAACAGCACCGGGTGCCCCTGCGGGGAGCGTGGCAAGGTCAGCGGCCCATCCACGGAGAAGAACTCCCCACGGTGGTCGATGGTGTTGATCGACCCGATCCGGCTGAAGGCGCCGGTGCGCTTGTCGGCGAGCACGGCATCGTCATCCCAGGAATCCCAGAGTGCCCGCACGATATCGACGAACTCCGCTGCGCGACGGTATCTCTGGTCCCGAGGCGGCTGGGCCGACGTGCCGCCGGCGCGACCGAAGTTGTTCCAGGCGTACGGATCGCTACTGGTGACCACGTTCCACGCCACCCGGCCGCGGCTCAGATGATCCAGCGAGGCGAAACGGCGTGCCAGATTGTAGGGCTCTTCGAACGAGGTGGACACGGTGCCGATCAGGCCCAGGTGCGTCGTCACCGAGGCCAGCGTCGACAGCAGCACAATCGGGTCGAGTGCGAGCGGCGGAGCCACCAGCGGTTCACCGGGCGGTTGGAACAGCGATGGGCTGTCGGCCAGGAACAGCGCATCCAGCGTGCCGCGCTCGGCGGTGCGCGCCAGGTTGATCCAGTACGCCGGATCGGTGAACCAATGCGGGTCCGCGGACGGGTGCTGCCACGCTGCCGGATGCATCCCGTCCGACAGCACATTCAGCCCGAAGTGCAGTTCACGGTTCGTCATGCCGGATTGCCGGGCAGCGCCAGCTTCTTCACCTCGGGATCGTTCGCGATGAAGGTCTGCACCCGCGGGTCCTTGAACGCCTTGATCAGATTCTGGATGTTGGCGGTGTCGATGTAGTCGCTGCCGACCGTCAGCACCGAGGCGAACTCATCGGGCGACTTCGGGGCGAAGATCAGCTTGTCCTCCGAGACACCGGCCGCAAGAAACGATTCGGCGTAGCCGACGATGGCATCGAGGTCGGGCAACGCCCGGGGCTGAGCCCCGAAGTCGAGCAGGGTGAACTTCAGATTCTTGGGATTGGTGGCGATGTCCTTCTGCGTCAGCGCCGTGACGTCCGCACCGGGCCGCAAGGTGATCAACCCGGCTTGCGCCAGATACCAGATGCCCTGCGCGTTGTTGGCGGGGTCGGCCAGCAGCGAGACCGTCGCACCGTCCGGCAGATCCTGCACGTTCTTGTACTTGTCGGACCAGATCCCGAACACCCAGTGGAAGAACGGACCGGTCGCGGCCTGCTCCTTGAACCCGGGATTGGCGTCGAGTACCTGCTGCAGCCAGTGCCGATGCTGGAATATCGTGCCGGCGTATCTGCCGTCATTGATGGCGCTGTTGATCTGGGTGCTGTCCCCGAGTCCGACGGAGGCAACTTTCACGTCGTAATCGGGGGCGACGTGCTCGCCGATGTAGTCGATGATCGCCTTCTCGGCGGGGTTGGAGTCGAGGTACACCACCTGCAGCGTGGCACCGGCGGTCTCGTTGGGCGACTGAGTTCCGTTGTGACGGAACAGCACGAAGTATCCGGCGACGGCCAGCACCACCGCGACGGCAAGGGCGATGAGGGGCCACTTCCGGCGCCTCTGCAGGGTGAACCCGTGCGAGGTGTCGGTGCCGGCTTCAGATTCGTCGATGCTCATAACGCACCGAGTGTCACGGGCTGGTGGTTCAGCTTCAATGATTCCGCTCAGCCTGGCGCCAATCGGGTTGGGCTGGGCTCACCGTGAGTGCAAAGGTGTCCCAGCGTATTCCGTTCTGACAGGGTCGACGCTCATGATCGAACTCACCGACGTCACCAAGGTCTACGGCCGTGGTGAGCAGCGCACGGTGGTGCTGGATCGGATCAACTTCCGTGTGGACGCCGGCGAGATCCTCGCCGTGGTGGGTCCCAGCGGGGCCGGCAAAAGCACCCTGGCGCAATGTATCAACCTGCTGACACCGCCGAGCTCCGGTGCTGTGGTGGTCAACGGCGAAGACCTCACCACCCTGTCGGACCGTAAGCTGCGCGTCGCCCGCCGCCGGATCGGCACCGTCTTCCAGTCCTCGGGTCTACTGGAACGGCGCACCGCAGCCGAGAACGTCGCCCTGCCCTTGGAATACCTCGGGGTCACCACGGCCGAGGCACAGAAGCGCGTCGCCGAACTGCTCGACCGCGTGGGCCTGTCGCAGCGCGCCCAGCACTATCCGTTCCAGCTGTCCGGCGGTCAGCGTCAACGCGTGGGCATCGCGCGGGCCCTCGCGCTACGACCCTCGGTGCTGCTCTCCGATGAGGCCACCGCCGGCCTGGACCCCACCACCACGACGTCAGTGGTCGAGCTGCTGCGGGAACTGCGCGACGACTTGAATCTGTCGATCGTGTTCATCACCCACGAGATGGACACGGTGCTCAAGATCGCCGATTCGGTGGCCCGGCTGGAGCACGGAACCATCGCCGAATCAGGTCGGTTGATCGATCTGCTCACCGACCCGGAATCTGCGTTGGGAGCCGAACTGCGGCCACACCGCGTCGACGCCACACCGGCTGCCGGACAACAGGTGTGGCACGTGGTGTACGACGCACCCGATGTGCCCGCGGATTGGATCGGGCGTGCCTCGAGCGAACTGGGCGTGCCGGTGGCCGTGCTCGGCGCGTCGGTCCAGGTTGTCGCCGGCGTCACCGTCGGCGGCGCCACGCTCGGCATCCCGGCCGACCTCGGGACGCGGGTCCCCGGCGTGCTGGCCCGTTTCGGACTGGCGGTCAGCACCGATGCCGGTACCGACCGCGAGCTGGAGGTGGTGGCGTGACCGAAACCCTGCTGGCCAATACGAAAGTCCCGTTCGACGAGCTGCCCGGCCTGCTCTTCCCCGCCCTGCTGGACACCCTCATCATGGTCGGGATCGTGATGTCGATCGTGGTGCTGGTGGGAGTCCCGCTGGGCGCGCTGATCCACAATCTGGCGCCGGGCGGATTGTTCGAGAACCCGGCGCTGCACACCACGTTGGGCTGGGTCATCAGTATCGGACGGTCCCTGCCGTTCCTCATCCTGATGGCGGCCATCATGCCGTTCACCCGCTTCATCACCGGGACGAACATCGGCATCGCCGCGGCGGTGGTGCCCATGTCGCTTGCCGGCATCGCGTTCTTCACCAGGATCGTGGAGAACTCGCTTCGTTCGGTGCCGCCCGCCGTGGTGCAGGTCGCCAGAGCCTCGGGCGGTTCCCGGCTGCAGATCATCCGCACCACGCAACTCAGCGAGGCGGTGCCGTCCATCATCGGCGGCCTGACCATCAATGTCATCGCGATGATCGAATACTCGGCCATCGCCGGCACCATCGGTGCCGGCGGAATCGGCTATGTCGCAGTCACATACGGTTACCAGCGCTTCGACCAGGGCGTCATGCTGGCCACCATCGTCATCCTCGTCATCACCGTCGCGCTGGTTCAGCTGACCGGCGACGCCTTGGTCCGTTTCACCACCCCACACCGCCGGGCGCACAACGCTGCGCCCCTGCGCCGAAAGGTCCCCGCATGACCACCACACCCACCTCCGACACCGCGCCGGACCAGGACGACCACGGATTCGAACTCAAACGCAACTCGAAGTGGGTCTGGATCGCGCTCGCCCTGGCGATCGTCATCGTCGGCGCCGTCATCGTGCGCTATGCGTTCTTCAACGAGACGAAGTCCGCCAACGAAATTCCCGGTGCGACCCTGGTGGTCGCCACCAACGAGGGCAACGCGGCCGAGCAGGCGCTGATCGAATACATCGGTAAGGAGGTCGCGCCGCGGCACGGGATCAAGGTCGCGTTCCGCGGATTGTCCGACAGCAACACCATCAACCGGGCGGTCAACGACGGCGAGGTCGCGGGCACGGTGTATCAGCACAAGCTCTGGCTGGGCCAGGTGCTCGAAGCCAACCCCGACTTCCGGGAAACCGCGGCCACCCCGGTGTTCCGGTGGGGCTTCGGCATCTGGTCGGACAAGTACACCGACGTGTCCCAGCTGCCCGACGGAGCCAACGTCTCGCTGTACTCCGATCCGGCCAACGAAGCCCAGGGCCTGTGGCTGCTGGAACGGGCCGGGCTGATCACGCTGAAACCCGGTGTGGACAAATGGCAGGCAACGCAGAAGGACATCGAGGGCAACCCGAAGCACCTGAAATTCACCCTCCTGGACTTCGCCGCACAATCTCGCTCGCTGCCCGACCTGGACGCCGCGGTCGGCTACACCGAGTACTACCTGGCCGCGAAGGTGCCGCTCACACAGCAGATCTTCGCTCCCCCGGCGCCGGACGAATTCGCCGGGCAGCTCACCGTCGGTACCAAGTGGGCAGACACCGAGAACATCAAGAAGCTGGTCCAGACGTTCAAAGATCCGGCGGTGCAACAGTTCCTGGCCACCGATCCGAGCGTCAAGAACATCCTGCTGCCGCTGTAGGCGCGCCGAACCAGGCCGACAACCGGTCCGCGAGGCCTCGCTGGTCATCACCGGACCACACGATGTGGCCGTCCGGTCGGAGCAGCACGGCTGCGGTGTCCAACTCCGGGCAACCGGCGCTGACGTGGTCTACCCGGTCGGCCCATCCGGCCACCGACAGTCGGCCGGTCTGGTCCAACAGCAGTCCGCGACCGGCGTGCGTCAAGGCGTACAGGCGGGAGCAGCCCACCGGCATATCGCGCAGCCGGCGACCCCAGCGAGCGTCCCCGACGTCGTACCGGATACCGATGGCGGTGATCTTCTCGACGAGGTGGCGGTTCACCTGGTCGAAGTCCATCAGCTCCGAGATCAGCCGGCGCACCGCCTGCGGCCCGGGCGCGGTGGCCATCAACTCCATCTGGGCGCGGGAGTTGTTCAGCACATCGGCGGCCACCGGGTGCCGTTCGTCGTGGTAGCTGTCGAGCAACCCGGCCGGCGCCCACCCGTTGATCTCCGCGGCGAGCTTCCAGCCCAGGTTGAAGGCATCCTGCAGGCCGAGGTTGAGGCCCTGACCGCCGGCCGGCGGGTGGATGTGGGCGGCATCGCCGGCGAGGAAGACACGCGCCGACCGGTAGCGTTCGGCCAGCCGGGTGGCGTCTCCGAAGCGCGACAGCCACCGCGGTGAATTCGCGCCGAAATCGGTCCCGGCGGTGACCCGTAACTGCTGCCGGAACTCATCGAGCGTGGGCGGGACGGCGCGGTCATCGGTCAGACCGTCGGCGGGCACCACCACCCGGTAGAAACCGTCTCCCAGCGGGCCGGCGCCGAAACGCTTCTGGGTCTGCCGGATCCGGTCGACCGTGGCGAGGATGCTCTCCGGGTCGGCCGACAGCCGCATCTCGCCCAACAGTGTCTCGGCGGTGGCGGGTTCGCCGGGAAAGTTGATCCCTGTCAGCGTGCGCACCGTGCTACGGCCACCGTCGCAGCCGACGAGGAACCGGGCGCGCAGTTGCTCACCACCGGTCAGATCGACCGTCACCCCGTCGGCATCCTGGTGCAGGCCGACGAGTTCGGCACCTCGGCGCAAGTCCGCGCCGAGGTGCAGGGCGTGCGCGGTCAGCAGCCGTTCGACGAGCGGCTGCGGTATGCCGAGTGTGTAGGGGTGGGCGGTGTCCAACCCGCTGGGTGCCGGCTTGTCCATGGCGGCGAAGAAGCCGCCCACCGGGTGTGTGCGCCCGTGCTCCAGAAAGGGTTCCAGCATGCCCCGTTGATCCAGGATCTCGCTGCTGCGCACGTGCAGCCCCAAGGCACGCACCACCGAGGTGGGTTCGGTCGCCTTGTCCAGCATCAGAACCTGCACTCCGTGTCGGCGCAGCTCGGCGGCCAACATCAGTCCGGTCGGCCCGGCACCGGCGATGATTACGTCAAACATCAAATCCCCCAATCCAATCGGTCTGCTCACAGCCTTGGATGGACGATTGTGCGGCATACCCCGGGTCTTGCGGCAAGCCCCGGGGTGAGCTATATCTTGAAAGGGGCAGGGGAAATCTTCTTGCGGAAGTAGACGCGGTGATAGCCGTCCTCGGTCCGGCGCCCCGTTTCCTGATAGCCCCGCCGAGGGTAGTACGTCAGGTTCTCCGACATGGCCTCATTGGTATAGAGCCGCACCTCGCTGAGCCCGAGTTCGCGAGCATCCGACTCGGCCCGATCGAGCAGCCGGGCACCGTGACCGCGTCCCCGCGCGGCGGGGTCCACGGCGATGGTGTCGACCAACACATGGTCGGCATGGTGCTCGAGCACCAGCACCGCGTCCAGGCGGCCGTCGTCTTCGATCGCCCATACCAATGAATCATTCAGTGCCGCAGTAAAATCCACATCCATCGGCGCAGGGCGGCGGCCCATCCGCTCGACGTACGGGGCGAATGCCACTGCGATCAGGCGGTGCACCGCGGCATGATCGGCGCCGGTGGCCCGGCGGAGGCGTGCAGCGTCCACCGGGCCAGCCTACGGCGCCGCGGTGCGACTAGCGGCCGCGAGTCGGTTGCGAGGCCACCGATGCCGACGACGACGGCAGGGTCGACGGCCGTTCGATGATCGTCGAATTCTTCCCGCCGACCCGGTAACTGGCGCCGCGGTGCTCCTGCGGCAGCCGGTCTCCCCTGCCGAGCAGCTTGTGGCGCAGGGTTCCCGGCGTGTATTCGGCCTGGTAAGCGCCGCGCGCGGTGAGCTCGGGGATCACGTGATCGACGATATCGACGAACGATCCCGGCGTGATCGCGTAGGCGAAGTTGAAACCGTCCACGTCGGTCTCATCAACCCACTCCTGCAACGAATCCGCCACGTGCGCACCGGATCCCACGAACCGTGGGCCCAGTCCACCGATCTTGCCCCACTCGGCGATATCTTTGATCTGCCACTCCCGGCCGTCGGGATCGGCGGACTGGAACGCCGCCACCGCCGACAGGATGGCGTTCGAGTCGACGTTGCCCACCGGCTCGTCGAACCCGTAACGCGCCAGGTCGACGCCCATCCAGCCGGACATGAACGTCAGCGCGCCTTCCGGGTCGCCGTAGGACAGGTACTCGGCGTGTTTGGCGTGCGCCTCCTCGTCGGTGGCCGCGGTGACCACGGTCGACAGGTTGAAGATCTTCACCGCGTACGGATCGCGGCCGGCGATCTCGAGCTCGCGCCGGATGGTCGTCACGGTCTCGCGCAGGATGGCCTTCGTCGGCGCCGCGGTGAAGATGGCCTCGGCGTTCTCGGCGGCGAACCGGACCCCGCGTGGTGAAGAACCGGCCTGATAGATGACCGGCGTGCGCTGCGGTGAGGGTTCTGAGAGATGCACCCCGGGAACACTGAAATGCGTTCCCTCATGGCCGATATGGTGCACCTTGCTCGGGTCGGTGAACACGCCGCGGTCCTTGTCGCGGACGACGGCGTCGTCCTCCCACGACCCCTCCCACAACTTGTAGAGCACCTCGAGGTACTCGTCGGCGTGGTCGTAACGGGCATCGTGCGCGGGCTGATCGGTCTGTCCCATGTTGCGGGCGGCCGCGGGCAGGTAGCCGGTGACGACATTCCAGCCGATGCGACCCTTGGTGAGGTGATCCAGCGTCGACAGCCGGCGGGCGAACGGGTACGGATGCTCGAAGCCGGTGCCGGTGGTGATACCGAAGCCCAGGTCTCGGGTCACCAGGGCCATGGCCGACACGAGCAGCAGCGGGTCGTTCACCGGGATCTGCGCGGCCTGACGGATGGCCGCCTCATCGCTGGCACCGTAGATGTCATAGGTGCCCAGTACGTCCGCGATGAACAGTCCGTCGAACCTTCCACGCTCCAGCAGCTTGGCGAGCTCGGTCCAGTATTCGAGGTCCTTGTACTGCGCGGACTGGTCGTCGGGATGTTTCCACAGGCCAGGCGACTGGTGGGCGACACAGTTCATGTCGAAGGCGTTGAAGCGGATTACGCGGGTCACCCGAGCAGCCTTCCCGGCGCCGGCGGACTCGTCACCGGTTGCGTTCAGCGTGCGTTAATGGCCACGACAGCCGATCCCCTACGCTGGGCGCATGGCACGCCGCAAAGACGCCGCACGTCGGCCCTGGCTGTTGCCGGTGGGCGCAGTGCTCGCGGTATCGGCTTGCAGTGGCCCCACCGTGATCAACACCGGCGAACCGCACACCCCCATCGCCACGTCGGCGCCGCGGCCCGCTCTGCCCTCGTACGCCACCAACACCCACCTGGCCAACGCCGATGAGTTCTATGCCACCTCCGGTGACCAACAGGCGTACTACTTCACCACCCCCAGCGGCCGGTGGCGCTGCGCGATCATCCCGCACGCCCAGGCCGGCTGCCAGGCGGCCGGCGCCGCGGCCATGCCCATCACGGACGCCCCGACGGCGGTGACCCGCGGCGACGGCATCCAGGTCACGCCGAACGCGCTGGTGATCGACCGTGATGACGATGCGCAATTCGTTGCTGCAGAGGATGATCCGTTCGTGCTGCAACCGGGCCCGGCGGCCACGCTGCCGTTCGGGACGGTCCTGGCCGTGGCCGGCTTCCGCTGCAACGTTCAGGAAACCAGCGGTGTGTCGTGCGGCAGCGAGGCCAGCGGTAAGGGTTTCACGTTCTCGACGGACGGCTACGCAGCGGTCTACACAGATGTCCCTCAATAGGGGGGTCCGGTTCGTCTCGGGCCTGGTCTTCGCTCACCTGCTGACCTCCGCCGAGGTTGTGATCGTCCTGCTGTCCCTGGGCCACCAGAGTTCCGGTGATGCACAGTCGTTGGTTCCGAAGGCCAACCTGATGCCCCTGCTGGCCGTCGTGGTGCTCGGCACGGTCCTGGCGGCCGCGGGCGGCTACCGGATCATCGCGCCGCCGCTGCGTTGGTTCGACGCCGACCTTGACCCCGATCCGGATCAGCGTCGTGCGGCGATCAACATCATCCGGAACCAATCCGTGCTGCTGATGTCGATCTGGTTGCTCAGCGGCGCCGTCTTCGTCATCGCCAATGGAGTCACCGGCTGGTTGCCGATCCTGCTGATCGAGGTGTCGGTGCTGTTCGGCGGCATCTCCACCGCGAGCAGCAGTCTGTTGTTCACCCAACGCGTCACGCGGCCCGTGGTAGCCGCGGCGACAAGGGATTTCGAGAGCCGCGCCACCGCTCCCGGCGTCCAGGCGCGGCTGGTGCTGATGTGGACGCTGAGCACCGCCCTACCGAGCGCGACCATTGCGATCATGGTGGTCTGTCGGGCCAACGGCTGGCTGATCCCCGACACCGCCTCGGTGGATGTTCCGGTGGTCCTGTTGTCGATGGTGTCGGTGTTCCTCGGGTTGCGCACCCTGATGCTGGTTTCCCTTTCCATTTCCGATCCGCTCCGCGAGATCATCGATGCGATGGCCGAGGTGGAGCAGGGCCACATCGGCACGCAGGTCGCTGTCTACGAGCAATCCGAGATCGGGCGGCTGCAGCGTGGCTTCAACCGCATGGTGACAGGGTTGCAGGAACGTGATCGGTTGCGCGACCTGTTCGGCCGCCACGTCGGACCCGATGTGGCGCGTCTGGCCGTCGAAATGACGGGCCGGACAGGCGCTATGGGCGATGACGGGCTCTCCGGCGATGTCCGCGAGGTGGCCGTGCTGTTCGTCGACGTGACGGGCTCCACGGCGCTGGCGATGACCCGCACCCCGGCCGAGGTCGCCGCTGTCTTCAACGATTTCTTCCGAATCGTGGTGGCGGCGGTCGACGCCCATGACGGACTGATCAACAAGTTTCAGGGTGATGCCGCGCTGGCTGTCTTCGGTGCGCCGATCGCCTCGGCGCTGGCGGCCACCTCGGCGCTGGCGGCCGCCCGCACACTGGCCGCCGCCCTCGGACGCCAGGAACTCGACTACGGCATCGGGGTCTCGGCGGGGCCCGCGTTCGCCGGCAATATCGGGGCGGAGAATCGCTACGAGTACACCGTCATCGGTGATCCGGTGAACGAGGCCGCGCGGTTGGCGGATGCGGCAAAGACCACCCCGGGGCGTATCGCGTGCTCGGGTGCGGCCGTCGACCGCGCCGACGATGCGGAACGCCGCAACTGGTGCGCGCATCATGAGGAAGTTCTGCGCGGGCGGTCCGAATCGACGAAGGTGTTCGTGCCACGATGGCGTGATGAGTGAGATTGCGCCCTTCCACATCTCGGTGACCGACGACGACCTGGCCGATCTCACGCGCAGGCTGTCCGGGACCCGCTGGCCCGAGGCGGAATGCGTCGAGGACTGGAGCCAGGGCATGCCGCTGGAGTACACCCGCGAGCTGGCCCGGTACTGGGCTCAGGACTACGACTGGCGTGCGCGCGAAGCCGCATTGAACGGCTTCTCGCAGTTCACTACCGCGGTTGATGGTGTGGACATCCACTTCATCCATCAACGCTCACCGCATGAGGATGCGCTGCCGTTGCTGATCACGCACGGCTGGCCCGGCTCCGTCGTCGAGTTCGCGAAGGTGATCGGTCCGCTCACCGATCCCACCGCACACGGCGGCCGGCCCGAGGATGCGTTTCACGTGGTGTGCCCGTCCCTGCCCGGGTATGGCTTCTCCGGTAAGCCGGCGTCCACCGGCTGGGGTGTGCAGCGGATCGCGCAGGCGTGGGACACGTTGATGGGCCGGCTTGGCTATACGCGCTACGGAGCCCAGGGCGGGGACTGGGGCGCGGCCGTGACGACGCAGATCGGCCGTAATGCCGGTGGCCGGAGCCGTCCCGGCGGCGACATCAGTGGATGCGTGGCCATCCATACCAATATGCCGATCGGCCGCCCGCCCGCGGCCAGCCTGGAATCCCCCACCGCCGAGGACATCGAGGCATTCGCGGCCATGAAAGACCACCGCAAGTGGGGTACCGGCTATTCCAAGCAACAATCCACCCGGCCCCAGACGCTGGGCTACGGATTGGTGGATTCGCCTGTGGCGCAGCTGGCCTGGATCGTGGAGAAGTTCTGGGCGTGGTCCGACTGCGACGGCCACCCGGAGAACGTCCTGACGCGCGACGAACTGCTCGACAACGTGATGCTGTACTGGATCACGCGCTCGGGCGCGTCCGCGGCGCGGCTGTACTGGGAGAGCTTCGCCAGTTTCGGCGCGGGTGAACGGGTCGAGCTTCCCACGGGTGTCGCAGCGTTCCCGAAGGAGATTCTGCGCACCCCGCGTAGTTGGTGCGAGGACGCCTACAACATCACGCACTGGACGAACATGCCGCGCGGCGGGCATTTCGCCGCGTTCGAACAACCCGAGTTGTTCGTCGACGATGTCAGGACGTTTTTCTCGACGGTGCGCTGACCCGGCGGGAACTCCCGGAGCTGACGAGCCGGTACCCGCCGTAGAGCACCGCAGCGACCACGAAGTTGACGAAGTAGGCGATATCCGCGCCGTGCCAGGCCACGGCGACCGGACCCTGGATCAATGTGGTGTTCATGAACGGGATCGCCGCGGCGTAGGACGCGAGGAACACCACCAGTGCGGCAATCCCGTCTCCGCGGCGGGTGGGCTCCGAGGTGACGTCCACGGCGGGATCGAGCCGGCCCCTGGTCCGCAGCACCCAGTCGATGGCCACCAGCGCGACGAACGCCGGGATCCAGTAACCGATGAGCAGCAGGACGTCCTGGAAGCGGGTGGCGGTATCGGCGCCGTGCAGCCACAGGATCAGGAGAAAAGCCACCGCGGTGACCAGGGCCGCCGAGAAGGGCCGGCGGACCCGCACCCCCATGGTCTGCAAGGCCAGTGAGCCGCTGTAGTCGTTCATCACGCCCGACCCGATCGAGGCCAGCGCGATGACCAGCAGGGCCACCGCGCCCAGGATCCCGCCGCCCATCACGTCGCGCACTCCGGCGGCGGTGTGATCCCCGATCACCCCGGCGGCGGCGATCCCGATGGCTTGGACGAAGACGTAGGCGAGCACCATTCCGCCGAAGGTGTAGCCGAAAACCTTCGCCCCTGACGACCGAGCGGGTAGGTAACGGCTGAAATCGGCGGCGTAACTGGCCCATGAGATCGACAGGCTCAGGGCGATGGTCACCTCCAGCACGAACGCCCCGACCAGGTCGGGGCCGGCCACGGTGGCGGGCGTGATCACGGCGTCGGTGGGGTGGCCGCTGACCAGCTTCACCGCGAACACGACGAACGTCACGAACAACACCACTGTGAGCACGGCCTGCAGTCGGTGGATCAGCTCGTAACCGAAGAACCCGACCGCACCCTGCACGGCGAGCACGATCAGCACCGCCGCCCAGAACGGGATGCCCAGCAGCACCGACAACGCCTCGCCGCCGAACAACCCGACAAGTGCGTCCCAGGCTATCGAGGACAGCCACTGCAGCGCGGCGGGCAGCACGACGCTCGGCCCGAATGCCAGCCGCGCCGCCGGCAACTGTGCGGTGCCGGTGCGCGGGCCCCAGGTCGACAGATAGCCGACCGCCAGCCCGCCGAGCACCGTGCCGATCACCATGGCGACCAGGCCCAGCCAGAATCCCAGCCCCAGCGTGATGGCCAGGGTTCCGGTGAATACGCCCGTCATGTTGACCTGAGGGGCGAACCACACGGTGAACAGCCGGGCGGGCGTGCCGTAGCGCTGCTCCGCGGTGACCGGGGCGATGCCGTGCGTCTCGACCGACAGATCGCCGGCTCCGCGGGGCGTACGCCCCGAGAACGGTTCTGCATTGAGTCCTCGGAACGTGCCTACTGCCCCACCTGTCATGCGACCATTCGATCACGATCGACTCGATCGGCGTCGCCCCTGACCGCCGATGGCGGGATGGGCACCGTCGGCGCACCGGATTCTGCCTATTTTTCCGATCTTTCCTATGGATTCCATTGTCAAAATGTAAATTCGTTGCGGAATCGCTTGCGAAGGCCCTTCCGATGGGCAATGGTTAAACGCGCAACGCCCACAATGCCGAGGAGGTCTGGTTCTGACCGGCACAAACACCACCGCCGCCGATCACACGACGGGTGAGGACGGGACCACCATCAAGCCGGCGGCCCCGGTCATCGAGATCGACCATGTGACGAAACGCTTCGATGACTACGTCGCAGTGGCGGAAGCAGACTTCACCATCGCCTCCGGTGAGTTCTTCTCCATGCTCGGCCCGTCGGGCTGCGGTAAGACCACCACGCTGCGCATGATCGCGGGCTTCGAGACACCGACCTCGGGGGCGATCCGCCTCGAGGGTGTCGACGTCTCCCGGGTTCCCCCGCACAAGCGCAACGTGAACACCGTCTTCCAGCACTACGCGCTGTTCCCGCACATGACGGTGTGGGACAACGTCGCGTACGGACCGCGCAGCGCCAAGAAGGACAAAACCGAAGTCAAACGTGCTGTCGATGAGATCCTCGAGATCGTCCGACTCACGGATTTCGCCAAGCGCAAGCCCGGCCAGCTCTCCGGTGGCCAGCAGCAGCGGGTGGCTTTGGCGCGCGCGCTGGTCAACTACCCCAGCGCCCTGCTGCTCGACGAACCCCTGGGCGCGCTGGATCTCAAACTGCGCCATGCCATGCAATTCGAACTCAAGCGCATCCAGCGCGAGGTCGGGATCACGTTCATCTACGTGACCCACGACCAGGAGGAGGCGCTGACGATGAGTGATCGCATCGCGGTCATGAACGTCGGCAATGTCGAGCAGATCGGCACGCCCACCGAGATCTACGACCGGCCGGCCACGGTGTTCGTCGCGGGCTTCATCGGTCAGGCCAACCTGTGGGCCGGCAAGCAGACCGGGCGAGCCAACCGCGATTACGTGGAGATCGAAGTGCTGGGCTCGACACTGAAATCCCGCCCAGGCGATACCGCCATCGAGGCCGGCGGCCAGGCGACCCTGATGATCCGCCCGGAGCGCGTCCGGGTGAGCGTGGAAGCACCCACCGGGGACGTGGTCGCGGTGCGCACGACCGTGCGCGACCTGACCTTCCAGGGTCCGGTGGTGCGGTTGTCGTTGGTGGCGCCCGACGGGTCCACCGTGGTGGCCCACGTCGGCGCGGAACAGGACCTGCCATTGCTGCGCCCCGGTGACGAGGTGTACGTCAACTGGACCCCGGATGCCTCCCTCGTGCTGCCCGCCGCCGATATCCCCACCACCGAGGACCTCGAGGAGATGCTCGACGACTCCTAGCTGTCGCCGGCTCCTCCCCACCCCCAACGATTCACATATTCACGAAAGGTCCCGCATGTCCAACGAGATCGATCCCCGCCTGCTTACCCGCCTGGCATCCAACCGGACCAGCCGGCGGCGCTTCATCGGCGGCGGTGCGGCGGCGGCCGCAGCGGCGATCCTGGGCCCCTCCTTCCTGGCGGCCTGCGGGTCGAACGGCGGGAGCTCGTCGTCGAGCAGCAGCACGCAGGACAATGGTCCCGCATCGGGCACCCTGCGGATCTCGAACTGGCCGCTGTACATGGCCGACGGATTCGTCGCCGCCTTCCAGAAGGCGAGCGGTATCACCGTCGACTACAAGGAAGACTTCAACGACAACGAGCAGTGGTTCGCCAAGGTCAAGGAGCCGCTGTCGCGCAAACAGGACATCGGCGCCGACCTGGTGGTGCCCACCCAGTTCATGGCCGCCCGGATCAAGGGACTCGGCTGGCTCAATGAGATCAGCGAAGCCGGTGTTCCCAACCGCAAGAACCTGCGGCCCGATCTGCTGAACTCGTCGGTCGATCCCGGACGCAAGTACACCGCCCCGTATATGACCGGCATGGTCGGTCTGGCCTACAACAGGGCGGCCACCGGCCGCGATATCACCAAGATCGACGATCTCTGGGATCCGGCGTTCAAGGGCAAAGTCAGCCTGTTCTCCGATGTCCAGGATGGGCTGGGCATGATCATGCAGTCCCAGGGCAATTCACCGGAGAATCCGACCACCGAGTCCGTCACCAAGGCCGTCGACCTGGTGCGCGAGCAAAAGGACAAGGGCCAGATCCGCCGGTTCACCGGCAACGACTACTCCGATGACCTTGCCGCCGGCAATGTCGCGATCGCCCAGGCGTATTCGGGTGACGTGGTGCAGTTGCAGGCGGACAATCCCGACCTGAAGTTCGTCGTGCCCGAGTCCGGTGGCGACTGGTTCATCGACACCCAGGTGATCCCCTACACCACCCAGAACCAAAAAGCCGCCGAGGCCTGGATCAACTACGTGTACGACCGGGCGAACTATGCCAAGTTGGTCGCCCACACGCAGTACGTGCCGGTGCTGTCCGATATGGCAGAAGAGTTGGACAAGATCGATCCGAAGTTGTCCAAGAACCCGTTGATCAACCCGACTCCCGAGACCGTCGGCCGGCTGAAGAACTGGGCTGCCTTGACCGACGAGCAGACCCAGCAGTTCAACAACCTGTACGCCGCGGTCACCGGCGGCTGATCGCATGGCAGGAGTCGCCTCCAGCAGCAGGCAGCGCAGCAAGATCGCGCCCTACCTGATGATCTTGCCCGCGCTGGCCTATCTCGCGATTTTCTTTGTGGTGCCGCTGTTTTCACTGGCCCGCACGTCGCTGTCCACCGCGGGCGGGTCGGTGTACCTGCCGACCCTGACCTTCGACTGGAACGTCGGCAACTTCACCGCGGCGTTCCACCAATACCAGGATCAGATCCTGCGGTCGTTCGGCTACGCAGCCGTCGCGACGGTGGTGTGTCTGCTGTTGGCTTTCCCTCTGGCCTACATGATCGCGTTCAAGGCGGGCAGGTTCAAGAATCTGATCCTGGGCCTGGTGATCCTGCCGTTCTTCGTGACGTTCCTCATCCGCACCCTGGCCTGGAAGACCATCTTGGCCGACGACGGCTGGGTGGTCAGCGTCCTCAACACCATCGGCCTGATCCCCAGTGAGGGACGGCTGCTCTCGACCGGCTGGGCGGTGATCGGCGGTCTGATCTACAACTGGATCATCTTCATGATCCTGCCGCTGTACGTCAGTCTGGAGAAGATCGATCCGCGTCTGTTGGAGGCTTCCCGCGATCTGTACTCGTCGAGTCCGCGCACTTTCGGCAAGGTCATCCTGCCCCTGTCACTACCCGGCGTGCTCGCCGGTAGCATGCTGGTATTCATTCCCGCGGTAGGTGATTTCATCAACGCGGACTACCTGGGCAGCACCCAGACGACGATGATCGGCAATGTCATCCAGAAACAGTTCCTGGTGGTCAAGGACTACCCCGTCGCCGCGGCGCTGAGCCTGGGACTGATGGTCCTGATCGTCATCGGCGTGCTGCTCTACACCCGCGCACTGGGTACCGAGGACCTGGTATGACGGCCACCGTGGAGCAGTCTGTGGTGAAAAAGGTTCGGGCCAGGCCCAAATGGGGCGATCTGGTCCTGCGTATCGTCGGCGGCCTGGTACTGCTGTACCTCTTCCTGCCGATCTTCGTGATCGTGCTCTTCTCGTTCAACCACCCGGCGGGCAAGTTCAACTACAGCTGGCAGGGCTTCACCCTGGACAACTGGCTGCACCCGTTCAAATACCCCGCACTGGTGGACGCACTCAAGCTCAGCCTCAATGTGGCGTTGGTGTCCACCTTGATCGCGCTGGTGCTCGGCACGCTGTTGGCGATCGCCCTGGTACGTCAGCGTTTCCGCGGCAGCAAGGCCGTCGACACCTTCATGGTGCTGCCGCTCACCGCCCCCGAAGTGGTGATGGGCGCGTCGTTGCTGACGCTGTTTCTGGATCTGCACTGGGCGGCGGGCTACACCACCATCGTGATCGCGCATGTCGCGTTCGAGGTGAGCTTCATCGCGATGACGGTGCGGGCCCGGGTGCGCGGTTTCGATTGGACGCTGGAAGACGCGTCGATGGATCTGGGCGCCAGCCCGACCCGCACCTTCTTCCGCGTGACGTTGCCGCTGATCGTGCCGGGCATCATCGCGGCGGGCATGTTGTCCTTCGCGCTGTCCCTGGACGATTTCATCATCACCTACTTCGTCAGCGGATCCACCGTCACCTATCCGCTGTATGTGAATGCGGCGGTGAAAGCGGCTGTGCCACCACAGATCAACGTGCTGGCCACAGCGATCCTGGTGATCAGCCTGATCTTGCTCGGGGTGGGAACGCTGTACCGACGCAAGCGCATCGAGGTCTAGTCGAGCCGAACACGCACCTTGACCCGGCCCTTGTCGTCGCGGGTGGCGACGGCATGGCCGGTGCGGTCCGCGCCGCGGAAATTCAGCAAGGTGATAGGCCCGCCGTCGCCGAGAAAGTTGCGCCACCAGCTCTTGGCATCGGGCGCCATGACGGCGATGGTGACCTGATCACCGGACAGTCGGTAGTTGACCGGCGTCTGGAAGACCCGCCCGGACTTGCGACCGGTATAGCGGATTTCGACCAGGCTGCGACCGACCAGCTCGCCGATGGCGGGGACGGCGGTGAGGGCCACGGCCAGTCTGTTGACGGCACGCGTCACTGGGTGGGCGAAGATTCCGTTCGACATGTACCGAGGCTAACCTCCGGCGGCGTTCCGTGCGTCTCGCTGCGGGCACCGCTGCGGGCCGCCCCGATCCCGGCACCCACCACCGCGACGATGCCGACGACGGCGAGCGGTGCCGGCACCTGATGCAGCACGAGAAGCCCCATCAGCATCGCGAAACCTGGCTCCAGACTCATCAGCGTCCCGAACGCTGCCGCGGTGAGCCGGCGCAGCGCCAGTAGTTCGAGCGCGAACGGGATGATGGGCAGCAGGATCGCCAGCCCCGCCCCGATCATCAGGATCTCCGGCGTCAGACGGCCGAACACCGTGGGCCCGGCCACCGCCGTCGCGACGAGGCCCGCGACGGGCATCGATACGGCCAGGCCGGCGATTCCGGCGACCTCATCCCCCACCCGTTGCGTCAGCAGGATGTACATCCCCCAGCACACCGCCGACCCCAGCGCGTAGAGCACCCCGACGGGGTCGACGGATCCGGCCCACGGTTCGGTCAGCAGCAGCACGCCGACCGTCGCCAACCCCGGCCACAGCAGCCGATAGCGGCCCGAACCCTTGGCCACCGCAACACCGAGGGGCCCGAGGAATTCCAGCGCACTGGCGGTGCCCAACGGGATCCGCGCCACCGCCATCATGAACAGCAGGGTGATCCCGGCCGTCACCACACCGAGCAGCACACATGTGCGGAACGCCGACCGGGTGAACGCCGCACGGCGCGGACGCACGAGCGCCAGCATCAGCAAGCCGGCCCAGGCCAACCGCAGCCACGCGGTGCCCGCGGCGCCGATATCGTCGATCAGCTGTACCGCGATCGCAGCGCCGAGCTGCACCGCGCACATCGCGGCGATCGCCATGAAAGCACCGTTGCGGGCGGTCGCGGAAGTCATCTCTGCATTGAACGGCAGCCAGAACGTTCATGTCCACGTGATTTTTACTGACATATTGTTCGCATCTATCAAACAGTCTCGCACCGGTAGCGACCGCTCGAAGAGGTCGTGGTCGCGACCGGCTCCTGCGATATGCGTAGATTCAGGTGATGAGCAGCGGTGACCACGCGTCGCAACCATGGCAGTCCCAAGCGCCCAAGTCCGCGGTGCCCGGAAATCTCGGTCCCCGGTTCTTCGCTCGGGTGATCGACGGCGTCATTGTCAACGCCGCGAGCCTCTTCGCGGTCGTGTCCCTTGATTCCTTCTCGAATATTCTTGTCACCGGCCTGTTTTCGGGCCTACTGACGTTCATCTACTTCGTGGCTTTCGAAGTGTCCGTCGGATGGACACCAGGTAAGAAGCTGTTGGGGTTGCATGTGCGCGGACCTCACGGCCGTCCGCACCCCGATCTCAAACAATCGGCGATCCGCAACTCGTTCACGCTCTTGGCGGCCGTGCCCTACGTCGGCGGCCTGCTCGCCTTCGTCGCCTACGTGGTGATCGCCGTGTCGATCAGGAACAGCCCCTGGCGACAGGGCACCCATGACGACCTGGCCGGTGGGACACAGGTCGTCAAGGGTTGAGCCTCGAGAGTCGAACCCCGTCAGCCGGCCATGAACTCGCTGTACGCCGAGGCCATTTCGGGTGAGAGTGCCGTCGTGTTGCAGGCGCGTTGCTTGTCGCCGATCGGCGCCAAGATGCTCCTCAATTCCAGGTACTCCTGAGGGTTGGCAGTGAAGTATGTCCGGATGCTCGCCGACGCGACATCCCGCGGCTGGGTATAGATGACGGACACGGCCTGCTTGGCGCCCGGGTGGGCACCCAGGTAATCCTGGGCCGCACCGGTGGTCTGCTGCACGGTGGCGTCGATCGACTGCCGGCTGCAGTCCACCGGATCGGCGGAGGCGATCGGTGCCAGCACGACGGCGCTGAGCGCACCGCCCGCCGCCAGCACGGAGAGAGCGATTCGATTGCAGAACTTCAGTTTCATGATGAGTGGAGATTCCTTCGAGTCGTCAATTGTTCGGGACCCGACCCGATTTCCACCATACGGAAACTCCTAAACACCGCGAACGGCGTCGTCGAGCGGTATTTCGGCCGTTACAGCAAACTCCAGTGAGTTCGGTCTCAGTTTTGCGTTCCGTGGCGCGACGGTGCGCAGGATGGCCGATCTACCTTATCTTCGAGGCCTTTTCCTTAACCGATCGTGATGTCCGGTGTGACCCGATCGTCGTGCGGCGCGCATCAACGGGTGCGCTCGGGAAACGGGTCGTTGGCAAAATCGATCTGTGCGGCCGGGTTGGCCACCGCCGTCACCATTCCGGTCCCGAAGGCGCCTGCACTGTCGAACAACGTCGAGGCGCCCACCGAGATCCCGTCGGCAGCCCAGTGCGAGTCGGCCTGCACCCCGACCCACTCGTCACCGGGTAGCCGGGAAAGTGCCACGGTCAGATCCCCGTTGATATAGCCGACGCCCGCCGTGCCGAGGTTGGTGACCAGGCTGGTTCCCTCGGCGGCCATGGCGGCCCGCACGAACGGCGAGTTCGCATCGCCCTCGACCACATCGATGGTGCGGTTGACGAACCGCTTACGTGAGGTGTTCTGGTGATCGGCGATGGCACCCGTCCAGCCGGCGTCATCGCTGCCGATCCCGATACCGCGGGCGTCATCGCGATCGACGGGACCGGTGAAAGTCATTGGAGCCACCCATTCCCGGCCACGCGGTGGTTCCGAGAGCCGGTATTGCACCAACGTGGCGCGGACCACCGTCACCCCGTCCTGAACCAGCTCGCACTCGGCATTGCGCACCCGGCGCCCGTCGCGCACCAGCGCGAGTTTGGCCGTGGTCGGCACACCGCGGGCGGCCTTGAAGAGATCGACCGTCAGCCGGGCCGGCAGGAATTCGGGACGTCCGAACGCGGTTTCCAGCGTGCGCGCCACCAGGCCGACGAGCGCCGGACCGTTGAGGTGGTCGGGCCCCCAGTGGCTCTGCGCGTACGCGGTGGGCAGGAAGGTGTCCTGCTCGGTCTGGGCGAAATGAAACGGACGTGCCATTGCCGCATCGTCGCACAGGGCAGGTTCCGCGCAGGAGCGCAGCCCCTGCCCCGGTGGCCTGGTGGTGATGGGCCGGTCAGTCTCATCGAGCTGGAGGGCGTCAGTCCCCCTCGAGCACCGAATCGGCCGGCGTGCCCCAGTGGTCGAGGTAGACCGCGTCGCGCAGCGGCCGCCGCCGCAGCGGACCGTGCCGGCCCTTGGGCCAGCCGAGCACGATGTGCCCACCCAGCAGATAGTCGTCGGGGACACCGACGGCCTCCCGCAGGATGGCCTCGCCCCCGTAGGACGCCCAGCTGGTCAGGCAGGCGCCCAGGCCCTGAGCCCGAGCGGCGAGTAGGAAGTTCTGCATGGCGGGGAAGATCGACCCGCCCAGCAGCAGTTCGGATGCCGTCGGGAACTTCTTCTGAGTGAACAGGACGGAGGTGAATTCTGCGGCCCGGTCATGCAATTCGTAGGTGGCCCGATTGTTGCGCGCCACCGGGCCGGTGTCGTCGGTGCTCGGCCGGGTCATCCCGTACACCGGCTCGATGACCGCCAGTGCGTCCGCGGCCGCTCGGGCCACCGCTGCCCGCAGTTCGGGTGAGCGCAGCACCACGAAACGCCACGCTTGGGCGTTGGCCCCCGACGGTGCCCAGGTGGCGGCCCGCAGACAGCGGGTCAGGGTGGCGTCGTCGACGGGGTCGTCGGTGAACCGGCGGATGGTGCGCGCGGTGGACAGCACCTCCCAGACGTCGCTGCTCGTACTCGACATGACGGGCACCATAGCGCGGACTCATCCCGTCGACGCCGCGCGTGTCGAGGTGACTTCGACCCGCCGGCCGTTCGGCTCAGAATGGATGGATGGATCCCCGCCGACTGCAGCTGCTGCTGACCCTGTCACGGCTCGGCTCGATGCGGGCGGTCGCCGATGCTCATCACCTCACGACATCGACGGTCTCCCAGCAGCTGGCCGCACTTGCCCGAGAAGCCAAGGTGACGCTGATCGAACCGGACGGCCGCCGGGTACGCCTCACCCCTGCCGGCCGCCGGCTCGCCGATCACGCCGTCGCCATCCTGGCCGCCCTCGACTCGGCCCGCCTCGACCTGGATCCGCACGCCGAACCCGCCGGGACGCTTCGAGTGGGCGGCTTCGCGACCGGCATCCGGGTGTCGCTGCTGCCGGTTGTGCCCGAGCTCACGGCGCGGTATCCCGGGATCGACGTCGTGGTGAGCGAGTACGAACCGGTCGAGGCGTTCCGGCTGCTCGTCGATGACGATCTGGACCTCGCCCTGACCTACGACTACAACCTGGCACCTGCGGCGCTGAGCCCCGTCCTGGAAGCCGTCCCGCTGTGGAAGATCCCATGGGGACTCGGGGTTCCGCAGCAGGGCGCACCTGAGGTCGGTGGGCAGGCAGATATCTGCGCGTATGCCGGCCAGCCGTGGATTGTGAACTCGCGCAACAGCGCCGACGAGGTGGCGTTGCGGACCCTGGCTGCACTGGCGGGCTTCACCCCGCGCATCGCACACCAGATCGACAGTCTGGACCTCGTCGAGGATCTCATCGTGGGCGGCTACGGCGTGGGCCTGCTTCCGATGGGCCGGCCCACCACGGCGGGCGTCACGGTGCTGGATCTCGCCGATCCCAGCGTCGTCCTGACCACCTACGCGGTCACCCGACGCGGGCGGGCGGACTGGCCCCCGCTGCGGGCAGTGTTGGAACGGCTGCGTCCACCGTCGGGACCACTGCCCACACGTGACTGGCTGCGCCCGTTTCCGGGCTTGTACCCAGGCTGACGTTCGCAGCGTATTCTCAGCAACATGGGCACGCTGACCCGGTGGATCACCGCGAGCGCCTTCCTCGGCGCCGTGGGTACGTCGCTGCTCGCGCCGGCCGCGACACATCAACCGGATGTGATGGCGACCTGCCCCAACCAAGGGATTCTGGTCGGCAAGCAACAGGTGGGTGCGTACACCGACAATTGCGATCTGGTCGTGACCCCGCCACCTGCCATCGGTGCGGCGCCCAGCGCGGGCGCGATCATCGCCTGCCGCGGCATCACGGGCTGCTTGTCGGATTTCGTCAACAACCCCGGCTGGGTGAAGGTGCCCCAGGTCGACACGCGGCCGCGGCAGAGCCCGTAACGGCCCTCCCCTGGAATCCCAACGGATTCAAGGGGTTTCTCCGGTGTGCTGAGCTAGACGAAGATGTCCAGGATCAGGACGACGGCCAAACCGCTGACCGACAGCACCGTCTCCATGATCGACCAGGTCTTGATGGTCTGCCCGACGCTGAGCCGGAAGTACTGATTGACCAGCCAGAACCCCGCGTCGTTGACATGGGAGAAGAACAGCGAGCCGGCGCCGACCGCCAGTACCACCAGCGATACCTGGCCGGTGCTCATCCCCTCCACCAAGCCAAGGATCAGCGATGAAGCGGTGATGGTGGCGACCGTGGCCGAGCCGGTGGCCAGCCGGATGAGCACCGCGAGCACCCAGGCCAACACCAGTACCGAGATGTGCACACCTTCGGCCCACCGCGCGAGCATGGTGCCGATACCGCTGTCCACCAGAACCTGTTTGAAGCCACCACCGGCGGCGACGATCAAAATGATGCCGGCGACCGGCGGCAGGCCCGATTCGATGCACTTGGTGAGCGTGGCCCGGTCCATGCCCGCCCCCCGGCCCAGGGTGAACATGCCCACGATCACCGCGAGCAGAAGCGCGACGAGCGGGGTGCCCAGTGCATCGAAGATGGTTCGGACCCATTGCTTTTCGTTGTCGATGAAGATGTCGGCAAGGGCCTTGCCGAGCATCAGCGCGACCGGCAGCAGCACCGAGAACAGCGTGATCCCGAACGACGGCCGCTTGTCCTGTGTCCTGGTCTCGTCGGCATCGAAGGTGTCGGGAGCATCCACCACCACCCACTTGCCGGCGAGCTTGCCGAACAACGGCCCGGCCAGGATGATCGTCGGGATCGCCACCAGCACCCCGAGACCCAACGTGACGCCGAGATCGGCGTTGAGCAGGCCGACCGCCGTCAGTGGTCCGGGATGCGGGGGCACGAACCCGTGCATGGCAGACAGGCCCGCCAGCGCCGGGATACCGATGGTGATCAGGGACTGCTGCGACCGGCGGGACACGAGATAGATGACCGGCATCAGCAGTACGAGACCGATCTCGAAGAACATCGGGAGGCCGATGATGGCGCCGACCAATGCCATCGCCCACGGCAGCATGCGCGGCGAGGCTGCACCGACGATCGTGTCCACGATTTCGTCGGCGCCGCCGGAATCGGCGAGCAGTTTGGCGAACATCGCGCCGAGCGCGATGAGGATGCCCACGCTGGCGGCCGTCGATCCGAACCCGTCGGTGAACGACTTGAGCACCTTGGTCAGGTTCTCCCCCGCGACCAGGCCGACGGTGAGGCCGCCGAAGATGAGCGCCAGGAACGGGTGCAGTTTCACCACGGTGATCAGGACGACGATGACGGCGATGCCGGCCAGGAACGACAGAATCAGCTGCGGGGCTGAGGCCACCGGCTCGACGAGTTTGGGCGCGTCGGCCAACAGGGTGACGGCGGCGTTCATCGGTGTTCCCCTCCGGTGAGTGAGATGTAGGTGTCGACGATGGCGTCGATGCTCTGACCGACGTCGATGACGACGCCCGCCTCGTCCTCCTCGAGTGGTTCGAGGGTGTCGAACTGAGATGCCAGCAGCGAGGCCGGCATGAAGTGGCCGGGTCTGCTGGCCTGGCGCGCCCCGATGATCTCGGGTGTCCCGCTCAGGTGCAGGAATTGGATGCCGGGGCAGTGTGCACGCAACTGGTCGCGGTAGCGCCGTTTGAGCGCCGAGCAGCTCATCACGCCACCGTCACCACAACGCTCCCCCAGCCAGTCGCCCAGCGTCGCCAGCCACGGCTTGCGGTCCTCGTCGTCGAGCGGGTGGCCTGCCTTCATCTTCTCGATGTTGGCGGGCGGATGGAAGTCATCGGCGTCCGCGAACGGGACGCGCAGCCGCTGTGCCAGCGCGGCGCCGACGGTGGACTTCCCGCTCCCCGAGACGCCCATCACGACGATCGGTGACGGCATCGCTACACCTCCCTGACTGTGGTTGACCTCACACAGGATGACTTAAACGTCATACTATTGCAAGAGGATCACAAATACGTCTGCTTTAAGTCCAATCCAAGCCCGCTATGACACGATGTACGCGTGGGTCCGTCGTCAAACGTCAGCGCACTGCACGACAACGTGCTGACCGCCCTGGGCGCCGCCGTGGTGTCCGGCAGATACCCACCCGGCGAGGTGATCACCCTGGAAGGGGTCAGCGCCGAACACGGGGTGTCGCGCAGCGTTGCCCGCGAGGCGATCCGGGTCCTCGAGTCGATGGGCCTGGTGTCCTCGCGACGCCGCGTCGGTATCACCATTCAGCCCGCAGCCAACTGGAATGTGTTCGACCCCAGCGTGATTCGGTGGCGTCTGGAATCCGGCGACCGGGCCGCCCAGCTGATCTCGCTGTCGGAGTTACGTCGCGGATTCGAGCCGGCCGCTGCCGCACTGGCCGCCCGGCGGGCGAATCCGCACCATTGCCGAATCATGGCCGCCGCGGTGTCCGACATGGTGATGCACGGCCGCTCCGGTGACCTGGACGCATATCTGCAGGCCGACAAGATCTTTCACCAAACGCTGCTGGATGCCAGCGGTAACGAGATGTTCCGTGCGCTCAATGCGGTGGTCGCCGAGGTACTCACCGGACGCACTCACCACGGGATGATGCCCGAACTGCCCAACCCCGCCGCCATCGAACTGCACGACGAGGTGGCCCGGGCGATACGGCTGCGCGACGAATCGGGTGCCGAACATGCCATGCGGGCCATCATCGACGAGGCCGCCAGAGCGGTGGCCGAGGACGCCTGAGGGTGGGCCGTCACGCTCAGGGCTGGGACGTGTCCCGCCCACCGGATCCGTCGCGTGCGGCCTCCCGGAGCTGACCGTGCCGAATGAGGTTGGTGGTGGCCTCGTCCCATCGCAGTGTCTGTTCCCGGCTGTAAAGGGGTCCGGGGATGTGCCGCTCGATATGTCTGCGGAACACGCTGGCCGCGACGCGCACCAGCACCGGATTCAGCACCGACCACAGCGGATCGAGGTCGGGCCTGGCCAGACCGCGCGCGATGAACGTCTCGCCCTGCGTTTCGCTGATCTTGACCAGACCGTCGAAGATCGCGGCACCCGTCGCTCCGCCTTCGGTGAGAACACGAGCGACGTAGTCCATCACGTCCGGATGCTCGATGAACAGCTGCGCGGTGCCGCCGCGATAGACGTCAGGGGTGTTCCCCGTCTCGGGCGAGGCCGGACTGTCATCGAGTATCTGACCGCACACCCGCAGCACGTGCTCGTCGATCGCCTCGATCAAGGCCGCTTTGCTGCCGAAGTAGTGCTGGATGAGACCCACGCTCACGTCGGCCGCGTCGGCGATGGTCCGCATGGACGTGCCCGACACCCCGCGCTCGGCAAAGCAGACCATCGCGATATCGCGTATCCGCTGCGGGTTTGTCGCTTCGACAGGTGCGGGAGAACCGAATCCCGCCGCGTCGCTCATGGGCAAAACCATACCGGGGCCGTGCTCGCACGCGGCCGACCCCGTGATGCTTGACTGTCCTGGTGAGACAGCCCAGGGTTGCCCGTCGCCTGTTCGACCGGCTGGAACCGGTACACGCCGTCACCTACTTCGCGCCGGAATCCCGCGCCGCACTCGGCGAACTCGGCTACCGCGGATTCTGGTCGGGCTACTTCGCTGCCCGGTCGGCGCCCCTGGGGCCGGTGCCACCCGAAGTGGTCACGGCGCTGTTCTACAACTTCTCCCCGCGTCAGGTGCACAAGGCACTGCCCGCGGCGTGGGAGATCGCCACCCCGGCCGTTGTACTGGCCGCCCGCCAGGATGCGGCGGTGGCCACATTGCGGCGCTACGGGATGACCGACGATGAGACGGTGCGCACCGCAGCCGACCTGGCCGAGATCGCCGCCCGCTCGGCCCCGATACACGGGCGAGCGCTGTTCGCCGCCAACGCGGCACTACCGTGGCCCGAGGAGCCGCTGGCCAAGCTCTGGCACGCCACCACCCTGCTGCGGGAGCAGCGCGGCGACGGCCATATCGCCGTGCTCGCCGCGCACGGTATCGGCGGGCGCGAATCCAACGTGCTGCACGCCGTGGCCGGCCGGGTGCCACGCGAGATGATCGCCCCCAGCCGTGACTACGACGAGGACGATTGGCAGGAACAGTTGGACGCGCTGGCCGCGCGCGGACTGGTCGACGCCGAGGGGTCGTTGACCTCAGCCGGTGCCGACCTCAAGGCGCAGATCGAGGACAGCACGGACCGGCTGGCGCTGCGCGCCTTCGATGCCCTCGACGACCGGCAGCTGGGCATCTTGTTCGCGGCGCTGACACCCCTGACCCGCCTGGTGGTGGCCGGCGGCGATGTCCCTGCCGACACCCCGATGGGCCTGAACCGAGACGAGCTCGACGACGACGCCCTGTAGCCGGCCTAGCGCGGGGCGTACATGATGAGCCCGACCCCGGCCAGACAGACCAGCGCCCCGGCGACATCCCACCGGTCGGGCCGGAAGCCGTCGGCCAGCATGCCCCACAGCAGCGAGCCGGCCACGAACACTCCGCCGTAGGCGGCCAGTACCCGGCCGAAATGCGCATCGGGCTGGAACGCCGCAACGAATCCGTAAGCGCCCAAGGCGATCACACCGGCACCCACCAGCCACGCTCCGCGGTGCTCGCGCACGCCCTGCCACACCAGCCACGCTCCGCCGATCTCGAGCACCGCCGCGAGCACGAACAAGGCCACCGATTTCAGCGCGAGCATGAGACCAGCTTGCCCTCCTCAGAGGTTGCGGTTCCACTCCACCCAGCCGACGCCATGGCGGCCGTCGCGGGCGGTGACAGTCACCCAGGCCCGCGGGAACTGGCTGATCCGCCCGTCGGGCGAGGTGAGCAGAACGGGCGCATGGCCCTGTACGTCGAGGCTGACCTCGATATCGCCGGGACTCAGGCTGATGGTCGTCGATACCGGTAATCCGTTGTCGCCGAACGTCTTCTCCGCGGTCACCGACTCCAGTTCGACGAGTTGGCCGCCCTTCTGGACGTAGCCGATGCCGACGGGAGGGAGCCCGGGAATCCTGATGTCGACGCCGTGCAGATGAGTGCCGTCGTCCAGGTGAAGGGCGCTCCACACCCAGTCCATGCTCCACCAGTCCCGCACACCCCACGAGTGGTCACGCTGGCCGGGGACGGCCGTGAGCGCGTACGTCGTGCCGCCCACCGTGGTGGTGCCGGTGACGCTGCACGGAATCTCGTAACGCGGCGTGATCCGGTACTGGTACGGCGTTCCCGCGGTGGCGAATTCCAGATCCAGCGCGACGTCCACGGTCCGGCCCGTCGCACCGTGCAGCAGGCCGGCGGGATCGTCGTAGGCCTGGCCGTGTCCCCGTACGGTCACACGGTAGGAGCGCAGCGGGTCGGTTGGCGCCAGCGACAGCTCGAGGTCATCGGTGCGGATGTGCGCGGGATCGGCGGGCAGGGCGACCTCGAAGTCGTTGATCGCCACCGTCGGCAGGCCCGGTCCACACACCAGGGCGTTGACCCATGCCTTCTGCTGGTTGGGATACAGACCCAGCCGCACCCATCCGCCGATGCCCTGGGCGGCGTCGGCGAAATCGAAGTACCAGCTCTCATTCCACAGCGGCTCATCGCCGGCCGGGTGCGGTGCCTCATCCCCTGGCTCCGGGACCAGGGGTGCCGGCACCGCGGCGTCCGGCAGCACCGCGAGGGCGTCGGTGTCCAGCACGTGTTCGCAGTGCCGTTGCAGCATCGTCATGAACATCAGGTCACCGCGGTCGGTCCGCTCGACGAGCATCGAGGACACGATGGCCATCATCACCCCGAAGAAGCTCTGCCTGCGCACCCCGTCGCGCACGGCGTCCAGGGACAGCCCGTCCCCCACGGCGCCCTGATAGGCCGCCAGCAGCTCGTCGTAGTGAGACCGGCGCACCGCCGGCTCGAGGGCGCAGCCGAGGAAGTAGGCGACGTCGGTCAGGGCCGGACCCCAGGTCACGGTCTGCCAGTCCACCACCGTCAGCGGCCGGTCGGCGCCGGCCGCACCGAACAGCATGTTGTCCAGGCGGTAGTCGCCGTGCACCAATCCCTTTGCGGCCCCGGCTTCCTGCGTCAGGTAGGCGTCGAATGACCCGACCAGGCGTTCGCACACCTCGCGGTGTCGCGGCTCGATCCGGTCGGCGTAGCGCTCGGAGAACGCGGCGTACAGTCCGGCGATCAGCGCCTGGTTGATCGGCGCGTCCCGATTCAGCCAGGCCGCACCGGCCAGGTCGGGGTTGCCGAGCAGCGGGCCGTGCACCAGTCCCAGCTGATGCAACGCCAGCGCCGCCTGCTGCGGTGTGGCACCGCGGATCTCGTCCCCGACGACCGCGGGCGTGGCATCTGAGAGCAGGAGGTCGAAGGCGCCGGTCTCCGGATCGTAGGCATGATGCAGGCACGGGGCGAACGGGCTCGCCGTTCCCCCGTTGCCCAGGGCCGGTGCGATCTCGGCGTAGAACCGCACCTCTCGTTCATAGAGCCCCATGGCGAGGCCGGTCGTCCGGCTGTTCGGATCGGCGGCGGCCACCTTGAGGACGACGCTGGCGGGGCCGCTGTCGCCGTCTGCGTAGCGCAGCGTGACCCGGTAGCACTCACTCATCTGACCTGTGCCGATGCGCTCGACATCGTGGCCCTCGACCCGACCTGCGCCCAGCGCTGCGGTCAGCCAGTCGTCGGTCAGGTCGGTGGGACGCTCGATGAGTTCACTGTGCACGCCAGTGAACTTAGCAGTGACTGCGATCACATGTGACAGGTGTCAAGTTTTTCGTCCCGGGGGACGTCCAGGGCCGGATTACGGTCGAAGAAGCCGAACGGTTTCAACCAGAACGACACCACGTCGACGGGCATGACCGGCCAGTCCTCGGGACGGGTGATGTGGTGCAGACCGGAGACGTACCAGAGGACCACATCGGTGTCGAGGATGGGGCGGTCCGCCTTGGTCCACTCCCCCAGGCCGGTGTCGGAGACCGACTGGTTGACGAATTCGCCTGCCGGCCAGCGCTCATCGGCGCGGTTCGGGGTGACCCACAGGGTGTGCCCGATGACGTTGGCGCGTTGCAGGACCGGGGCGGCGGGATCGAACATCGCCGGCAGCGCCCCGGTGGGTACCAGCTTGTACGACGGATGAGTGCCCAGGCCGTTGACGACGTTGGTGTTGACCACCTTCCAGGTGCGCTGGGTGGCGAAGTTGAGGTCCTGTTTGCCCTCACTCTCGGTGCGCAGCGGGATGTTTCGGGTCACCACCGACAGACCGTGCGGGTTCTCCTCCGAGATCGGTTCGGCAAAGGATTCCGACATGTAGACGGTGTTGTCCGGGCCGTCGATGTCGAGGTCCAGGCGAGCCACCAGGAAGTGCTGATGAAACGGTGCGTAGGTGCGCTCGTCGACCAGGGTGCCGTTGGGATTCGGAGCGCCCGGCGGCAGCGGAGTGGTGACCATGATGCCGGTGGCCCGGACCTCGCACTCGATATTGCCGTCCTGATACAGCCGCCAGTAGACCAGGTACTCGTAGTTGGCGACGGTGACATGGAAGCTCAACGTGAGTCTGCGCATCCGGCGCACCTCGGCACCGGCGTCGTGATCCACATGCTTCCACAGCACCGCATTGTCTTCCTCGTGGATGCAGATGGCGTTGGCGATGGTGTAGGGCTCGCCTTTGCTGTTGTGCAGCACCGCATCCAGGTAACGGATCTCCCCCAGGCAGTCGCATCCCAGGGTCAGCGAGGTCGTCATGAAACCCAGGCCCCACTCGCCGATGTCGAAGGCGGTGCGACGGTAGTGGTCCACCGAGGCGTCCCGATAGGGCACCACCATCTCGGCAAACGACATCCGGTGCGCGACGGAACGGATCCGGCCGCCGTCACGATAGGTCAGCGCGTGCAGCGTCATGCCTTCCCGGTAGTTGAAACCGACTCGCAGTGACCAGTTCTGCCACGTCAACAGGTGACCATCCAGGGTGAACGACGGACCTTCGGGCTGGGTGATAAGAAGCGGGGTGAGCGGATCACGCTGGGACACAGCCGATATCCGATCCGGGATGTGACGGGGAACGTACTCGCCCATCACCACCGGGGGTTCGGCCCCCTCGGCGAACGGACCCGAGTCCTCCACGCGGAGCACCTCCATGGTGTTCAGGTCGACCACACAGTGCAGCCCGCTGACGAGGTGGGCGTACGGGTTCGCCCCTGGTGCGTCCCGACGCCACGTGTCCGACCAACCCAGCCGCCGGTCCCGGAACTCGGGTGGGGCGACCGCGTCCCCGTAGGTCCAGGTATCCATGAACACGCTGTCCAGGTCGGTGATGCCGCGGCGCGCCAGCGCCGCGATCACCTCGGGGTGCGCGCGCAGCACCTGGTCGCATTCGACGAATTCGTCGACGGTGAAGTTGGCCTGCACGCCGGGGATGTGGTCGAAGGACTCCACCGTCTGAGCGTGCAGCGATACCAGCGCCTTGTAGGTGGCGTTGTGCGCGCGATCAAGGCAGACCGCCAGCGCCCGGCGGGGCGGGGCTGTGCCCCCGCCGGCGAAGGCGCGCAACTCGTCCTTGGTCGGCTCGGCGAGTTCGATGGAGGCGAAGCGCCAGCCGGGGGCGCGCACTCCGTGCCGAGCGCCGAGGATCGCGGCGACAGCAGTGAATTCGTCGGCATCGAGCGGGTCAAGAGGGTGCGCCATCGCTCTACGCAAGCACACCGTGCGGTGGTGCGCAGGCCATTGCGAAGGCCTGCGGGAAAGTCAGCCGTCAACCCACGGCCAGCGTGAAACCTTCCCAGGCTCGGCGACGCTCGGCCGCCGGGTCGTATTCCAGGTGGGTGTTGCGGTCGAATACCAGCACCGCACGCATGTCCTGGTCATAGCGTGGCCAGCCCTCGCCGGGGTTGCCGGTCCTGCCGAAGGTGCCCCAACGCGTCTGTACCTGCCGGCTGACGCGGCGAGCCGAGGAGCCGTCGGCGGCCGCCGTGAGCAGTCCGCCGAGGCGGGTGCGGTAGACACCGAACACCGCCAGCAGCTCTGTCGCGTGGGTGGCACCCATCCCCGACCAGTGCAGGATCCGTGGCGCATAGTCGTAGCGGTAGACGTAGGTGGGCCGGTGGCGGCTGTGCGCCTCCGCGATATCCCAACTGGCGGTGCCGAACGCGAAGTCACCACCCAGCCGGATACACGCGGCTCGGGCGGGATAGTCCGGATAGGCGGCGATGACGCGATCGCGGGTTTCGGTCCCGGTGGTCGAGAGCAGCATCTCGATGCTCTGCTCGGTGGTCGGCAGCAGCTGCATGAAACGGGTGAACAGCCTGCCTTCCTCGGCATTGCTGCCGACGACCAGCGGGATCCGGTGCGCACGGCCGCTACGCATCGCGACGACCGGGTCCTCCGGCAACAGGTCGGTACCGCAGGTGGGACCCACCGGGAACGCGCCGGGCATCTCCTTGCCCGCGCGGGCGATCAGGGTGTCCAGCGCGGCCAGCAGATCAGCCGGCCGCGCGGACATCGCCGCGCGCGCCCCATCCGTGCCGGACGCGCCGAGCAACCCGGCGAACTGCGCGGCGAACATGGCCGCCTGATCCGGGTTGCGCACCATACCGCTGGCAGCGCTCTGCGAAATCGCTTGTGCGAAAAGACCTTCTGCCTCGGGTATCGCCATCAGCGTGGCGACGGCATGCGCGCCGGCGCTCTCCCCGAAGATCGTCACATTGTCCGGGTCGCCACCGAACACCGCGATGTTCTCCCGCACCCAGCGCAGTGCCATGATCAGGTCGCGCAGGTAGAGGTTGTCGTCGATCTCGTGCTCGGGTGTGGACAATGCGGACAGATCGAAACAACCCAGCGCGCCCAGGCGGTAGTTGGCCGAGACGTACACACAGCCACCTTTGGCCAGGGCGACCCCGTCATAGATCGGTGTCGCCGAGCTGCCCATGAGGTAGCCGCCGCCGTGGATGAAGAACATCACCGGAAGGGGCCCGTCATCTGCCGGGTCCTGCGGAGCCACCACATTGAGCGTCAGACAGTCCTCGCTCATCGGCTGATATTTGCCGACACCGAGCAGTGTGTACATCCGCTGCTGTGGGGCGCAGTTGGCGAATCCATGGCAGTAACGCACCCCCGGCCAAGGCGACGCGGGGCGGGGCGCACGGTAACGCAGGGCACCGACCGGCGGTTTCGCATACGGGATCGAGCGCCAGCGGTGTACCCCGTTGCGGGTGAAACCCTCGATCGTCCCGGTGCTGATCTTCACGCGGACGGTGTGTTCGTGCATGGCCTGACGGTAGCGAACGGCTACCCTTGCCGCATGCGGATGGCAGTGGTGCTCATGGCGTCCGCGCTGGTGGCGGGGTGTTCGCAGGATATGAAGGGCGCCGCCGTGCCTGCGCCGCCACCGCTGACCGCGATCACGCCGGGCACATCCCGGCCCGCACCCAGCACCACCGCGCCGAGCTCCACGTCACCGCGACCGCCGGCACCCGGTGCACCGATCGCCGAGGTGACGCGGTGGGTGAACGCCGGCAAGGCGGTACCCGCCGAGAAGTTCGGTTCCGTCAGCCGCGACGGCACCACCACCGACGTACACGGGGTGGCATTCAGCACCGACACCGTGAGCTGCATCAGCAGCGCGCACTACAACGATGGTGCGCTGGCCTGTCTGGTGAAACTGACCAATCCGCCGCCCAAGCCGCCCGACGCGTTCACGATGTGGAAGGGCAACTGGGTGGACTTCGACGGGACCAGCGTGAACATCGGCTCACTGCACGGCGATCCCGGGCCGTTCGTGGATGGCAACGGCCCTGGCCTCTCGTCCGGCCAGACGCTGGCGTTCGGTGACTTCGCTTGCCGGGCAGACGGTGACGCGGTGATCTGCGTCAACCATGCCCACCAGACGGCGACCCGGATGCGGCCCGCCGGCGTGGACGGGTTCGGCTGCCTCGCCCCGGTCCAGGCACCACCCGATATCGGGGTGCGGCTGTCCTGCTGAGGCCGCCGAGATCGACGAAATGCCAGGGCGCTCTCGCATAAAGCCGCCCAAATGTGCATTTGGGCGGCTTTGTGCCGGATATCAGCCGAATCGGGTGGTACCGGTGACTAGGTGCCCGGTGACCTCGCTCCCGTTGATCCTCGAGGTGAGGGTGTTGCCCGACAGTTTGACGGTCTGGTCGGCCTGCTGCAGTTTGCGCTTGTTGCGGACCTGGGCCTGGAACTGCGCAGCGTTGAGCTGCTGCAGCTCGGCCTGCTCGAAGTCGCGGCCACTGATGCCGCCGTTGAACTGCACGCCGGTCACCGAGCCATCGGGCCGAATGATCCAGGAGGCCCGCGCACCGTCGAGTGCGGCGGTGTACATGCCTGCCGGGGCCGAAACCGGAGCGGCGGTGAAGTCGTAGGTGACGCCGTTCATGGTGAGCGCCCCGGTGACATCGGAGCCGGTGAAACTGGCGGCCAAGGTGTCACGGAATTTCGAGGTGATGTCGATGCTGCCGGCGGATTGATTGCCGAAGAACCAGGCTTCGTCGTCGGTGCCGTTGCAGGCGTAGGCGGTGACGGAATCACCGTCGACCGAGATGCCGATCGCCATCTTCTTGCCGTCCTTCTCGGCGTCAGCCATGTAGCGGGCCGACTGCGGGAAGGGGGTGGCGGTGCTGGTGGACGGGGCTGCGGTGGCCGATGTGGACCCCGCCTGAGTAGAGGTGCCACCGGAGCAGGCCACGGTGCCCAGGGCGAGCATCGCGGCGGCGCCGGCGAGGAGGGTGCGGGAGAACTTTCTCATGTCACCAGCATGGTCGTCGCCGGCCGGGAGTACATGGAGATTGCGTGGAGATTGCGTGGAGAACCCACGCCGACTCAGGAACGCAGGAATTCCGTCAGTTCGGACAGGAAGACCTGCCACGCGGGTTCGGCTTCGGTGAGTAGGTGATTGTTGCTCCGCAACGCCACCAGCCGGGAGTTCGGGATCAGGGCGGCCAACTCCTCCCCGTAGCGCATGGGGACACGGCGGTCGTCGGCGGAATGCATGATCAGCGTGGGGCACGCCACGTCGCGGGCCAGGTCGCGAACGTCGATGCGGCCGAACTCGTCGAGGAAGCGCACCGCGTTCTCCGGTGAGGTGGTGCGGCGCTGCAGATGGTCGAATGCCTCCCAGTCGGCACGGGCGCCGTCGGGCAGGAATTGGGCTGCGAAGACCTGCCGGAACGCCGGGTCGTCGCGACCCCAGCCCACTCGGGCCAGATCCAAATCCAGTGCGGCGGCGCGTCTCTCATCATCGCTCATCGCGCGGACAGCCCGACCGCGGGCGTACGCCCCGCACAGGATCAGGTGGGTGACCCGGTCCGGGTGCCGGGCGGCGTAGGCCACCGCCACCGCACCGCCCTGCGACACGCCCAGCAGCGGAAAGCGTTCCAGCCCAAGCGCTTCCACCACCGTCTCCAGGTCGGCGACCCAGTCATCGAAGGTGAAGTCGACGGCCTCCCAGTCCGATAGTCCACAACCACGCTCGTCGTAACGGATGAAGGTGTGCCGGGCCGCGAGGTCGCGAACCCAGTGCCGCCACACCGGGCTTTCGATGTCGTAGCCCAGGTGGGTCATCCAGTTGGCGGCCCGCACCAGCGGCGGGCCCTCCCCGGCCACGGCGTACGCCAGCCGCACGCCGTCCGCGGCGCGGCAGAACGCGATGTGTTGGCGCGGAGGCGGTGCGCTGACCGGGGCTGAGAGTGTCTCGGGGACGGTGAGGGTGCCGACGAACTGGTAGCCGCGGCCCCGGATGGTACGGATATAGCGCTGGGATTCGCCGTCATCGCCGAGTGCCCGGCGAGCCGCTTTGATCCGGCTGGTCAGCGCCGCTTCTCCGACGAACCGGCCGCCCCAGACCGTGTCGAACAGTTCTTCTTTGGTGAGGAACCTGTCGTGGTTGCGCACCAGCTGGGTCATCACATCGAAGACCTGCGGTTCGACCCGCACCACCTCGCCGCCACGGCGCAGCTCGTAACGCTGGGTATCCAGCACGAACTCGTCGAATCGCCACACGCCGGCAGGGCCATCAGGTGCGGGGGCGGACACCGCGCCATCGTAGCTGTGAGACTCCTGCGTGGGGGTCTCCGCGGAACCTGGGTCTCAGCGCCAGCCGTCGGCGGCCTTGGCGGCCTGGATCAGTACCTCGCACAGGTCCCGGAGTTCGGATCCGTCTGCGCCCTCTTGCAAGGCGGTGGCGATGTCCTCGGCCGCACACCGCACCTGGTAGACCCGGTCGGACAGGTCGGCGGCCTCGTCGGCGGTCAGCACCACGGCGTCTGGTGCGAACGAGGTGCCCTTGACCTGTGCCCGCTGCTCGTAGGCACGCTGTCGGCAGGACTGGCGGCAGTACTGGCGGCGGCGTCCCATCCCGGCGTCGGCGACCTCACGGCCGCACCACCGGCACGGCTGCGCACGGGCGCGGCGACGCGGCTGGCTGGATGCCGGAGAAGGCGCTGCTGCGGTCACGAATCCCGACTGTAGACCCGTGGGCCGGTGGATCCGGGAATTGGCACGGCGGGCTGGTAACACAGACACGAGACAGGCAACTTTGAGGGACGGCACGCTATCCTCTTTGGCTGAGTCAGGAACTTCGCGGGCACCGTCTGCGTTGAAACTGCGGACGAAATACAGCCGGCAAGAGGAGTGTTGACGATGGCCGATCGCGTTCTGAGAGGCAGCCGCCTCGGAGCTGTGAGCTACGAGACCGACCGCAACCATGATCTGGCGCCGCGTCAGGTGGCGCGCTACCGCACCGACAACGGCGAGGAATTCGATGTGCCGTTCGCCGACGACGCGGAGATTCCCGGCACCTGGACGTGCCGCAACGGGATGGAAGGCACCCTCATCGAAGGTGACGTTCCGGAGCCCAAGAAGGTGAAGCCGCCCCGCACGCACTGGGACATGCTGTTGGAGCGTCGCTCCGTCGAAGAGCTCGACGAACTGCTCAAGGAGCGTCTGGAGATCATCAAGACCCGCCGCCGCGGGTCCTGACCTGCGGTGTGGCGTGCACATCCGGTACGGGTGGGCACGCCACTTCCGAGGTGGTCAGCGGGCGATGCCGCGGGCCCGGTCGAGTCGGCCCCGGATCCCCCACTCGGCGACCTTGGACATCGCCTCCCGGATGTTCGAGCCGCTCATCTTCGATACGCCGAGTTCACGCTCGGTGAACGTGATGGGCACCTCCACGACGGTGAACCCGGCATTGATGGCCCGCCAGGTCAGATCGATCTGGAAGCAGTAGCCCTTCGAGTCGACCGCGCCGAGATCGATCTTCTCCAGCACCTCGCGCCGGTAGGCGCGGTAGCCGGCGGTGATGTCGTTGATATCGACCCCGAGCAGCACGCGCGAATACGTGTTGGCGGTTCGCGACAGCGCAAGCCGGCGCCAGGGCCAGTTGCGCACCGTTCCGCCCGGCACGTAGCGCGAGCCGATCGCCAGATCCGCACCGGCGTCGACCGCCTCGAGCAGCCGGCTCAGCTCTTCGGGGGCATGGCTGCCGTCGGCGTCCATCTCCACCAGCACCGTGTACTCGCGGCCCAGCCCCCAGGCGAACCCGGCGAGGTACGCGGCACCGAGGCCGTCTTTGCTGACCCGGTGCATGACATGCACGCGGTCCGGATCGGCCAGGGCAAGTTCGTCGGCCAGCTGGCCGGTACCGTCCGGGCTTCCGTCATCGACGATCAGCACATGTACGTCGGGCCGGGCGGCGTGCACGCGGCCCACGATGAGCGGGAGGTTCTCCCGCTCGTTATAGGTCGGAATGATCACCAGCGTGCGCCGGCTCGGCGACGCCGGGTTGCCCGGTCGCTCCGCTCCTGTCCCAGGAGTGGTCATGTGCTTCCTGTGTCCTTACTGCCCGGATCGGGCTCGTCTGCATGGCCCCCGTCGGGCTGCAAATCTGTTTCACCGGATCCTGCGGTCCGGCGCCTTGGCACGAAGCTCCCATTGTGCAGCATGGCCGCGATCACAGCGGCAACGCCGATCGCCAGAAGCGCTATCTGGACGGCCGGGGCCCACTGTGTCGCAAAGGTGAGGTTGGATTTGAGCCGCACCGCGGCGTCGAGATAACCCGGTTCGAAGAACTCGGTGCTGGCCAGTTCGTGGCCGTCCGGCGCGATGATCGCGCTGATCCCGACGGTGCCGGCCACCACCACGTAGCGGTCGTGTTCGACGGCGCGCAGCCGGGCGAAAGCCAGCTGCTGGGCACTCATCGCGGCGTTGAATGTCGCGTTGTTGGCGGGAACGGCGAGCAGTTGGGCACCGTTGAGCACGGATTCGCGGGCGGCCCGGTCGAAGATCACCTCCCAGCAGGTGGTGATGCCGATCGGGATGCCTGCGGCCGTCACCACACCGTTGCCTGCACCCGGGACGAAGTAGCCGGCGCGATCGGCGTAGGACGAGATGTGCCGGAAGAGACTGCGCCAGGGCAGATATTCGCCGAAGGGTTGGACGATCTTCTTGTCGTGGCGTTCCCCGGGCCCGGTCAGCCCATCCCAGACCAGCACCGTATTGGTCGCGACGGGGGTTTCCGGCGTGAAGCCGGGGGCGCGCAGGACGGTGCCGACCAGGATCGGCGCATGGATGGCCCGGGCTGCTTCGGAGATCTCCGCACCGGCGTCGGCATTGATCAGCGGGTCGATATCCGACGAGTTCTCCGGCCAGATCACGACCATGGGCTGCGGCGCGCGGCCGGCCTGGACATCCTCGGCCAGCCGCAGGGTCTCGTTGACGTGGTTGTCCAGCACCGCCCGCCGCTGGGCGTTGAAATCGAGCCCGAGACGCGGGACGTTGCCCTGTATCGCCGCGACGGTCACCGACGGGTGCTCACCGGAACCGGCGCCGGCCTTGTGCACCGCGGGCCACACCAGCGCAGTGCCCAGGAGTACGACGGACAGGCACACGCCGGGTAGCACGATCTCGGGACGGGCGGCGTCGGAGGACGCGGCGGCATGATCGGGGTGACTGCGCCGCCACCACAGCACGATTTCCAGTGCGATCGCGGTGAGACTGAATCCGACCAGCGCCACGGCGGCCGACACCAGCGGTGCGCCGCCGAGCTGTGCCAGCGGCAGCAGCGGCCCACCGGCCTGACCGAAGCCGACGACACCCCACGGAAAACCGCCGAACGGCACCACGGATTTGAGCCATTCACCGACCGCCCACTCGGCGGCGAACCACACCGGCCAGCCGGGTAGTTGGCGCACCACCACCGCCAGCAGCCCGAACAGTGCGGGGAACAGCGCCTGCAGCAACGCCAGCGCCAGCCACGGCAGTGTGCCGACCAGATTGCCGATCCACGGCAGCAGCGGGACGTAGAACGCCAGACCGAACACCAGCCCGTAGCCGAACCCGCCGGCGCGGGTGGTCTGAGTGCGGGTCAGCACCCAGCCCAGCAGCGCCAGCGACAGAAATGCGCAGTACCACCAGCCCCACGGCGGGAAACTCGCACACATCAGCAGGCCGGCGACCAGTGACACCGCGAACCTGGGCAGCCGCGGCAGCGTGATCTGGCGCAACCGGGCGCCGAGTCGGGCCAGCCGTCCAGGGCCGCTGCGTTCTGGCTCGGTTTCGGCTGCGGTCTCGGTTTCGGTCTCCGGTGCCGTCTCGACTTCGGGCTCGGTGTCAGCCATACAGGACCACACCCCGGTGCACGGTCCGCAGGCAGCGCGGCGACCGTTCCGGTGTCAGCCTCGGCAACGCGGGCACCCGGGATCGCGGATCGGTGGACCACCGCTGCACGGCCTCGGTGGCCGGGATGCTCACCTCCAGATCGCCGGCATCCCAGATCGCGTAGGACGCGGGCGCACCCGGCACCAGCGTGCCGGTGACTCCGTCGCGCACACCCGAGGCCCGCCACGCACCGCGTGTTGCCGCGGAGAACGCCGCGCGCGCGGACACCGCGCTGCCCGGGGTGCGATGTTCGGCGGCGGCGCGCACGGATTGCCACGGGTCAAGCCCGGTGACCGGACTGTCGGAGCCGAAGGCGAGTGGCACGCCTTGGGATGCTAACAGCGCGAAGGGGTTGAGTTTGCCGGCTCGGTCAACCCCGAGACGTTGGGCGTACATACCGTCCGGCCCGCCCCAGAGGGCGTCGAAGTTGGGTTGCATGCTCGCGATGACGCCCACGGCGCCCAGCCGCTCGGCCTGCTCCGGCTCGACCATCTCCAGGTGTTCCAGTCGGTGCCCGCAGCGGGCGACCGCAGGCCCCCCGAACCGGTCGGCCACGACCTGGAGGGCATTGACGACCGTGGTGACGGCGGCGTCGCCGATCACGTGGAAACCGGCCGTGATCCCGGCTTCGGTGCATGCCAACAGATGAGCAGTGACCGCCGCGGCGTCCAGGTAGCTGTTGCCGCAGGTGTGCGGGGCATCCGCGTAGGGCTCGTGCAACCAGGCGGTTCGCGACCCGAGGGCACCGTCGACGAACAGGTCGCCGGCCAGCCCGCGCGCGCCGGTGCGTTCGACAAGGGCTCGGGCCGCTTCGGCGCTTCCCACCGCCTCACCCCAATAGCCGATGACCTCGACACCGTGATCGAGGGACCGCAGCGCATCCCAGTCGTCCAGTCCACCGATATCCGGGCCGGCGCATTCGTGCACGGCGGCGATCCCGAGGGCGGCGGCGGCATCCAGCGCGGCATGCTGGGCACCTTTGCGCTGCTCGGGTGACAGCAGATCCCGGGCGGCGGCCCGTGCGGCGTGGTGCGCGTCGGCGGTCAGCGGCAGCTGCGGGTGGTACCCGGGTACGGCCGCCAGGTCGGCGACGGTGCTGCGCAGACCTGTCGATGCCACAGCGGAGTGCACGTCGACCCGGCTCAGATAGGCGGGCCGCCCGCCCAGCACGGCGTCGAGATCGGCTGTGGTCGGCGGTGCCGCGTCCGGCCAGCCCGTCTCATCCCAGCCGTGTCCCCAGACGATGCCGTCGGGATGGGCGGCCGCATACTCGGCGACCAGGCGCAGGCAGTCCGCATGCGACCGCGCGGTGCGCAGATCCAGCCCGGTCAGCGCCAGCCCGGTCGCTGTCGCGTGCACATGACTGTCCACGAACGCCGGAGCGACGAAGGCACCCGCGAGATCGACCACCTCGGCGAGTGGGAACTCGCTGCGGGCGGCGTCATCGGAGCCCAGCCAGACGACCAGGCCGTCGCGTATCGCCATGGCGGTGGCATCAGGGGCGACCGGGCTGTGCACGCGCCCGTTGAGTAGCAGAGTGGTCACGAGGGTGACAGGGTACTCAGTCGGCGCGTCGGTCCAGCGGGGTCGGGGTGATCACCTCGTCGACCACGTCGATGACCTCACCGTCGACGTAATCGCCGTGCACGGTGGTCGCAGTGGTCGCGGTGCTGCTGTAGACCATGACCGGCACCGCGCGGCTGAGCTGGCGATTGATCAGGCGGTTGGCCAGCGGCCGGGCGGCGACCCTGGTCGGCGGGAGGAGTAGCAGCGCCCCCACCAGCGAGCTGGCCAGACCGGGGATGGCCACCAGCACCGTGCCCAGCGCGATCAGCACGCTGTCGGTGGCCAGCGAGGGGTCGTTCGCGCCGGGGCGAGCGAAGCGGGAGTCAGAACGGCTGCGCAGCGCCCCCTGCAGGCGAGCGAGCTGACGGGTCAGCTGCGCGCCGGCCAACGCCAGCCCCAGTCCGAATACGGCCAGCAGGGCCAGCACTGTCCACCCGAACCCGATGGTCGACACCAAGCCCACGACCACCGCCAGTTCGACGAGGACGTAGACGAGGAACAGTCGCATTGCCATATCCGGTCAACGCACGAGAGCGCGAACTGGTTCCTAAGCCTCGACGGGCTGAACCTCGATCGCGGCGTGCACCTTGTCGACACCGCCGCGCAGGACGGCCTGCGGGATCCACCACCACGCGTGCCACCAGTAGCGCCTGGTGACCATGTCGAACACCCGCCGGGTCTCGGTCTTCGGCAGATTGCGGGCGACGGCCTCGACCGGTTCACCTTTGACCTTGCCCAGTACGCCGCACTTCTGGATGGTGACCCGCGGGGTGTTGTTGATCCGCTTGGTCTTCCAGGAGCCGTCGTCGGTGGCGATCAGCAACGTGCCCTCGTGGGGCACGCCCCAGACGGTCGTGGGCTTGGGACGGCCGTCCTTGGTGAACGTGGTGAGCAGCAGGTACTTCTCGCGGTGGACGTCGTCGAAGGTCGGGGCCATGTGCTCATTCTGCGCGATGCGCGCGGACGAGCCATGCGGTCAGAAGATCACCGTCTCGTTGTCGTGGCGCAGGATGCGGTCCTGGCAATGCCACAGCACCGCGCGGGACAGCACGGCCCGCTCGACGTCGGCGCCGAGGCGCACCAGATCCTCGACGGCGTGGGTGTGGTCCACGCGCACCACGTCCTGTTCGATGATCGGGCCCTCGTCGAGGTCGGCCGTGACGTAATGCGCGGTCGCACCGATCAGCTTGACCCCGCGCTCCCGGGCGCGACGGTAGGTGTTGGCGCCGATGAACGCCGGCAGAAACGAATGATGGATGTTGATCAGCGGGCACCCGATCTCGTCCAGGAACTCCGGCGTGACGATCTGCATGTAGCGCGCGAGTATCACCAGATCCACGTTGCCCCGCAGCAGTTCCAGCTGCCGCTGCTCGGCTTCGGCGCGGGTGTCGCGGGTGGCCGGTATGTAGACAAAGGGCACGTTGAACGCCCGCACCTGCTCGGCCAAATCGGGATGGTTGGCGATCACCATCACCACCGTCATATCCAGCTCGCCCCTGCGGTTGCGCCACAGCAGATCGAGCAGGCAGTGGTCGGCGGTGGAGGCGAAGATGGCGACCCGTTTGGGCTTGGCGGCCTCGGTGAACCGGTAGTCGATATCGAACCGGGCGGCGAGCTCGGCGAATTCCCGATCCAGTTCAGGGCTTGCGGCGGTGAGTCCGGGCAGATGAAACACGGTGCGCTGCAGGAACGTTCCGCCCTCGGGCTGGGTGGAGTGCTGGTCCAGCGAAATGATGTTGGCGCCTGCACGGGTCAGGAAGGTCGATACCGCGGCGACGATGCCGGCCCGGTCGGGACAGGTCAGCACCAACCTGCCGATATCTGCGTGCCGTGCGGCGCCTCGACTAGACGGCTGCACGGAGTTCGAGACCGACATTGTTCTTCATGCCGCCGCGCAGCTTGGAGAACAGGTTGAACGTCTTTCCGAGCAGTCCGTACCGCGCCCCGATCGCGTCGTAGACCTTGCCGATCTGGGACTGGTCCAGGATGGCGGCGGTCGCCTCGACCGCCTCGCTCTTGGCGTTGCCGCGGCGATCACAGATCGCGACCGTGACCCGCGGGGTGTTGCGGATCCGCTTGACCTTCCAGGACTTTCCCTGGGTGATGACCAACAGCCGGTCCCCATCCGGCGCCGCCCAGATGGCCGTCGGTTTGGCCCGGCCGTCCTTGGTGAACGTGGTCAGCAGGATGTATTCGGCCTTGGCGACATCGGCGAAGTTAAGTGCCATGACTGTGAATCTAGTGGGCACCCGGAAATACCGGGAAACTCAGCCTTCCAGATCGCCTTCGGTCTCCAACAACACCTGGCGCAACCCGTCGAGGGTGTCCGCTTCCGGCTGCGCCCACATCCCCCGGCCGGCCGCCTCCAGCAACCGCTCCGCCATCCCGTGCAGGGCCCACGGATTGGACTCGGACATGAACTTGCGGTTCTCCGGGTCCAGCACATAGGAGGCGCTCAACTGTTCGTACATCCAGTCCGACATCACGTGGGCGGTCGCGTCGTAGCCGAACAGGTAGTCGACGGTGGCGGCCATCTCGAAGGCACCCTTGTAGCCGTGGCGACGCATCGCGTTGATCCAGCGCGGGTTCACCACGCGGGCCCGGAACACCCGGGTGGTCTCCTCGCTGAGGGTGCGGGTGCGCACGGCGTCGGGCCGGGTGTTGTCGCCGATATAGGCCGCCGGGTCCGCACCTGTGAGCGCCCGCACCGTCGCGATCATGCCGCCGTGGTACTGGAAATAGTCGTCCGAGTCGGCGATGTCGTGCTCACGGGTGTCGGTGTTCTTGGCCGCCACCGCGATCCGACGATAGGCCTTGTTCATATCGTCGGCGGCGGGTGCGCCGTCCAGGTCCCGGCCGTAGGCGAAACCACCCCAGGCGGTGTAGACCTGTGCCAGATCGTTGTCGTCGCGCCAGTTGCGGCTGTCGATGAGTTGCAGCAGCCCAGCCCCGTAGGTGCCCGGTTTGGACCCGAAAATTCTTGTGGTGGCTCGGCGTTCGTCACGATGCTCGGCGATGTCGGCCTGGCTGTGCGCCCGGACGTAGTTGTCCTCGGGCGCCTCATCCAGGCCGGCAACCAGCCGAACCGCGTCGTCGAGCATGGTGACCACGTGTGGGAAGGCATCCCGGAAGAAACCGGAGATGCGGACGGTGACGTCGATCCGGGGCCGGCCCAGCTCGGCGAGCGTGATCGGCTCCAGGCTCACCACCCGCCGCGAGGCGTCATCCCACACCGGCCGGACACCCAGCAGCGCAAGCACTTCGGCGATATCGTCGCCGGCCGTGCGCATCGCCGACGTACCCCACACCGACAGGCCGACCGAGGCCGGCCACCGGCCGTGATCGGTGCGGTAGCGCTCCAGCAGGGACTCGGCCATAGCCACCCCGGTGTCCCATGCGAGCCGGGACGGCACCGCCTTAGGGTCCACCGAGTAGAAGTTGCGCCCGGTGGGCAAGACGTTGACCAGCCCGCGCAGCGGCGACCCCGAGGGGCCGGCCGGGATGTAGTGCCCGTCGAGTGCGCGCAGCACCGCGTCGATCTCACCGTCGGTGCCACGCAGCCGGGGCACCACCTCGTCGGCGGCGAACCGCAGGATGGCGGCCACCGTCGGATCCTCGGTCAGCCCGTCGACCGCCGCACTGTCCCAACCACTGGCCTGCAGGGCCGCGACGAGTTCACGGGCCCGGGCCTCGGCGGCGTCCACGCTGGCCTTGTCGGCAGTGCCGTCCTCGGCCAGCCCGAGCGCCTGACGCAGCCCCGGCACAGTCTGCTCGCCGCCGAACAGCTGGCGGGCGCGCAGGATGGCCAGGACCAGATCGAGTTCGGCCTCCCCCACCGGCGCCTGGCCGAGGATGTGCAGACCGTCGCGGATCTGGACATCCTTGATCTCGCACAGCCACCCGTCGACGTGCAGCAGCATGTCGTCGAAGGAGTCCTCATCCGGGCGGTCTTCCAGGCCCAGATCGTGGTCCATCTTGGCCGCGCGCATCAGGGTCCAGATCTGCTGACGGATGGCCGGCAGCTTGGCCGGGTCCAACGCCGAGACATTGGAGTGCTCGTCGAGCAACTGCTCAAGACGCGCGATGTCGCCGTAGGTTTCGGCGCGCGCCATCGGCGGGATCAGGTGGTCGACCAGAGTGGCGTGGGCGCGCCGCTTCGCCTGGGTGCCCTCGCCCGGATCGTTGACCAGGAACGGGTAGATCAGCGGCAGATCGCCGAGCGCGGCATCGGGTCCGCACCCCGCCGACAGCCCGAGGGTCTTGCCGGGCAACCATTCCAGGTTGCCGTGCTTACCCAGGTGCACGACGGCATCCGCCTTGAAGGAGTCGCCGAATTCGTCATCCACCCAGCGATAGGCCGCCAGGTAGTGGTGACTGGGCGGCAGATCGGGGTCGTGATAGATCGCCACCGGGTTTTCGCCGAACCCGCGCGGCGGCTGCACCAGCACCACGGTGTTGCCCGACTGCATTGCGGCGATGACGATCTCACCGTCCGGATCGCGACTGCGGTCGACGAACAGCTCACCCGGCGGCGGGCCCCAGTGCTTCACGATCGCTTCGGCGAAATCTTGCGGCAGGGTGGCGAACCAGGCCCGGTAGTCCTTGGCCGAGACGCGGATCGGGTTGGCCTCCAGGGCATCCGGCGTCAGCCAGTCGGGATCCTGGCCACCGCGTTCGATGAGTGCGTGCACCAACGCGTCACCATCCCCGGCATCGACACCGGGCACTTCGCCGATGTCGTAGCCTGCCTGGCGCATGGCGCGCAGCAGGGCGACGGCGCTGGCCGGCGTGTCCAGCCCGACGGCGTTGCCGATGCGGGCGTGCTTGGTCGGGTATGCCGAGAACACCAGGGCGACCCGCTTGTCGGCGGGCGCGATGTGACGCAGTTTCGCGTGCCGGACGGCCAGCCCGGCGACGCGTGCACAGCGTTCCTTGTCTGCGGCATAGGTGATGAGGCCCTCGTCGTCGATCTCCTTGAAGGAGAACGGGACGGTGATGATGCGGCCGTCGAACTCCGGTACCGCGACCTGGGTGGCGACGTCCAGTGGGGACATGCCGTCGTCGTTGTCCGCCCATCGGGCCCGTGAACTGGTCAGGCACAGCCCTTGCAGGATCGGAATATCAAGGGCCGCAAGATGCGCGACGTTCCAGCTGTCGTCGGAACCGCCGGCGGTGGCCATGGCCGGTGTGGCGCCACCGGCCGCCAGTACCGTGGTGACGAGCGCATCGGCGGTGCCGAGCAGCTGCAGGAGCTCGGGTTCGGCGGTGCGCAGCGACGCGCAGTAGACCGGCAGCGCCCTGCCGCCGGCCGCGTCGATGGCATCGCACAGCGCCTCGACGTAGCCGGTGTTGCCGGCCAGATGTTGGGCGCGGTAGTACAGCACTGCCACGGTCGGACCGACTGCGGCGCCGTCCCGTTCCAGCACACCCCAGGTGGGGATGCTGACCGGCGGTTCGAAACCGATACCCGTCATCAGCAGGGTGTCGGACAGGAACGCGTGCAGACCGCGCAGGTTCTCGGTGCCGCCCTGGGCCAGATAGATGTGCGCCTGCAGCGCCACCCCCGCGGGCACGGTGGAATGCCGCATCAATTCGGCGTCGGGCGACTGCTCCCCCGACAGCACGATGGTCGGGACGCCGCTGCCAATGATGGCGTCGATACCCTGCTGCCAGCTGCGGTATCCGCCGAGAATGCGCACGATCGCGACGTCGACACCGTCGAGCAGGGTGGTGAGCTCGGCGTCGAGCTCATCCTCAAGCAGCCGCGACGGGTTGGCCCACCGATACTCCGCGCTCGAGGCGCGGGCGGTGATCAGGTCGGTATCGGACGTGGACAGCAGCAGGACAGACGGCACCGTCTATTCGTACCGCACGACCTGCGCTGCCCGGTCGGCGCCGTCAGCGCTCCGAGCGGCTCCAGCGGCCGTACCACGAATCCTGATACGGCGTCGCGAGGGCACCGAACACGAGGGCCACGCCGATTCCGATGGCGATGAGTGAAACCATTGGTCACTCCTTTCTTCTGGCTGAAATCTACTTCCCGGGACCGCCGGTACCGGCTTTTTGTGCCGGACGAGACAGCCGCCACGCGGACGTGAGACACATCACACTGATGGCCGCGGGATACCCGTTGAACTGGTATTTGCCGTCACCGTTCGGCTTTCTGATCGGCCCTAGCCAAACCATTTACGGGACGCGCGCCGACTGGCGCAATGGGGAGATGAGTCCTCGCAATTCGATCAGCGTCACGAAACTCGGTGCGAATATCGGCGCCCGAATCGACGGCGTGCGGCTGTCCGCCGATCTCGACGGCCCCACCGTCGAGGCCATCAACGACGCCCTGCTCACGCACAAGGTCATCTTCTTCGGGAACCAAGAGCATCTCGACGACGCCGGCCAGCTCGCGTTCGCCGGCCTGCTGGGCACCCCGACGGGAGCTCATCCGACGGTGACCTCCCGGGGCGCGCACATCCTGCCCATCGATTCGCGCTACGACAAGGCCAACAGCTGGCATACCGATGTCACCTTCGTCGACCGGATTCCCAAGGCGTCGCTGCTGCGCGCGGTGACCCTGCCCGAATACGGCGGCACCACCGTCTGGGCCAACACCCAGGCCGCTTACGAGCAGCTGCCGCCGCCGCTGCGCGCGCTGGTGGACAACCTGTGGGCGGTCCACACCAATCAGTACGACTACGCCTCGGATGCCGCCGCCGACCTGGAGAAACTGTCCGCCAACACCCGTGAGTACCGCGAGGAGTTCGTATCCGAGTACTTCGAGACCGAGCACCCGGTGGTGCGGGTGCACCCGGAGACGGGACGGCGGGTGCTGTTGCTCGGACACTTCATCAAACGCTTCATCGGCTTGGGGAGCACCGAATCGGCGACCTTGTTCAATCTGCTGCAGGCCCGAGTCATCAAGCTGGAGAACACCGTTCGGTGGTCCTGGTCGCCCGGCGACCTGGCGATCTGGGACAACCGGGCCACCCAGCACTACGCGGTGGCCGACTACGACGACCAGTTCCGCTACCTGAGTCGGGTGACGCTGGCCGGTGATATCCCGGTCGATGTCCACGGCCGGTCCAGCCGGGCGGTGGCCGGTGACGCGTCGCGGTACTCCGAGGTGGTCAGCCCGGTACGGCTGGCCGGTTGAGCGGCTAGAGCCGGCCCATCTCCCGCGCCAACAGCGCGTCCTCGAGGAATTCGTAGCGTTTGCATTCGTGGTGCTCGTGCGGTTCCACCACGGCATGGATTTTTGCTCCCGCGGCATGTGCCGCGTCGGTGAGCCTGCGCACGTCCGGGTGCGGCAGATGGAGAGGTAGGTGACTGGTCAAGCTGGTCATGTCGATCACTTCCCGTGCTTCTTTGCCCAAATCGCGGGCATGGTCCAAAACTAGGAGCGCGGGAGTATTGACGATTGCGTAGACCGGTACTCGATTTGTGGCCGCATACCGGTGCCGGTACGCAGGTCGTACGGTAGAGACGTGGCCCGGGTCCGTGACGACGATGCGTGCCCCGGTGCCCTCCAGGTACACCGGGCCGCCGATGGTGCGCTGATCAGGATTCGGCTGGCCGGTGGCGCGATCACCCCGGCGCAACTCGCCGCGCTCGCTCACACCGCCGAGCAATTCGGCTCACCGGCAATGGAACTCACCTCGCGCGGCAATATCCAGATCAGGGCGATCACGGATACCGCCGCGGTGGCCTCGGCGATTGCGGCCGCCGGGCTGCTGCCCTCGCCCACCCATGAGCGGGTGCGCAACATCGTCGCCTCCCCGCTGTCCGGGCGCAGCGGCGACCTCGTCGACGTCCGGCCACTGGTGACCGAACTGGACGCCGCGTTGTGCGCCGCTCCGGAACTGGCCGGCCTGCCGGGGCGGTTTCAGTTCGCCCTCGACGACGGCAGCGGCGACGTCTCCGGACTGCGCCCCGATGTCGGGGTGCACGCGGTCGATGCAGACACCTTCGCCGTGATCCTGGCCGGCCGGGACAGCGGCGTGCGCATCCCGTTCGGCGCGGCGGCCCCGACACTGATCTCGGTCGCGCAGCGCTTCGTCCAGGTCAGAGGTACCGCGTGGCGCGTCGCCGAACTCGCCGACGCGGCCGTGCTGCTCGACGGCGCACGGCAGGGGCCGCACTACCCCGCCGTCTCCTGCCCGCCGGATCAACTCCCCGGGTCGCTTCGCTCCTGCCCGCCGGTGGGCTGGATCACCCAGCGTGACGGGTTGGTCAGCCTCGGCGCCGCGGTGCCGCTGGGCGTGCTGCAGGCCCGGGTCGCCGAGTTCCTGGCCGCCATCGAGGCACCACTGATCATCACGCCGTGGCGCTCGGTGGTCATCGGCGATCTCGACGAAGGTGTCGCCGACACGGCGCTACGGGTGCTCGCCCCCCTGGGTCTGGTGTTCGACGAGTCGTCCCCCTGGCTGCGCCTGAGTGCCTGCACGGGACGGCCCGGATGTGACAAATCTCTCTCTGATGTGCGTGCTGACGCACACGCGGCGCTGAACGACGGCGCGCCGGGGGTTCACCGTCATTTCGTTGGCTGCCCACGGGCCTGCGGCAGTCCCTCGGGGGCAGAGGTACTGATCGCCACCGGACACGGCTACCAGGGCCGTCACCCGTAGGGTGATCTCGTGCTCGACTACGTCCGCGACGCCGCGGAGATCTACCGGCAATCGTTCGCGACCATCCGCGCCGAGGCCGACCTGACCCGCTTCCCCGATGACGTGTCGCGCGTCGTCGTCCGCCTCATCCACACTTGCGGGCAGGTGGACCTCGGCGAGCACGTCGCCTTCAGCGACGACGTCGTTGCCCGGGCGCATACCGCGCTGGCCGCGGGTGCACCGATACTCTGCGACTCGTCCATGGTGGCCGCGGGTATCACCCGGTCCCGGCTGCCCGCCGACAACGAGGTGGTGTCACTCGTCGCCGACCCGCGGGCACCCGAGTTGGCGGCCACGCTGGGCAGCACCCGCTCGGCCGCCGCGGTAGACCTGTGGGCCGACCGGCTCGACGGCGCGGTGCTGGCGATCGGCAACGCGCCGACCGCGCTGTTCCGGTTGCTCGAGCTGATCGACGAGGGCGCACCGGTGCCCGCCGCGGTGCTGGGTGGCCCGGTCGGCTTCGTCGGCTCGGCGCAGTCCAAGGACGAACTGATCGCCCGCCCGCGCGGGATGTCCTATCTGGTGGTGACCGGCCGGCGGGGCGGCAGTGCGATGGCGGCCGCCGCGGTGAATGCGATTGCGAGTGAACACGAATGACGACCAAAGGCACCCTCTACGGCGTCGGCCTGGGCCCCGGTGACCCCGAACTGGTCACGGTCAAGGCGGCCCGGCTGATCGGGTCGGCCGACGTGGTGGCGTATCACAGCGCCCGGCACGGCCGCAGCATCGCGCGCCGGATCGCCGAGCCGTATCTGCGCGACGGCCAGCTCGAGGAGCACCTGGTGTACCCGGTGACCACCGAGACCACCGAACACCCCGGCGGTTATGCCGGGGCGATGGAGGACTTCTACGCCGAGGCCGCCGAGCGGATCGCCACCCATCTGGATGCCGGGCGCGATGTCGCGCTGCTCGCCGAGGGCGATCCGCTGTTCTACAGCTCGTATATGCACATGCACACCCGGCTGACCGAGCGCTTCGACGCCGTCATCGTGCCCGGCGTCACCTCGGTGAGTGCTGCGTCGGCCGCCACCGGCACGCCACTGGTCCAGGGCGACGAGGTGCTGACCATCCTGCCCGGCACGCTCCCGGCCGCCGAGCTGACCCGACGGCTGGCCGATACCGACGCCGCCGTCATCATGAAACTGGGAAAGTCCTACCCCGAAGTGCGCGAAGCGCTTTCGGCCACCAAGCGGTTGGACCGCGCCTTCTATGTGGAACGTGCCAGCACCGACCAGCAGCGCGTGCTGAACGCCGGCGAGGTCGACGAGGCATCGGTCCCCTATTTCTCCATCGTGATGGTGCCCGGCGAGGCGGCCCATCCGCGCAACGGTCGGTCCCCCGTCGCTTCGCTCGCCCCGAAAAAGGGCAGCGTCGCGGTGGTCGGGCTGGGCCCCGGCGATCTGGACTGGATCACTCCACAAACCCGCCGTGAACTGGCCCAGGCCACCGATCTCATCGGCTATTTCCCCTATCTGGATCGGGTCGGCGTCCGTACCGGCCAGACCCGGCATCCCAGCGACAACACCGATGAACCGGCCCGCGCCCGGCTGGCCTGCGAGCTGGCTCAGCAGGGCAAGACGGTGGTGGTGGTGTCCTCCGGTGACCCCGGTGTCTTCGCCATGGCGACCGCCGTGCTGGAAGAGGCCAAGGCGTGGCCGGACGTGCCGGTACGGGTGATCCCCGCAATGACCGCGGCGCAGGCGGTGGCCAGCCGGGTCGGCGCCCCGCTCGGGCATGACTACGCCGTCATCTCGCTGTCCGACCGGCTCAAGCCGTGGGACATCATCGCCAAGCGGGTCAGTGCGGCGGCCGCGGCCGATATGGCCATCGCGGTCTACAACCCGGCGTCCAAGACCCGCACCTGGCAGGTCGGTGCGATGAAAGAGCTGCTGCTCGCCCATCGCGACCCGGCCACCCCGGTCATCATCGGCCGGGATGTCGCCGGTCCGCGCGAAGAGGTGCGGGTGGTGACACTGGGCGAGCTGAACCCCACTGAAGTGGACATGCGCTGCATGTTGATCATCGGGTCCTCGCAAACACAGTGGCACGGAGACCGGGTGTTCACGCCCCGCTACTACCCGGGCTGACGCTTGTCAAAGATCGTTGACATGCGTCAGTAGCCGGTTTACTGTCCGCTCGTGATCCCGCGCAATCCCGATGACGTGACGGCGGACTGGCTCAGCGGTGTTCTCGGCACCGAGGTCCGCACCCTCGAGCTCAACCCGATCGGGACCGGCCAGACCGGGGCGACCTACCGACTGTCGGTCGGTTACACCGATGAGGTGGGGTTGCCCGCCAGCTTCGCGATCAAACTGCCGTCCCAGGACGACGGAGTGCGGGATCGCGTCGCGATCGGGTACCGCTCCGAACACGCCTTCTACCGCGACGTCGCCGACCTGGTGTCGATACCCGTTCCGCACAGCTACTACTGCGAAATCGAAGACGACGGTGCGGAATTCGCCCTGCTGCTCGCCGACATGGCGCCCGCGGAGCAGGGTGACCAGATCGCCGGTTGCTCGGCCGGCGACGCCCTGCTGGCGGTGCGGGCGCTGGCCGGGCTGCACGCACCGAGCTGGTGTGATCCGAAGTGGACCGACTTCCCCGGTATCGCCATGCCGCGACCGGATGAGGACATGGCCTTCGGGATGGGTGAGGTGGCCAAGATGGCCAGCGCAATCACCCTGGAAAAGCTCGGCGCCCGGATGACCGCGGCCGACCGCGACACGATGGAGGCCGCGCTGTCGGTGGTGACGCCGTGGCTGTTGGCCGAACCCGACCGGTTCGCGCTGCTGCATGGCGACTACCGGCTGGACAACATGCTTTTCGATCCCGGCCACACCGAGATCACCATCGTGGACTGGCAGACGCTGGGGTCCGGGCTACCTGCGCGAGACCTGTCCTACTTCACCGCGACCAGTCTGGATCCGGATATCCGCGTGCAAGCGGAGGACCAGCTGGTCGACACCTACCACGGGCAGCTCCAGGCCCTGGGCGTCACCGGCTACAGTCGCGAAACCTGTTGGCGCGACTATCGTCTGGGTATGGTGCAGGCTCCGCTGATCATCGCCTTCGGCACCGCGTTCGCCAGCTCGACCGACCGCGGCGACGATATGATGCTCGCCATGGCCAAGCGCTCCTGCGCAGCGATCCGCGAGCTCGACACGCTGGCGCTGATCTAACCGGTCAGGTCGGGGCCGGCGAGCATCGCCAGCTTTCGGGCGGTATCGGTGCCGGGCAGGGCGTGATACGTCTGCAGGTGCTGACCGCCGGAGTCGGGGATGCCGAACCTGTTGCGACGCAGGTGCAGTTCTCCGACCCGGGGGTGACGCAGGTGACTCGTTCCCGCCCGGCGATAGCCGATGTTGGCGCGGGCCCAGAGCGCCCGAAACCGCTCACTGCTCGCCGACAACTCGTCGACGAGGGCCTGCAGCCGCAGGTCGATCGCCTCGCCGCCGGCGCCTTGGCGTAGCCCACCGACCACCCCCGCGGTGGCATCGTCCCAATCGACATGCAGTTCCCGCTCGGCCGGATCGGTGAAGAGCTGGCGCATCAGATTGTGTCCCGGTGCGAAGTTCGGTGAAAGTCGTTGCGCCAGTGCATTGGACGCCAGACAGTCCAGATACCTCCCCGCCACGAACGCGGGCACCGGCAGCTGGTCCAGCAAGGTGAGGACGTCGTCGCCGACCACCTCAGGGCCCGTCTCGGTGCGGCGATCGTCGCGGGCGAGGCGGTGCAGATGCGCGGTGGCCGCAGCGTCGAGTCGCAGTGCGCGGGCCAGGGCGTCGAGGATCTGCGAGGACGGGTTGGCGTTGCGGCCCTGCTCGATCCGCAGATAGTAATCGGCGCTGATGCCGGCCAGCGCGGCGAGTTCTTCACGGCGCAGCCCTTCGACACGACGCCGTGGACCCGGCACCAGTCCCACGTCTTCGGGTCTGACCCGGCCGCGGCGCAGCCGAAGGTATTCGCCGAGCGCATTCTGGCCGGTCATCCGCACAGGATAGCCAACAGTGGGTTTGCCGGTACCCAGGATGCGGTAGGCCTACCCGCACCGTTGCAGCACCTCACAGACTCGATGACGACGCACCGGACAGTCGGGGCGTATCGAGAAAGGTAGATCCGTCCATGACCACCACACTGATCACCGGCGCCAACAAAGGGCTGGGATTCGAGACGGCACGCCAGCTCATCGAGGCGGGACACACCGTGTACATCGGTAGCCGAGATCCGGTACGCGGCCAGGACGCCGCCCAGCGACTCGGCGCGCGACTCGTGCAACTCGACGTGACCGACGACGAATCGGTCTGTGCCGCCGCGGAGCTCGTCGCGGAACTCGGCGGCCTCGACGTCCTGGTCAACAACGCCGGAGTCGAGGGCCGTGGCCCGGGCAACGAGATCGTCGGTGCTCCCGACGTGACGGCCGCCGATATGCGAGAAGTCTTCGACACCAACGTCTTCGGTGTCGTGCGCGTGACACACGCGTTCCTCCCGCTGCTGGAACGATCGTCGGCGCCGGTGCTGGTCAACGTCAGCAGCAGCCTCGGCTCGCTGAACTTGGCGAACTCGTCCGGCAGCCCGGTTTATCTCTACCCGGGAGTCGCCTACCCCGCATCGAAGTCGGCGGTGAACATGATCACGACCCAGTTCGCCAAGCAGTACCCCGGTATGCGGATCAACGCCGTCGAGCCGGGCTACACCGATACCGACCTCAACGGCCACACCGGAACTCAGACGGTGCAAGAAGGCGCACGGATCATCGTGGAGATGGCGCAGATCTCCCCAGACGGTCCCACCGGTGGCTACTTCTCGGCGCACGGCCCAGTCCCATGGTGAGGTCGTGCCGAGCTTTGCGATGCCAAGCGGCCGTGTCTACCGGCCAGCCGGTATCCGACTTACCCGCCAGCCCCGATGCCACCGCAGCCCAGGACTGCGACCATCACTGTCACGTCCCGTCGTCGACACCGCCCCGGATCGGAGACCGCCCGATGTTTCGAACCGCACGCCGCACCCGCCGGGTCGCCGCACTCGTCGCCGCCGCGGCACTGCTGAGTGCACTGGCACCCGCGATCCCCGCGGCCGCCGAGCCCGCCCGACCGAAGCCGACGATCGTGCTGGTGCACGGCGCGTGGGCGGATACCTCGAGCTGGGACGGTGAGGTCACCGCATTGCGACAACGTGGCTATCCCGTCCGGGCCGTCGCCAACCCACTCCAAAACCTCACCACAGACGCCGAATCCGTCGCGGATTTCCTGAAATCGATCGACGGGCCGGTCGTATTGGTGGGACACTCCTACGGCGGGTCGGTGATCACCGATGCCGCCGAGGGGATCCCCGAGGTGAAAGCACTGGTGTATGTCGACGCGGCGGCACCGGATGTCGGCGAGACCAACGGTTCACTGAGTGGAACCGACTCCGTCCTCAACGAGCGCCCCGCGGATGAACTCTTCGTCAAGGTCGCGTATCCGGGTGCGCCACCGGGGGCAGTCAACCTGTACCTGAAGGAGGACATCTTCAGCCGGCACTTCGGCGATGATCTGCCGACCGATATCGCCCACCGGCTCTGGGCAACGCAACGTGCCGCCTCCACCGCCGCATTCGACACGCCGTCGCGCTACGCCGCGTGGAAGACGATCCCGTCGTGGTACTTCATCAGTACCGGCGACCAGATCATCACCCCCACCTCCGAACGAGCGATGGCGGCCCGCGCCAAGTCCACCGTCACCGAATTCGACGGTGGATCGCACCTCACGCTGATCTCCCATCCCGATGCGGTGACAGCCGTGATCCTCGCAGCGGCCGATTCGGTGGCCTCATGAACAGCACGCCACCCGCGGGTGAGTGGGACACCCGCCGGGCCGCCAAGGCTGCCCGGATACGCGCGGGCGCCGTACATGCCGAGGGAAAGGTGATCAGGGCGGCACGACTCAAGGATGTCCTGCACGAGGTCATCCGTCCGCACGACCGGGTGGCGCTGGAAGGCGACAACCAGAAGCAGGCCGACTTCCTCTCCCGCACCCTTGCCCAATGCGATCCCGCCCGGCTCTACGGCCTGCACATGCTGATCTCTTCGGTATCGCGACCCGAGCACCTCGACCTCTTCGAGAGCGGTATCGCCACCAAACTCGACCTGGCCTACGCCGGGCCGCAGAGTGTGCGCATCGCGCAGATGGTCGAGGACGGCACGGTGTCCATCGGCGCGATCCACACCTACGTCGAGCTCTATGCCCGCATGTTCGTCGATCTCACGCCCGATGTCGTGCTGCTGTGTGCCTCTGCGGCCGACGCCGACGGCAATCTCTACACCGGTCCCAACACCGAGGACACCCCGACCATCGCCGAGGCCGCCGCATTCCACGACGGTGTGGTGATCGTGCAGGCCGACGAGATCGTCGACCGCGAATCCCTTCCCCGGGTGGATATTCCAGGGAGCTGGGTGGACTTCGTGGTGCAGGCCGACCGGCCGTTCTACCTGGAGCCGCTGTTCACCCGCGACCCCCGCCAAATCGGACCGGTGGAGATCCTCAAGGCGATGATCGCCATCCGCGGCGTATATGAGCGCCACCAGGTGATCTCGCTGAACCACGGCGTGGGATTCGACACGGCCGCCATCGAGTTGCTGTTGCCGACCTACGGCGAACGGCTCGGGCTCAAGGGCCGCATCGCCCGGCATTGGGTGCTCAACCCGCACCCCACCTTGATACCGGCCATCGAATCGGGATGGGTGTCCTCGATCCACAGCTTCGGGGGTGAGTCCGGCATGAATCGCTATGCGGCAGCCCGCCCCGATGTGTTCTTCACCGGCGCCGACGGGTCGCTGCGTTCCAACCGGGTACTCGCCCAGCTCGCCGGCCAATATGCGATCGACATGTTCATCGGGTCCTCTCTGCAGATCGATCGCGACGCGAACTCGTCCACGGTGACCGACGGCCGGCTGTCCGGTTTCGGAGGCGCGCCGAACATGGGCCACGATCCGCACGGCCGGCGGCACTCCTCTGCGGCCTGGCTGGACCTCGCCCACGGCGAGGGCGCGGGACGGCGCGGACGCAAGCTGGTGGTGCAGATGGCGCAGACCTTCCGCGCCGGTGGCGTACCGACGTTCGTCGAGACCCTCGACGCGATCGATGTCGGGAAACAGGCGGGAATGCCGTTGCCGCCGGTGATGATCTACGGGGACGATGTCACCCACGTGGTGACCGAGGAGGGCGTGGCCTACCTGTACAAGGCCCCCTCCCTGGAGGACAGGCGGGCGGCTCTGGCCGCGGTCGCCGGCGTCACGCCGGTGGGACGCACCGTTGAGGCGCGCCGTGTCGAGGAACTACGTAGGGACGGGCTGGTGGCCTTTCCCGAGGACCTCAGGGTCGAGACGCGCCTGGCCGACAGGTCCCTGCTGGCCGCCCGGAGCATCGAGGATCTGGTCGCCTGGTCCGGTGGGCTCTACGAGCCGCCCGCACAGTTCCGGGACTGGTGACCACCGTGTCCGTGCAAACACCCACCCGCACAGCGACTCTCACCGATGAGGCGATCGCCGATCTGGCGGTCGGTGCGATCGGCGCCGAGGCCGACCTGACACCGAAGCCGGGGCTGGTCGACCAGCGCGGACCCGGTGCCCATACCGATATGAACCTCGCCATGCTGCACGCCTCCGCCGAGGCGCTGCGCGAGGCGTTCACCGCATGTGCCCGGGCGGCGCGCGCTGCGCCCGTCGATGTCGACCTGCGTACCCGGATCGGAGCCATCGGACGGGCGGGTGAAACCGCGATGCTCACCGCCACCGGCGGTGTGAACACCCACCGCGGGACATTGTGGGCGCTCGGCTTGCTGTGCGCGGGTATCGCGGTGAACCCGGGCGACCCTGTCGCCGTCGCCGCGCAACTGGCGGCGCTGCCCGACCGTGATCTCGTCGCCACACCCTCGCACGGCGCGGCAGTCGGCCGCCGCTATGGCGCCTCGGGAGCGAAAGGCGAAGCGCAGAGCGGGTTTCCGCATGTGACCCGGTGTGCGTTGCCCGTTCTGCGGGCGGCGCGGGCAGCAGGCGCCGACGAACAGACCGCACGACTGGAGGCCCTGCTCGCCTTGATGGCCGCGCTCGACGACACCTGCATCCTGCACCGAGGCGGCGCCGAAGGCCTGTACGCGGTGCAGTCCGGAGCCCGCGCCGTCCGGGCCGCCGGTGGTATCCGCACCGTGCACGGGCGCCGACACTTCACCGAACTCGATCAGCTGTGCCGGGACCATCGGCTCTCGCCCGGAGGCAGTGCAGACCTGCTGGCCGCCGCCCTGTTGCTCGACGCCACGCGGGAAAGGACCGACACACCATGCAGAATTTGACCTACCGGTTTGCCGCCACGCATGTCACGCCGCACCCGGTGCATGTCGGGGTGGTCGCGTCCGGTGACGTGGAAATCCTGGTGCAACCGCCGGCCGCCGACGAACCCGCCGATGTCGCCATGGTGCGCGTCCGCACCAGCGTCAACGGTTTCGACACCGTCTGGCACGACGTGCTGGAGCGGTTCTTCGCCCGCGCGAAGCTGGGCGGGCGTTGGGAGCTCAACGACTTCGGCGCCACCCCTGGCGTGGTGAATCTGCGACTGCGCCAGGCCGCCGAGGCAGCCGGAGCGCCGTCATGAGCGACACCTCGATGCTGGTGGGGCTGACCTGGCAGCAGCTCCTGGCCCGGCAGAGTTTCATCGAACTCGATGCGCTGGCCCGCGCGACCGCACTGCTCGACCGGGGCACCGCGCGCGTGCTGGCCGGCCCCTTCGATCGCCTCGAGTCACCGTGGCTGGAACCGCAGGGTGTCACGCCCCAGTCCGATGACGGTGTGGTCATCGTCAGGGGAAGCGTCGACGGTCACCCCGCGGTGGTCGCGGCGATCGATCAACGATTCCAGGGCGGCGGCATCGGCGAGGTGTCCGGGGCCAAGATCTCCCAGGCCCTGCTGCACGCTGCCGCGGACTCGCGTGCGGGCACGCCGACCGCTGCGGTCATCCTGTTCGAAACCGGCGGGGTGCGGCTTCAGGAGGCCAACCTGGGGCTCAACGCCGTCGCCGAGATCTGCTCGGCCGTACTCGATCTGCGGCCGGTGGCACCTGTCATCGGGATCGTCGCCGGGACGGTCGGCTCGTTCGGCGGGATGAGCATCGCCGCCGGATTGTGCACCCGTCTCATCGTCACACCGCAGTCCCGTATCGGACTCAACGGCCCCGCCGTCATCGAACAGGAAGGCGGTATCGACGAATTCGATTCCCACGACCATGCTCTGATCTGGGCGGTGGACGGTGGTGAGCAGCGCGCCGGCACCGGCCTGGCCGATGATCTGGTGCCCGACGATGTCGCCCTGATCCGCCGCCACGTGGTCGATGCGATCGCCGACGGCGTCGGCGCGCCCGGCAGCCACCGCAGCGAGCGCCTCGACGTCCTGACCTCACGGCTGGCCACGCTGGACCCAGTGCACCCACCGGAACCGGCAGCGCTGCGCGAGCTCTGGGGCCGCACCTACGCGCCCGTGCCGGTGCACGCCCGGGCACCTCGGCAGCGCACCGGCCCGGCGACCCGAGGGCGCACCTGGCTGGCCGCGCTGAGCGGCGGCGTCGCACCGCAACAGGTCATCCCGTCGGTGCTCTCGGCGACGACACCGACGGCCCGCTACCTGGCGGTGGTACCCGACCCGGGCAATCCCTACCACCGCGCCCGCGAGGGACAGGTGGGACTCACCGAATCGTCGGCGCTGGCACACGCGGTGCGCGATATCGTCGAGCAGGACCGCGGGCACACCACCAAACGCGCCATCGTCGCGGTGGTGGATCTGCCGAGCCAGGCGTACGGCCGGATCGAGGAGATGGCGGGTCTGCACCAGGCGATGGCCGCCGCCGTCGACGCCTATCACCGCGCCCGCACCGCAGGTCATCCGATCGTGACACTCGTGGTCGGCACCGCGTTGTCGGGCGGGTTTCTGACACACGGGTTGCAGGCCAACCAGATCCTGGCACTCGACGACCCAGCAGTCGAGATCCACGCGATGCACAAGGAGGCCGCCGCCCGCATCACCATGCGCACCGTCGGCGAGCTCGATGAACTCGCCACCACGATCCCGCCGCTGAGCTACCGCGTCGCGGACTGGGCCACCCTGGGGTTCTGCGACGGTCTGCTGTCCGTAGCCGACGCCGACGATCCGGCGCCCAGTGATGTTGCGGCAGTGGCGGCAGCGGTCGACGACGCGATCGCCCGCGCCCGAGTGGGCGTCCTGGATCTCGCCAATCGACTCGACTCGGCGGCAGCGATGACCGCGCGCCGGGCCTCGCGCGCCGTCCGCGACATCCTGGACGAGCAGTGGACCAGCTGACGCCGATGCTCCCCCACGATCTGCTCCGGCTGAATCCCGCTGCAGCAGCGTGGTTACCGGCCGGCGCACCGGCGTGGGCGGCGCGGGCGCTATGCGATGTGCCCTGGGTGGTGGTGCGCCGAGCCGAGGTACCGGCCGCGCTCATTGCGGTGGGTATCCGCGGAGCCGACCGATCCCACCGCCTCGCGTGGACGATTCCGCCGGGTCTCGCGGTCGAAACCGTCGCGCCGCAGTCCCTGGCCGCCGTGAATCCCGCTCGCGAGGTGCCCGCTCTTGGGGCCTTACCTGCCGTCCGGGCGATCTTCGGCGACCTTCGGTGGGGGCCGACCGGGAGCGTGGGATTCGAGTTGGCCACCGGCGTTCCCGCCGCCACGGTCACCAGCGACCTGGATGTGGTGGTGCGGCCCGCTGGGGAGCCCAGCGCGTCAGCGGGTCGGCTCCGCGATGTGTATGAACAGCTGAAAAGCCTGCCCGTGCGCGTCGATTGTCAGGTGGAGACGCGATCGGGGTCCGTCGCGCTGGCAGAACTGGTATCCGACCGTCACGAGGTCCTGGTCCGCACGCCCCGCGGGCCGCGACTGGCCCAGCGGTCCACGGTGACGTGGTGAGTCTGGCGTTGCTGTTCCCCGGGCAGGGCTCGCAGCGTTGCGGGATGCTCGGCGAACTCCCGGGAAGCGCTGCAGCGCAAGCCGTCCTCGACGAAGCCCGGGCCTGGCTGGACGATCACGCTCTTCCGGCGAACCTCGATGACGAGGCCGTCCTCCGAGACACCACGGCCACCCAGATCGCCCTCCTGATCACGGGCGTCGCCTGCGCGCGCACCCTCGGCGACGACTATGCGCTCAGACCCCAGGTGGTGGCCGGGCATTCCGTCGGGGCATTCGCGGCGGCCGTCTGCGCCGGAGTGTTGACCCTGCCCGAGGCCCTTGCGGCGGTGGTGCTGCGGGGGGAGCTGATGAGCGCCGCATGCGCCCACGGTGAGTGGGGTATGGCCGCTGTGATCGGCCTGCCCACCCGCGCGGTCGGCCGGCTGGCGGACCGGCTGCACACCGAGTTATGGGTGGCCAACGTGAACACCGCCACGCAAACGGTGCTGGCCGGTTCGCTCAGCGCACTGCGCGCGGCGGCCGGTGCCGCACAGGCCGCGGGAGCGGCTGATTTCACGATGCTCGACGTGGTGGTCGCCTCGCACTGCCCGGTGCAGTCCGACACGGCACGCCGGATGGCGGAGCACCTGTCACGGCTGCCCCGGCGCATTCCGTCGGCCCGGTATCTGACCAACACCGGCGGACGGGCCGTGCGCACCGCGGACGCCGTGCTCGACGACCTGTCGGAGTCCGTCGCACGTCCGGTGCAGTGGTACGACGCCACCCGGCTGGCCCCGGAACTCGGCGTGACATGCGCAGTCGAGGTCCTGCCGGGTCATGTTCTCACCCGGCTCAATGCCGTCAACGCGCCATCGGTGTTGTCGCTTTCGCTGTCGGACAACGGATTCGAACGGACGTCAACCCTCGTGCGGCGCATGCGGGACTGACGACAGCCCGGACAACCACGCCACCGCCGACGCCACCGTGCTCACCGTGCGGACACCGGGCGGTAACGCCGGGCGGTCCACCATGACAATGGGTACATCTGCGGCCTCGGCGGCCTTGATCTTGGCCTCGGTCATCGCGCCGCCGCTGTTCTTGGTGACCAGCGCATCGATCTGGTACTGGCGCAACAACGCCAGCTCGGCCCCGTATTCGTAGGGGCCGCGGGACAGCAGCAGCTGGTGGTTGACCGGCAGCGTGCCCGGGTCCGGTGCGGTGACCGCACGGATCAGGAACCAGGCGTCGACATCGCGGAATGCTGCTGTGCCGGACCGCCCGGTGGTCAGGAAGATTCGCGAAAACCCGTGATCACCAACGGTCTTGGCCGCCTCGGTATCGGAGCCCACCACGATGGCACGCCCGGCCGGCCACGCGGGGCGCGCCAGCACCAGATGCGGCAGCCCGGTCTCGGCGCAGGCCGCGGCGGCGTGGGCGGTGATGGTCGCGGCGAACGGATGGGTGGCATCGACCACCGCGGCTATCCGGTGCTCCTGCAGCCAGCCGGTCAGGCCGGCCACCCCGCCGAACCCGCCGATCCGCACCTGCCCAACCGGCAGTGCCGGATCCGGTACCCGTCCGGCCAGTGAACTGATCACCTCCACATCCGGATGCAGGGCCGCGGCCAGCGCCCGGGCCTCACCGGTACCCCCCAGCAGCAGGACGCGCACTAGTGTCTGCTCCCGCGCCGGCGGCCCGACGAATACAGGTAGCTGTCGGTGAAACCCTCGGCCGCCAGGACATCGCCGACGAAGATGACCGCGGTCTTGGTGATACCCGCCTCTTTCATCTGGCCGGCCACGTCGCCGAGGGTCCCGCGCAGCACCTGCTGCGTCGGCCAGCTGGCAAAAGCCACCACCGCGCAGGGTGTTTCGTTCGTGTAGCCGCCCGCGGTCAGGTCCTCGACGATCGAATCGATCTGGGCCGCGGCCAGATGCAGCACCAGCGTTGCACCGGGCATGGACAATGCCGTCAGGGTTTCCTTTTCGGGCATCGCCGTCGACAACGTGGCCACCCGGGTCAAGGTGACCGTCTGTGCCACGCCCGGGACCGTCAGTTCGCGCCCGAGGACCGCCGCGGCCGCGGCGAAAGCCGGAACCCCCGGCACGATTTCGTAGTGCACGCCCTGATCGTCCAGATGCCGGCACTGCTCGGCCAGCGCACTGTAGATCGACGGATCCCCGGAATGCAGTCGCGCGACATCCAGCCCCGCACGGTCGGCCGCCACGAGCTCGTCGATGATCTGGGCCAGGGTCAGCGGACCGGTGTCGACGATCTTCGCCTCGGGCGGACACAGCGTGAGAAGGTCTTTGGGCATGATCGAGCCCGCGTACAGGCAGACCTGGCAGCGCTGCAGCAGATTCTGGCCCCGCACGGTGATGAGGTCGGCGGCCCCCGGCCCGGCACCGATGAAATACACCGTCACGGCTTGCTCACCGACCACTGGGTGACCGGGTACGCCGGGCGGAACCCGGTGAATCCACCGACGGGTTCGCCGCGGTAGTGCTGGAATCGGTGCAACTGCCCACCTATCGTCGAATACCTCTGGATGACAACGGCTTCTGATTCTGCCGTGACCACATTGGCCACCAGCCGGCCGCCGGAGACCAGGTGCGCCCAACAGCCGTCGAGCAGCCCCGGTGTGGTGATCCCGCCACCCACGAAGATCGCCGACGGCGCCGGTGCGCCCGCGAAATCCTCGGGTGCCGCGCCGCGGACGTCGACGGCGACGCCGAAGGCGCGCGCGTTGGCGGCGATGCGGTCGCGGCGGTGCGGGTCCCGCTCGAAGGCCACCGCCCGCAGGCCGGGCGCACTGCGGCACCATTCGACCGCGATACTGCCCGACCCGGATCCCACGTCCCACAACAGTTCTCCGGGTCGCGGTCCGAGGGCGGCCAGGGTGACCGCACGGATACCCTGTTTGGTGATCTGGCCGTCGTGCGCGAACTCCGCATCGGGCAGCGCGTGGAACCGTCGGTCGTCGGGCAGGTAGCGCACGCCGATCACATTGAGGTCATCGACGACGGTGTCGAAGTGCTCGGCCACCGTGTGGTGCACCCGCTCCCCCGGGCCGCCGAGCTGTTCGAGCACGGTGAATTCCGATGCACCGCGCCCGGTTTCGACGAGCATCCGGGCCAGCGTGGCCGGCGTGCCACCGTCGCGGCTGAGCACCACCGCCTGCCCGCCCCGGCGCACCGCGGTGCCGGGATCCGCCGTCACGAGGCTGATCACCTCGGTGTCCTGAACCGACCAGCCCAGCCGGGCACACGCGAGCGTCACCGAGGACACATGCGGCAGCACCCGGACCGCGGCGGCACCGAACACCCGGATCAGGGTGGCGCCGATCCCGTGCAGCATCGGGTCCCCGGAGGCCACCACGTGCACGGTGTCGAGCCCGTCGAACAGGGTCGGCAGCGCGGGTAGCATCGGCGAAGGCCACGCCCGCCGGGGCGCGGTGATGCTGTCGTCGAGCAGCTCGAGCTGCCGCGGCGCACCGTAAATTACGGCAGCCGAACGTAATTCATGCACAGAGCGGGGTGCCAGCCCGTCCATCCCGTCGGCGCCGATGCCCACCACCACGATCATCGCGGCATCTTCCGCCAGATCGCCCGCGGCACCAACCGCGTCGCGACGATGAGCGGCCGGATCGCCCACGGCACCCACACCGCCGGTTTGCCGCGGGCCAGCGCCCGGGCGGCCGCCTCGGCCACCTGCTCGGGCGTGCTGGACAACGGTGCGGGCTGCATGCCCGCGGTCATGTGGCCGATGACGAAGCCCGGCCGCACGATCAGCACCCGCACCCCGGTGCCGTGCAACGCATCGGAGAGCCCGCAGGCGAAACCGTCCAGTCCGGCCTTGGCCGAACCGTAGACGTAGTTGGCGCGACGCACCCGGGCCCCGGCGATCGAGGAGAAGACCACCAACTGCCCGCGGCCGCGGGCCCGCATCCCCGCGGCGAGCACCGTGAGCAGGCTGACCTGCGCCACGTAATCGGTGTGCACGACGGCCACGGCATGCGCCGGATCGGTTTCGGCGCGCTCCTGGTCGCCGAGAATCCCGAAGGCCAGCACCGCCGTCCCGATGGGGCCGACATCCGACTCGATCGCGGCCACCACCGCCGGATGCGCCGCGATGTCATCGGCGTCGAACTCGCGGACGTGGATGTCGGCGGCACCGGCCGCCCGCAGCGCGGCGACCTGTTCGGTGAGCGCGTCGGCGCGCCGGGCCGCGAGCACCACGGTGTTCCCGGGTGCCAGCCGGGTGGCCAATTCGAGGCCGATCTCGCTCCGCCCACCGAAAATCACCACGGGGCTCGCCCTGCTCTCCCCCGCCGGTATCAATCCCCCGGTCGCTGCGCTCCTGCCCGCCGGTATCAATCCCCCCGTCGCTGCGCTCCTTCCCGCCGGTGTGTCCTCCATGGCTGCGATTATGGCCTGCGCTAGCGTGGACCCCGATGGCTACACCTGGTCGCAAGACCACCACCCGGCTGACCAACGATGCCTTGGCGTTCCTCACCGAGCGGCATCTGGCCATGCTGACCACCCTGCGCAGCGACAACTCGCCGCACGTGGTGGCCGTCGGCTTCACGTTCGACCCCAAGACCCACATCGCCCGGGTGATCACCACCGGCGGGTCGCAGAAGGCGGTCAACGCCGGCGAGCGCGGGGTCGCGGTGCTCAGCCAGGTCGACGGGGCACGCTGGCTCTCACTGGAAGGCGCCGCCACCGTCAGCTCGGAACCCGACGATGTGCGCGACGCTGAACTGCGGTATGCCCAGCGTTACCGCACCCCGCGGGTCAACCCGCGCCGAGTCGTCATCGAGGTTCGCGTCCAGCGCGTGCTGGGTTCCTCGAGCCTGCTCGATCGCGGAGAGCCGACCTAGACCTTCGGTCAGTTTCGCGCGCGATGCGGCCGACGGGCGTGTCGTGGCTCAGACCGGCACGACGATCAGGTCGTGTGGACGGTTGTTGACCGACTCGGCCCCGTCCTCGGTGACGATCACGATGTCCTCGATCCGGGCCCCCCACTGGCCCGGAAAATAAATTCCCGGCTCCACCGAGAAGGCCATGCCCGGTTCCAGCGTCAAGCCGTTGCCGGCGACGATGTAGGGCTCCTCGTGCACCGACAGCCCGATCCCGTGCCCGGTACGGTGCACGAACACCTCGGCCAGACCCTGGGCCGCCAGCACATCGCGCGCCACCGCGTCCACAGCCCCCGCGCTCATTCCCGGACGCACCGCCGCCACCGCGTCGGCCTGGGCCTGCTGCAGCACTGCGTACTGCCGCGCCACCTCGGGGCGGGGTTCGCCGATGCTGTAGGTGCGGGTGGAATCGGAGTTGTAGCCCGGCTCGTACGGGCCACCGATGTCGACGACGACGATATCCCCGGCGCGCAGCACCCGGTCCGAGCATTCGTGGTGGGGGTCCGCACCGTTGGGCCCGGAGCCGACGATGATGAACGCCACCTCGGAATGTCCTTCGGCGACAATCGCTTCGGCGATATCGGCGGAAACCTCGGCCTCGGTGCGGCCGGGCACCAGGAACTCCGGCACGCGTGCGTGCACCCGGTCGATGGCCGCGCCGGCCTTGCGCAACGCATCGATTTCGGCGGGGTCCTTGATCATCCGTAGCCGGCGCAGCACGTCGGTGGCCAGCACCGGCACGGTGCCGAGAAGATCCGCCAGCGGGAGCAGATGCAGAGCCGGCATCGCATCGGTGACGGCGACCGCACTTCCGGTCAACGCGTCGGCCACCAGCTGGTACGGGTTCTCCCCGTCCACCCAATCACGCACCGTCACACCGAGATCCGGCACAGCGGACTCTTTCAGTGCGGCCAACTCCAGGCGCGGCACGACGACGGTCGGCGCCGACCCGTCGGCCGGCAGCACCAACGCCGTCAGCCGCTCGAAGGTCTGCGCCCGTGATCCCACCAGATAGCGCAGGTCGTATCCCGGTGTGATGACCAGTCCGGCCAGCCCAGCCTCGGCGGCGCTGGCCGCGGCCACCCGAAGCCGTTGTGCGTATACGTCGGTACTGAAGCGGCCCGTCATGGTGGCCAGGTTATAGGGGTGTCCGATAGGTGGCGACCTCGACCAGGTTTCCTTCAGGGTCCCGGCAGTAGTGCGAGGACATCGGACCCAACGCGCCGCTCTTGGTCACCGGACCCTCGGTGATCTCGATCCCGCAGGCCCGCAGGTGGTCGCCGACCTCGTCGGCGCCGGCGTCGACGATGAAGCAAAGATCCTGCGACCCGGGCACATCGGCCGCCGCGGTGACCCAGTTCGGCGCACCGGTGGGACGCACGTTGAGCTTCTGTCGGCCGAAGGCGAGGGCGATCCGTCCGGGAGCGAACTCCTCCCGGCGCATCCCGAGCACCCGGACGTACCACTCGATGGTGGTTTCGGGGTCACGGCAGTTCAGCACGACGTGGTCGATGCGATCGACGGTGAAGGTCATACCTCGCGATACTGTCAGGCCATGCTGAGGGACATCCGTGAACTGGCTGACCAGCCCGACACCTACGCCGAGGCGGCGTCATGAGTGAGCCGGTGCTGCTCCTCGACGGGGCCAGCATGTGGTTCCGGTCGTACTTCGGTGTGCCGTCCTCGATCACGGCCCCCGACGGACGGCCGGTCAATGCGCTGCGCGGTTTCCTGGACAACATCGCCGCCCTGGTCACCGCCCACCGGCCCGGACGGTTGGTGGTGTGCCTGGACCTGGACTGGCGGCCGCAGTGGCGGGTGGACCTCATCCCGACCTACAAGGCGCACCGGGTTGCGGTCGAAGCACCGGCCGGGCAGCCGGATATCGAGGAGGTGCCCGACGATCTGACCCCGCAGGTCGACATGATCATGGCGATGATGGACGCCTTCGGGATCGCCACCGCGGGCGCGCCGGGTTTCGAGGCCGACGATGTGCTGGGCACGCTCGCCGCGCGGGAACAGCGCGACCCGGTGATCGTGGTCAGCGGTGACCGCGATCTGCTCCAACTCGTCGGCGACGGGCCGCCGAGCGTCCGCGTCTTCTATATCGGCCGGGGTCTGGCCAAGGCCACGCTGTTCGGCCCCGCCGAGGTGGCCGATACGTACGGCGTGCCGATCGAGCGGGCCGGACCGGCCTACGCCGAGCTGGCCCTGCTGCGCGGTGACGCCTCCGACGGGCTGCCCGGCGTCGCGGGTATCGGCGAGAAGACCGCGGCCACCCTGCTGGGCCAATACGGCTCACTGGAAGCGATCGTCGCGGCTGCGGCGGACCCGTCGTCGAAACTGCCTGGTGCCCAGCGCAAGAAACTGCTCGTCGCCACGGAGTACATCACCGCCGCCGAGCCGGTGGTGCGGGTCGCCACCGATGCCGCCGTGACGTTGTCGACAGCGACCGACACCTTGCCGCTGGTGGCCGCGGACCCGGGCCGAGTGGCCGAACTCGCCGGGGAATTGGGTGTGACGTCCTCGATCGCCCGGCTCCAGAAGGCGCTCGACCGACTGTGAACGCAGAACGGCCCCGAAAAACTCGAGGTTTTCGGGGCCGTCCGGAACAGCGGAGCTACTTGGGTCGTCCGACCTCGTAGGTGCCCTTGTCGTCCTGGAAGGTCACGGTCACCTGACGTTTGGTGCCGTCGATGCTGACGACGCACTCGAAGCTGTCACCCTTTTTCACCGTCGGGCTGTTGCCGTCGTTGCAGGTGACATCCTTGACGTTCTTGGCGCCGTAACCGTTGGCCTCATCGGTGAGAATCTGCTGCACACCGGTCTGCGCCGCGCCGACGTCGAGCTTGGTGGTGACGAACCAGCCCGGCTTCCAGAAGCCGAGCACGAGCACCACGGCCACGATGACCGCGGCGAGCAGGCCGACGACACCGCCGATCACGGCGAGCGACTTCTTCGAGCCCTCCTCGGCCGGGCCGGGCGCGCCGTAGGGCGAATACTGCTGGTCGTACTGGCCCGGCTGGCCGTAGGGCTGAGGCTGACCGTACTGCTGGGCCGACGGGTCGTACGGCTGGGGTTGCCCGTACTGCTGTGGGTAGCCCTGCGGGGCGTATGCGGTGGGCTGCTGGCCGTACTGATCCGGCTGCGGCGCGTACTGCTGCGGGTTGTACGGCGGCGGCGCGGGCGGCTGGTACTGAGGGTACTGCGGCGTCTGATATGCCGGCGGCTGCCAGGCCGGTGCCTCGGTGGTGGGCTGTTCGGGCGTGGACGGCGGCTGCCAAGCGGTCTGCTCACTCGGCGGCTGCGCTCCGCCGGACTGCGGCGGCTGACCCGGCCACGGCTGCGTCGGGTCAGGTCCCTGCGGTCCGCTCATGTCTCTCCTTGGTTGAGGTCCGTTGGCAACACAGTACCGTTGTTGGCTGCTGAGCAGGCGTAACCGGCAGCCAGCGCGGCCCACCCGATTCTGGCCGGAGCCGGCCCGGAGCTAGGCGGAATCCACGGCCACCACACCGCGGCGGATATCGGCGATGGCACGTTTGGCGGTGGTGCGCAGCGCCGCATCCGGCGCCGCGTTGCGCACCTGGTCGAGCAGGTCGAGAACCTGACGGCACCAGCGCACGAAATCGCCTGCCGACAAGGGTGAGCCATTGCCGTTCACATCCGAGGCCAGCAGTGCGGCGGTCAGGTTTCCGGTGGTGGCCCACCGGTGGATCGCGGCGACGAACCCGAAGTCGGTTTCGCGGCTGGGCGCGATGCGGTGCCGGGTCTCATCGGCACGCAGGTCCGAGGACACCCGGCGGGTGGCAGTCAGTGCCCGGCGCAGGGCGGCCGTCGGCAGGTCGACGCCGTGCGACGGCGGCCCGTCACCCCGGGATTCGAAGAGCACCGCCGAGAGCACGCCGGCGAGTTCGGCGGCGTCCAGACCCGACCACGTTCCGCTGCGCAGACATTCGGCGACCAGGAGGTCGCTCTCGCTGTAGATCCGGGCCAGCAGCCGGCCGTCCTCGGTGACGGTGGTGTCCTCGTCCCGCCCTTTGATGAAGCCGCGCTCGGTGAGCAGGACCAGGATGCGGTCGAAGGTACGGGCCAGCGAGTTCGTCGCGGCCGAGACCTTCTGCCGCAGCGCGTCGTTGTCCCGCTCGATGCGCAGATAGCGCTCGGCCACCCGGACCTGCTCCTCACGGTCGGGGGCCGCGTGCATGGGGTGGCGGCGCAGCTGGTCGCGCAGTCCGGCCAATTCGGGATCGACATCACGCTCACCGGGAGGAGTGCGCTTTCCGGACGGCACCCGCAACCCGGCAGCGGCCGAACGCAGCGCCGACGCGAGGTCCCGACGTACCCGGGGCTGCCGGTGTTCGACGAACTTGGGCAGGCTCATCGAGCCCAGCGGCTCCGAGGCACCCGAGTAATCCGACGACGAGATCCGGCCGGCCCAGCGATGTTCGGTGAGGACGAGCGGCCTCGGGTCGTCGCGCTCGCGCGCGGGTTCGAGCACCACGGCGAGCCCGCCGCGGCGGCCCTGGCTGATGGTGATGATGTCACCGCGGCGCAAGTCGGCCAGCGCTTCATCGGCGGCGCGGCGGCGCTGCAGCCGCGAGGCCCGCGTCTGCGCCCGCTCCCGCGCGGAGATGTCCGCCCGCAACCGTGCGTACTCGAGGATGGATGGGTTGTCCTCACCGCCGAGCTCCTTGGCGATCTCTTCCATCATCTTCTCGCCGCGGCTGATCCCGCGTACCAACCCGACCACCGAACGGTCGGCCTGGTACTGCGCGAAGGACCGTTCCAGCAGCTTGCGGGCCTGGTTCGGGCCCAGCTGGCCCACCAGGTTGATCGTCATGTTGTACGACGGCGCGAACGAGCTCTTCAACGGGAAGGTTCTGGTGGAGGCCAGCCCGGCCACCTCGGCGGGTTCGGCCGCACTGTCGCGGGGATCCCACAGCACCACCGCGTGGCCCTCGACATCGATCCCGCGGCGCCCCGCCCGGCCGGTCAGCTGGGTGTACTCCCCCGGTGTCAGCGGCGCGTGCTGTTCGCCGTTGTACTTGACCAGACGTTCCAGCACCACGGTGCGGGCCGGCATGTTGATCCCCAGAGCCAGTGTCTCCGTGGCGAATACCGCCTTCACCAGACCCGCGGTGAACAGCTCCTCCACGGTGTGCCGGAACACCGGCAGCATGCCGGCGTGGTGGGCGGCCAGTCCGCGCAGCAGTCCCTCACGCCACTCGTGATAGCCCAGCACCACCAGATCCGATTCCGCGAGATCCACGCAACGTCGGTCGATGACCTCGGCGATGCGGGCGCGCTGTTCGTCATCGGTCAGGCGCAGCGACGAGCGCAGGCACTGTTTCACCGCCGCGTCACAGCCCGCCCGGGAGAACACGAAAGTGATTGCGGGCAGCAATCCTTCGGCGTCGAGGGTGCCGATCACCTCAGGTCGGGTAGGCATCCGGTTGAGGCTGGTCCGGTTCTGCTGACGGCCACGACCGCGGGGCTGCCAATCGGCCTGCCGGTCCGCTTCGCGGCGATGTGCGATATGCCGCAGCAGTTCCGGTGCCACCAGGGTGTGATCGGTGCCCTCGAACAGGTCGAACAACCGCTTGCCGACCATCATGTGCTGGGACAGGGGCACCGGGCGATGCTCGTCGACGACGACGGTGGTGTCGCCGCGCACCGTCTTGATCCAGCCGCCGAACTCCTCGGCGTTGCTCACCGTCGCCGAGAGGCTGACCAACCGGACCTCTTCCGGTAGATGCAGGATGACCTCTTCCCACACCGCGCCGCGCATCCGGTCGGCCAGGAAGTGCACCTCGTCCATCACGACATGGGAAAGTCCGCGCAGTGCCGGGGAATCGGCGTAGAGCATGTTGCGCAGCACTTCGGTGGTCATCACCACCACCGGTGCGTCGCTGTTGATCGACTGATCTCCGGTCAGCAGCCCGATCTTGTCGGCCCCGTAGCGATGCACCAGATCGGCATGTTTCTGATTGCTCAGCGCCTTGATCGGCGTGGTGTAGAAGCACTTGTGGCCCGATGCGAGTGCGAGGTGCACCGCGAACTCACCCACCACGGTCTTGCCGGCGCCCGTCGGCGCACACACCAGCACCCCGTGCCCGGCTTCCAGCGCGGTGCAGGCCTTGATCTGGAAACCGTCCAGCGGGAACGGCAGCTGCGCGGTGAACGCCTTCAGTTCAGGTGGCACGGTCAGCTCAGGTGGCGTCGTCATCGACCTGCACGGGCGAGCGAAGCGTCGGCGACTGCGTCGAGCCCGAGGACACGGCTGTCGGCGGTTCGATCGGCTCGGCCGTACCGATCGGTGCAGCCTGGTCCTCGGGCACCTCCTCCAGGGCGCTGCGCTTGGCCTTCCGGCTGTCGTGCAGGCGGGCGATCTGGATGGAGAACTCCAGCAGCAACGACAGGGCGCAGGACAGCGCCAGCATCGAGAACGGGTCGGAGCCCGGGGTGGCGAACGCCGCGAAGACGAACACTCCGAAGATCAGGCCCCGCCGCCACGCCTTGAGCCGCTCATAGGTGAGCACCCCGATCATGTTCAGCATGATGATCAGCAGGGGGAACTCGAAGCTGATACCGAAGACCAGCAACAGGTTGATCAGGAAGCTGAAGTACTGGTCGCCGGACAGCGCGGTCACCTGGACGTCGCTGCCCACGGTCAGCAGGAAACTCAGCGCCTTGGCCAACACGATGTAGGCCAGCACCGCACCGGTGATGAACAACGCGGCGCCGAACCCCACGAACAACATCGCGAAGCGGCGTTCCTTCTTGTACAGGCCCGGGGTGATGAATGCCCAGATCTGGTACAGCCACACCGGGCAGGCCATTACGACGCCGGCGGTCAGCGCGACTTTGAGTCGCAGCATGAACTGGTCGAACGGTGCCGTTGCCAGCAGTCGGCAGGCGCCGTCGGCCGAGATGGACGCCCGTGCCGACGGTGGCAGTGCGCAATAAGGTCCGCGCAGCCACTCACCGAGGCTGTGGAAACCGAAGAAGCCGTTGGTGTACCAGAAGAACCCCACCGTGGTGGTGAGCACGACGGCGGCCATCGCGATGAGCAGGCGGTTGCGCAGTTCGGCCAGGTGGTCGACGAGCGACATGGTGCCGTCGGGATTGACCCGGGCACGGCGCTTCCGCGGGTCGAGCTTCTTGAAGATTCCGGACATGGGTCAGGACACGCCTGCGCACCGCGGCATCAGGCCGCGAGAGACGGGCGCGATGGTGTCAGGCCGGCCGTTTATCGGAGGTCTGCTCGGGCGCGGGAGTATCGACACGCTCCGAGGTGATCGGCTTGGCCGGCTCGGTGGAGTCGGTGTGCGACTCGGCCTGCATCTCCTTGATCTCCGACTTGAAGATCCGCATCGACTTGCCCAGCGAACGCGCCGCGTCCGGGAGCTTCTTGGCGCCGAACAGCAGGACGAACACCGCGATGACGATCAACCAATGCCAGGGTTGAAGACCGCCCATTCAGTCACCTCCAAAAGATTGAACCCGAGTCTACCCGTCTTCATAAGCATGCAGTGCGGCCGCGGCCGACTCCCGTACCCGCGCCGCCAGGGCCGCCGGTTCCAGTACCCGCACCGCCGAGCCGAAGCCCAGCACGAACCGTGACATCCACGCGTCGGAGGCATAGGTCATGGCGGCCTCGAACGCGCCGCCGGGCAGTTCCCGCACCACCCGCAACGGGTAGTAGTCGAACATCCAGGACGCCGAGCGGTCGATGAGCAGCGTCGCCGACGGCAGGGCCGGATCGGCGTCGAACAGTGAGGTGTCGGGTTCGGCCGCCACCGCGGGTTCGGGCGGGTTGGACGGCTCGTCGAGCACCTGAGCGCTGACGATCCGGTCGAACCGGAACAACCGCACCCCCTCGGCGGCCCGGCACCAGGCCTCCAGATAACTGTTGTCGCCCACCAGCACCACCCGGATCGGGTCCACGATGCGGGTCGACACCGCATCGTGGGAGGCCGAGTGGTACTCCAGGGAGAGTGCCTTGCCGGTGCGGGTCGCGGCCCGCACCGCGGCCGCCGACGCGCTCTCGGCCGGCGTGGGGTCGTCGACCGCGAGCGTCGAGCCGGCCGCCGATTCGATCTTGGCGATCGCGCTGCGCGCGGCCTCGGGGTCCACCATCCCAGGCACGTCGAGCAGTGCGCGCAGGGCGACCAGGATGCCGGTGGCCTCCGGTGAGGTGAGCCGCAGCGCCCGGTCCATACCGGCAGAGAAGATCACCTCGATGTTGTCCCCATCGAAGTCGAGGTCGATGAGATCACCCGGGCCGCCGCCCGGCAGCCCACACATCCACAGCTGGTTGAGGTCGGCGAGCAGCTGCTTGCGGGTGACGCCGAGCTCGGCCGCCGCCTCCTCATGGCTGATCTGGGGATGCGCCTGGAAATACGGGACCATGTTGAGCAGCCGGACCAGCCGCTCGGACACCTGAGTCACTGGACCCCCGCCTGAGCCCGCAGCCGGGCCACCACATCCTCGCGCAACGCCGCCGGCTCCAGTGCCACCGCGTCCACGCCGTAACTGGCGATCTCCCGGGCCAGCCGATCGGACATGCCGATGTCGACGGTGATCACCTCACCGGGACGGCCGCCGAACGCGTGCGGCTCGGTGTCGGTGGCCTGGCGGCGCAGCGCCGTGGCACGGCCGTCGGCGATCCAGACGCGCGCCCGCTCGCCGGTGGGGATCTCGGTGACCACCCGGGCCACCACCTCGCGCAGGTTGACGTCGACCGGCTTGTGTACGGCTCCCGCGGGTCCGACCTGGGTGGGCACATGGGCGATCCGGGACAGCCGGAAGGTCCGGGTGTCGTCGCGGTCGCGGTCGTGCCCCACCAGATACCACCGACCCCGGTGCGTCACCACCCCCCACGGCTCGACGGTGCGGGTGCGGAACGGCTCGCTGCGCGCCGGCCGATGGTCGAACTGCACCGCATGCCCGGAATCGATGGCGGACAACAGGACCCGTAGGACTTCCTCGGATCCGCGCAACCCGGGCAGGTTGGCCGAGGAGGTGATCGCCACGTCGGCGTCGGCGTCGACGTCCACTCCCGCGGCCCGAAGTTTGAGCACCGCGCTCTGCGTCGCGGTGACCAGCTCCGGCGATTGCCACAGCTGGGTGGCGACCGCCACCGCGGCGGCCTCGTCGGCGGTCAGCTGCACCGGCGGCAGCGCGTAGGCATCACGGTTGATGCGGTAGCCCTCGGTCGGATCGAACGCGGACACCCGGCCGGTCTCCAACGGGATACCCAAGTCGCGCAGCTCGTTCTTGTCCCGCTCGAACATCCTGGAGAACGCTTCGTCGCTGGCGCTGTCGGCGTAGCCGGCGACCGAGTTGCGGATCTTCTCCGCGGTGAGGTAGCTGCGGGTGGCCAGAAGCGCGATGACCAGATTCATCAATCGCTCGACCTTGGATGTCGCCACCGCAGAATCCTAAGCCGTGCCGACCCCTGATCCGGGCACCGGCAGGTTCACGGCGAACCGGCAGGGCTCACATGCTCGCGATCAGGCGCTTGACCCGCTCATCGACCGAGCGGAACGGGTCCTTGCACAGCACGGTGCGCTGCGCCTGGTCGTTGAGCTTGAGGTGCACCCAGTCCACGGTGAAGTCCCGACCGGCTTCCTGTGCGGCACTGATGAATTCACCGCGCAGCTTGGCCCGGGTGGTCTGCGGGGGTGTGTTCACCGCAGCCTCGATCTCCTCATCGGTGGTGATCCGGGTGGCCAGGCCCTTGCGCTGCAGCAGATCGAACACGCCCCGGCCACGCTTGATGTCGTGATACGCCAGATCCAGCTGGGCGATCTTCGGGTCGGACAGCTCCATGTCGTAGCGGTCCTGATAGCGCTGGAACAGCTTGCGCTTGATCACCCAGTCGATCTCGGTGTCGACCTTCGCGAAATCCTGGCTCTCCACCGCATCGAGCTGACGGCCCCACAGGTCCACGACCTGCTCGATCTGCGGGTTGGACTCACGGGTCTGCAGATATTCCACGGCACGGCCGTAGTACTCGCGCTGAATGTCCAGGGCACTGGCCTGGCGGCCACCGGCCAGACGCACCGGCCTGCGCCCGGTCAGATCGTGGCTGACCTCGCGGATGGCCCGGATCGGGTTGTCCAGCGAGAAGTCCCGGAACGCCACCCCGGCCTCGATCATCTCCAGCACCAGAGACGCGGTGCCCACCTTGAGCATGGTGGTGGTCTCGCTCATATTCGAGTCGCCGACGATGACGTGCAGGCGGCGGTACTTCTCGGCGTCGGCGTGGGGTTCGTCGCGGGTGTTGATGATGGGGCGGGACCGCGTCGTCGCGCTCGAGACGCCCTCCCAGATGTGCTCGGCGCGCTGGCTCAGGCAGAAGGTGGCGGCTTTCGGTGTCTGCAGCACCTTGCCGGCGCCGCAGATCAGCTGACGGGTCACCAGGAAGGGCAGGAGCACATCGGAGATGCGGGAGAACTCGCCCGCGCGCACGATCAGGTAGTTCTCGTGGCAGCCGTAGGAGTTGCCCGCGGAGTCGGTGTTGTTCTTGAACAGGTAGATGTCGCCGCCGATACCTTCGTCGGCCAGCCGCTGCTCGGCGTCGATCAGCAGATCCTCCAGCACCCGCTCGCCCGCACGGTCATGAGTGACCAGCTGGGCCAGGTTGTCGCACTCGGCCGTGGCGTACTCGGGATGTGACCCCACATCGAGGTACAACCTGGCTCCGTTGCGGAGAAAGACGTTGGAGCTGCGCCCCCACGACACCACCCGCCGGAAGAGATAGCGGGCAACCTCATCCGGGCTGAGCCGACGATGACCGTGGAAAGTGCAGGTCACGCCGAATTCGGTCTCGATACCCATGATCCGTCGCTGCACACAATCGAGCTTACGGGTTGGGTCTCGGTATCGGTGGGCAAGGCGGCGCAGCGGGCAGCGTGTCAACGCACCGGACTCACCCTGCGATCGGGCTCCGGGGATCAGCTGCGCAGCACCGTGATCGTGGTCCAGGCCCCGACGTGGATGCGGTCACCGTCGGCCAGCGGTGTCTCCTGTCCTTCGGGCAGCCGGTCGTCGCTGCCGTTGAGGCTGGTGCCGTTGGTGGACCCGATATCGGTGATGGTCAGTCCCGTCTCGCGCAGGCGCAGCACCGCGTGCTGGGTGGACACCCCGCGGTCGGCCGGGTGCAGGGCGAGGTCGATCTGCGGGTCCACCCCCTTGTCGGGGTTTCGCCGGCCGATCAGGGTGACCTCCTGGTCCAGCAGGATCCGCCGTTCGGGGAAGTAGTCCGGGAAGTCGACGGTGTCGGGACCCTCGCGGGCCAGCACCCGTTGATAGAACGCCCGGTCGGCGGCGATGACGGCGGTCCAGGCCGTGACTACCGGCGGCGCCTGCTCCGCGGGTGGCGGCAGGGCCGAGTCGTGTCCGCAGGCTTCGCAGAACCGGCCGCTGATCGGTGCCGCGCACGCCGGACAGTGCTGGGGAGCCTGAACCGTCGCGCCTGCGGCGGACGGCGGCGACTCTCCGATGGGCGACCCACACACATCGCAGAAGTCCTCGGCGACGGAGGTGTGCCCGTCCACACAGGTCGGCATCAGCTCTTCCCCTGTTCTTTACGGACCCGGGCGGTCTTGGTGGACCGTGCGTCCAGCGCCATCTCATCGGCTGCTGCCACCTCGCGGCGAAGGGCCACGGTGCCGGTGCGCTGGTCCACCTCGACCACCCCGCGCAGCAGCTTCGCCGTCCCCGTGTTGCCCGACTCCACCGCGAGATCCATCGCCCGCTGCAACCGCGCGGTGGCCGTCTTGACGTCACCGTCCTTGCGGGCACTCAAGCCCTCCTGGACGGCCTGGGCCAGTTCGGCCTGCCCGGTGTAGTGCGCCACCCGGCGGCTGATCACCGCCGACAACGAGGTATCGGCGGTCCACACCGCCTTGACCAGTCCTTGTCCCAGGATCTGTTCGCCCGCAACGACACTCACCCGGGCCGCCAGCTTCTCCCGGCCGATGTCGGCGGGTTCGACCTCCACCTGGATGTGGTAATCGCGCTCCTCGGCGCCCCAGGATCCCAACGGGTACTTACCGATCTGGGCGCCGGCCTCCACCCGGCGGTGGGTGAGGTCCTCGACGGTGGGCGCCACCTGTTTGACGAAGACGACCCTGGCACCCGCGGGCGTCCACAACCGCAGCGTCAGGCCGGCAATGGACTTGTTCATCGAGGTCCGCATCATCGACGCGAAGTCTTCGGCGAGATCCGCCGGTTCGGCCACGATGTCGACGGTGCCCAACAGCGCCGACGAGATGGCCCGCAATTCCTCGACCTGCCAGTCGGTGCCGACACCACGGCAGTCACACGTGAATTCGCCTTCGGCGAGTCCGATCTGCTCCCCCAGCGCCTCGGGCGTCTCGTGCTCGTTCTTCCCGTCGGTGAGCAGGATCGCATGAATGATCGCGCCGGGATGCGCGGCGACGACACCGCGCACGTGCGCCAGCCAGGTGCCCATGGCGGTGCCGCCCTTGGGCCGCAACGCATCGACGGCCCGCAGCGCCTCCGCTCTGGTCGCGGTGGAGGCCGGAACCGGCCAGCCGTCCGCCGGGTACACGTAGATGGCGCGCTCGGTGCCGGCGATGATGGTGAAGTAGGTGCCGTCCACCAGTTCGCCGATCGCCGCCGCGGTGGCGCGTTTGGCCTCGTCGAACTTGGCGGCCGGGGAACGCATCGACGTCGAGCAGTCGATGATGATCGCCTCGACCCGATCGGCGTCGGCGCCGACCGTCACCCCCTCGGGCACCGTGACGCTGACGATCGCGTCCACGTTGCCCGACCCCTCAGCGATGTAGTGATTGTGATCGACCTCCACGGAAACAGGCTGGGGTTCAACCGAACTCATGAGGTTCCTCCGATCGGGATCGCGGCGACGGTGATGTTGTCCTGGCCACCGGACTGCAAGGCGAAATCGGTGAGGGCGCGGGCCACCGCCAGCAGGTCGGCATCGGTGCAGAACTCGCGGATGGCCCCGGCCTCGGGTAGGTAGTTCCACAATCCGTCGCTGCACACCACGAGCACCCCCGGACCGGTCACGGTGAGAGTCCGCACGCTCGTCTCGGCCCACGGCGTCGGTTCCGAGTCCGCCCCCAGCCAGCGGGTCAGCGTGTGCGCGCCGCGCAGCACGGCCTCGGACTGGGCCGCCGCGCCCGCGCTGATCAGTTCCTGTGCCAGGGAATCGTCGACGGTCAACTGCTGCGGAACCGCCGGCGGATCGGGCAGCCAATACGACCGGCTGTCCCCCACGTTGCCGATGGTGACCGTTGCGGTGCCGCCGGCGGCAGGGATCACGATGACGGCGGTGAACGTGCACGATCCCGCGATACCGGTGCGCGGTTCGGGCTGCGCGGCCGCCCGGGCCGCGTCGGCCAGCCCGGCGAACATGGCCGCTGTGGCGTCACGGGAGCCCGACAGCGAATCCAGGATCGACGCCACCCCGGCCTGCGCGGCGGCGGCGGACGCGACCTGCGGATTGATCGAACTGGACACCCCGTCGCACACCACGACGGCGAGCGCGTGCGGCGGCCGGTCGAGACTGTCCGGGACGGGCGTGAGAATGCCTGCAGCCGCGGCATCCTCGTTGCGGGCGTGACTGATGCCGCGATCGGTGACCACCGCGATACCGCCGAGGGTGGCCTCGTCGCGGTCGGGTTCGGCTCGCAACTGACCGCATACCGTGCAGTACCCGTCATCGGCCACCGGGCCGCCGCAATCCGCACAGGGACCGCCGGTGCGGCCGGCCCGCGGAATCGCGACGGTGGCCAGCGTGGCCATGGCGGCGCCGCAGCTTTCACAGAACCGGTCGGCGGCATGAGCGGGCTGGCCACACCGCGGGCACCGAGTTGGTCCCCCGTCCCATCGCTCGCTCCCGGGTCCGTTCATACCCGCGTCCTCGGCCGGATCGTATTGGCCTTCTCCACCCAGTCGATGCGCTCCCACATGCTGCGGGTGCCCTGGGCCAGATCGCGGTAGCAGCGCTCCATCGCCGACCGGATTCCGGGGATGTCGAAGGAATGCCCGAGCAACCTCCCGGCGGTCGGGGTGTGGCCGGCCTCCAGCCAGCCCAGTGCCGCGCCCAGCACCTGCAGGTCGATCAGTGCCCGTCGGGACGAGGATTCCACCGCACAGGTCGAGGCCCGGCTGCCGGCGTCGACCAAAGTCTGCTCGTCGAGATCCGCGGCGGTGCGACCGTCCAGCAGGACCTCGATGGCCGTGGCTCCCGCCGCGGTGAAATACGCTGAGGCGGGCGGGACTTCGTCGAGGACCGCGATGGCGCCCGCCCGGTCTCCGGCGCGTGCCCGCCGCCGCGCCAGGCCGAAGGCCGCACTCACGTAGCCGTGATCGGTACTCCAGACGATGTCGTAGTAGCGGGCCGCCGTGCCGTCGAGTGCCCCGCTCAGTTCGGCGACCGCCGCCAGCGCCAGCTTGGGTGCCAACTCACCGGGCAGGGTGGCCAACACCGTCTCGAACTCGGCGGCGGCGCTGTCGAAGTTGCCTTCCAGTACGGCGATCTGGCCGCGATACCAGGACAGCCGCCAGTCGCCGGGGACCAGGGCGTCCAGCTTGCCCAGGCGTTTTCGTGCCGCCGCCGGCGAGCGCATCTCCAGTTCGGCGCGGGCCAGCCGCAGCGGGATCTCCACCGAGTCGGCCCGGTCACCGGCCAGCTGCAGCGCCTGCTCCAACTGCGCCGTTGGGGTGCCGCTGGTGGTGGCCAGTAGCGCGGCACCCGGATCGGCGGGATCGACAGCAGGCACCGGAAGTGCCGCGATCACTTCGGAGCGGTCGGACGGGGTGGCCCTGCCGATTCCGTACGCCCCGCCCTGCTGGCTGAAGTTCAGCGAGACCCTGGGGGCGGCGAGTCCGTCGGCGGCGACGATCTCGTGCAGTACGCCGGTGAGCTGGTCGGTCAGCTCGGCCATCGACGGGAACCGGCGGGTCGGGTCGGGATCGGTGGCGCGCAGCAGTGCCAGGTGCAGGGACTCGTGCCTGGCCAGCACCGGCACGGTGTCCGGGCCAGGTAGCTCGGCGACGAAGTGTCCCTTCTCCTGTGGCACGTCCATCACCAGCACAGCCAGCGTCCGGCCCACCGTGTACACGTCGCTGGCCACCGTCGGCCCGGTGCGCGCGATCTCGGGTGCCTGGTAGCCGACCGTGCCGTAGATGGCACTCTCCTGGTCGTCCATCGCGATGACCGCGCCCAGGTCGATGAGCTTGAGCTGCTCGTCGGTCTGCATCACGTTGTCGGGCTTGAAATCGCAGTAGGCCAGCCCCTGGCCGTGCAGGAAGTCCAGGGCGGGTGCGATCTCGACGATGTAGGCCACCGCCTGGTCCGGCGGCAAGGGCCCCCCACGCGCCTTGCGGATCTGTTTCAGTGACGTCCCGCCGACGTACTCCATCACGATGAATCCGACGGGCACCCCGGAGGGGTCGGGATGCTGCACGAAGTTGTAGATGCGGACGATGCTCGGATGTTCCACCTCGGCCAGCGCCAATACCTCGGCGGCCGCGGCGGCCATCGCGTCCTTGTCGCCGGAGTTCAGCAGCCCCTTGAGGACGACCCAGCGGTTGTGCACATTGCGGTCGATCGCCAGGTAGATCCAGCCCAGCCCGCCGTGCGCCAGGCAGCCCTGGACCTCGTACTGCCCGCCCACGATATCGCCGGCCGACAGCATCGGCACGAACGAATATCGGGAGCCACACGCGGTGCAGAAGCCCTCCGGCCGCCCCGGGCTACCGTCCCGCCCACGCCCGACAGGCTTGTGGCAGCCCGGGTTTCCGCAGAACCTGCTGCCCTCGGGCACCGTGGGATCGACCATGATCGCGGCTGCCGGATCCCCTTTGGGAATCCTCGGCATGGCGACGACACCAGCTCCGAGACGGCCACGCGAACTGCCCGAGCGCGATGAACCGGTGCGGGCGGTGCGTGCCGACCGGACCGACGCGCTACCCCGGGTTGCGGATGACGTACCGCCGCGCGGTGCCGCGGCGGTGGCGGCCGGTTCCTGCGGTGCCGGTGCGACCGCGGGTGCGGTGCCGCACAGATCGCAGTACCCGTCGACGATCGTTCCGTCGCACCCTGGCTCGGCGCACTTCATCTGGTCGCCTCCCGCTTCTGGACGAGCATCTGTTGATACTCGGCGATCGCCCGGGTCACCTCGCGCAGATCGCACGGGCGCCGGGAGAGCAGACCAGAGGCGATCCGGCCAGCCGCCAACAGGTCCCGGTCCTCCCCCAGACCGAGCCGGGCGGCTTTGGTCTGGTACACCTCGAGCCGGCCGGCCAGTTCGGCACGGCGATCCAGCAGGCCCTGCGCAAGTTGCTCGTGCTCCCCGACGGCATGTTGCGCCAACGTGATCCGGCGCTGCAGCGCACGCAGCGCGGCCGGGTCTGCCGCCGTCAGCGCGGCCAGTTCCGCGCGCAGGCCGGGTTCCGGGTTCGGCTGCACGGGCAATGGGCCGGACAACACATGCGCAATGGCGCGCTGGCGCACCTGCTCGACCCGGACGGCCGCGTCACGCAGACCGTCCAGTGCCGCAGACGTCTTGTCCACCGCGGCAGCCCAGTTGGTGCGCAGCTCGGCCAGAGCGGCCCATTCCGCAAGCTGGCTGTCGACCTCGGCGGTGATGGCCCGCACCCGGGCGTCGATGACGTCCGTCGTCAGCGACAGTGGATCGGTGGCCGCGACGGCCAGCAGATCGGCGATACCGACGGGCTCGGGCGCTCCTACCGCCTCGACTCGGTCCCGTACCTGGGCAAGGCGCTGCATGACAAGCGAATTGACCCGGTCCACCTCGTCGAGGAATTCGGCCACCGCCGGGTAGGCCGCGCGCATCCGGTCGGCGGTGTCGGCCAGGCCGGCGTGTTCGACGGCCTCGCCGGCCCCGGTCAGGGACCGCTTCGCCAAGGGAATCCGGTGCCGGGACACCTCGAGCGGCCGTGCGCACAGCCAGTGGGTGAGTTCGGCCCGGTCGGCATCGGACGGCTTGGACCGGCGTGCCCGAACCTGCCGCGCATAGTCGAGGATGGAGGTCATCCGGCCCAGCTCCTCCCAGAGCAGTGCGACCGAGTTCTCCACCGCCGCCCAGCGCAGCGCGGTCACCCCGGTGGGTGGGTACAGCCGCACATGTGACAACCCCGGATGGCTGTCGAGTTCGACCATCGTCGCCGAGATGGCAGCGATCTCGTCTGCGCGGGTGGCCAGTTCGCGGTCGATGGCCTCTGTGGTCAGTGCCGTCATCTCAGTCCTGATACCGCGCCGGAGGCGGGCCCGGTGACGGACCCAGCGGTTGCAGCCGCTCGTCGTACAGGCGCTGCCAGGTGCCGTCCGTCCGGATCCGCTCGAGCATGCCGTTGACGAACCGGACCAGATCCTCGTTCTCCTTCTTGATGCCGACGCCGTACGGCTCGACGCCGAGGCTGGCGCCGACCACCTCGACATTGGGATCTTGGGCGGCCAGGCCGGCGAGTACCACGCCATCGGTGCCGATGGCGTCGACCTGTCCCTGCTGCAGCATGACCAGACAGTCGGTCCAGGTGGGCGCCCCGATCACGGCCGGGCGCGGATCCAGGCCGTAGAGCTTGGCCAGCGACGTCGTCCCCGACACCGCGCAGGCCCGCTTACCGGCGAGCCCGGCCGCGGAGTCGATACCGGAGTCCTTGCGTACCAGGATGCGCTGGTCGGCGTTGAAGTACACCGTGGAGAACGCCACCTTCTGCTTACGCGCGCAGTTGATCGAGAAGGTGCGCACCACCACATCGACCTCGCCGGATTGCAAGACGGCCTCCCGTTGGCCGGCCTCGACGACCCGGAACTCGACGCGGTTCGGGTCACCGAAGATGGCGCCGGCGATCTGCCGGGCGATGTCGACATCGAAACCCTCGAGCGCTCCGGTGGCCGGGTTGCGGAACCCGAACAGGTACTGGTTCTGGTCCACACCGGCGATCAGCCGGCCGCGGGCGGCGATGGCCGCCATCGTCGAACCCGGGGGCATGGCGCCCGGACCGGGCTCACGCCCGGGTCGCAGACTGGCCTCCTTGTCACAGTCCGCACCGGCCGCCGCGGGTGCGGTACTGACCTCGGTCACCCCCGCCGGCCGGGCCTCGACCGGCGCGACGCTGACCGACACCGGTTCGCTGACCGATCCACATCCCGCGGCGAGCCCGATCACCGCCAGCGCCATGATGATTCGCGCTCTCACAGGAACTCCTTGAGGCGTGGCCACAGACCGGCGACGGCGGCCGCGGCGGCGATCACCAGCAGCACCAACACCGCCGTCGGACTCCAGGCCAACCGGTGGCCGGCGCTGGCGACCTCACCGCGCAGCGTGGCCCGGGTGGCCGCCAATTCGGTGCGCAGGCTGTTGTCCACGATCTCGAACTGCGCCGCCGAGGCATCGGGGGCGCCACCGATGGCCTGGACCACCGCGCCGGCGTAGTCGCCCGAGGAATAGCGATCGGTGTGTTTGCGATGGCTGGCAGTCCATTTCGAGACGCCGTCGACCGCCGCAGCAGGCCCGTCGTCGAGCAGGCCGTTCAGGTCGGCGACGTTCTTGTCGAAGGTGGCGTTGCTGGTGCCGATATCACCGCGGGCGACCAGTTGCAGGGTCTCCACGGTCCTGGTCTGCAACGCCAGGATCCGCGCCTTCGCCAGTGCGGCGAACCGTTCGGTGCCCGCCGACCGGCTCTGCCCGATATCCACCGCGGCCAGCTGGGTGGCGATCACCAACCATCCCGCGGCCACCAGCACCGCGACCGCCGCGACGACCAGTCCGATGTTGAACATCCGGTTCGTCCTGCGGTACACGACGACCGACCCGACCACGATCGCGATCAGACCCAGGGCCATCAGCACCAATCCCAGCACCGGCAGCGACCCGACGGCGCGCTGGTCCCCGTCCACGGTCGCGGCATCGCGGCTGTAGATGCGTTCGGCGGCGGGCAGCAGCTCGGTCTGCATCATGGCCGACGCCTCACGCAGGTAGCCGGAGCCGACGGGAAATCCCTGCCGGTCGTTGGCGCGGGCGGCTTCGACCAACCCGGTGTAGGCCGACAACTGGGCCGATATCTCGGCCATCGCGGTGCGCGCCTGCACATCGGTGGCACCGGCGGTGGCGTCGGCCAGCGCCGACGAGGCATCGGCCAGCGCCTGCTGGTAGCGCTTGCGCATCGGGCCGGTGCCGATCTCGTTGGACAGGAACGCCGATACCGCCGCGGCGTCGGCGGCCGAGAGGGCCGCATACAGATTGTGCGCGGCGTACGCCAGCGGCTCCGACCGTTCCAGGATGGCGTTGCGCTCGGCGATCCGCCCGTTGAGCTGAGCGGCCGAGATGGCGGCGGCGATCAGGGCACCGGCCACCACCACGATGACGATCACGCTCACGGCGCCCGGGGTGGTGCGGGCGAATCGCCGCAACCACGACACCGAAGCCTGTGTGCGCGAGGTGGTCATCTGGGTGCCGGGCCCCTTTTGGAGGTCACTGTGGCCGTCAGCACATCGCTGCCGGTGAAGTGATTATCACCTCGAAACCGGCTGCCTGCTGGCGATATGGCCCCAGCTACTCGGGAGTGCTTGCCGACGGAAGCAGAGCCTCCAGCGCCGAGCCGGTGATCCGCCGGAAAGCGCGGCGCGGACGTTTGGCGTCCAGGATCGCCACCTCCAGGGACGACGGTCCGAGTATCCGCTTCTCGTCGCCGCCGGCGTGCAGTGCATCGACGGCGATCTTCACGGCGTCGGCCAGAGTGGCGTTCTCCGTGAAGGACTCGTTGAGTGCGGCCGAGATCGGCTCGGTGGTCCCGCCCATCACCACGAAATGCGGTTCGTCGGCGATGGATCCGTCGTAGGTGATGCGGTACAGCTCGGGCGCCTTGTTCTCCCCGAAATGCGCGACCTCGGCGACGCAGAGCTCCACCTCATAGGGTTTGGCCTGCTCGGTGAAGATGGTGCCCAGCGTTTGGGCGTACACGTTGGCCAGCTGCCGACCGGTCACATCGCGCCGGTCGTAGGCATAACCGCGGGTGTCGGCGAACTGGATACCGCCACGGCGCAGATTGTCGAACTCGTTGAATCGGCCCACCGCGGCGAAGCCGACGCGGTCGTACAGTTCGCTGACCTTCTGCAGTGAGCGCGACGGGTTCTCGGCCACGAAGAGCACACCACCGTCATAGGCCAGCGTCACGACACTGCGGCCCCGCGAAATACCTTTGCGCGCAAGCTCGGAACGCTCGCGCATCGCCTGCTCGGGCGAGATGAAATAGGGAAAGCTCATCAGGCGTCGCCTCCCGCGCGGGTCCGCTGCGCGATGACCTCGCGGGCCAGCGCGGCGATCCGGTCCTCGGTGACCTCCTCGGCGCCCTCGGCACCGATGAGCACCGCGGTCGGATAGATCCCGCGCACCAGATCCGGTCCGCCGGTGGCGGAGTCGTCGTCGGCGGCGTCGTAGAGCGCCTCGATGGCCACCTTCAACGCCGAATCAGCATCGGTCACTTGCGAATACAGCTTCTTCACCGAGGATTTGGCGAACAGCGATCCCGACCCCACGGACTGGTAGCCCTCCTCCTCGAGGTTCCAGCCGCCGGCCGCGTCGAAGGACACGATCCGGCCGGCGTTGACGGGATCGGGATCGTCGACGTCGAAACCGACCAGCAACGGCAGTGCGACGAAACCCTGAAGTGCCGCACCGAGATTGCCGCGCACCATGATGGCCAGGCGGTTGACCTTGCCGCGGAACGTCAGCGGCACGCCTTCGAGTTTCTCGTAGTGCTCCAGCTCCACGGCGTACAGGCGCGCGAACTCGACGGCGATGGCCGCGGTGCCGGCGATCCCGGTGGCGGTGTAATCGTCGGCGATATGCACCTTCTCCACATCGCGGCTGGCGATCATGTTGCCCTGGGTGGCCCGCCGGTCGCCCGCAATGAGCACCCCGCCGGGGTACTTGAGCGCCACGATCGTGGTGCCGTGCGGCAGGTCCCCGCCGTGCCCCGTCACCCGGTCACCGGCCATCGGCAGCAGCTGCGGAGCCTGCCGGCTCAGGAACTCGCTGAACGATGACAGGTTGAGGTGGGCGGACGAGAGGTCGAGACGGTCGGTGGAGAACGATCTGTCGAACCGGGCCGTCACTGGCCGCCCTTTTGGACATACGCACGCACGAAGTCCTCAGCGTTCTCTTCCAGCACGTCGTCGATCTCGTCGAGCAGGTCGTCAGTCTCTTCGGTCAGCTTCTCGCGACGCTCCTGGCCGGCGGCCGTCGTACCGGTGACTTCGTCGTCGTCACCACCACCACCGCCACGCTTGGTCTGTTCCTGAGCCATCGCCGCCTCCTGATTGCACGATCGGTTCTTTCACACTACCGGTCGGCACGCGTCCCGCCCGGTATAGCAAGTACTTACGTCGTGAGCTGTTCCACCAATTCGGCGGCACTGTCCACCGAATCCAGCAGTGCGCCCACGTGGGCCTTGCTGCCCCGCAGCGGCTCCAGGGTGGGAATCCGCACGAGCGAATCGCCACCCAGATCGAAGATCACCGAGTCCCAGCTGGCGGCGGCGATGTCGGCACCGAACCGGCGTAGGCATTCACCGCGGAAGTAGGCCCGGGTGTCGGTCGGTGGATTGTCCACCGCATCGAGCACCTGCTGCTCGCTGACCAGGCGTTTCATCGATCCGCGAGCCACCAGCCGGTTGTACAGACCCTTGTCCAGGCGCACATCCGAATACTGCAGATCGACCAGGTGCAGCCGCGGGGCCGACCAGGTCAGGTTCTCCCGGTGCCGGAAACCCTCCAGCAGGCGCAGCTTGGCCGGCCAGTCCAGGATCTCCGCGCATTCCATCGGATCGCGTTCCAGCAGATCCAGCACCTCGGCCCAGGTCTGCACGACGTGGTCGGCGCGCGGATCGGGATCGCGGCGCTCCAGCAGCTTGGCCACCCGGTCCAGGTAGATGCGTTGCAGCGCAAGAGCGGTCAGCTCACGGCCGTCGGCCAGCGCGATGGTGGCGCGCAACGACGGGTCCCGGCTGACGACGTGCACGGCGTGCACCGGGCGGGCCAGCGCCAGATCGGAGAGGTCGGCACCGGATTCGATGAGGTCGAGCACCAGCGAGGTGGTGCCCACCTTCAGGTAGGTGGACGTCTCGGCGAGGTTGGCGTCGCCGATGATGACGTGCAGGCGCCGGTACTTGTCGGCGTCGGCGTGCGGCTCGTCGCGGGTGTTGATGATGCCGCGCTTGAGGGTGGTCTCCAGGCCGACCTCGACCTCGATGTAGTCGGCGCGCTGGGACAGCTGGAAGCCCGGCTCGTCACCCGAGGGGCCGATCCCGACGCGCCCCGACCCGGTGACGACCTGCCGGGACACGAAAAACGGTGTGAGTCCGGTAATCACCGCGGAGAACGGGGTCTGCCGGCTCATCAGGTAGTTCTCGTGCGACCCGTAGGACGCACCCTTGTTGTCGATGTTGTTCTTGTAGAGCTGCAATTTCACGGCCCCGGGCACGCTGGCGACGTGCCGGGCCGCGGCTTCCATCACCCGTTCGCCGGCCTTGTCCCAGATCACGGCGTCCATCGGGTCGGTGCACTCGGGCGCCGAGTACTCCGGATGCGCATGGTCGACGTAGAGCCGGGCGCCGTTGGTGAGGATCATGTTCGCCGCCCCCACCTCGTCGGCGTCGATGATCGGTGGCGGGCCCGAGGCCCGGGACAGATCGAAGCCGCGCGCGTCGCGCAGCGGGGACTCCACCTCGTAGTCCCATCGGGTGCGCTTGGCCCGCTGTAAACCGGCGGCGGCGGCGTAGGCGAGCACCGCCTGTGTGGACGTGAGGATCGGATTCGCGGTGGGGTCCGACGGCGACGAGATGCCGTATTCCACCTCGGTTCCGATGATCCGTTGCATAAGGTGCAACCCTAGGCTCACCGCCGCGGCGGCGCGCCGAGGGGTGCCCCCGCGCTCCGGCGAATCCAGCACCGGCGGGCGCCCCGCGCTCCGGCGAATCGACCATTGTGAGCGGTTGGCCGCGGTGATAATTTAAAGGTCATAAGGAGTTCGGGTTCGTTCCCATCGAAGGGTGCACCGATGAGCACTGCCGCGCAACGTGCCGACCAACTCGCCCTTGTCGCCCGCCTCAAATCGGCGTATCCCGAATTGCCCGACGCACCGACCCCGGACCTGCTCGACCACGCCCGCTTCGTGGCGTACATGAAACCGGTCCACGATGTCGGCGGCGAACCGGACGCCCCGATGAAATACGAGAACAAGGACTACGAGTACTGGGAGCACATGACGTATGTCATGTGCGAAGTGCTTGCCTGGCGGGGTATCTGGTTGTCCGAGGAACGCCGCCGGATCGGCAATGTCGACGTGCAGCGCGCAGTGTATCTCGGGTTCCCCTATTACGGCCGCTGGCTGCTGTCGGTGGCCCGGGTGCTCGTCGAGAAGCACCACATCGGCCTGACCGAGCTGACCGAACGGATGGCCGAGGTGGCGCAGCGCTATGCCGGCGGGCTGGACGGCAAGACGCTCGAAGCCCGCCCCAGGTTCGAGGGCGACGGATCGCACGTCGCACGCAACAGCCATATCGTGCACGCCCAGGGCAAAGGCGATCCGCAGGTCTACGCGGGCAAGGCCGGCGAAGCGAAGTTCGCGGTGGGCGATCCCGTCGTCGTGCGGGAACTTCCGGTGCTCTTCTACACCCGCACGCCGGAGTACGTCCGGGGCGCCCGCGGTGTCATCGATGCGGTCGCCTACGAGAGTCCCGCCGCCGAGGACGAGACCTGGGACATCCCGGATGCCAAGCCGGAATGGTTCTACGTGGTCAAGTTCGCCATGTCCGAGCTGTGGGACGACTTCAACGGGCCGGCCGCCGACAGCCTGCGGACCGAGATTCCCGAGCGCTGGCTGCAGGCCGCCGGCTGATCGCCCGTCCCCTCGCACCGAACGGATGAACATGACAGACCACGATCATGATCACGATCACGACCGCACGGTGAAGCCGATGGTCGACGAGATCACCGACTTCGAGGTGCTCGAGATAGCCCTGCGCGAACTGTGCATCGAGAAGGGCATCTTCACCGCCGAGGAACACCGCCGGTTCACCGAGTTCGCCGAACAGATCGGCCCCACCCCGGCCGCCCGACTGGTGGCCAGGGCCTGGCTCGACCCGGATTTCAAGGCGTTGGCACTACGCGAGCCGATGACGGCGAGCAAGGAGGTCGGCGTCGACTGGCTGGAACCCACCGGTTTCGGTACACCCAGCGATTTCACGGCGTTCCAGATCCTCGAGGACACCCCGACGGTGCACCACGTGATCGTGTGCGCCCTGTGCTCCTGCTACCCGCGGCCGATCCTCGGCAATTCACCGGAGTGGTACCGCACCCCCAATTACCGGCGGCGATTGGTGCGCTGGCCGCGCCAGGTGCTCTCCGAGTTCGGCCTCTATTTGGGCGACGACATCGAGGTGCGGGTCCAGGATTCCAACCAGAAACATCGCTTCATGGTGATGCCGATGCGCCCGGCCGGCACCGACGGCTGGACCGAGGACCAGCTGACCGAGATCATCACCCGCGACTGCCTGATCGGTGTGGCGCTGCCCAAGCCCGGGGTGACGACCAACGTCGTCACGGCGACCCGCTCGGCCATGCATCCGACCGGAAACTGATCGGAGCACCGTGCACACCCCGTCTGATCCCCTGCACAGCGACACCCTCAACGCCATCGTCGAAGGCCATCAGGTGTGGCCCGCCATGGCGGCCAAATACGGCGTCGAGAACCCGGTACCGCCGTGGAAGACCAGCCTCGACGGCCTGTGCGACGCCTTGGACCAGGCGTCGTGCGACACCGCGGTCCCGAGTTTCCGCGAACGCCGCGACGAGGAGGACGCGCTGTCGGCCACGGTGTACGCCGACCTGCCCTACCCGGAGAATCAGCTCGTCGCGCTGGCGCATTCGCTGCTCGCCCGCGGAATCATCACCGAGTCCGAACTACGCCAACGACTCTCGACTGTCCGGGCCCGGCTTGAAGCCTGAGCGATGGCGCGCCCCAAATCCGCGCGGCTGAACAAGGAGATGGTCGTCGACGCGGCGATCGAGCTGATCGGCGGTGGCGGCCTGGAAGCGTTCAGCATGCCCAAGGTGGCCGCTGCCCTCCACGTCAGCGCGCCGTCGCTCTATCACTATTTCGCCGACCGGGACGCCCTGCTGGCCGCCGTCGCCAGGGCGGTCGCCACGCCCGAACCCCCCGGCGTCTTGCCGCCGGACGCGGACTGGACGGATTACCTGGTGGCCCAGGCGGTCGCGTTGCGGCACCGCATCGTCACGCACCCGCACTGCGCCCCGCTACTGGCCCGATTCATGCCGCGCGAGCACATGTTCGACGAGTACGAGCACGTCTGCCGGTTCCTCGCCGACTCGGGCGTGCCCGCGCACCTGCACGTCCGGATCGTCGACGGGGTGACCGCGTTGACCATCGGCGCGGCGATCCTCAACGAGAACGCCGCCGACTACGCCGACAGCGGGCCCGGCCCGTCCCCCGGCGTCGGCTACCCGGCCCTGCGGGCGGCGCTGGCCGCCGCGGAAGGTCACAGCGGTGATGAGATGTTCGAGGGCTACGTACGTACCTATCTGGCCGGCATCGCGCGGGCGACGGAATGACGGAGGCGGGTTTGGACCTGGTCGAGGCGCACACCTGGTTTCTGCGACGTGGCCTGCCCACCGTGCTGCGGCCCGGTGTGCTGGCCCGTCACCTGTGGCAGCGCAGCGCCCCGGCGGTCGCGGTGCTGGCGGTGTTCCTGGCCAACTCGATGGCCGTCGTCGCGCTCACGCACAAGCACACCATCACCATCGACGGCCGGCCCAGCCGCAACGAGTGGTTCATCCTGGTGCTGCTGGTCCTGGTGCTGCCGGTGGCCGCGACGGTCGGGTGGCGGGTGTCGCGGATCGCCACCCTGCGCGGGCGCACCATCGCGGCGGTGGTGTCGCTGCTGGTATGTCTGGTCGGCAGTATCGTCGGCGGGCCCTCGCCCTACATGGTGCCCAACCTGCTGGTGACCGCGGCCGTCATCGCGGTGATCCTGGCGCTGACCGCCACCGGGATCGGGTCCATCCTCGGGCTGGCGCTGAGCGCGATGATGCGCAACCTCGCGCAGATCGGCGGTCTGCTGGCCCGGGCGCTCCCGGTGATCCTGTTGACGGTGCTGGTGTTCTTCAACACCTACGTGTGGCTGATGGCGGCCTATGTGCCGCGTCCTCGGATGTGGCTGGCGCTGGGGTTCCTCGGCGCGATCGCGGTCGCGTTCATCACCACGGCGACCATCGAGCGGGTGCGGCCCATCCTGTTGTCCCCGGCCCGCCCGCCGAAGGTCGACGGCGCGCTGCTGGGCACGCCGTTCCACGGCCTGCCCGCCCCGGATCAGCGGGTCCGCCTGTCGCGGCTGGAGCGGGTCAATGTGGTGTTCGTCCTGGTGTTGTCCCAGGTGCTGCAGGTGCTGGCGGTGTCGGTGGTCACCGTGATCGTCTTCGGGGTGCTCGGGCTGATCCTGCTGACCCCGAAACTGCTGTCGGAGTGGACGCGCAACGGCGCCGCCGACGGCGTGATCCTCGGGATGACGCTGCCCATCCCGCAGGCGCTGATCCAGACGAGCATGTTCCTTGGCGCCCTGACGTTCATGTACATCGCGGCCCGCGCCGCCGGTGACTCCGATTACCGCACCCAGTTCCTGGATCCCCTGATCGACGACCTCACCCTCACGCTGGATGCGCGCGACCGCTATCGCCTGCGAACCCGTCCGCCCGAGGACAGGTAGACATGAAGTGCCATGAAACTTCTGATCGTCGAGGACGAAGCCCGGTTGCGGTCCACCCTGAGTGCCGGATTGCGCGCCGAGGGCTGCACGGTGACCGAAGCCGCCGACGGAGTACAGGGCCTGCGGCTGGCCTCGGAACAGCAGTTCGACGTCATCGTGCTGGACATCATGCTGCCCGGTCTCAGTGGTTACGAGGTGCTGCGCCGGCTGCGGACCCGGGAGGTGTGGACACCCGTCCTGATGCTCACCGCCAAGGACGGTGACTACGACCAGACGGACGCCTTCGAACTCGGTGCCGACGACTATCTGACCAAGCCGTTCTCGTTCATCGTGCTGGTCGCGCGATTGCGGGCGCTGATGCGCCGCAGCGCGACACAGCGACCGGCGTTGATCACCGCGGCAGATCTGACACTGGACCCGATCCATCGGTCGGTGTCACGGGGACAGACGCCCATCGCGCTCACCCCCAGGGAGTACGGCCTGCTCGAATATCTGATGCGCCACAAGGACGTCGCCGTGGCCAAGGCCGAGTTGCTGCACAACGTGTGGGACACCCATTACGACGGACCGGACAACGTGGTCGAGGTGTATGTCGGCTACCTGCGTCGCAAGATCGACACACCGTTCGGCACGAACACCATCGAGACGGTCCGCGGTGTCGGCTACCGCGTCGTCGGCGGCAACTGAACCTTCACCCGGGCACCACCGCCGGGGCGTTCCTCGATCCAGACCCGCCCGCGGTGCGCGGCAACGATTTCGGCCACGATCGCCAGACCGAGCCCGGAACCGCCGGCACTGCGCGAGCGGTCCCCGTCCAGCCGGACGAAGCGGTCGAACACGCGTAGCCGATCCGGCTCGGGCACCCCGGGACCGTCGTCGCCGACCGTGAGCACCGCACCGCCGTCGCCGTTCGCCGGGGCACCGACGGTGATCTCGACAATCGACGCCGCGTGCCGGGCGGCATTGTCGATCAGATTGCGCAGCACCCGGGCCAGCGCCTCGGCATCGCCGGTCACCCTGGTCGGCGCCACCTCACAACGGACCTCGAACGAGGCGGTGCGGCGCAGGGTCCGGGCGGCCTCGATGGCCAGATCGTCGAGGTCGACATCGCCGAACCTCGCGGCCGGCCCGCGCTCGTCCGCCCGCGCCAGCAGCAGCAGGTCGTCGATGAGGCCGGCCATCCGGTGCGCCTCGGGCAGCAGCGTGTGGTCGGCGAGTTCCGAATTCAGCAGGTCGGGGTGCGCCTGGGCGACCTCGAGCGCCGAGATGATGGTGGCCAGGGGGCTGCGCAGTTCGTGTGAGGCGTCGCCGACGAACCGCTGCTGGGCCGCGTGCCCGGCCTCGATCCGGGCCAGCATCTCGTTCATCGTGAGCGCCAGCGCGGCGATCTCGTCTCTGCTGTCGGGCACCGGGACCCGGCCGGACAGATCGGAGGTGGTGATGGCGGCGACCCGGGAGCGGATGTCGTCGACCGAGCGCAGTGAACGTCGCACCAGCAGGTAGGTGGCGCTCGCCGAGACCGCGATGACGACAGGCGCCGCGACCGCCAACGCGATGGCCACCGTGCCCAGCGTGTCCGTCACCGTCGCGCTGTCCTCGCCCACGAGCACGATGTACCGCTGGCCGTGCACATCGGCGACGGTCTGCGTGCTGAATCTGCTCTGCCCGTACTGCGACACGTGTTGAGACGCGCCGGAGCTGATGTCGGCGAGCGGGATCAGCGGGGTGGCGGGTGTCGCGGCAGACCGCAGGACCACCGCTCCGGCGTCGTCGATGACCTGCACCGCGTTGATACGCCCGTCGGTGATCAGCAGGTGGTCACCGACCGCCTGCGGACCGCCCGCGGCGATCTGTGCCACCAGTTGCGCCACGCGTGCGGCCGCGGCGTTGTCCGCGCTGCTGAGCATGGAGCGGTACAGCACCGCGGAGAGCATCAGGCCCGCGATTCCCAGTGCGACAAACACCACGCTGGCCGCGACGAACGCGGACCGCGCCGATATCCCCCAGGTGGCGGGGCGCACAAGTTCTCGTCGCATCTCCCCCAGATTGCACCAGATCACCGACAATGTTGCGGTGTCCTCCGCCGTGGCAACCGACAACGCACAGGTGCACGACTGGTTTCTGCGCCGGGGCCTGCCGCTGGTGCTGACCCGGCGGGTCCGGTCCCGCGCGCTCGTCGAGCGGTCCGCCCCGATGATCTCCGCGGTCGGCGCCCTGACCGCGGTGACGATGCTGCTGGCCGAGGTCACCGACGGGACCCCCGACCACGGTTACGCGGTGCGCCTCGGGGTGATCGCCGCCGTGCTGCTGGCCGCGCCGTTCGCGCTGACGGGCCTGCACCGGCTGGACAGTCGACTCGGCGAGACCGGCCGCCGCTCGGCGGCCTGGGTGGTGATGGCGATCTTCGTGGCCGTCATGCCGTTGACGGTCAGCGGGTGGACCGGCGAGGCGGCCGCCGAGGCGCCGGTTTTCGTGCTGATCTCGCTGCTGGCGATCTGGCTCACCTATCTGGGGTTCGGATCCATCGCGTCCTGGGCGTTTCGGTTCGCCTGGATTCAGCTGGGCGCGCTGGGCACGCTGATGAGTCGTGCGCTCCCGCTGCTGATGTTGACGGTGGTCGTCTATTTCACCGGCGAACTGTGGCAGCTGGCGGCCCGGATGACCCGGCAACGGCTTTGGCAGACAATCGGTTTCCTGGCCCTGGTGGCCCTGGTCTTCGTCGTCACCACGATCCGCGACGAGGTCCAGGCGCTGCGCGACGACCGCGCCGAGCAGACCGATCCGGCCCGGTTGCTCGCCGGGACCCCACTACAACCGGCCCCGGGGCACCAACCGGCACGCACCGCGCTGTCGCGCGCCGAGAACATCAACGTGGTCGCGATCATGGTGGTGTCACAGGCGATTCAGGTGGTGTTGTTCACGGCCGGACTGTTCGCCTTCTTCCTGGCGCTGGGCATCATCGCGATCCCCGATGACGTGACCGTGTTGTGGTCGGCCGAACAGAGCTGCCCGGTCGGAACCCCACCCTGCGCCGGCACCTGGTTCGGCGTGCACATCCCGATACCCCAGACCGTCGTGCACACGTCGCTGTTCGTCGCGGTGCTGTCCGGGCTCTATTTCACCGTCAGCACCAGCGTCGACCCCCTCTACCGGCAACGGTTCTTCGACCCGCTGATCGCCGATGTCGCGGTCAGCCTCGCCGGCCGGGACGCCTACCTGGAGCTGGAATCGGGTGAGAACCGCACGGCCCCAACCGGTTCCGCCGAGCAGCAGGAGAGCTCCGAGCACCCCCACGACGGACAGGCGGTCACCGGCGAGCCCGATCCCGACGAGGACGGCCCACAACGGCTCGGTGCCGAGCAGCAGGCTCACCCGAGCCGGTGAGGTCCGGCCCAGGGCCCACATCTGCACCCAGAACGCGAACACCGTGCACGCGACCGCCAGGTACACCGTAAGGATCCATCCACTCGCGGACACCCGGGTGAGGGACCCGAGCTGGCCGCCCGCCGCGGCGAACAGGGCACACAGCACCGTGACCGTCGCCAGCTGGACGAACGTCGTTGCCGCCGGATCACTCTCGCGCCGCGCGGTGGTCCGGTCGATGACGGTGACGTGGACCGCTCGCAGCACCGCGGCCACCCCCACCAGCAGATCACCGGCGCCCGGGGCGGCCCATCCCCCCGACTGGGTCAGCAGCGCGCAACCGAGCACCGCGCACCCGGCCGCCGCATAGAAGGCGGGTGGCACAGCGGCGCGTTGGCACAGCGGAGTGAGGACGATGGTCAGCGCCACGATCAGTCCCGCATTGGACGCCGAGGTCATGGTGACTCCGTAGGTCTCGCAGAGCAGGACAGCGGTGAGGATGGCGCCGAACAGCACGCCAGAACGCACCTCGGCCGGGCCGATCCGCCGCAGCCGGCGATGGATCAGCATTGCCAGCACCACCACGGCGATGCCGAAACGCACCGCCAGAAAGGCGAATACGGAGTCCGCGGTGACCGTTTCCTTGGCGGCGAGGTAGCTGGAACCCCACACCACGGCCACCGCGAGCAGGGCGAGATCGACGCGGCGCATGGGCCCAGCTTGGCTTCGAGCAAGACATCAGTCAATCTAATGATTCTTATCTATCCATGTAGAATTCCTACATGGATGCCCATCGGCTACGGATGCTGCGCGAACTGGCCGATCACGGCACTGTGGCGGCCGTCGCGGACGTGCTGTCGATGACCCCGTCGGCGGTATCCCAGCAGCTCAAGATCTTGGCGCGGGAAGCCGGCGTGACACTCATCGAACCCTCGGGGCGACGAGTGCGACTCACCGATGCCGGGCGCGTGCTCGTCGGCCACGCCGAGACGGTACTGGCCGCACTGGACCGCGCCGCGGCCGATATGGACGCCTACCGCACCACCGCGCGCGGTGAGGTCAGCGTGTCGTTCTTCCCGTCCGGGGCGGCGATGCTGTTGGCGCCGTTGATCATTGCAGCCCGGGCACGAGGCGTGGAAGTGATCGGTCGCGATATCGACACCCCGGCCGCACGGGCGCCGCAACAACTCGCCGAGTTCGACGTGGTGGTGGTGCACCGCGATGATCGCGATATCGCCGAGTGGGGGCCCCGGCTCAGTGTCGTTCCACTGCTGCGCGAACCGCTCGATGTGCTACTGCCCCCGGGGCATCGGTTGGCCACGCAGCACCGGATCCAACTGTCCGATCTGGCCGCGGCCGACTGGATCGGCGTCGAGGGCGGGCTGATGGTCGATGACGTGTTCAAATCGATCGCCACGCTCACCGGCGTGCCGGTGCGGATCACCCAGCGGGTCAATGACTTCCGCGTGGTCGAGGAATTGGTGGCGGCAGGGTTGGGCATCGCGCTGATGCCGCGGTACGTCACGCTGGCCCGTGACCTGGTGCGCCGGCCGATCGGTGACATCCGCCTGGCCCGGCGCGTCGAAGCGGTGACCCGCGTGGGCGCCGACGCCCGGCCGGCCATCGCGCTGGTGCTCGAGGAGCTTCGTGCGATCGCCGCCGGGGTGGCCGGTCAGTCGATGAGCGAGTAACTGTTCGCGAGGTCGTCCTGGAGCACACTCGCAGGATGCGTGGTGGTGTCCACGGCGATCGACGACGCCGGCACGTGTGTCTCGTAGCGCCAACCGGGCGGCGAGGCCGGCGAGATCGTCGAGGCCGAGTGCCGGGTCGACGGTCTGGCTGTAGGTCTGCATGATCCACCGCCTGCCGTCCGGATCGACCAGCTGGTACACCGGGCGGCCCGCATCGAAGGTGAAGACGGCCTTGCGGTCCACCTTGTTCTCGGTGTAGGCCGCCGGGTTCATCGACGCGAGTTGCACCGTGGCCTGACGGTTCATCTCAAGGCCACCGAATGTCTTGCGCTGCATCGATTCCCTGTCGGCTTTTCCGATACCGCTCATCAGCCAGTACCGAGGCCCGTTCAGGATCGCCGCGACCGCCCCGGCCTCCGCGGCAATCGCCGTGGCGTCGAGCCGATCCCACAGCTCACCGGGACAGTCGTTGAGCGGGAAGGTGTTGTAGACCGTCGCCTGCGGACCGGACTCCGTCAGGTGGACCAACAGCACCTCGCCGTAGCGCAGGCCGAACACCCCGTCGCTCACCGAGACGTCGTCGGACACGTCGCGCCCCTAGAGGTACTGCCCAAGGTTCGACTCGGTATCAATAGCACGGCTGGCGCTACTGCTCTTGCCGGTGACCAGGGTGCGGATGTAGACGATCCGCTCCCCCTTCTTGCCCGAGATCCTGGCCCAGTCATCGGGATTGGTGGTGTTGGGCAGGTCCTCGTTCTCGGCGAACTCGTCGACGATCGAGTCCAGCAGGTGCTGGATCCGCAGCCCGCGAGAACCCGTCTCGAGCACCGACTTGATCGCGTACTTCTTCGCCCGGTCCACGACGTTCTGGATCATCGCCCCGGAGTTGAAGTCCTTGAAGTACATGACTTCTTTGTCACCGTTGGCATAGGTGACTTCCAGGAACCGGTTGTCGTCGATCTCGGCGTACATCCGGTCGACGATCTTCTCGATCATCGTCTTGATGGTGAGCCCACGATCACCGGAGAACTCGGCGAGGTCGTCGGCGTGCACCGGCAGATTCTCGGTCAGGTACTTGCTGAAGATGTCCTGTGCCGCTTCGGCATCCGGGCGCTCGATCTTGATCTTCACATCCAGGCGTCCCGGCCGCAGGATGGCCGGATCGATCATGTCCTCCCGGTTGGAGGCACCGATCACGATGACGTTTTCCAGGCCTTCGACACCGTCGATCTCGCTGAGCAGCTGCGGGACGACGGTGGTCTCCACATCGGAGCTCACGCCGGTGCCGCGGGTGCGGAAGATGGAGTCCATCTCGTCGAAGAACACGATCACCGGCGTACCTTCGGAGGCCTTCTCGCGGGCCCGCTGGAAGATCAGCCGGATGTGCCGCTCGGTCTCGCCGACGAACTTGTTCAGCAGCTCGGGGCCCTTGATGTTGAGGAAGTAGGACTTCGCCTCGCGGGAATCCTCCCCGCGCAGTTCGGCCATCTTCTTGGCCAGCGAGTTGGCGACCGCCTTGGCGATGAGGGTCTTGCCGCACCCGGGCGGGCCGTACAGCAGCACACCCTTGGGCGGACGCAGCGAGTACTCGCGGTAGAGGTCCTTGTGCAGGAAGGGCAGCTCCACGGCGTCGCGGATCTGCTCGATCTGCCTGGTCAGGCCGCCGATATCGCTGTAGGCCACATCGGGCACCTCTTCCAGGACCAGGTCCTCGACCTCGGCCTTGGGGATGCGTTCGAAGGCATAGCCGGCTTTGGTGTCGACCAGCAGCGAGTCGCCGGGCCGCAGCTTGCGGGGCTTGTCGTCCTCGTCGAGTTGCACCTCGACGCCCTCGGGCAGGAACTCCGCGGCGACCAGCGGCTCGGCCAGCCAGACGATGCGTTCCTCGTCGGCGTGGCCGACGACAAGGGCCCGGTGGCCGTCGGACAGGATCTCGCGCAGGGTGCTGATCTCACCGACGGCCTCGAAGGCGCCGGCCTCGACCACGGTGAGCGCCTCGTTGAGGCGCACGGTCTGCCCCTGCTTGAGCGTGCTGGTCTCGATATTGGGCGAGCAGGTGAGCCGCATCTTGCGACCGGAGGTGAACACGTCGACGGTGTCGTCGTCATGGGTGGCCAACAACACGCCGTAGCCGCTGGGCGGCTGTCCGAGCCGGTCAACCTCCTCACGCAGGGCCAGCAGCTGCTGCCGGGCCTCCTTGAGGGTGTCCATCAGCTTGGCGTTGCGGGTCGCCAGGGAATCGATGCGCGCTTCCAGCTGGTGCACGTCGCGGGCGGTTCGCAGGCCGCTGGACGCTCCGACGGCGTCTTCCAACTGTTCGCGCAGCGCGGCCGCTTCGCGGCGCAGGCGCTCTAGTTCGGCAGCATCGTCGCTGGAGATGGATGTGCTCAGATCGTCGCTGAAATCCTCTGAACGCTCTGACTCACTCATGTTGCGCTCCCTCCCGCACCGAATGTTGGTGCAGTAACAACTTCAAAGCTACCGGCGATTCAGCCTTTGTGTGCGGTCTAGGAATTCGACACACCAGCAACCCTTGTTAACCTCATTATCGAGTTGGCCCAATCGAAAGGACCACTGTGTTCCTGAAACCCCTCGTGACCGGTCTTGCCGCCGCTGCTGTCGTTGCCGGTGCGGCCGCGGGCGGTGTGACGACCCTTGCATCCGGAGCGGCGCCCGCCATCACCCCGGTGGTGTGGGACATCCCGATGCCGCAGACGCCGGCACCGCAGCTGGAGGCGCCTCTGGTGCAGACGCTGAACGGTCTGGCCGGCCCCGGTTCGTTCTCCGGCAAAGCCGCCTACATCCAGGGCGGCCTGGGTCGTTTCGAGACGATCGCCGCCGATCGCGCCTATCGCAACGCCGCGGCCAAGGGGCAGTTCCCGCTGACCTTCGCCCTGACCGACATCGACGAGGGTGAGGGCTTCGCGACCGCGAACGTCACCGCCACCGCGGCGACCGGCTCGTCCGCTTCGCAGCCGGTGACGTTCGTCGCAGGCCCGAGCCCCACCGGCTGGCAGATCTCCAAGGACTCCGCCCTGGCGCTGCTGTCGGCCGTCTGACCCCCAGTCATCGGTGTACCGCCACCCGGTAGCAGTGCTGAGTGCCGCCATCTCGATGGCGGCACTCGGGCTGTCCGGGTGCAGTGCCGATCCCGTGCCACCGGCCCCGACGGCCACGGTCAGTTCCGTCGCCGCCCCACCCGGCGAAGCGGCGCTGCCCGCCCCCGAAGCGCTCACCGACGTCCTCTCCCGGCTCGCCGACACTTCGGTTCCCGGCGAGCAGAAGGTCGCCCTGGTGCAGTACGCCACGCCCGATGATGCTGCCGCACTGGACAACTTCGGTCGGGCACTGTCCGACAACCGGCTGTTGCCGCTGACCTTCACCGCCACCGATCTGGCCTGGGCGCCCGACGCACCGGGTGACGTGGTGGCCACCATGACCGTCAGCTCGGCGGCGTCACCCAACCCGCAGCCGCGGCCGTTCGTCTACCCGATGCGGTTCACCCCGACACCCAACGGCTGGCAGATGAGCCGCGACACGGCCAATCAGCTCCTGGAGATGGGCACGAAAACCCCGCTGCCGACGCCGACACCCCCACCGGCGCCCCCGCCGCGCTGAGGTGCGCGGACTATTCGTCGGCTTCCTGAGCTCGCTTCTCCACCTCCGCGGCCACCTGCGCCTGCCGTTTGCGGCGCAGCGGCGTCGGTGTCACGGTGCCCGGTGCCAGCTTTCGGGCGCTGATCAGGAACGCGGTGTGCCCGCGCATGTTGTGTTGCGGTCGGACCGCCAGGCCCACCACGTCCCAGCCCCGCTGTAGCGACTCCCAGGACCGGGGCTCGGTCCAGCACTGCTGTTCGCGCAGCGCCTCCACGGTGCGGGAGAGCTGCGTCACCGTGGCGACATAGACGATGAGCACCCCACCGGCGATCAGGGCCTCGGATACCGTGCCGAGCACCTCCCACGGCGCCAGCATGTCCAGCACCACCCGATCCACCTCGCTCGCCCCCGGTACCCGGCTGTGGTCGTTGAGATCCGCGATCCGCAGGTCCCAGTTCGCGGGGCGCTCGCCGAAGAACGTCTCGACATTGCGAATCGCGTGCACGGCGTGGTCGTCGCGCACCTCATAGGAGATGACCTGGCCCTGCGGGCCGACGGCGCGCAGCAGTGAGCAGGTCAGGGCGCCCGAACCGGCGCCGGCCTCCAGCACCCGCGCGCCGGGAAAGATATCGCCCTCGTGCACGATCTGGGCGGCGTCCTTGGGATAGATCACCTGCGCACCGCGCGGCATCGACAGCACGTAGTCGATGAGCAGCGGACGCAGCGCCAGGAAGGCGTCACCGTTGGCGGACTTCACCACGCTGCCCTCGGGCTGCCCGATCACGTCGTCGTGGGCGAGGGCGCCCCGGTGGGTGTGGAACTCCGCGCCGGGCGCGAGCACCATCGTGTAATGCCGCCCCTTGGGGTCGGTGAGCTGAACACGATCGCCGACGACGAACGGACCGGTAATAGACACGGAGTATCAGACTGCCAGACGCGCCGTCCCGGCTGCCAACCGTTGTCGGTGGGCGACCCTAGGCTGAGACCATGAGCGTGCCACTGACGTTGCGGCGCCCGGCGCTGTCACCGTCGCGTGCCGGGGATTTCAAGCAGTGCCCGTTGCTGTACCGCTTCCGCGCCATCGACCGCCTGCCCGAGCCGATGTCGGTCGCCCAGGTTCGGGGGTCGGTGGTGCACGCCGCGCTGGAACAGCTCTACGGACTGCCCGCCGCCGACCGGGTCCCCGACACCGCGCTGGCACTGGTGGGGCCCGCCTGGGATCGGATGCTGTCCGAGTCGCCGGAACTCGCCGAGCTGGATCCGGCACTACGCGACGGTCTGCTGGCCGACGCCCGCAAGCTGCTCTCGGGTTACTACCGGCTGGAGGATCCGACTCGGTTCGACCCGCAGAGCTGCGAACAGCGGGTCGAGGTGGAACTGAGCGACGGCACGCTGCTGCGCGGTTTCGTCGATCGCATCGACGTCGCGTCCACCGGCGAGCTGCGAGTGGTCGACTACAAGACCGGCCGGGTGCCCTTCGCCGAGGCCAAGGCGCTGTTCCAGATGAAGTTCTACGCGCTGGCGCTGCTGCGCTCGCGTGGCGTGCTGCCCGCCCGGCTACGACTGATCTACCTTGCCGACGGTCAGATCCTCGACTACACCCCCGAAATGGACGAGCTGACGGGTTTCGAACGGACGCTGATGGCGATCTGGCGGGCCATCCAATCCGCGGGGGCGACAGGCGATTTCCGCGCGCAGCCGTCGCGGCTGTGCGACTGGTGCAGCCATCAGGCGCGGTGCCCGGAATTCGGTGGCACGCCCCCGCCGTATCCGGGTTGGCCCACCTCCACCGGACCGGTGGAGACCCCTGCATGATCGACTGCCACTACCGCCGGACGGGTTCGGACGGCGACCTCGCGGTGTTCGAATCCACCCTCGGTACGGCGAGCAACTGGGATTCGGCGATTCAGCACGGGTCACCACCGCTGGCGCTGATGACCAAGGCCATCGAGGACCTGTGCGCCGATCGCCCCGAACTGCGGGTCGGCAGGCTGGTGCTGGACATCCTGGGCGCCATCCCGGTGGCGCCGGTCAAGGTGCGCGCCCGCGTGGTGCGCCCGGGCGCGCGCATCGCCAAGGTCGACGCCGAGATGCTCGCCACCCGGCCGGACGGGACGGATCGGGCGGTGGCCACCGTCAGCGCCTGGCTGCTGTCCACCAGCGACACCCGAGACGCGGTGACCGACCGGTATCCGCCGCTGGTGGAGGGCGAGGCGATGGACAGCCCGCACGGCTGGGCCGGTGCACCGGGGTACCTGGAGACGGTCAGTTGGCGCGCCCAGCGCACCGCCCCCGGCGAGGCGGCGGTGTCCTGGATGAGCCCCCTCGTGCCGCTCGTCGATACCGAGCCGTTGACCGATCTGCAGCGGCTGGCGATGGTGGTCGACTCGGCCAACGGGGTGGGCGCCGCGCTGGACCCGACCGAGTTCGTGTTCATGAACACCGACACCGCCGTCCATCTGCACCGCGCCCCGGTGGGTTCGGATTTCGCGTTGCGCTCGCGTGGATCGATCGGTCCCGACGGCATCGGGGTGACCAACGCCGAGATCTTCGACCGGCACGGTTTCATCGGTACTTCGGCCCAGACGCTGCTGGTGCAGCGGCGGTAAGGCATGGCGCGGCATCGCATCCAGGGCCCGGACGGTGCCACATGGACCGTGCGCCGACGCTGGCTGCCGTGGCGGCGCCCGATCTCGCTTCGGGAGATGCTGCACAGCCCGTCAGCCCCATCGGGTGGCGCCGGCGATGTCCCGCCGGACGACGAAGCGAGCGAACCGGGCCCGGTGCTGCAGGTACTGCAACTCACCGTCGGTGTGGTGCTCTGGTTGGCGATCGGCGCGGGCAAGCTCATTTTGTACACGCTCGCGGTGGTGCTGGTGCTGGTGATCTGGCTGCTCGACACCGGGCTGCAGCTGGTGGTGTTACCGATCATGCTGATCGCCCGCGTGGCCGGTCTGGCGCGCTGGCCAGTCCAGATCGAACGTGAGTACAAGCACATCCGCACCGACTACGCCGACGGGTTCGGTGCCGCAGAGAGCTTGCGCGAGGATCTGTCGGCGCAGGTGGCGGCCGGCCTGATCATCGCGCCACCGGCATGAAGTATTGCATTGCATCTATATAGACGCAATGCAATACTCGAATCATGGATGTGTTCGAAGCCGTCGCCGAACCCAGTCGGCGCACCCTGCTCGACGCACTGCGCGCCGGTGAGCGCACCGCGGGTGAGCTCGTCGCGACCCTGCCGAACCTGACCCAGCCCACGGTGTCGCGTCACCTGCGCGTCCTGCGTGAGGTGGGCCTGGTCGAGGTCCGCGCCGACGCCCAGCGCCGGGTCTATGCGCTGCGGGCCGACGGATTGGTCGAGATGGACCGATGGATCGAGCAGTACCGCCAGTTCTGGTCCGCTCATCTGGACGCCCTTGAGCGTCACCTGGATCAAGGGCGCGCGAAATGACCTGCCACGAAGGCGAACTCACCGTGCAGGGCGAGCTGGCCACCCTGCGCTTCGAACGCCGACTGGCCCACCCCGTCGCGGCCGTGTGGGCCGCGATCACCGATCCGGTGCAGCGCGGCCAATGGCTGGGCGCCACCACCATCGCCGACGGGTTCATCGAGATGACCCCCAACGGCCCGCCGTATCCACCCGAGCGCACCAGGGTGTCGGGTCGGATTCTGGTCTGGGACCCGCCGCATGTCTTCGAACACGTGTGGCAGCAGCCGATCCTGGGTGCCCATGGCGGAGTGGTCCGCTACGAGTTGAGCCCCGACGGAACCGGCACGTTGCTGCGGTTCAGTCATCGCGGGCTGTCGGTGCCCGGCGCCAGGGGTTTTCACCCCGGCACCCACGCCTTTCTCGACCGGTTGTCCGCTCATCTGGCCGGACAACCACTGCCCGACTGGCAGCAGCGCTACCGCGAAGTCGCCGACACCATCAACAGTTAGGAGAGGTCATGTCCGCCAACGTCGTCCCGCAGGTGGCGATCGCCTGCCATTCCGGCTTCGGGCACACCGCCACCCTGGCCCACGCCGTTGCCGACGGGGTCCGGCGGGGCGGCGGCCGGGTCAGTCTCCTGCCCGTCGACGCGTTGACGCCGGCCGACTGGGACACCCTCGACGGCGCCGACGCCCTCATCTTCGGCACGCCCACCTACATGGGTAACGTCTCGGCCGGATTCCAGGCCTTCGCCGAGCAGACCGGCCGGCGCTGCATGGAAGGCACGTGGCGCGACAAGGTCGCGGCGGGGTTCACCAATTCCGGCGCCAAGAGCGGTGACAAGGTTGCCGCCCTCATCTCGTTGTCGGTGTTCGCAGCCCAACACCATATGCATTGGGTCAGTTTGGGTTTGAGCCCGGGATGGAACGGTGCCGGTGGTAGCGAACACGACCTGAACCGGCTCGGTTTCTGGCTCGGCGCGGGCGCGCAGACCGATGTCGACGCGAATGCCGATCAGGTGCACCCGGCCGATGTGCGCACCTGCGAACACCTCGGACACCGGGTCACGGTGGTCACCGCGCAGCTGCTCGCCGGCCGGGCGGCTACTGCAGCGGCGTGAGTTCCTGCAGCATCGTCGGCACCAGTTCGCTCACCGTGGGGTGGATGTGCATGGTGCGCGAGATCGCGGTGTAGGGCAGCTTCGCGGTCATCACGTCGAGAACCAGGTGCACCACCTCGTCCCCGCCCACGCCCAGGATGGCGACCCCCAGGATCTCCTTGGTGTCGGCGTCGACGACGACCTTCATGAAGCCCTGGGTCTCGCCCTTCTCGACGGCACGACCCACCCGGGTCATCGGGCGCTTACCCACCAGCGCCTTGCGCCCGGAACGACGCACCTGCTCGACGGTCAGCCCGGCACGTCCCAGCGGTGGATCGATGAACAGGCCGTAGGTGGTGATGCGATCGCTGACCCGGCGCGGATCGTCGTCGAGCAGGTTGGCGGCGACGATCTCGTAGTCGTTCCACGAGGTGTGGGTGAACGCGCCCTTGCCGTTGCAATCCCCCATCGCCCAGATGTGCTCGGCGGTGGTGCGCAGCTGATCGTCCACGACGACATAGCCCCGGGAGTCGGTCTCGACGCCGGCGTGCTCGAGGCCGAGGTCGTCGGTGTTGGGCCGGCGCCCGACCGCGACCAGCACGTGGCTGCCGATGACGGGTTCGGCACCGGCGTTCGGGCTCACCGCAATCCTGTTGTCCCGCTTCTCGAATCGGATATCGGTGGCATCGGTGTGCACCGCGATCCCCTCGGCCTCCAGGATCCCGCGGATCGCCGCCGAGACGTCCTCGTCTTCCCGGGAGGCCAGTCGCGGCCCGCGTTCGACGACCGTCACCTCCGCGCCGAAGCGGCGGTACATCTGCGCGAACTCCAGCCCGATATAGCTGCCCCCGATGACGACCAGGTGCGCGGGCACGGTGTCGAGCGCCAGGATGGAGACATTGGTCAGGTAGTCGATGCTGTCGAGGCCGGGCAGGTCTGGCACCGACGCGCGGCCACCGACGTTGAGGTAGAACCGGTCGGCGCGCAACAATCGTCCGTCGACGTCGATGGTGTGCGGATCGACGAATCGGGCGTGCCCCCGGATCAGGCTGGCGCCGTCCATCCCCTCCAGCCAGCTCTCGACGCCCGCCCGGTCGTCGAGCATGATCTTGTCCTTGCGGGCCTTCACTTTCGCCATGTCGAGGCTGACGTCACCGGTGCCGATCCCGTACTCGGCGGCACGGCGGGCCGAGTGCGCGGCGTGCGCGCTGGCCACCAGCGTCTTGGTGGGGATGCACCCGTTGTTGACGCAGGTGCCGCCGACCAGTTTCCGTTCGATCACCGCGACCCGCTGTCCGGCGTCGGTCAGCCTGGCCGCCAGGGGCGGGCCGGCCTGACCTGCGCCGATGATGATGGCATCGAAAGACTCTGTGTTGCTTGGCATCTCGTTGTCCCGGCGTTACAGCAGCGAAGCGGCGGCGGCGACGGCGAAGCCCCCGATCACGGCCACCACGTCCTCGGTCAGGGCGATCGGCAGGTCACGTCCGCCGATGCGGGCCACCAGCCGGGTGCGGGCCTCGGCTCCGCCGAGCGTGCCGAGCACCGCCCCGATGATGCCTGCGCCGACACCGGAGACGATGGTGCCGGTCTTGGCGTGGTAGATCGCTCCGGTCACCAGGACCGCCGCGGCGAATGCACCGGTGAGCAAACGGGCGCCGAACTGTGGCGGCACTTTTCGGCTCGGCGTGGACGGCAGCTGATCGGTGACCAGCTCGACGACGAGCAGGATGGTCAGCACCGTCAGGGTGATCGGGTGGGTCAGCCAATGCGCCCAGGTGCCGTCGAGTGAGATCCAGCCCAGCGCGCCGGCCCAGGCCACCACCGCGGGTGGAGTGAGTGCCCGCAGCCCGGCGACGACACCGATCAACAACGCGAGTAGCAGAACCACCACCACCGTCATACCCGGGACGCTAACACGCTCGGTGTCGATGTGGCCGGGCGAATCAGAATCGGCAGAACCGGATATCAGAGGCCAGGATCGCCTTGGCACCGATGGCCGCCAGCCGGTCCATGATCGCGTTGACCTCGCGCCGCGGCACCAGCGCCCGGACCGCGACCCAGTCCGGGTCGGCCAGTGGCGCAATGGTCGGTGACTCCAGACCCGGCGTCACCTCGGTGGCTTGGTCCAGCACAGCGCGCGGGCAGTCGTAGTCCAGCATCAGGTACTGCTGTCCGAACACCACGCCCTGCACGCGGGCGGCCAGCTGATCACGTGCCGGATCCGGTTCGGTGTCGGCGCGTTCGATCAGGATTGCCTCGGAATCACACAGCGACGCACCGAAGGCGACCAGATTGTGCAGGCCCAGTGTGCGCCCGGAACCGACGATATCGGCGATGACATCGGCCACCCCGAGTTGGATGGAGATCTCCACCGCACCGTCGAGGCGGATGACCGTGGCGTCGATCCCCTTGTCGGCGAGGTCTTTACGGACCAGGTTGGGGTAGGCGGTGGCGATCCGCTTGCCCGCCAGCTCCTCGACCGCCCAGTCCCGGCCCTTGGGCGCGGCGTAGCGGAAGGTCGACGACCCGAAGCCGAGCGCCAGCCGTTCGCGCACCGGCGCGTCCGACTCGGCGGCCAGATCCCGGCCGGTGATACCGAGATCGAGCTGTCCCGACCCGACGTAGATGGCGATGTCCTTGGGCCGCAGGAAGAAGAACTCGACATTGTTCGCCGGGTCGACGACGGTGAGGTCCTTGGGATCGGTGCGGCGCCGGTAGCCCGCCTCCGACAGGATCTCGGCGGCCGCTTCACTGAGTGCGCCCTTGTTGGGGACGGCGACGCGAAGCGTGTCCGTCACCGATGAGCCGTTGGCGCGAAGAGTGGTCATCAGAGGTTCCGGTAGACGTCGTCGAGCGTGAGACCGCGGGACAGCATCAGCACCTGGGTCCAGTACAGCAGCTGGCTGATCTCCTCGGCGAGCGCCGCATCGCTCTCGTGCTCGGCGGCCAGCCAGACCTCACCGGCTTCTTCGAGGATCTTCTTGCCGAGTCCATGTACGCCGGCGTCCAACGCGGCCACGGTCCCGCTGCCCGCGGGACGGGTCTGCGCTTTCTCACTGAGCTCGGCGAACAGGCCGTCGAAGGTCTTCACGACCTGCGATTCTTTCATGCGTGCGCCACCCGATTTGCAGGGGTGGCCATGATGGGCACCGTGAAACAGATCATCGTGATGCGCACCGATCTGAACATGCGCAAGGGCAAGATGGTCGCTCAGGGCGCCCACGCGGCGGTTGCCGCGGTGGTGGAGAACCTCGACGACCCGCGTGTCGTCGAGTGGCTGAACAGCCACTTCACCAAGATCTGCGTCGGCGTCGGCAGCGCGGAAGAGCTCTCCGAGGTGATGGCCAGGGCCCGGGCGGCGGGGCTGATCACCCGCGGCATCGTCGACTCCGGCCGCACCGAGTTCGGCGGGGTACCCACCCCCACCTGCGCGGCCATCGGACCGGATACCGCCGAGCGCCTGGACCCGGTCACCGGCGGCCTGCGGTTGTTGTGAGGCTTCGCTAGCCCTTCGCCTCGTGCAACACCTCGCCGTGCATATCCTCCAGGGACACGCCCTTGGTCTCCCGCACCCACCTGAAGACGAACAGGAACGACAGCACCGCGCACAGCCCGTAGAACCCGTAGGCCACGCCCAGGTGGTCGCTGAGCTTCGGGAACGAGACGGTGATCAACCAGTTCGCCGCCCACTGCCCGGCAGCGGCCAAGCCGAGCGCCGCCGCGCGGATGCGGTTCGGGAACATCTCGCCGAGCAGCACCCACACGACCGGGCCCCATGACATGCCGAAGGCGATGACGAACACGTTGGCGGCGACCAGTGCCACCGGTCCGGCCACATCCCCCAGGAACGGCTTGCCCGCCGCGTCCAGCGACGCGGTGCCGAAGATGACCGACATCGTGATCAACGAGACCGCCATGCCCGTCGAACCGATCAACAGCAGCGGTTTGCGTCCGATCTTGTCGACCAGTGCGATCGCGATGAGAGTGGTGACGATGTTGACCACCGAGGTGATCACCGTGATGACGAACGAGTCGCCTTCGGAGAATCCGACGGCCTCCCAGAGCACATTGGAGTAGTAGAAGATCACGTTGATGCCGACGAACTGCTGGAAGATCGACAGGCCCAGACCCACCCACACGATGCCGTAGAGGCTGAGGAAGCCGCCGCCCGGCTTGCGCAGGTCGCGCCAGGACGGCTTGTCCTCGCGTTCCAGCGTCTCCTTGATCCGGTCGATGGTGATCTCGAGGTTCTTCTCGCCCAGCAGCATGCTCAAGACCTTGCGGGCTTCCGGAATCTTATGGCTGGCAACGAGATAACGCGGCGACTCGGGAATGGTGAACGTCAGCAGCCCGTAGACGACGGCGGGCACCATCATGACCAGGAACATCCAGCGCCAGGCATCCAGGCCGAGCCACAAGGTCTCGTTGGCGCCACCGGCGATCTGTGCCAGCACATAGTCGATCGCCAGCGACAGGAAGATGCCGGACACGATGGCGAGCTGTTGCAGCGAACCGAGTCGGCCTCGAATCCGTGGCGGCGACGTCTCGGCGATGTAGGCGGGGGCGATGACCGACGCGATACCGACGGCGATGCCGCCGATGACGCGGAAGACGACCAGGACCCAGACGCTCGGCGCCAGCCCGGTGCCGATGGCGCTGATGAAGAACAGCACGGCGGCGATCTTCATCACCGTGATCCGTCCGATGCGGTCGGCGATCCGGCCGGCGGTCATGGCGCCGACCGCGGCGCCGAGCAGCGCCGAGGCGACCGCATTGCCCAGTGTGAGGCCCTCGATGTTGAAGTCCTGCGAGATGGACGCCACCGCGCCGTTGATGACGGCGCTGTCGTAGCCGAACAGCAGACCGCCCAGGGCCGCCACCGAGGCGATACGCACGGCGCTGGTACCCGAGGTGAACTTCTCGTCACCGAAGACGGACGGGCCGTCTCCCCCTACCGGACCATGAGACATGAAAAGTCCTTCCCCGCGGCATTGCGTGATGGGTGCAACCCTCACCATCGCACAGACCGGACCGGCGTCAGGCCACTTCGGTCGCGAGTCCTGAGTGGATATCGCGCAGGGTGGCCACATCGACGTCGACGAGCGACGAGACCAGATGCCGGCGCGGACTGGTGGGTACCGCAATGTCGTTGGGCACCACCAACACCGGACAGCCCGCCGCTTCGGCGGCTGCCGTTCCGGTGATCGAGTCCTCGACGGCCAGGCAGTGCTCAGCCGGTAGACCCAGCAGGTGCGCGGCCCGCCGGTAGGGGTCGGGTGCGGGTTTGCCACGCGGCACCTCGTCGGCACAGACAGTCACCGAAAAGTAGTGCCTGCCAATGCTGTCCAGCGCCTTCTCGGTGAGGTGACGACGGGTGTTGGTGACCAGGGCCATCGGGATCCCGTCCGCGTGGAGCGCATCCAGGAGTTCGCGAGCACCGTCGCACCAGGGCAGCCCGCCCTCGAACAGTTCGCCCACATACGCGTGCAGCCAGTCGATGGACATCGTGATCGCCGCCGGATCGGGCTCCAGGCCCAGATCGCGGTAGGTGTGCAGCATCACCGATTCGGCCGAGCCGCCGACGGTCGCCTCGCGGGACTCCTCGGTCATCACCCCGCCCATCCGGCCGTACAACGCGTGCATCCCGACATCCCACAGCTTCTCGCTGTCAACCAGGGTGCCGTCCATATCGAACAGGACGGCGCTCAGCACCGCACGCATTCAGTCCTCCGGGTTGTAGCCGAGGTTGGGGGCCAGCCAGCGTTCGGCTTCGGTCAGCGTCCAGCCCTTCCGCTTCGCGTAGTCGGCGACCTGGTCCTGGGCCAGCCGGCCGACCACGAAGTACTGCGACTGCGGGTGGGAGAAGTACCAGCCGCTGACCGCCGCTCCGGGCCACATCGCCATCGACTCGGTCAGCTCGATACCGGTGCGCTCCTTGACATCCATCAGCTCCCAGAGCGTCGCCTTCTCGGTGTGCTCCGGGCAGGCCGGGTAGCCCGGCGCCGGACGGATGCCCCGATACTTCTCGGCGATGAGGTCCTCGTTGTCCAGCTGCTCGTCGGGCTGAAATCCCCAGAACTCCTTGCGGACCCGCTGATGCATCCGTTCGGCGAACGCCTCGGCCAACCGGTCGGCGAGCGATTCCAGCAGGATCGCGCTGTAGTCGTCGTTGGCCGCCTTGAACTCGGCGATCTTCGCACCGCTGCCCAGGCCCGTGGTGACGGCGAACGCGCCGACGTAGTCCGCCAGACCCGTTTCTCTGGGGGCGATGAAGTCCCCCAGGCTCCGGTTCGGGATGCCGTCGCGGTGCTCGCCCTGCTGGCGCAGGTTGTGCAGCGTGGTCAGCACCTCGGTGCGGGTCTCGTCGGTGTAGACCTCGATATCGTCGCCGACGGCGTTGGCCGGGAAGAACCCGATCACCCCGTTGGCCGTCAGCCACTTCTCCTTGATCAGGGTGTCGAGCATCTCCTGGGCGTCGTCGTACAGCTTGCGGGCCGTCTCACCCGAGACCGGGTTGTTCAGGATGTCGGGGAAGCGGCCCTTCATCTCCCAGGCGTTGAAGAACGGCTGCCAGTCGATGTACTCGCGCAACTCGGCGAGGTCGTAGTCGAGAAATTCTCGTACGCCCAGACCCTGGGCGGGCACCGGCGGCGTGTAGCCGTCCCACTCGATCGGCGTGCGATTGGCGCGAGCCTTCTCCAGGGTGAGCATCGGCCGCTCGTTCTTCTGGGCGTGCCGCTCCCGCAGCGACGCGTAGTCCTTCTCGGTGGCCTCCAGCAGCGCCGGACGCTGCTTGTCGTCCAGCAGCGCGGCGGCGACCGGCACCGAACGCGACGCGTCCTTGACCCAGACCACCGGGCCGCTGCGGCGCGGTGCCACCTTCACCGCCGTGTGGGCGCGCGATGTCGTCGCGCCACCGATCAGCAGCGGGATCGCCAGCCCCTCGCGTTCCATCTCGACGGCGAAGTTGACCATCTCGTCCAGGCTCGGGGTGATCAGCCCGGACAGCCCGATGATGTCGGCGTTGTGCTCCTTGGCCGCGGCCAGGATCTTCTCCGCCGGCACCATCACCCCGAGGTCGATCACCTCGAAGTTGTTGCACTGCAGGACGACCCCGACGATGTTCTTGCCGATGTCGTGCACGTCGCCCTTGACGGTCGCCATGATGATGGTGCCGTTGGTGTCCTTGGCCTGGGTAGTTCCGGACTCCGCTTTCTCTGCCTCGATGAACGGCAGCAGATAGGCGACGGCCTTCTTCATCACCCGGGCCGACTTCACCACCTGGGGCAGGAACATCTTGCCCGCGCCGAACAGGTCGCCGACGACGTTCATGCCGTCCATCAGCGGGCCCTCGATCACCTCGATGGGCCGCCCGCCGGCGGCGGCGATCTCGGCCCGCAGTTCCTCGGTGTCGTCGTCGACGTGGGCGTCGATGCCCTTGACCAGGGCGTGCGTGATGCGCTCGCGGACCGGGAGAGATCGCCACTCGGCGGCTTTCGGGTCCTCGGTCTTCTCCGAGGAGTTGAACCGCTCGGCGATCTCCAGGAGCCGCTCGGCGGCGTCCTCGCGACGGTTCAGCACCACGTCCTCGATGCGGTCCCGCAGCTCGGGGTCGATCGAGTCATACGGCACCAGGGCACCGGCGTTGACGATGCCCATGTCCAGGCCGGCCTTGATGGCGTGGAACAGGAAGACCGCGTGGATGGCCTCGCGAACCGGGTTGTTGCCGCGGAACGAGAACGACACGTTGGAGATGCCGCCGGAGATGTGCACCCCGGGCAGGTTCTCCTTGATCCAGGCGCAGGCCTCGATGAAGTCGATGCCGTACGTCGCATGCTCCTCGATACCGGTGGCCAGCGCGAAGCAGTTCGGGTCGAAGATGATGTCCTCGGCCGGGAAGCCGACCTCTTCGGTCAGGATCCGGTAGGCGCGCCCGCAGATCTCCTTGCGGCGCTCCAGGTTGTCGGCCTGACCCTGCTCGTCGAAGGCCATCACGACGACGGCGGCGCCGTACTTGCGGCACAGCCGCGCCTCGCGGATGAACTTCTCCTCGCCCTCCTTCATGGAGATCGAGTTGACGATCGGCTTGCCCTGCACGTTCTTCAGGCCCGCCTCGATGACCTCCCACTTGGAGGAGTCGATCATCACCGGGACGCGGCTGATATCCGGTTCGGCCGCGATCAGCTTGGTGAACCGGTCCATCGCGGCGACGCCGTCGATCATGCCCTCGTCCATGTTGATGTCGATGACCTGCGCACCGACCTCGACCTGCTGCAGAGCCACCGACAGCGCGGTGTCGTAGTCCTCGGCCTTGATCAGGTTGCGGAACCGGGCGGAGCCGGTGATGTTGGTGCGCTCACCGATGTTGACGAACAGCGAGTCGGAGGTGATGTTGAGCGGCTCCAGGCCCGACAGCCGGGTGGCCATCGGGATCTCGGGCAGGGTCCGAGGCGGCTTGCCCTCGACGACCTTGGCGATCTCGGCGATATGGGGCGGCGCCGTTCCGCAGCACCCACCGACGAGGTTGACCAGGCCGGCCTCGGCGAACTCCGCGATATAGCCGGCCTGGGCCTCCGGGGACTCGTCGTACTCACCGAAGGCGTTGGGCAGCCCGGCGTTCGGGTAGCAGGAGACATAGGTGTCGGCGATGCGCGCCACCTCGGCGATGTAGGGCCGCATCTCCGGCGCGCCGAGGGCGCAGTTGAGTCCCACCGCGAGCGGCCTGGCGTGCCGGATCGCGTTCCAGAAGGCTTCGGTGACCTGACCGGACAGCGTCCGCCCGGAGGCATCGGTGATGGTGCCCGAGATGACCAGCGGCCAGCGGCGGCCGCGCTGCTCGAACAGCGTCTCGACGGCGAAGACGGCCGCCTTGGCGTTGAGCGAGTCGAAGATCGTCTCGATGATCAGCAGATCGGACCCGCCATCCACCAGGCCGTTGACGGCTTCGAGGTAGGCGGCGACCAGCTGGTCGTAGGAGACGTTGCGGGCGCCCGGATCGTTGACGTCCGGCGAGATCGACGCCGTGCGCGTCGTCGGGCCGATGGCGCCGGCGACGTAGCGCGGTTTGTCCGGGGTGCTGAACTCGTCGGCGGCCTTGCGGGCCAGGGCGGCACCGGCATAGTTGAGCTCGTAGGCCAGCTCGTGCATGTCGTAGTCGGCCAGCGAGACCGCGTTCGCGTTGAACGTGTTGGTCTCCAGGATGTCGGCACCCGCCTCCAGGTACTCGCGGTGGATTCCCTCGATGATCTGCGGCTGCGTCAGGTTCAGCAGGTCGTTGTTGCCCTGGAGGGCGGTCGGCCACTCGATGAAACGCTCGCCGCGATAGCCGGCCTCGTCCGGCCGGTCCCGCTGGATCGCCGTGCCCATCGCGCCGTCGATCACCATGATCCGCTCGCGCAGCGCAGCCGTCAGCGCCTCGGTGCAGTCCGGGCGGATGTTCGGCGTAAAGGTGTTCGCGTCAGCGCTCACGTGAAGTCCTTCCGTAACGGAAGGCGTCCTTGACTCTGCCGAGCGTGGCGGATACCAGGGGAACCTGGGCCCCTGGATAGCCGTTGCAACGCCTCTCGACCAGAAAAGTCTACGTCGTCACCTGATCGACGTCTGGACGCCCAGCCCGACTTCGAGTCGCTCGGCAATCGCGGCTCCGTGCAGCGACAGCGCGCGGATCTTGTCGGCAGTATCGTCGCCACTTGGTTAACCAGACTGCAACCGAACGTATTTCGCGTCGGCGCCGGCCTCGCGATCGTCGATCTCATCGGGGTTGAGCTCCGCCGCCTGCAACCGGGTGCCCGTGGCGCCGTCATCCACCACGACACGCTGCGCGAGCACCTCGACCAGGTCGGTGTCATCGGAGTGTTCAACACGGGCAGTCACATCAACAGAGTAGTCGGTCTACCCGAACTCAACGGCGGGGCGATGCCGCTCATGCACACCTGGCAGGGCTTACGCTGATGGTGTGACCCCGTCGGATGGCCTGCCCGATTTGCGCAACACCATCATCGTCGCGGCCTTCGAGGGCTGGAACGATGCGGGCGATGCCGCCAGCGATGCCCTGGAACACCTGGATGCGATGTGGGAAGCCGAGACCATCGTCGAGATCGATGATGAGGCCTACTACGACTACCAGGTCAATCGCCCGGTGATCCGTCAGGTCGACGGCGTCACCCGTGAACTGGTGTGGCCCTCGATGCGGATCTCACACTGCCGCCCGCCCGGCAGCGACCGGGATATCGTGCTGATGCACGGGGTGGAGCCGAACATGCGGTGGCGCACCTTCTGCGCCGAGCTGCTGGCGATCGCCGACAAACTCAACGTCGACACCGTCGTGATCCTGGGAGCCCTGCTCGCCGACACCCCGCACACCCGCCCGGTGCCGGTGTCCGGTGCCGCGTACTCGTCCGATTCGGCGAAGTTCTTCGGCCTGGAGGAGACCCGGTACGAGGGCCCCACCGGTATCGCCGGGGTGTTCCAGGACGCGTGTGTGCAGGCCGGTATCCCGGCGGTCACGTTCTGGGCCGCCGTGCCGCACTACGTCTCGCAACCGCCCAATCCGAAGGCCACCGTGGCGCTGCTGCGCCGAGTGGAGGACGTCCTCGACATCGAGGTGCCGCTGGGCGATCTGATCACCCAGTCCGAGGAGTGGGAGCAGGCGGTCACGGAGATGACGGCCGAGGACGAAGAGATCGCCGAGTACGTCCAGTCCCTTGAGGAGCGCGGGGACGCCGAGGTGGACATGAACGAGGCGCTCGGAAAGATCGACGGGGACGCCCTGGCGGCGGAGTTCGAGCGCTACCTGCGCAGACGCGGCCGGTAGCGGCCGACAGACCAGCGCGGGCCCGTCAGTCCTTCTCCAGCGCCTCGGTGCGGGCGCTGAGCGACCGGCCCAGTGCGGCGACCTCGGCATCCAGCTTCGGCAGCAACTGCGGGGTGAGCGCCCCGATCCGCTGTTCGACCACCGCGGTGGTGACGAACGGCCGGATCCAGCGGAACGCCCCCACCCAGTCCGGGCAGTAGATCCGCTTACGGCGGCCCTCGATCCCTTTCACGAACGCCTCGCCGCAGGCTTCCACGGTGGTGGTCCGATTCAGCGGGGTGGGCAGCTTGGACAGCATCTCCCGGAACGCCGACAGGTCCGCCTTGGCGTCCTGCACCAGTGGGGTGTCGATCCAGCTCATGTGGGCCGAGCCGACGTCCACGCCCAGATGCGCGACCTCCAGACGCAGGGTGTTGGCGAAGTACTCGGCGCCGGCCTTGGACGCGTGGTAGGCCGACAGCCCCGGTGACGACGTGAACGCCGCCAGCGAGGACACCACCAGGACGTAGCCGCGTCGATCGATCACCGCGGGCAGCGTGGCCCGCACGGTGTTGAACACCCCGACCACGTTGACCTCGACGACCCGCTTGAAGGCCTCCGGATCGACCTGGAGCACCGATCCGAAGCTCGCGATGCCGGCATTGGCCAGCACGATGTCGATCCCGCCGAACTTCGCCACGGCGGCATCGGCGGCCTGTTGCATGGCGGGCAGGTCCCGCACATCGGCCAGGGCGGTGAGGACGTGGGTGTCGCCGCCGAGTTCGGCGGCCAGCTCGGCCAGTGCGGCCTCATCGAGGTCGGTGAGCACCAGCCGGGCGCCCTTGGCCCGTAACCGGCGGGCAACCTCGGCGCCGATACCGCGGGCGCCCCCGGTGATGAACACGACTTTGCCGCTGAACGAACTCATGCGACCAACGTACCCCGTACCGCCGGTAACGGATCCTAGAGGTCGATACCCAGCAGAGCGTCGGCGATTCCGGCCACCAGACGCGGCGCCCCGGTGTCCGCGCCCCCATAGGTCAGCGCGTCGGTGACCCAACCATCAAGTGCAGCAAGCGCTTTGGGAGTATCAAGATCATCGGCCAGGTACTGGCGCACCCGGGCCAGCAGATCGGTGGCATCGGGTCCGGCCGGCAGTGCGGCCGCCTCCCGCCAGCGGGCCAGCCGGGCAACGGCCTCGTCCAGGACGTCATTGCTCCAGAACCGGTCCGCGCGGTAGTGCCCGGCCAGCAGTCCCAGCCGCACCGCAGCCGGATCGACCCCGTCGGCGCGCAGTCGCGACACCAGCACCAGGTTGCCGCGGCTCTTGCTCATCTTGTGGCCGTCCCAGCCGATCATCCCGGTGTGCACGTAGTGCCGGGCGAATCTGCGCTCCCCCGTGACGGATTCGGCGTGCGCGGCGGAGAACTCGTGGTGCGGGAAGATCAGGTCCGATCCGCCGCCCTGGATGTCGATCCCACTGCCGATGCGATTCAGCGCGATGGCCGCACATTCGATATGCCAGCCGGGTCGCCCCGGCCCGAACGAGGCGGGCCAACTCGGCTCGTCGGGACGCTGCGCGCGCCACAGCAGCGCGTCGAGCGGATCGGCCTTGCCCGCGCGGCCGGGATCCCCGCCGCGTTCGGTGAAGAACCGCAGCATGGTGTCCCGGTCGTAGCCGGACTCGTAGCCGAACTGCGCGGTGGCGTCGGCGCGGAAGTAGATGTCGCGGTACTGCGGATCGTCGACGATGTAGGCCGCGCCGGAGGCCAGGAGCTTCTCCACCAGTTCGACGACCTCGCCGACGGTGTCGGTGGCGGCGACGTAGTCGCGCGGCGGCAGCACCCGCAGCGCGGTCATGTCCTCGCGGAACAGTTGCGTCTCCCGGTCGCCGAGTTCGCGCCAGCCGATACCGTCCCGGGCGGCGCGCTCGAACAGCGGGTCGTCGACATCGGTGATGTTCTGCACGTAGTGCACGCCATGACCGGCATCCAGCCACAGCCGGTGGATGAGATCGAAGGTCAGATAGGTGGCCGCATGGCCCAGATGGGTTGCGTCGTACGGGGTGATACCGCAGACGTACATGGTCGCGGTCTCCCCCGGTGACACCGGCCGCACCTGTTGGTCGGCGGTGTCATAGAGCCGCAGCGGAACGCCCGACCCGGGCAACTTGGGAACGGTCGGCGCCGGCCACGACTGCATGGCGTCGACTCTAAGGTGTGCGGTCAGCGTGCTCTCCCGTCGGCCCGTACTCAACGAATACCGACAACATCGGCGGGCATTCCATTCCCGGATCAGGTCGCGGATCTGATGGTGTCCAGCAGTACCCCGGCCACCTCGGACCGGCACATCAGCAGATCGGGCAGGTAGGGGTCGCGGCGGTTGTACACCAAGGGCGCACCGCCCAGCCGGGTTGCGTGTAGCCCGGCAGCCTGCACCACCCCGGCCGGGGCTGCCGAGTCCCACTCCCACTGACCTCCGGCGTGGATATAGGCGTCCACGTCGCCGCGCACCACCGCCATCGCCTTGGCGCCGGCCGAACCGATCCGCACCAGCTCGACATCGAGGTGGTCGCGGATCCACCACAGCACCGCCGGTGGGCGGTAGGCACTCGCGGTGATCCGGATCGGCCCGTCCGCGCGCGGGGGCGGCGGCGTCACCGTGTCGGTGCGGTAGACCTCACCCACGGCGGGCAGTGCCACCGCCGCGTCGGTGATGGATCCCTGGGCCTCGGTGTCCGATGTCGCCGCCGGAGCGGTTCTGTCGCGCTGCCAGAGCGCGATGTGCACCGCCCAGTCGGCGTGCCCCGGCATCGAGAACTCACGGGTGCCGTCCACCGGGTCGACGATCCACACCCGGTCGGCATGCACCCGGGCCGGATTGTCGGCGGCCTCCTCGGAGAGCACCGCGTCGTCGGGGCGCAGTTCGCGCAGCCGCTTGAGGATCAGCGTGTTGGCCCGTCGGTCCCCCGCGTCGCCGAGATCGTACGGATCGTAGAAACCGATCTCCTCACGCACCGCGAGCAGCAGCCGGCCGGCTTCCGCGGCGACCGTGGCGGCCACCTCGGCGTCGCTCTGTGCGGCAAGATTCACCGGCTCAGTATGTCGTGCCGCCGAAACAGACACCGACGCCACCGTGCGCCTAGAACGCCGGCCACGGGATCGGCCGGTGCCGATCCGGCGTCGGCATCACCGGATCATCAAGTAAGGCAACGATTCTGGCGCGCAGCGCGGCCACCTCGCGACGGGTGATGTGCTCACCGAGTTGTGCACCGAGTTCCTCGTTCACCTGTTCGCCCAACCGCGCGAGCACACCCAGGGTGGCGTCGTCCACCGGCTTGCCCGCCCAGCCCCACAGCACGGTGCGAAGCTTGTCCTCGGAATGCAGACTGACCCCGTGGTCGACCCCGTAGACACCGCCGTCCACGCCGGCCAGGATGTGCCCACCCTTGCGGTCGGCATTGTTGATCACCACGTCGAAAACCGCCATCCGGCGCAACCGCTCGTCATCGGCGTGCACCAGGGTCACCTCGTCACCGGTGTGGTCGTAGGCCTGCAGGATCGGCAGGTAGCCCTGGGGAAGCCGGCCCGCCGGAACCAGGTCGACCAGGTCGGGACCCTCGCTGTGGGCGAGTTCGTCCTCCTCGGACAGCGCGTCTCCGGGTTGGTCGACCCAGCGCTGCACCATCCCCCGACCTGCCGGACCGTCACGAATGATGGTGTAGGGCACCACATTCCAACCGAGCGCCGCGGACACCAGGTAGGCCCCGAACTCTCGGCCGGCCAGGGTGCCGTCCGGGAAGTCCCAGAGCGGGGCCTCCCCGGCGACCGGCTTGTAGACACAGTGCGCCAGGTCGTCGTCGAGCCGGGCCTCGCACAGGAAGGTCGCATTGCTGGCCGACCGGATCCGCCCGATGACGGTCAGTTCCCCCTGCGCGAGAACCCGGTGCGCGCGTTCGTCCTCAGGTGTCGGGGTCATCGTCGGCTCCGCCGAACGCGCCACGCCGGTACCCGTTGGTCCGTACGCAGATGTGTCCCTCGGGGTCCAGCGGCTCATCGCACAGCGGACACGGCGGGCGTCCCGCAGAGATCACCCGGTTGGACCGATTGGCGAACTCCCTGGCCGATTCCGGCGTGAGGAACACCCGCACGGCGTCGGGCCCTTCCTCGGCATCGTCGAGGACCACCGAGGCGTCGAACTCCGTCTCGGACACCGCGAGCAGCTCGACCACCACGGTCTGCGCCTCGGAGTCCCAACCCAAACCCATGGTGCCCACCCGGAACTCGACATCGACGGGTGTGACCAGCGGATTGAGATCGTCCACCACCCCGGTGTCCGGCGGGATCGGGGTGCCGAACCGGCGGTTGATCTCGACCAGCAGGGCCGATATCCGCTCGGCGAGCACCGCCACCTGCTGCTTTTCCAGCATCACCGAGATCACCCGCTTGTCGTGCACCGCCTGCAGGTAGAACGTCCGGTTTCCGGGATGCCCGACGGTCCCGGCCACGAAGCGGTCGGGTGTGCGGAAGACATGAATTGCGCGAGGCATGGCACCTTTCAAAATACCGGTATCGGCCCGGCCTCAGTCGGTGGAGCCGCCGACGACGGCGTCCGTGGCGGGGACGGCGGCCGGCTTGGCGGTCAGCGCCGCGGTCAGTCCGCCGCCCGTGTGGTTGACGTGCAACACGAACGGCCGGCTGTCGGTGTAGCGGATCACGCTCATCGAGGCCGGGTCGGCGGTGATGCGTTGAAAGCTGTCCAGATGGGTGCCCAGGGCGTCGGCCAGCACCGCCTTGATCACGTCGCCGTGTGTGCAGGCCACCCAGAGCACATCGCCGTCATGCTCGGTGGCCAGCCGGCGGTCGTGCTCACGCACCGCGGCGACCGCCCTGGCCTGCACCTGGGCCAGGCCTTCGCCGTCGGGGAACACCGCCGCGCTGGGCTGCTGCTGCACCACCGTCCACAGCGGTTCCTTGAACAGGTCGCCGATCTTGCGGCCCGTCCAGGTGCCGTAGTCGACCTCGGATATCCGCTCGTCCACGGTCGGCTCCAGATCCAGCGCGGCCGCCAGCGGCGCCACCGTGCTGGCGCACCGCAGCAGCGGGGAGCGCACGATCGCCTTGACCGGCAGGGCGCCGATCCGGTCGACCACTCCGGTGGCCTGCTCCCGGCCCAGATCGTCGAGGTCGACGCCCTCGGAGCGGCCGGCCAGGGTGTGCGCGGTGTTGGAGGTGGAGCGTCCGTGCCGCAGCAGGATGACGGTCATGCGGCGATCACACCGGTGCCCAACAGGATCAGCACCGTCACACCCACGATGATCCGGTACCCGACGAACCAGTACATGCTGTGCCGGACCAGGAATCTGAGGAACCACGCGATCGCGGCGTAGCCGATCACGAACGCGATCACGGTGCCGACCAGCAACTGGAGCCCCGTCGCGCTCTGCCCCGCGCCCTCGGGATGGAACGCATCGGGCAGCGAGAACAACCCCGAGGCCAGCACCGCGGGAATGGCGAGCAGGAACCCGAATCGCGCCGCGGCTTCGCGCTTCTGCCCCAGGAACAGCCCCGCGCTGATGGTGACGCCGGACCGGGACACCCCGGGGATCAGAGCCAGCGCCTGGGAGGTGCCCACGATCAGGCTGTCCTTCCAGGTGAACTGCTGGATATCGCGGGTCTGCCTGCCGAAGTGCTCGGCGGCGGCGATCACCGCGGAGAACACCACCAGGGCGGTCGCGATGATCCACAGGTTGCGGATGTCATCGCGGATGTAGTGCTTGAACACCAGGCCGGCGATCCCGATCGGGATGGTGCCCAGGATCACCCACCAGCCCAGCCAGTAGTCGGGGGTGCGTTTGGCGGCGTCGAACAGACCACCGAACCAGGCCTTGAGGATGCGGCCGATATCGCGGGCGAAGTAGATGAGGACCGCGATCTCGGTACCGATCTGGATGACTGCGGTGAACGAGGCGCCGGCGTCTTTTCCGAAGAAGGCCTCGGAGACGATCGCGAGATGCCCGGAGGACGACACGGGCAGGAACTCGGTCAGCCCCTGGACTATCGACAACACGACCACCTGCAGCCACGACACGTCAGTCACGCGGACGACCGTACCGTGGGAGTGCTGTCAGCGTGCTGTGCGAACGACCGGCCCCGCGGCCGCCACGGCGTCGCGCACGGCGGCGGTCAGACTCCGCTCGTCCGAGAGGTCGATGTCGGTGAGGCTGCGGACGGCGGTCGCGACGACGTCCTCCTGCTGCGGGACGGGGCCGCTCAACCTGGGCCGGTAGACCTCGACCACCAGCGACTGACGATCCTGCACCTGGAAGGAAAAGCTGCGACCACCTGCGAGCATGCCGAAACCGCTTGCGTGCACGCCGGTCGAGATGTCCTCGATGGCAAACTCATCGTCAATCAGGAAGTCCGGCACGAGAGCCATAGCGGCACCATACCGCCCTATCGGTGACCGTGTCCGGCCTTGCGGATGTTTGCCCGAAAATTGAAAACGAAACAACTGCTGCCACGCAATGAGGAGTCGAACGGGCCGTTGCATACGAAATCCGCTGCCGTTTCTTCCATCAATGCCGTATTCGCCCTGGTTGTCGCTATTACCGCCGGGTGCTCGAAGAGCCCCGTGGATTCGCCACCACCGACGATCACGCCGGCCACCGCGGCGGTCTCGCCGCCGGTGAGCGGCACTCCGGACGGGGTCGTGCGGCCACTGGGCACCCCGGGTCTGGCCGCCGTGTTCGATGCCCGAACCGCCTCGCTCACGGTGCTCGGCCCGGCCGACCGGCTGACGGTGTTCGGGGCGACGCCCCGCACCGTGGCGCTTCCCGCTCCGGCACACGCGCTGATCGGTGACGGTGCCGGTCATGTCTATCTCGCCGGCAAGGGCGGGTATCAGGACGTGGATGTCGCCACCGGCGCGGTGTCTCGAGTGGATATCGCCGGCCAGGCCGATACCGAGTTCACCGCCATCACCCGGCGCGCCGACGGGCGCGTGGTCCTGGGCAGCGCGGACGGCGCGCTGGTGACGCTGGGCGCCGGGAACTCCGCCGATTCCGTCAGCACGAGCCTGAAGATCTTCGCCCGCGTCGACGGGTTGGTGGCGCAGGGGAACTCGGTGGTGGTGCTCGATCGCGGCCAGACCTCGGTGACCGAGGTGGACGACGACGGCACCAAGGCCGAACAGGCGTTACGCGCCGGGGAGGGTGCCACCACCATCGCCGCCGACCCGGCCGGACGCGTGTTGGTCGCCGATACCCGAGGCGGTGCGCTGTTGGTCTACGGGACCGAGCCGCTGATCCTGCGCCAGGCCTACCCGGTGCACGACGCCCCGTACGGCCTGGCCGGATCCGGCACACTGGCGTGGGTGTCACAGACTGCCACCAACACCGTCGTTGGTTACGATCTGGCCACCGGAATACCTGTGGAGAAGGTGCGCTATCGAACCGTCCAGCAACCCGACCATCTGGCCTACGACGACGCGTCCGGCACCCTGTATGTGGTGTCCGGATCGGGAGCCGGTGTCCAGGTGATCGAGAAAGCTGCCACCCGATGAGCGGCGTCCAACGGGGTCGGATGCCCCTGGGCTGGGCCGGTGAGCTGTCCGACGAGTACGAATGGGTGCCGCTGCGGCTGCCCCCGGACGTGACCCGGTTGTCGGCCTCGATCCGGTTGTCGATCGAGGCCGAATACCGCGGCTGGGAGCTGACCCGCGTGCGGCTCTACACCGACGGCAGCAGGCGGGTGCTGCTGCGCCGCAAGAAAACCGCTCTCGGGGATCAGCCGGCGCTGTGATCTACACCTTGTTGCGCCGGATGTTCTTTCTCGTCGATCCGGAACGTATCCACACCTTCGTGTTCGCCGTCCTGCGGGCGGCCACCTACTTCGGCGTGAGCCGCAAGGCGCTGTCCCGCCGGCTCACCCCGAGTGACCCGATCCTGGCCAGCACGGTGCTCGGGGTGCATTTCCCCGGGCCGCTGGGCCTGGCCGCCGGGTTCGACAAGGACGGCCACGGACTGCGGGTGTGGGGCCCGCTGGGCTTCGGCTACGCCGAGGTCGGCACGGTGACGGCCCAGGCCCAGCCCGGCAATCCGCGGCCCCGGCTGTTCCGCCTGCCCGAGGACCGGGCGCTGCTCAACAGGATGGGGTTCAACAACGACGGGGCCGCCCGGCTGGCGCTTCAGCTGGCCCGACACACCCCCGATGTACCGATCGCGGTGAACATCGGCAAGACAAAGGTGACCCCGCCCGAGCGCGCGGTCGAGGACTACGCCGAGAGCGCTCGCCTGGTGGGCCCGCTGGCGGCGTACCTGGTGGTCAACGTCAGCTCCCCCAACACGCCGGGTCTGCGCGATCTGCAGGCGGTGTCGGCCCTGCGTCCGATCCTGGCCGCGGTCCGGGCCGCCACCTCGACACCGGTGCTGGTCAAGATCGCCCCTGACCTGTCCGATTCCGATATCGACGAGATCGCGGATCTGGCGGTCGAATTGGGTTTGGCGGGCATCGTGGCCACCAACACCACGATCTCCCGGGACGGGCTGCACACACCCGGTGTCGCCGAACTGGGCGCGGGCGGCGTCTCGGGTGCGCCGGTCAAGGACCGGTCCCTGGAGGTGCTGCGCCGGCTGTACGCCCGGGTGGGTGACCGCCTGGTGCTGATCAGCGTCGGCGGCATCGAGACCGCCGACGACGCCTGGGAGCGCATCGTGTCCGGGGCCTCGCTGTTGCAGGGCTACACCGGGTTCATCTACGGCGGCGGGCTGTGGGCCAAGCACATCCACGACGGGATCGCCGAGCGCCTGCGCGCCGGCGGGTTTTCGTCCCTGTCCGATGCGGTCGGCTCGGCGACCCGGTAGCGGCTAGTTCTGCTCGTAGGTGCCGTAGATGACGGCGCGGGCGATGGCCTTGCCGAACAGGTTGAAGCCGAGGTAGGCCGGGGTGGCCCCGTCGGGCAGCTCGAGGCTCTCGACCGGCAGCGCGTGCACGGCGATGTAGTAGCGGTGCGGACCGTGCCCGGCCGGCGGGGCCGCGCCGATGAAGCGCTTGAGGCCGGCGTCGTTGGCCAGCGTGACGGCGCCACCGGGCAGCGGGTCGCCGTTGCCGGCATCCGCGGGCAGCGAGGTGACGCTCGCCGGCAGGTCGGCGACCGCCCAGTGCCAGAACCCGGATGCGGTGGGCGCGTCGGGGTCATAGACCGTCACCGCGAAGCTGCGGGTCTCCTCGGGGAAACCGGACCAGCTCAGCTGCGGCGACACATCCGCACCGCCGGCGCCCATGATTCCGCTAACCTGCTGATTGTTCAGTGGCTGCCCGTCGCTCACCGACTCGGAGGTCAGGGTGAACGTCGGGAGCTTCGGCAGGTTGTCATACGGCGAATTGCTCATCACGGCCTTTCAGCAGTTGGTAAGAAACTGGTGCAGGACTCTCGCCCCGAACTGTAGTGCGTCCACGGGTACCCGTTCGTCGACACCGTGGAACAGCGCGGGGAAATCCAGATCGGGCGGCAGCCGCAGCGGCGCGAAGCCGAAACAGCGAATACCCAAGCGGGAGAAAGCCTTCGCGTCGGTCCCTCCGGACATCATGTAGGGCACGGTGCGGGCACCCGGATCTGCCGCCAGCAGGGCGGCGTTCATCGCATCGACCAGGTCGCCGTCGAAGGTGGTCTCCACCGAGGGAAGGTCGCGTTCCCAGGTCCGGGTGACGTTCGGCCCGATCAGCTCGTCGATCTCCCGCTCGAAGGCCTCCTTGCGGCCGGGCAGGACCCGGCAGTCCACCATGGCCTCGGCCGTGGCGGGGATGACGTTGGCTTTGTAGCCGGCCTTGAGCATGGTCGGGTTGGCCATGTCGCGCAGCGTGGCGCCGACGATGCGGGCGATCCCGCCGAGCTTGGCGATGGTGCCGTCGAGATCCGGCGAGTCGAGATCGAACTCATAGCCGGTTTCCTCGGACACCGCGGCGAGGAACTCCGCCACCGACGGCGCGAGCACGATCGGGAACTCGTGCTTGCCGAGCCGGGCCACGGCTTCGGCGATGGTGGTGACGGCGTTGTCCTCGTGCACCATCGAGCCGTGCCCGGCGCGCCCGCGGGCTTCCAGACGCATCCAGGACAGCCCCTTCTCGGCCGTCTCGATGAGGTACAGCCGCTTCTCGCCGCCGTCCCTGGTGGGCACCGTCAGCGAGAACCCGCCGACCTCCCCGATCGCCTCGGTGATGCCCTCGAACAGATCCGGTCGGTGGTCGACCAGCCACTGGCAGCCGTAGGTGCCGCCGTGCTCCTCGTCGGAGACGAATGCGAACACCAGATCCCGGGGCGGGACGATGCCCTCGCGCTTGAGATGCCGGGCGACGGCCAGCGTCATCCCGACCATGTCCTTCATGTCGACCGCGCCGCGGCCCCACACGTAACCGTTCTCGACGGCCCCGGAGAACGGGTGCACGCTCCAGTCGGCCGGCTCGGCCGGCACCACGTCGAGATGGCCGTGGATCAGCAGCGCCCCGCGGCTGCGGTCGCGGCCGGGCAGCCGGGCGAACACGTTCCCGCGCCCCGGTGCGCCCGCTTCGATGTACTCGGTCTCGTAGCCCACTTCCTCGAGTTGGGCGGCCACCCAGTGCGCGCACTCGGCCTCGCCCTTGGTGGTGTCCGGATCACCGGTATTGGAGGTGTCGAACCTGATGAGGCTGCTGACGAGATCGACCACTTCGTCTTCGGGTCTTGTCACGTCCCCTTTCCTACCACCTGACGCGGCACTCGGTTTGGGCCAACCCGGGGGCATCCGTTAGCCTTAAGCGCCCCACACGATGAGGTGGGCTGGTCCGAGTGGCGGAATGGCAGACGCGCTAGCTTGAGGTGCTAGTGCCCTATTAACGGGCGTGGGGGTTCAAGTCCCCCCTCGGACACAACGAAAGATCGATTCGAGCGGCGAAGCCGCTCTCACACAGAGAAGTACCTGACCGGCATCATTGCCGGCCAGGTACCGCCCGGTCTGTCGTTATCCGACGTCTCCACGGTGCACGTTCACGCACGCCCGCTTCTTGCCCCAGATGGTGCGCACGGTGAAGCACACCTTCTTCGGCCGGCCGAACACTGTTGTCTTCTCGACGGTGCCCTCGGTGCCTTCGGGCACGGCCGGCACATCCATCTCCTCGATCTGCCGGCAGGCGGTGACGACGTCGCCTTGATGCCAACTCATCGGTATATCTCCCCTTCCCCGATCCGCCCTCGCGGTCCGGGCATAGATCACTGTTACGTGGAAGTAACAATCACGGCGCGGGATTTATTCGCCTGCCGAGGTGTCTATTGGGTTGGGGCCGTTCAGTACACGTCTCGGACATAGCGCTTGTCGGCGACCAGCTCACGTTTGTAGTCGTGGGCCTGCTCGTCGGACAGCCCGCCGTGCCGCTTGATGATGGTCGTCAGTGCCGCGTCGACATCCTTGGCCATGTGTGCGGCGTCACCGCACACGTAGAAATGGGCGCCGTCCTCCATCCACCGCCACAGTTCGGCACCGGCGTCGAGCATCTTGTGCTGCACATAGATCCGCGCGGCCTGGTCCCGGGAGAACGCCAGGTCCAGGTGGTTGAGCAGACCGTCGGCGACCATGTGCTCCAGATCGTCACGGTAGTAGAAGTTTTCGGAGCGATGCTGGTCTCCGAAGAACAACCAGTTGCGGCCGGTGTGACCGAGCGCACGCCGCTCCTGCAGGAAGCCCCGGAACGGCGCGATCCCGGTACCCGGGCCGACCATGATCATCGGTGTCTGCGACTCTGCAGGCGGCCGGAAGTTGGGCGAACGCTGGATGAAGACGGGCGCGGAGTGTGCACGGTCGGCCAGATAGGTCGACGCGACACCGTGCCGTGGTGTTCCGCGCGCACTCTGGTACCGCACGACGGACACCGTCAACTGGACCTCGGTGGGGCTGACCAGGGGGCTCGAACAGATCGAGTACTGCCGCGGGGTGAGCCGGACCAGGGCGTCGAGCCACTCGTGCGCCTCGGCGTCGACCCTGAACTCCTCGACGATGTCGAGGCCGTTGCACCCGCCGAGCCACCTGTCGAGTTCCTCCTTGGGCCCGCGCAGCCGTCTGGCTGCCTTGGGCAGGCGTTCGGCGACGAAGCGCAGCAGGTTGGGGGTGATGCGACAGATGTCGTAGGAGGATGTCAGCGCACTGCGCAGGTCGGTGTCGGCGCCGTCGACCTCCACGATCTCACTGCCGGTCAGCCCGGTGCAGGCGAGCCAGGACGCCACCGCCGCATCGGAATTGGTGACGAACACGCCCAGGGAGTCCCCCGCCGCGTAGCTCGTACCGTGTTCGGCGACATGTTCGGAGATGTCGAAGCCGAACTGGCGCACCTCTTTTCGTGCCGACTCCGGGGTGAGCCGGATATTGCGGCTCAGCGGCGCGAGCAACGGTGCGTTCCGGCTGAGCGGCACCGGCCCGGTGCCGGATATGGTCGTGGTCGTGGTCAGCACGGGGGTGCTCGGCGCCGGCGGCGTATCCGCCCCGACGATGCCGGCGACCTGCTCGGCCCAGGCCTTCATCGGGGCGTCGTCGTACGCCTCACATTCGACGCGGTCGAGCACCCGGGTGGCACCGAGCGCGGCCAGTCGGGCATCGAGCGTCTTGGCGTGCCCGCAGAAGTTGTCATAGGCCCGGTCCCCGATACCCAGCACCGCGTAGCGCAGCCCCGGCAGTGCGGGCGCGTCGGCCGAGTCCAGGCGCTGCCAGAAGTCGGCCCCGTTATCCGGCGGGCCGCCGTCACCGAAGGTACTTGTCACGATCAGGATTTCGCCGGCCGTCGCCAGTTCGTCGAGCGTGACATCGTTCATCGTCACCAACCGTGCACCGGTGAGCCGGCCGGCCACCTGTGCCGCGAACTCCTCCGCGGTGCCGGTCTGCGACGCCCACAACACCAGCGGGCCCGGTGTCACGGCCTCCAGCACAGCGGTATCGCCCACCGCTGCGCCGGTCCGGGAGTACATGCCGGCGAGCAGACCGTCGATCCACAATCGCGCCGCGGGGCGCACGGGTGCGGTTCCGGGCAGTACCGGCGTCCCGGTGGGGCCGGCGCTCAGACCGCTGAGAAATCCTGCGACGTAGACCTTTTCGTCGTCGGTGAGGTCCACGGCGACACCGTGCAGTCCCAGTGCCTCTGCCAGCGGGTGGCTCGTCGCGGTGGGCAGCACCGGCGCGACAGGGCGCAGCGCCACCGCACACACCTTGAGTTCGGGCTGCAGCGAGTCGGCGTCCACCGCGTCGTTGGTGAGAGCGTTGATGGTCAGATGTTCGCCGTGCTCGTCGTTCCAGTGGAACGGCACCCACACGCTGCCCGGCTGGACCCGGTCGGTGATCACCGGCGGCAGCACCGCCCGCCCGCGACGCGAGGTCAACTCCACCTGGCAGTGCTCGGTGATGCCCTGCGCGGCCGCGTCATCGGGGTGGATCTCCACGAAGGGCGCGCCGTTGAGCTTGTTCAATTTGGCGACCCGGCCGGTCTTGGTCATGGTGTGCCACTGGTGTTGCAGACGTCCGGTGTTGAGCACCATGGGGTAGTCGTCGTCGGGCAACTCCCGGGCGTCCATATGCGGCCGCGCGAAGAACACCGCCTTGCGCGACGGCGTCGCGAAGGCCAGCCGGGGCCGGTTCCCGGCGCCGTCGACGAACAGGGTCTGGGACACACCGTCATTCAAATACCGGATGGGATGGCGGTCCTCGGCGTCCTCCGGCGGGCACGGCCATTGCAGCGGCGTCTCGCGCAGCCGCTCGTAGCTGGCACCGCGCAGGTCATAACCGGTACGCGGATTGGCGAACCGGCGGATCTCGTCGAAGATGTCCGAGCTGGACTTGTAGTCGAAATCGTCACCGAAACCCAGGGATCCGGCCACCGCGCAGATCAGCTCCCAGTCCGGGCGGGCGTCGCCCAGCGGCGGGACCGACTGCTGTAACAAGGTCAGGTTGCGTTCGGAGTTGATCATCACGGCATCGGACTCGGCCCACAGGGCAGCCGGAAGCACGATATCGGCGTACCTGTTGGTGGCGGTGTCGTGATACGGATCCTGGGTGATCACGAGTTCGGCGGTCTCCAGGCCGGTGATCACCGTGCTGCGGTTGGGCACCGAGGCGATGGGATTGGTGCAGATGATCCAGCAGGCCTTGATATCCCCCGCGGCGGCCTGCTCGAACATCGCGACCGTGCCCGGTCCGACATCGGTGCGGATGGTGCCGGGCTCCAGTCCCCATTGCTCCTCGCAGAACGCACGGTCCTCGGCCGACAGCACGGAGCGCTGGCCCGGCAGACCCGGTCCCATGTAGCCCATTTCGCGACCGCCCATGGCATTGGGCTGGCCGGTGAGCGACATGGGGCCGCTGCCGGGACGGCAGATGGCACCGGTGGCCAGGTGCAGATTGCAGATCGCGTTGGTGTTCCAGGTGCCGTGTGTGCTCTGGTTCAGGCCCATGGTCCAGCAGGTCATCCACTCGCCGGCCTCGGCGATCATGGTTGCGGCCGTGCGGATGTCGGCCTCCGGGATACCGGTGATCGCGGCGACCCGGGCGGGTGGGTAGTCGGCGAGGAACGCCGGCATGTCCGCCCAGCCCTGGGTGTGTTCGGCGATGAACTGCTCGTCGATATCGCCGTTGTCGACGAGTAGGTGCAGTAACCCGTTGAGCAGCGCGAGATCCGTGCCGGGATTGATCTGCAGGTACAGGTCGGCCTTGTCGGCGGTGGCGGTGCGCCGGGGGTCGACCACGATGAGCTTGGCGCCGGCCTTGATCCGGTCGGCCATCCGCAGGAACAGGATGGGATGGCAGTCGGCCATGTTCGCGCCGATGACGAAGAACAGGTCGGCGTGGTCGAAGTCGGTGTAGGAACCGGGCGGCCCGTCGGCTCCCAGGGACTGTTTGTAACCTGTGCCCGCGCTGGCCATGCACAGGCGCGAATTCGACTCGATGTGCACGGTGCGCAGGTAGCCCTTGGCCAGTTTGGTGGCCAGGTACTGGGCTTCGATGGACATCTGGCCCGAGACGTAGAGCGCCACCGCATCGGGGCCGTGCTCGTCGATGATGGCGCGCAGCCGGCGGCCGGCCTCGGCGACGGCCTCGTCGACCGGGGTGGAGACAGCCTCGGCGCTGCGTTCGGCGCGCACCAGCGCCGCGGTCAGCCGGCCGTCCGTGGCGGCCATCAACTCGGCGTGGGTAGCGCCCTTGGTGCACAGCCTGCCGAAGTTGGTCGGATGCAGTTTGTCCCCGTTGACCTGGGCGATCACCGGGAGCCCGCTGACCGGGTCGGCTTTGGTGGTGACTTCGATGCCGCAGCCGACCCCGCAATACGAGCACGCGGTCCGCGTTTTCACCGACATGTGCACATCGTCTGCTGCCAGTGTTCCGGTTCCTTTGAGGCGACGTTAGCGCGACGAAAACTCGACCTCACAGGCGACCCCACCCCTCGGTGAGCCCACTGTGAGGCCGAGTTTCCGCAGCTCAGGCGGTAGCGACCGATTCCGGCAACTCCTCATTGATCTTCGGCTTGACCGGCGCGATGCGCAGGAAGACGAACCAGGTCACCACCGCGCAGATCACGTAGAAGCCGAGGAACACCCAGAAGGCGTTGGTCGCCGACTTGGCATCGCTGACATAGGAGGCCCGCAGCACGATGTTGATGAACACCCCGCCGAGGGCGCCGATCGCTCCGGCGAAGCCGATCAGGGCACCCGACATCCGTCGGGCCCACGACGCCTTCTCCTCACGGCTCCAGTCGTCGTGGTCGGCGGCCTTCGCCTCGAAGATCGACGGGATCATCTTGTAGGTCGAACCGTTGCCCAGCCCGGACAGGATGAACAGCAGGATGAAACCGATGACGTAGGCGGCCATCTGGCCGCCGGTGGGGGCGCCCTTCATCGCGTCGTCGAGGGTGCCGCTGGTCACCAGGACTCCGGCCGCGAAGATCATCGCGATGAAGACGTAGAGCGTGATCTTGCCGCCACCGATGCGGTCGGCCAGCTTGCCGCCGATGGGTCGCGAGATGGAGCCCAGCAGCGGCCCGAGGAAGGAGATCTGCGCGGCGTGCAGCGAGGCCTGCGCAGCGGTGGAGCCACCGGCCAGGAAGTTGATCTGCAGCACCTGCCCGAACGCGAAGCTGAAGCCGATGAACGAGCCGAACGTACCGATGTACAGGAAGCTCATCACCCACGAGTGCTTGAACCGCATCGCTTCGACCATCGCGCCGAGGTTCGACTTCTGGTTGCGCAGGTTGTCCATGAACAGCGCGGCACCGATCGAGGCCAGGCCGATCAGCACAAGGTAGGTGGCGCAGACGATTTCGGGTGCGGTGTTGCCGACGGTGGCGATGACCAGCAGGCCGAGCAGCTGGATCACCGGCACCCCGATGTTCCCGCCACCCGCGTTCAGGCCCAGCGCCCAGCCCTTGAGCCGTTGCGGGTAGAAGGCGTTGATATTGGTCATCGAGGACGCGAAGTTACCGCCACCGAAACCGGCGAAGGCCGCGATGATCAGGAACTCGGTGTACGTCGTCCCGGGATTCTTCATCGCCCACCAGGTGAGCACGGTCGGGATGAGCAGGAGCAGCGCACTGACGACGGTCCAGTTACGGCCGCCGAACCGGGCGGGTGCGACGGTGTACGGAATCCGCATGAAGGCGCCCACCAGCGTCGGGATGGCCACCAGATAGAACTTTCCGGCGGCGTCGATGTGGTACACGTTCTGCGGCATGAAGAGCACCATCACCGACCAGATGGACCACACCGAGAAGCCCACGTGTTCGGCGAAGATGGACCAGATGAGGTTGCGTCGCGCAACCTGCTTCCCACCGGCCTCCCAGGCGTCGACGTCCTCGGCGTCCCAGTGCTCGATGTCACGGTCGCGGGTCAACATGGTCACGGCGTCCTTCCCCAGTACGGATTTGGTTGCTCAAAAGTTGGTTGCCCAAAAGCTAGGCCCGCGCCATTCCGCACCCATTGCACCACCGTGTCGGGCTTGTCAACACCTACTCACACCGCGTGGATCACGCTTCGTGCGCAACGGTATTCACCGCCGTTGCACCGTGGAAACGAATCCGAAACAAAGCCCCCCTACGTTCGCTGAAGCATGAGCGATGGCAGTACACCACGATTCCTGCAGGGCGCCTTCGCTTTCGAAGGGGCCGGACTTGACAAACCGGAACTGATCGACGACTCGCTGCGGTATGTGGTGCCCGCCGGCGCCATCGCACAGCCGGTGTACTTCCGGGGCGGCAACTCGACCGACGAACTGATCACGGTGGTGCTGTTCCGCGACGGCGCCCCGATGAGGTACTTCCCCATCGCCGCCAAGGGCGCCACCCATGTGGCGTTGCGGGTGGTGGAGGACCTGCTCGGGGACACCGTGCTGGAGCTCTCCGTCGCGGCACCGGCCGGTATCTCCGGGACGGTTGTGGTGGACCTGGGCCTGGTGGAGATCCCGTGAAGCGACGGCTGGTCGTCGTGGGCAATGGGATGGCCGGCGTCCGCGCGATCGAGGAGATCCTGGCCCGCGGCGGTGGCGACATCTTCGACATCACCGTGTTCGGGGACGAGCCCTACGGCAACTACAACCGTATCCTGCTGTCCAATGTGCTTGCCGGCAGCGATGACTCGGCGGAGATCTACCTCAACGCGCTGGACTGGTACACCGAGAACGCCATCGATCTGCGGGCCGGGGTGCGGGTGGTCCGACTGGATACTTACGCCCGGCTGGTGCATGCCGACGACGGCTCGACCATCCGCTATGACGACCTGATCCTGGCCACCGGCAGCCGCTCATTCTTCCCGCCGATGAAGGGGCTGTGGGCCGACGACAAGAACCTGGCCGACGGCGTGTTCGGATTCCGCACGCTGGACGACTGCATGGGGATGATCAACGAGGCGGCCAACCGGACGAAGGCCGTGGTGATCGGCGGTGGCCTGCTCGGCCTGGAGGCCGCGCGCGGACTGCAGAACCGCGGTGTGGCCGTGGACGTCGTACACGCCGGACCGACGCTGATGAATGCGCAACTCGATGACGCGGCCGGCGCCATCCTGCGCCGGTCGGTCGAAGGTATCGGCATCACCGTGCACACCGACAAGCGCACCACCGAGGTCCTGGTCGACGAGAACCGCAAGCTGTCCGGGATCGTGTTCTCCGATGGCAGCGTCATCGACTGCGACATGCTGGTGATCGCCGCGGGCATCCGGCCCAACGTCGGCCTGGCCCAACGCGCCGGATTGACCGTGGAGCGGGCCATCGTGGTCGATGACCATATGCGCTCCGTCGACGACGACCATGTCTACGTCGTGGGCGAATGCGCCCAGCACCGCGGTCAGGTGTACGGGTTGGTGGCGCCGCTCTGGGAGCAGGCCACCGTGCTGGCCGACCACCTGACCGGCACCGACACCAGTGCGGCGTACCGAGGTTCACGCACCGCGACCAAGCTCAAGGTCGCCGGCGTCGACGTCGCGTCGATGGGCATCAAGGCACCCGAACTGCCCGACGACGAGTTCGTGCAGTATTCCGAACCCCGGCACGGGGTGTACAAGACCATCGTGATCCGGGACGGCAAGCTGGTGGGCGCGACCCTGGTCGGCGATGTGTCCAAGGTGTCGTTCCTGACGCAGGCTTTCGACAGCGGACTGCCGCTGCCCGAGGAGCGCGTGTCGCTGATGTTTGATATCGGGACTCCCGAGGTGGCCGTGGGTGTTTCGGAGCTGGCCGACGATGCGCAGGTCTGCAACTGCAACGGGGTCTCCAAGGGCGCGCTGGTGTCCTGCGTCCAGGCCGGCGAGACATCGCTGTCGGGCGTGATGGCGAAGACCAAGGCGGGGAAAGGTTGCGGCTCCTGCAAGGAACTGGTCGGCCAGATCGTCGAGTGGGCGGCCGGCGGTGCCGTCACCGAGGATCCGTCGGCGTCCTGGTATGTGCCGGGCGTCCCGTACGACAAGGCATCGTTGATGACGCTGGTGCGTGAGCTCCAGTTACATTCGGTGTCTTCGGTGTTCGCCGCCCTGGCACCCGACGGGCGGGTGGACGCCGGTTCGAAGATGGCGCTGGCCTCGCTGTTGGAGATGATGTGGGCCGACGAATTCGTGGACGAGCGCGATGCGCGTTTCATCAATGACCGGGTGCACGCCAATATTCAGCGCGACGGCACGTTCTCGGTGGTGCCGCAGATGAAGGGCGGCGTCACCAACTCCGATCAGCTGCGCAAGATCGCCGATGTCGCCGACAAGTACGCGATACCCATGATCAAGTGCACCGGGGGGCAGCGTATCGACCTGCTGGGCGTCCGCAAGGAGGATCTGCCCGCGGTATGGGCCGATCTGGACATGCCGTCGGGGTACGCGTACGGCAAGAGCTTCCGCACCGTGAAAACCTGTGTGGGCAGCGACTTCTGCCGCTACGGTGTCGGCGACTCCACGGCACTGGGCATCGCTCTGGAGGAGCGCTACCAGGGGTTGGCCAGCCCGGCGAAGATGAAGTTGGCCGTCACGGGATGCCCGCGCAACTGCGCCGAGGCCCTGTGCAAGGACCTGGGCGTGGTGGCGGTCGACGGCGGCCGGTGGGAGATCTACGTGGGTGGGGCGGCCGGTGCGCATATCCGCAAGGGCGACCTGCTGACCACCGTCGACGACGCGGCGACGGTGATGACGCTGACCGGGCGATTCCTGCAGTTCTACCGGGAGGACGCGAACTGGCTGGAACGCACGTACGCCTGGGTGCCCCGGGTGGGCATCGACCACATCCGTGCGGTGGTGGTCGACGATGCGCTCGGGTTGGCCGAAGGCCTGGACGCGCGTATGCAGAAATCCGTTGACGCCTATCGGGATCCGTGGCTGGATGGCCAGAAACCGGTGAGCGAGGGTCAATTCCGGAGTTCGCTTCCGTTGCTGCCGCTCCCCCAGGTTCCGGTGCGATGAGCGCCTGCGCGAAGAGCCGAGTGCCGCGATGAGCGCCTGCGCGAAGAGCCGAGGACCCCGATGAGCATTCTCGGACCGGTGTCGCAGATACCGCCCGGGGAGGGCCGGACGTTCGCCGTCGCGGACACCCAGATCGCGGTGTTCCGGCTGCGGGACGGGTCGTTGCGGGCACTGGATGCGGTCTGCCCGCACAAGGGTGGCCCGCTCGCCGATGGGCTTGCCGATGACGGCGTGGTGGTGTGTCCGCTACACGGTGCGACCTTCGATCTGTGTACCGGGCTGGACGTGTCCGGCGGTGATCCGGTGCGCAGCTACCCGGTGGCCGAGGTGGACGGGCAGATCCAGATCACGACGTGAACCGTTTCGCAAGGGCGAAATATGTTGTTGTGGATAAGTTTTGGTCTTGTGGATAACTTCTGACCCGGTCGGCGCCGCCACGTAGCATTCGAACATGCTTTCGGATGCGGTGGTGGATCGTGAAGCGGTGTTGGCTGCTGTCGATGCCTATGCCGTCGCGTGTGAGTCGCTGGCCGCGGTGGGATTCACCGGGTTCGATACCGCGGAGTTGTTGGAGTTGCAGTCCCGGCGTGAGCACCTCGCCCGGATCAGCGCCGGTGTCGATCACCGGATTCTGGCCGCGTTGCAGGGCCGGGCCACCGCCAAGGAGATCGGCGGGAAATCCTGGGTCGACATCCTGGCGCTGCGGTTGGGGATCAGTCAGTCGGCGGCCAAGGCGCGGGTCAAAGACGCCGAGGACCTCGGACCGCGCCACATCATCGGCGGGCAGACCCTGGATCCGGTGCTGCCGGGGTGTGCGGCCGCCCTGGCCGGCGGGGCCATCAACCTCGGTCATATCGAGGTGATCCGCGAGGTGCTGCGCAAAGCGCAGCGCTACACCGGCGCACCGCAATGCGCCGCCCTCGAGCAGCAACTGGTCGGGCTCGCGGCCACCAACCCACCCGAGACGGTCAAAGCGGCCGGGGGCGAGTTGTTGTATCTGCTCAACCAGGACGGCCCCGGCCCCGACTATCCCGTCCATCAACCCGGACTACGGCTGGGACCCCAGGACGCCGACGGCAATTACCGAGTCTCGGGCCATCTCGACGCCGAAACCGCCGCCTACTGGAAGACCATCGAATCCGGCTGGGCGGCACCGGGAGTCAACAACCCCGCCGATACGAACCCGATCGCCAACCCCGTCCCCAACCCCCTGGACCCCGGCACCCCCGACGACCCCGAGGCGTCACAGCGCCTGGCCGAGGCCGCCGCCCGCGATACCCGCACCCCGGCGCGGCGCAGCCACGACGCCTTCAAAGCCTTGTGCCGCGAGATGCTGATGTCGAAGAAACTCGGCCGCCACGGCGGGTTGCCGGTCACCGTCGTCATCAGTACCACCTTGGCGGAGCTGGAAAGCCGTGCCGGGGTGGCCCGCACCAGCAGCGGGGTGAAGATCGCGATCCCGGACCTGATGCGCCTGGCCGCCCACGCCCATCACTACTTTCTGCTGTTCGCCCGCCACACCGCCCAACCGCTCTACCTGGGGCGCACGAAACGTCTGGCCTCCCCCGCACAGCGGCTGGTGGCGATCGCCCGCGACCGCGGCTGCACCCGACCCGGCTGTATGGCCCCGGCCGACCATTGCCAGGCCAATCACACCCAAGACTGGTCAGCCGGTGGACACACCGACGCCGACACCCTCGTGCTGGGCTGCGGACCCGACAACCGGCTGGCCTACACCAGCGGCTGGAGCACCCACATCAACCCCACCACCGGCCGCGCCGAATGGACGCCACCGCCACTACTGGACACGGGTCAAGACCACACCAACCACCACTTCCACCCCGAAGAACTCCTCAGGAGGGACGATGGCGACGATCCGTGAGCGACACTGTCGCGTGTGGAACGGGCGTGCCGCTCAACCGTTGCGGCGCCACCAACGGGGCTTGCGCGGTTCAGCCGTCGCAGGTGCTGCGGTGGCCGGCGGTTGCGGCTTCACCTCGGCGGCGTCGTCCGCAGGTTCGGCTTCGGTGACCGGTTCGGGCTTGACCACCGGTTCGGGCTCATCGCCTTCGGCCGACTTCGTCGACCCGGCAGCCGCCCGAGACGTGGCGGCGGCCAGCGACTCCGCGGCCGCTTCCAACTCGGCACCGAGATCAGATTCCTGAGCTTCGCTTTCCGAGCCAGCCGAATCACCCTGCAGGTCGGCTGCGGCCTCGGCGTCCTCGACCGCAGCGTCCGCTGCCGTCTGCTCGTCGACGTCCTCAGCCGAATCACCTTCGGCCAGCTCAGCCTCGGACTCAGCTTTGCCAACAGCCGATTTCGTCAACCTGACGGCCACCAGCGACGTCGCGGCGGCCAGCGACTCCGCGGCCGCTTCCAACTCGGCGCCGAGGTCAGATTGCGCAGCGTCATCGTCCGACTCGGCGGCCTCAACAGGCTCCGGTTCCTCGGCCACCTCGAGGGTGTCCGCATCCACGGGCTCTTCGGCCTCGTCGGCGGCTTCCGCCTCCTCGACGATGTCCGCGTCCTCGGTATCGCCCACCGCGGCGGCGTCTTCGGCTTCCGCGGCACCCGCGACGGTCGCGGCCGCCACCACACCGGTGGTCGCTCCGACCGCTGCCAGTTCCTTGGCCAGGATGTCGTCGACCGGGGACTCGTCATCCTGGTTGCCGCGCAGCGACGCCGGGTCCTCCCGGCCCTTGGGCGCGACCATGATGTACACCACCGCCGCGACGAAGATGAACGTCGAGGTGAACGTGTTCACCCGAATGCCGTCGACGGGCATGGACGCCGGATCGCTGCGCATCAGCTCGACCCAGAACCTGCCCACGCAGTATCCGGCCACATACAGCGCGAACAGCCGTCCGTGACCCATGTTGAAGCGCTTGTCGATCCACAGCAGCAGCGCGAAGATCAGCACGTTCCACAACAGCTCGTACAGGAACGTCGGATGGACCACCGCCACCAGCTGTCCGTCGGACACACCGTTCAAGGTGTTCAACGCACCGCTGGCGTCGCGGCGCTCGTAGATCTCCAGACCCCACGGCAGCGTCGTCTCCCGACCGTACAGCTCCTGGTTGAAGTAGTTGCCGAGCCGCCCGATCGCCTGCGCCAGGATGATGCCGGGCGCCACCGCATCGCCGAACGCGGGCAACGGGATCCCGCGCATCCGGCAGGCGATCCAGGCACCGACCGCACCGAGGGCCACCGCACCCCAGATACCGAGACCGCCGTCCCAGATCCGGAACGCCGCACCGAGCCCGGCACCGCCGTCACCGAAGTAGGTCTTCCAGTCGGTCATGACGTGATACAGCCGGCCACCGACCAGGCCGAACGGCACCGCCAGCAGCGCGACGTCGTAGATGACGCCCTGCTCACCACCGCGCGCCACCCACCGGCGGTCGCCGATGATCAGCGCGGCGACGATCCCGGCGATGATGCACAGCGCGTACGCGCGAATCGGCACGGGGCCCAGATGCCACACGCCCTGGGCCGGAGTCGGGAAGTACGCGAGAACCGTCTCTGTCATGCGGGAATCCTCTGCCGCACGCCCTCGGCAAGCTCGGCGGTCAAGGCCCGCACCGCGGGAATGCCGTCGTCGAGCGCGGACACCAGCGCCGATCCGACGATCACGCCGTCGGCGTAGGCGCCGATCTCGGCGGCCTGGGCACGCGAGCGCACGCCCAACCCGACGCCGACGGGGATATCGGAGATCTCCCGAATCCGCTGCACCAACTCGGGCGCCGCGTTGGACACCGCATCGCGCGCGCCGGTCACACCCATCGTCGACGCGGCGTAGACGAACCCGCGCGAGGCCTCGATGGTCGCGGCCAGCCGCTCCGGGGTGGACGAGGGTGCCACCAGGAAGATGCGATCCAGATCGTGTTTCTCGGACGCCGCCACCCAGTCCCCCGCCTCATCCGGAATCAGATCCGGCGTGATCAAACCCAACCCGCCGGCCGATGCGAGGTCACGGGCAAAAGCGTCCACACCCCAACGCAGCACCGGATTCCAATACGTCATCACCACGGCACGCCCACCGGCACTGCTGATGGCCTCGACGGCGCGCAAGGCGTCACGCACCCGGACGCCGCCGGCCAGCGCGACCTCGGTCGCCTTGGCGATCGTCGGCCCGTCCATCCCCGGATCGGAGTACGCCACACCGACTTCGACGATGTCACAACCCGATTCGACGAGTGCGGTCATCGCCGAGATCGAGGTGTCCACATCCGGATAGCCGGTCGGGAGGTATCCGATCAGTGCGGAACGCCCCTCGGCACGGCACGTGTCGAACAGATGCCCCAATCGGCTCACGAATCACCGTCCAGTAGCCCGAACCATGTGGCGGCGGTCTCGACATCCTTGTCACCGCGACCCGACAGATTCACCACGATCACCGAGGACGGGCCCAGTTCCACGCCCAGTTTCAGAGCACCGGCCACAGCGTGCGCCGACTCGATGGCGGGAATGATGCCCTCGGTACGGCACAGCAGCGAGAACGCGTCCATCGCCTCGGTATCGGTGATCGGCCGGTATTCGGCACGGCCGACATCCTTGAGCAACGCGTGCTCCGGACCCACCCCGGGATAGTCCAAACCCGCAGAGATCGAATGCGATTCGATGGTCTGGCCGTCCTCGTCCTGCAACAGGTAGGAGAACGAGCCCTGGAAGGCGCCGGGCGAACCACCGGTGAAGGTGGCGGCATGCCGCCCGGTCTCCACCCCGTCGCCGGCGGCTTCGAAACCGATCAGCCGGACTGCTGGATCGTCGATGAACGCGTGGAAGACGCCGATCGCGTTGGACCCACCGCCCACACACGCCGTGACCGCGTCGGGAAGCCGGCCGGCCTGCTCGAGGATCTGCGCGCGCGCCTCCAACCCGATGATCCGCTGGAAATCGCGCACCATCAGGGGGAACGGGTGCGGCCCCGCCGCGGTACCGAAGGCGTAGTAGGTGTCGTCGGCGTGGGCGACCCAGTCGCGGAACGTCTCGTTGATCGCGTCCTTGAGCGTCTTCGAACCGGACTCCACCGCAACGACCTTCGCGCCGAGCAGCCGCATCCGGGCCACGTTGAGGGCCTGGCGCGCGGTGTCGACGGCGCCCATGTAGATGACGCACTCCAGACCCATCAGTGCGCACGCCGTCGCCGTGGCGACCCCGTGCTGACCGGCACCGGTCTCGGCGATGACGCGGGTCTTACCCATCTGCTTGGCCAGCAGCGCCTGCCCGAGCACATTGTTGATCTTGTGCGACCCAGTGTGGTTGAGGTCCTCACGCTTGAGGAACAGCCGGGCGCCGCCGGCGTGCTCACCGAGGCGGGCCGCCTCGTACAGCGGCGAGGGACGGCCGGTGTAGTGCCGCTGCAGCCGGTCGAGCTCATCGAGGAAGGACTGATCGCGGCGCACCTTGTCGTATGCGGCGGTGACTTCCTCGATGACGGCCATCAGCGCCTCGGGCACCAGGCGTCCGCCATAGGCGCCGAAATGGCCCTTGGCGTCGGGGTCATGACGTGTGGTTTCGGCCACCGCCGCGCTCATGCGAGGCAGTTGCGGGCCGGCGATATCGGCCATCTACCGGGCAGGTTTGGGGCAGGACGGATGGGCACCCGCGGTGACCAGGTCTGCGACGGCGCTGCGGGGGTCACCGCTGGTGACCAGGCCTTCGCCGACCAGCACCGCGTCGGCACCGGCACCGGCGTAGGCCAGCAGGTCGGCGGTGCCACGCACCCCGGACTCGGCCACCCGGATGACGCTGCTGGGCAGGCCGGGGGCGATCCGGGCGAAGCAGTCGCGGTCGACCTCGAGGGTCTTGAGGTCGCGGGCGTTGACCCCGATCAGGGTCGCACCGGCCTGCAGGGCACGGTCGGCCTCTTCCTCGGTGTGCACCTCGACCAGGGCGGTCATTCCCAGCGACTCGGTGCGGTCCAGCATCGACTCGAGCGCCTGCTGTTCCAGCGCCGCGACGATGAGCAACAGCATATCGGCGCCGTGGGCGCGAGCCTCGTGAATCTGGTACGGCCCGACGATGAAGTCCTTGCGCAGCACCGGAATCGACACCGCGGCACGCACCGCGTCCAGGTCGTCGAGCGAGCCGCGGAAGCGGCGCTCTTCGGTCAGCACGCTGATGACGCGGGCGCCGCCTGCCTCGTAGGCACTGGCCAGCTGCGCCGGGTCGGCGATGGACGCCAGCTCACCGCGCGACGGGCTGGCCCGCTTCACTTCGGCGATCACCGCGATACCCGGTGCGCGCAGCGCTGCCATCACATCCAGCGGCGGCTGTGCATCCTTGGCGCGTTGTTTGATGTCCGCGAACGGAACCGCAGCTTCACGAGCGGCAACGTCGGCGCGAACTCCTTCGATGATGGAGTCGAGCACGTTCCCCGAACTCATGAGCCACCGTCCATTTCCGTCAGCCGGGACGCACCCGGATTCGTCTGCCTAGAGGCTAGTCGCCGACGCTGCACGGCCCGTCACCGACCCTTCGTGTCAGAACCGGCGTCCGGATCCGTGGGATCGGACCCCTCGTCGAGGGCATCCCAGATCATCCGCTCCGACATCCCGTCCTCGGCGCTGTCACCGGTCACCGCCGCGCGGCGGACGGCGGGTGCGACGTATTTGGTGCCGGTGCCACGCGCGGTCGCCGCGGACCGGATGAGCAGCACGGCCGCGGCCAGGGTGAGCACTGCGGCGCCCACGGTGATGCCGGCGCCCAGGTACTGCCGCGAGGAACCGACGAGCGCCGCGACGGGCACCTGCGCGAGGTCAGCGCCGCGTACGGCGATATCGCGGACCACCCACAGACTGATGCCCAGGTAAGCCATCGCCGCGCTCGAGACGGCCACCAGCACCGCCAGCAGCCGCAGGGCCCAGCCCCGCACGGCCAACGCGGCGACGGCCGCCGCGAGCAGCACCAGCGCCAGCGGTATCAGCGCGGTCGACCACTGCCCGCCCGTCAACGTCGACGTCTTGGGTTGCCCGAGACCGTCGAACGACGACACCTGCACCCACGTCAGCCGCGAGGCCCCCCACAGCGCCAGCGCGGCCAGTGCCAGCAGTGCCTGGGCGATCCGGATCATCGGACCGGCGGGCCGGAGCTAAGTGACCCGGGATTCGGCACGGCCAGCGTCTCGGCGGCCGCGACGGCAGCCAGCACCGCCTTGGCCTTGTTGGCGGACTCGTTGTATTCGTACGGCCCGTTCGAGTCGGCCACCACGCCGCCGCCGGCCTGCACATAAGCGGTGCCGTCACGCATCAGCGCGGTGCGGATGGCGATGGCGAAGTCGGCGTTGCCGGCGAAGTCCAGGTACCCCAGCACACCGCCGTACAGGCCGCGGCGGGTCAACTCGACCTCTTCGATGAGCTCCATGGCCCGCACCTTCGGGGCGCCGGACAGCGTCCCGGCCGGGAAACAGGCGGTCACCGCATCCAGCGCGGTACTGCCCGGAGCCAGTTGCCCCGTCACCGTCGACACCAGGTGCATCACGTGGCTGTAGCGCTCGATATGGCTGTAGTCCTCGACCCGCACGGTGCCCGGTTCGCACACCCGGCCCAGATCGTTGCGGCCGAGGTCGACGAGCATGAGGTGCTCGGCGCGCTCCTTGTCGTCGGCGAGCAACTCCTTTTCCAGCAGGACGTCTTCCTCTTCGGTGTCCCCGCGCCAGCGGGTGCCTGCGATCGGATGGGTGGTGGCCTTGCCGTCCTGCACCGTCACCAGGGCTTCGGGGCTGGAGCCGACGATCGAGAAGTCCAGTCCTCCTTCGGCATCCGGAGCGTTGAACAGGTACATGTACGGGCTGGGGTTGGTCACCCGCAGCATCCGGTACACGTCGATGGGATCGGCACTGGTCGTCATCTCGAAACGCTGTGAGGGCACCACCTGGAACGCCTCACCGGCCTTGATCTCCTCGACCAGTCCGTCGACGATGGCGGTGTACTCGGCGACGGTGCGCTGCGCCCGGTGCTGTGGTGTGGGCCGGGCGAAGGTGGCCACCGACGAGGGCAGCGGTTCGCCCAGCGCGGCAGTCATGATGTCCAGACGTCGCACCGCATCGTCGTAGGCCCAGTCGACCCGTTCGTCGGTGCCGTTCCAGTTCACCGCGTTGGCGATCAGGGTGATGGTGCCCTCGTGGTGATCCACCGCGGCGATATCGGTGGCCAGCAGCAGCAGCATGTCGGGCAGGTGCAGATCATCGACCGTCAGCTCCGGCAGCCGTTCCAGCCTGCGCACCATGTCGTAGGCGAAGAAACCGACCAGTCCCGAGGACAGCGGGGGCAGACCCGGGAGCGGGGCGGTGGCCAGCACGTCGAGCGTGGTGCGCAGGGCCTGCAGCGGATCCCCGCCGGACGGGGCGCCCTGCGGGGGTGCACCCAGCCAGACCGCCTCACCGTCGCGCACCGTCAGCGCCGACGGCGCGCCCGCACCGATGAACGACCAGCGCGACCAGGACCGGCCGTTCTCCGCGGATTCCAGCAGGAACGTGCCGGGTCGGTTGGCGGCCAGTTTCCGGTACGCCGACAGCGGGGTCTCGCTGTCGGCGAGGACCTTACGGGTCACCGGGACCACCCGGTGCTCGGCCGCCAGCGCCCGGAAGTCCTCGCGTGAGGTGGTCGAAGCGAGCGTTTCGGCATGTACGTGCACGGGCCAATCCTCCCAGACGGCGGTAACGGCGTCGGCGTGCACATCCCCCCGTCGCTTCCCTCGCCCAGTAGCGTGTGCAGCCATGACTGCCATGAAGACGGGTGACACCGTCGCGGAGTTCGAACTTCCCGATCAGACGGGTACGCCGCGCAGCTTGACGGGTTTGCTGGCCGACGGTCCGGTGGTGCTGTTCTTCTACCCGGCGGCCATGACACCGGGGTGCACCAAGGAGGCCTGTCACTTCCGCGATCTGGCGGGTGAGTTCGCCGCCGTCGGCGCGTCCCGGGTGGGGATCAGCACCGACGCGGTGGACAAGCAGGCCCGCTTTGCCGACCAGCAGAAGTTCGACTATCCCCTGCTCTCGGACACCGAGGGTGTGGTCGCCGAACGGTTCGGGGTGAAACGTGGCCTGCTCGGCAAGCTGATGCCGGTCAAGCGGACCACGTTCGTCATCGACACCGATCGCACCGTCCTCGCCGTGATCTCCAGCGAGTTCAGCATGGACACCCACGCCGACAAAGCCCTCGAGGTGCTCAGGGCACGGTGAGGCCGTAGGTCGCCGTGAACAGTTCGAACAACTCGGCCGCGGTCATCTCGGCACCGCTGGCGTCGGTCCGCGCCTGAACGTGACGGGCGAAGTCCTGCTGCTGCCAGCGCGGCAGATCCAGCCCGTACTCGGTGGACAGCAGATAGGCGATACCGCCCTTGCCGGACTGTGAGTTGACCCGGATGACCGCTTCATAGGTGCGGCCGATATCGGCCGGGTCGATCGGCAGATACGGCACCCGCCAATCGATCTCACGTTCGGCACGCCCTTCGGCGGTCGCCCGGGCCCGGTGCTCGGCGAAGCCTTTCTTGATGGCGTCCTGATGGGTACCGGAGAACGCGGTGTGCACCAGCGCGCCGGCGTACGGATGCCGGTCGTGGATCGGCATCCGGGTGCAGTGCGCGACGGTGCGGGCGATCTCATCGATATCGGAGAAGTCGATCTTCGGGTCGACACCCTGGGCGTACAGGTTCAGCGCCAAGGTGGCGATGTCGACATTGCCGGTGCGTTCGCCGTTGCCGAACACACAGCCCTCCACGCGCTGCGCCCCGGCCAGCACCGCCAGTTCGGCGCAGGCGACACCGGTGCCCCGGTCGTTGTGGGGATGCACCGACAAGATGACGCTGTCACGGCGGGCCAGGTTGCGGTGCATGTACTCGATCTGGTCGGCGTACACATTCGGGGTGGCGACCTCGACGGTGGCCGGCAGATTGAGGATCACGGGCCGGGCGGGGCAGGCTTGCCACAGTGCCGTCATCGCATCGCAGATCTCGAGTACGTAGTCGGGCTCGGTGAGGTTGAACACCTCCGGCGAGAACTCGAACCGGACGTTCGGGCGGTCGCCGGCCAACTCCAGCACGTCCTGTCCACCGGTCAGGATCAGCTCTCGGAGTTCGTCGCGATCCTTACCGAGCACGGTGTCCCGCCATACCGGTGCGGTGGCGGTGTACATGTGGATGACGACATCGCCGGTGATGCCGTCGATCGATGCCACGGTCCGCTCGATCAGATCGCGCCGGGCGGGGGTGAACACCACGATCGTCACGTCGTCGGGGGCGATGCCCGATTCTGCGATGAGCCGGACGAAGTCGTAGTCGGTCTGCGAGGCGGACGGATAGCCGACCTCGATCTCCTTGTAGCCCATGCTCACCAGCAACTCGAAGAACCGTCTCTTGCGGGCCGGGTCCATCGGTTCGGCGAGCGCCTGGTTGCCGTCGCGCAGGTCGACCGGTACCCACAGCGGCGATTCGGCGAGCCGGGCGTCGGGCCAATGCCGCTGCTGCAGAGGCACTTCCACGCGTTCGTAGACATCTTTGTAGCGATGCCAGGGCATCGGCGACGGTTGTTGACGATTCCAGATCATGAGTGTTCCTGTTCGGTCGAAGGGATCCGACCGGCGCACCACAGCCCCACGGCAGGGGGCCGGTCGGTCAGGCCCTGCCGAGGCGGCTAAGGAGAAGCTGGCGCGTCATGATGGTTAGACTGTACACAACTCCTCAGACAAGTAGAGAGGTTGTGATGGTCACCCAGGTTCAGCGGCACCCCTTGGCCGCCCAGGCCGCACAGCTGTTGCTGACCCGGATCCGCGACGGCGAATGGCCACTCGGCCACCGGCTACCGGGCGAGACGACACTGGCCGCGCAGCTCGGGGTCGGCCGGTCCACCCTGCGCGAAGCCATCCGCGAACTGGCCGGCAAGGGGGTACTGGAAAGCCGCCAGGGCGCGGGTGTGTTCGTCACCGCACTGGATGCCGGCGAGGATTGGGACGCCGTGCTGCGGCGTTCCACCATCGCCGCGGTCATCGAAGCCCGCATCGCCATCGAGGCCGAAGCCGCAGCACTCGCCGCGACCCGGCGCACGCCTGCCGATCTGAGGGAGATCCGCCGGGCGCTGGCCGCCCGCGGCGTGCCGGGCCAATCGGTGCCCGATCACGTGGACGCCGATATGGCGTTCCACCGCGCCGTCATCGCCGCAGCCCACAACGAGGTGCTGACCCAGCTCTTCGACGCGTTCCTGCCGAGATTGCGCACGGCCATGATCGACATGCTCAAGATCGCCCCCGTGTCATCCGAAGCCGCGGACCACGCCTGCCATCAGGAACTCGCCGAGGCCATCACCACCCGCTCCCCCGAGGCCGCCGCGGCCGCCAGCCGAACGCACCTGACCGCACTGATGGAGTCCTTCTCATGACCCCCGTCCTGGAGATCACCGATGTCACCTTCCGCCGCGAGGGCAAACAGATCATCGACGGCATCTCGCTGACGGTGCAGGCCGGTGAACACTGGGCGCTGCTGGGCCCCAACGGCGCGGGCAAGAGCACGCTGCTGGGTTTCTGTGCGGCCGTGACGTTTCCGACCAGTGGAACGGTCCGGGTGCTCGGCGCCCAGATGGGCCAGACCGACCTGTCCGTGCTGCGGCGCAATATCGGGCATGTGAACCCACGGCACCGGCTGCAGTATCCGCTGACGGTGCGCGAGGTGGTGCTCACCGGCATCACCGCCACCGTCGACACCGCGGCGCGGTGGACGCCCACCGCCGAGCAGGTGGCCCGCGCCGAGGAGTTGATCGCCACCGTCGGGCTGTCGGCTCGCGCGGACTCGGTGTGGCCCACCCTGTCTCAAGGCGAACGGGGTCGCACCTTGATCGCCCGCGCCCTGATCTCCGATCCCCGCCTGCTGCTGCTCGACGAACCGACCACCGGACTGGACGTGGCCGCCCGTGAACAGTTACTGGAAACCCTTGACACGCTCGATGATTCACATCCGGACATGGCCTCGATCCTGGTGACCCATCACCTCGAGGAGTTGCCGACGTCCACCACCCACGCCCTGCTGATCGGCCAGGGCCGCACGGTGGCCGCCGGACCGGCCCGCGACACCGTCACCACCGAACACGTCACAGCGGCATTCGAGCACCCGGTCACCGTGGGTTTCCAGGACGGTCGCTGGACCGCGCGCGCCAAGGCGAGCTCGCGGGTGCGCTGACCAGGTTTCACGCGTCGCGGCGGCGCCGGCGCGCCTCGCGGTGCCGGGTGACGGGCGTCGTGTCCAGCACGCGGTTCACCATGACGGCCAGAAAGCGGGCGGGTTGCAGCGCCGGCGGAACGGTGTCGTGGCGGATCACGACGTTCGGCAGCGCCGCCAGCGCCTCCTCGACGGCCGCCGTCTCGACGTCGACGATCTCGAAAAGTGCGTCCGGTTCGGCCTTTTCGAGGCTGTCGACCTCGTCCCCGGTGGTGTCCGCGGCGGGCGCGTCGTAGTCGATCATGATGAGTGCGACGGCGTGGTACGCATCATCCTCGGTGCCGAGTTTGGCCAACAGGTCGATCAGCCATTCGGCCTTGTCCGGCTCGCTGGTCAGGATGGTCGACCGCAGACCGTAGACGAATCCGAGCGCGGCCAGTGGATGACGCAACCGCAGATTCTTGGCGTCGCCGTAGCTCTCCTCCACGCGGTTGGCGGCGTTCTTCCCGAAGCTGGAGTCCATCCGCTTGGTGCTGATCAGCAGTTCGGGCCCGGTGTCCCAGTCCGACATCACGATGTCGACCTGTTTCATGTAGTGCTTGCCGAGCACACTGGCGCTCGAGCCGGCCACCCCTTTCATCGAGCGCTGCAGGCGGTGCTCGATGAGCTGGCGTTCCTTGATCGGAAGTGCCTCCAGCAGATTGGCGATGGCACTGGGCATGATGCGCGGCTCGACGGCCCGCGGCCATACCGCGTTGGTGTCGAAACCGGCGCGGCGCAGCTCGTAGGACAGCCAGACATCGAGCGCCAGTGCGGGCACCCCGGTGGTCGACGGCGCATCCAGATGCAGCGGCACCCCGAGCAGCCGGCGCAGCACCTTGAAGTCGGGCTCGTACACCACGGTGTCCTCGGTGCGCCGCCAGGGACTGGTGTGCTCTCCGTGGGGCGCCGCATCGGCGACGATTCTGTCGAAGATGGCCCATGCGGTGGCTTTCGTGGACGGTTCAGCGGGCACGCCGCGACCTTACCGCGCGCCTGGTTGCCAGCGAATCACGCGCTGCGCGAATCGAATCCATATCACCGAGCCCCAGCGCACCGTCGATGGTCTGCACCGCGTCGAGCAACCTGCCCTTGGCCAGCAGACCCGCCACCGCGCGTCGTGCCGCGCGGAGCTGCCCGGCACGGGCGGCGATCAACTCGGCGGACGGCACCAGCCACCGGTCGGCCTCGCGCGGCTCGAGCTTGAGAATGCCGCCACCGTAGGAACGCCCGACGATCTCCGCGTGCAGTACCGTCGCCGAATTCAGGGAGGCCAGGGGCAGCAGGTCCTGCCCCAGCGCGGTCAGCTCGTCACGCAGATAGACACCGTGCACCGAGTTGAGGTGATGGGCCGCCGCCCGGTTGGTGACCAGGCGCGGAGTGTCGGCGTTCATACAGGTGAGCAGCAGGTGTGCCGGCGCCAGCAGCGGGACGACGAACCAGGGGCTGCGCACCCGGCACTTGTAGGCCAGGTGCACACCGGCGGCGTGACCGGCCTCGATGTACCGCTGTGCCGCCGCCGAGGTGGCGCCGCCGGGCCGGAACAGGTGGATCGACTTGCCGTCCTCCCCCAGCCGGCGCAGTTGGGCGCCGGTGAGGGTGAGACCGCGCAGGTGCGTACTGCCGGGCGGCGACAGCGGGAGCAGGTCGCCGGGGCGCAACCCGAGCTCACGTACCCGGTCCGGCGACAGCGCGAAATAGCCATTGTTGCCGGTGACCATGCCGAGGGTGGTGTCCCCCCACTGGTCCAGTGTCGTGAGACTGCCGGTGTCGTGCAGCGTGTGCAACTGCTCCACCGGCGCGGCACCGACCAGGCCGCTGACCCATTTGTCGGCGGGATCGCGGGGTGACCAATGCCGTTGCGCCAGTTCCGATGTCAGCGATTTTGCGTTGCGGGCCCGGTGGATGACGGCATGTCCCGAGGGTCCGCCGTCGAAACCGTCGGCCAGCAGCAGCACCACATCCGCCTCGGCCTCGGGAAACACCTGCTCGTCGAACATCACCAGTTCGACGGTGGCGAACCGGTCGAACAGGAACTTGCGCACCGGCGCGGCGTAGTTGACGCTGAGCAGCTCGGCGGGCAGGACCAGGGCCAGCCGCCCGCCGGGCCGCAGGAACAGCGCCGCATGCACGGTGAACGCCGCCCAGCTCGACGCCAGACCGGACAGGCTGACACCGGCGGCCAGGGCGGCGCGCCGCGACTGGGCGCGGGCCTGGCCCCGGAAGTCCTGGTAGCGGATATAGGGCGGATTGCCGATCACCGCGGTGTAGGACGGCTGCGGGTCGACGGCGAAGAAGTCGGCGGTGCGGATGCGTGCCGTGCCGCCGGCCGCGGTCACCCGCTTACGGGCCGCGCGGGCACTGGCCGGATGGATCTCCACGCCGTCGAGCAGCGGGGCGGCCACACCGAGGTCGGTGAGGCGCCGGGCCGCGGCGACGAGGAAGGCCGCCTCACCGGCCGACGGCTCGAAGACGCGGTCCGCGGAGTCGCGGACCGCCCACTGGGCCAGGTAGTGGGTGATCTCCGGCGGGGTGAAGAAGGCACCGCGCGCTTTGCGGGCCCCGGCGGAATCGATCACGCTGGCCATTCTGTCCGACCACACCGACAAGTCGGCGCAGACCACGCCGTCGCGGCGGGGCCGTCACCCAGGAATCGCTTCGATTGGCTAAGCTTTCGGCATGAGCAAGTCAGCAGTGGCGGCCGCACTGGCCGCAGGCGCGATCATCGGCTCGTCTCTGGGCCTCGGGCTGGCCACGGCCGGCGCCCAGCCGGTGGATCCCGGCGGACCCACCTTGGAAGCGCCCGCCAACGCGCCGCGCAAACCCGCCGAAGCCTGGCAGGGTCACCCGATGGTCTGGTGGGACTGGGGTTCCGGCGGGCACTGGGGTGTCTGGACCAACGGGCAGTTCCTGCCCTTCACCTGATCGGTCCGCCGGAAGCCGAACCACAGCCGGCGCACGCTCATCACCAGGAAGCACACGACTGCGACCACGATGAAGAGCATGGTCCCCAGGATCAGACCCGCGGTGACGACGAGTAGCAGTTCGTCGGCCGAGCCGGCAGTGGAGATCGACAGCGCCGCGGCGAATCCGAGGGTGTTCTGCAGGCCGTGGGCCAGGATCACCGGCCACAACCGCCGGGTGCGGTACACCAGGAACAGGTTGAAACCCGACCACACCCCGCACCACAGGACGACGAGAAGTACCGCAATCGCCGTCGCAGCATCGGCACCGGCGGCGTAGTAGAGGTGAATCCCGGCACGAGCCAATGCCGTAAGCGCCCACACCGCAACGAAGGTGCGCCCGGTCGGCCGCGGCCACAACAGCACCGCGATGCCGACGAACACCGGCTCCTCCGCCACACCCGCCAGAGCCAGTGACAGCGCGAGAACCAACCACTGTCCCGTCGAGTGTGCGTGCATCGGATAGTCGATGTCGGGGACGGCCGCCAGCCCGATCAGTGTGTGGTAGCCGATGTTCGCCGCGAACAACACCAGCAGCGAAGCGGCGGCCGCGGCGCCGCCGACGCTCAGCCTGACGAACCGGCTCCGGCCGGCGGGACGTTCGGACAGCCCCCGACTGTCGATCACCCAGGCGCGCACCAGCACAAAGGTCCAGACCGACAGTGCCGGGCCGCCGAACACCTCGATCAAGATCTGGGGACCGAAGCCCTGCGGGGTGTAGGAGATGCCGGGCGTCATGACCGCGATGGCGTTGAACACCCCGACAGCCTGGGTGGCCACGAAGGCGCACACATAGGCCGCCACCCTGATCTGGTTGCCGGACAACGGATAGCGTCGAACCAGCACCACCAACACACCGGCGGCCACTGCGACCACGGCGATCACCGCCACGCCCACGCCGGCCGGGAAGCCCCGCAGCGACCAGGCCGCCAGCACCGTGGCGGTGGCCCACCACGCGGCCAGCGGCACGGGTGACGTCAGCGCTGCGGGCGCCGGATTCCTCGTCGCGTACATCACCCGATTCTCGGCGCAGCCCCGATCAGGCGGCCGAGTAGTCGGGTACTCGAACGGACGCTAACCCTGCGGCGGCAGCAGCAGATCCGCGTCGAAGCAGGTGTGATCGCCGGTGTGGCAGGCACCGCCCACCTGGTCGACCTCCAGCAGCACGGTGTCCCCGTCGCAGTCCAGGCGCACCGAGTGCACGTGCTGCGTGTGGCCCGAGGTGGCGCCTTTGATCCACTGTTCGCCCCGCGAGCGCGAGAAATAGGTGGCCTCACGGGTTTCCAAGGTGCGGGCCAGGGCGGCGTCGTCCATCCAGGCGACCATCAGCACGTCACCGGTGCCGTGTTCCTGAACAACCGCGGCGAACAACCCGTCGGCGTTGCGTTTGAGCCGGGCGGCGATATCGGGATCGAGCTCGCTCATCGCACGGTTATCCCCTCGGCCGCCATCGCCGCCTTCACCTGCCCGATCGTCAGCTCCCGGAAATGGAACACGCTGGCCGCCAGCACGGCGTCGGCGCCGGCTGCCACTGCGGGGGCGAAGTGCTCCACCGCCCCGGCCCCACCGCTGGCGATCACCGGCACCGTGACCGCAGCGCGGACCGCACGCAGCATCGCCAGGTCGAAACCGGCCTTGGTGCCGTCGGCATCCATCGAATTCAGCAGGATCTCCCCCACCCCGAGTTCGGCTCCGCGCCTGGCCCATTCGACGGCGTCGATACCGGTGCCACGCCGGCCACCGTGGGTGGTGACCTCCCAGCCGGACGGTGTCGGCGGCGCGCCGTCCGGCACCGTGCGGGCGTCGACACTGAGCACGATGCACTGCGACCCGAACTGGCGTGCCAGCTCGGCCAGCAGCTCCGGGCGGGCGATGGCCGCGGTGTTCACCGATACCTTGTCCGCACCGGCGCGCAGCAGGGTGTCCACATCCTCGACCGAACGGACACCACCACCCACGGTGAGCGGGATGAACACCTGCTCGGCGGTGCGACGCACCACCTCCAGCATGGTGGACCGCCCCGAGGAGGACGCGGTGACATCCAGGAAGGTCAGCTCGTCGGCACCCTCGGCATCGTAGGCGGCCGCGAGTTCGACGGGATCGCCCGCATCCCTGAGGTTCTCGAAGTTCACACCCTTGACCACCCGGCCGGCGTCGACGTCCAGGCAGGGAATGACACGGGTGGCGACATCACTGGTCACAGGTAATCCTCCGGGTTGCCCGCCGAGGCGACGATCTCCAGCATGCGGGCGTGCACACCGGGTGCGGCGGCCAGCGCCGATTTCGACTCGGCCGTCCAGGGCGCGCCGGCCAGGTCGGTGACGACACCACCGGCGGCCCGGACCAGCGCCACGCCCGCCGCGTGATCCCAGATGTGGTGGCCGAAACTGATCGCCGCACTCAGGATTCCGGCGGCGACATAGGCCAGGTCCACCCCGGTGGCGCCGTGCATGCGGACCCGTGAGCACTCGCGGCTCAGGTTGGCCAGCACCTCGGCTCGGTACCGGCCGGGGAACCGGCCACGGGAGTCGATGTTGAAGGTCTGGATCCCGACGATCGAATCGGCCAGCGTCGGCGCATCGAGCGGGGGCAGCACCACGCCGCCGTCGCGCACCGGTCCGCCGGCCAGCGCCGTGTAACGCTGTCCCATGAACGGCAGCCAGGTCAGTCCGGCGACCGGCACACCGTTGTGCAGCAGTCCCAACAGGATGGCCGCCATCGGAGAGCCGGCCGCATAGTTGAACGTGCCGTCGATCGGGTCGAGTACCCACACCAGTTCGGAATCGATCGGTTCGCCACCGAACTCCTCGCCGTGCACCCCGATGCCGGTCTGCTCCTGCAGCGCCGCGACGACCTGGCGTTCGATCGCGAGGTCGACCTCGGTCGCGAAATCGTTGCCCTGTTTGCGAACAGCCGAGTCGGCTCGGTGGCCCGCGACGAACTGAACCGATGCCGCATCGAGGATCGCGGTCGCGGTGGCGACCAGCGCGGTCAGCCGGTTGGCGTCCATGACCGTTATCCGCTGACCGCGGCCAGCGCCTCGGGCAGCGTGAAACGTCCCGCATACAAGGCTTTTCCGACGATGGCGCCCTCGACCCCACGACCCGTCAGGGTGGCGATGGCCGTCAGATCCTCGATACTCGACACGCCACCGGAGGCGATCACCGGGACGCCGCTGCGGTCGGCCACCTCGCCGAGCAGTTCCAGATTGGGTCCGGCCAGCGTGCCGTCCTTGGTCACATCGGTGACGACATAGCGTGAGCAGCCTTCGCGCTCAAGCCGTTCCAGCACCTCCCACAGGTCACCGCCGTCCGTCTCCCAGCCGCGTCCGCGCAGGCGGTAGGTGCCGCCTTCCAGTTGCACATCCAGTCCGACGGCCACCTTGTCGCCGTACTCGGCGATCGCCGCGGCACACCAGGTGGGGTTCTCCAGCGCGGCGGTGCCGATATTGACCCGAGCGCAGCCGGTGGCCAGTGCAGCCTTCAACGACTCGTCATCCCGGATACCGCCGGACAGCTCCACGGCGACATCGAGCTTGCCGACCACCTCGGCGAGCAGTTCACGGTTGGAACCACGGCCGAAGGCGGCGTCCAGGTCCACCAGGTGGATCCACTCGGCGCCGTCGCGCTGCCAGGCCAGCGCCGCGTCCAGCGCCGACCCGTAGTCGGTTTCGCTGCCGGCCTTGCCCTGCACCAGGCGCACCGCTTTGCCCCCGACCACGTCGACGGCCGGCAAAAGAATCAAACTCACAGTCCCTCAACCCAATTCGTCAGCAGCGCCGCACCCGCGTCACCGCTCTTCTCCGGATGAAATTGTGTCGCCGACAACGGGCCGTCCTCGACGGCCGCGATGAACGGCACATGGTGTGTCGCCCACGTGACCAGCGCCTCGGGCCGGCCCTGCCACTCCTGTGCGGCGTACGAATGCACGAAGTAGAAGCGGGTGCCGGCGTCCAGGCCCCGGAACAAGGTACTGCCCGCGGGCGCGTCGACCACATTCCAGCCCATGTGCGGCACCACGGGGGCATCGATGCGGGTGACCGAACCGGGCCACTGCCCGCATCCGGCGGACTCCACCCCGAACTCGACGCCGCGGGCGAACAGGATCTGCATGCCCACACAGACCCCGAGCACCGGACGACCCGCGGCCAGGCGCTTCTCGATGATCTGCTCGCCGCCGATACCGCGCAGCCCCACCATGCAGGCCTCGTAGGCGCCGACCCCCGGCACCAGCAGACCGTCGGCCTCGTAGGCCGCGGAGGCGTCCGAGGTCACCTCGACATCGGCACCGGTGCGCTGCACCGCGCGCTGAGCCGAACGCAGGTTGCCGGACCCGTAGTCCAGCACCACCACCTTTTTCTCGTTCACTCCCCGTCGCTCCGCTCGCCCATCGCCGTCACAGAGTGCCCTTGGTGGACGGCACCCCGCTGACGCGGGGGTCGTATTCGACGGCCTGGCGCAACGCGCGGGCGACCGCCTTGTACTCGGCCTCGGTGATGTGGTGCGGGTCGCGGCCGTAGAGGGTGCGCACGTGCAGGGCGATGCGGGCGTTGAAGGCCAGCGACTCGAACACGTGCCGGTTGATCACCGTGTGATACGGCGTGCTGGACCCGGCGATGGTGAATTCGACCATGTAATCGGGTTCGCCGGTGTGCACGAAGTACGGCCGGCCGGACACGTCGACAGCGGCGTGCGCCAGCGTCTCGTCCATCGGGATGTAGGCGTCCCCGAAACGGCGGATGCCCTTCTTGTCACCGAGCGCCTGACCGAGCGCCTGACCGAGCACGATCGCGGTGTCCTCGACGGTGTGGTGACCTTCGATCTCGATATCGCCCTTGGCGTGCACCGTCAGGTCGAAGCTGGCGTGGCTGCCCAGCGCGGTCAGCATATGGTCGAAGAACGGCACTCCGGTGTCGATGTCGACCTGCCCGGTGCCGTCGAGATCGATCTCGACGGTGATATCGGACTCCTTGGTCTTACGTTCGACCTTCGCGCGGCGGCTCATGAGGCTCCTTGTGGGGCTTCGGTTTTCAGGGCTGTACCGGACTCGGCGAGATCGGCGCTCACATCGAGCAGGACGTCGTTCTCCTCGGCGAGGCCGATGGTGGCGCGCAGGTATCCGGGCAGGCCGACATCGCGGATGAGCACCCCGGCGTCCAGATAGCGCTGCCAGGCCGCGGGCGCATCGGCGAACTCGCCGTAGAGCACGAAGTTGGCATCGCTGGGGATCACCCGGAAACCCATCTCGGACAGGCCTTTCGACACCCGCTCGCGTTCGGCGATGAGCAGTGCGACGCTGCCCAGGGTGTCCTCGGCGTGGCGCAGCGCGGCGCGGGCGGCGGCCTGGGTCAGCGAGGACAGGTGATACGGCAGCCGGACCAGCAGCAGTGCCTCGATGACGGCGGGATCGGCGACCAGATAGCCCAGCCGGCCGCCGGCGAAGGCGAACGCCTTGCTCATGGTGCGGGTGACGATGAGCTTGGCCGGGTACTGCGCGATCAACCCGATGGCACTGGGCTGGCTGGAGAACTCGCCGTACGCCTCGTCGACGATGACCACACCGGGGGCGACATCGAGCAACTGGCGCAGTTCGTCGAGCGTGATGCTCTGGCCCGACGGGTTGTTCGGGCTGGCCAGGAACACCACGTCCGGACGGCATTCCTTGACCGCGGCGACCGCGACGGCGGTGTCGAGCCCGAAGTCGTCGGCACGGGCCGCCTGATGCCAGGTGGTCTGGGTGCCGTCGGAGATGATCGGGTGCATCGAGTAGGACGGGACGAATCCCAGTGCGCTGCGTCCCGGACCGCCGAAAGCCTGCAACAGCTGCTGCAGGATCTCGTTGGAACCATTTGCCGCCCAGACGTTCTCGACGCCGACCCGGACCCCGGTCTGACCGGTCAGATAGGCCGCCAGTTCGGTCCGCAGGCCGACGACATCGCGGTCGGGATAGCGGTGCAGATCCGATGCGGCGTCGCGTACCGAGGCCGCGACATCGTCGATGAGTGCCTGGCTCGGCGGATGCGGGTTCTCATTGGTGTTGAGCCGCACCGGCACGTGCAACTGGGGTGCCCCGTACGGGGACTTGCCGCGCAGGTTCTCCCGCAGCGGCAGGTCGTCAAGGGAGATTCCGGATGTGCTCACTTCTCGAACCTCCGCCGCACAGCTTCGCCGTGCGCGGGCAGATTCTCCGCCTGCGACAGCGTGATCACATGACCTGACACATCTTTGAGCGCCGCCTCGTCGTACTCCACGACATGGATCCCACGCAGGAAGGTCTGCACCGACAGTCCGCTGGAATGCCGGGCGCAACCCGCGGTGGGCAGCACGTGATTGGAGCCGGCGCAGTAGTCCCCCAGGCTCACCGGAGACCATGCGCCGACGAAGATCGCTCCGGCCGAACGGATCCGGCCGGCCACCGCGGATGCGTCGACGGTCTGGATCTCCAGGTGCTCGGCGGCGTAGGCGTTGACCACCGTGACACCGGCATCGATATCGTCGACCAGCACGATCGCCGACTGTTTGCCGGTCAGGGCGGCGGTCACCCGTTCGCGGTGCACGGTCGTGGCCAACTGGTGGAGCACCTCGGCATCGGAGGCGTCGGCCAGCGCCACGCTGTCGGTGACCAGCACGCTGGCGGCCATCTCGTCGTGTTCGGCCTGGCTGATCAGATCAGCCGCGAGGTGCACCGGGTCGGCGGTGTGGTCGGCCAGGATGGCGATCTCGGTGGGACCCGCCTCGGCGTCGATACCCACCTGCGAACGGCAGAGCCGCTTGGCGGCGGTGACATAGATATTGCCCGGGCCGGTGATCATGTCCACCGGAGGGTGATCGGCGTCCCCGTACGCCAGCAGGGCGACGGCTTGGGCGCCGCCGACGGCCCAGACCTCGTCCACACCGAGCAGGGCGGCGGCGGCCAGGATGGTCGGATGCGGCAGGCCGCCGAAGTCCGCCTGGGGCGGGCTGGCGATCACCAGCGAGTCCACCCCTGCGGCCTGTGCCGGCACCACGTTCATCACCACGCTGGACGGGTAGACGGCGTTGCCACCCGGAACGTAGAGGCCGACGCGCTCCACCGGGACCCACCGCTCGGTGACGGTGGCGCCCGGCGCAAGCGTGGTGGTGGTGTCGGTACGGCGTTGGTCGGCGTGCACGGCCCGCGTGCGTTCGATGGCCACCTCGAGGGCGGCGCGGACATCGGCGGGCAACGTCGACAGCGCCGCGGCGAGTTCCCCGACGGGCACCCGGACGGTCTCGGGGCGCACCCCGTCGAAGGAGGCCCCGTACTCCAGGGCCGCGACGGCACCGCGCTCGGCGACGTCGGCGACGATGGGCCGCACCTTGGGCAGCACGGCATCGACGTCGACACCACCGCGGGGCAGGACGGTCCGCAGCCGGGCCGCCGACAGCTCGGCGCCCCGCAGATCGATGCGGGCCATGAAGGGTTGCGGTGCACTCACGGGTCTATTGTCCCAGAGCAGGCCAAATCGAATTCGGGGAGCCGACATGTCCGCTGCGCAGTCTCGCGAGGAACATCCCAACAACGCACCGGGTGTGCCGATGCTGGTGCCGCCCGCGCTGGAGAACTTCCAGATCCGCTACATCAATCCGGTGATCGCACCGCTGGCGAAGCGGCTGCCGGGGTTCACCGTCGTCAAGCATCGGGGCCGCAAATCCGGCACCCCGTACGAGACGACCGTCACCAGCTTCCGTAAGGGCAACACGCTGGCCATCGGCCTCATCCACGGCAAGACCAACTGGGTGAAGAACGTGCTCGCGGCCGGTGAGGCCGATGTGCACCTGTTCAGCGGTGACATCCACATCACCAACCCGCGGGTGCTCCCGGCGGGCACCGACGACCCGTCGCTGCCGCGGATGGCCCGGATGGTCGCCCGGCGGTCGGGTGTGTTCGTCGCCGATATCAGCTGATACCAGCTGATATCGACTTGACCCCGGCTGCGAGACTGAAGCCATGACCTGGCAGGTATGGCTGGCGTTCCTGGGCGCCGCGATCGCGATCAGTCTGTCTCCCGGAGCGGGTGCGGTGCAGTCGATGGCGACCGGGATGACGCACGGCCTGCGTCGCGGCTACTGGAGCATCTTCGGCCTGGAGATCGGGCTGATGCTGCAGTTGGCGCTGGTGGCCGCGGGTCTGGGTGCGGTGGTCACCCGCTCGGTCATCGCGTTCACGGTGATCAAGTGGATCGGCGTCGCCTATCTGGCCTACCTGGCGATCAAGCAGTGGCGCACCGCCACCACCGATCTGCGCGAGCAGGTCGGAAAGTCTTTCGACGGTGGCCGGCTGGCGCTGACGGTCCGAGGCTTCCTGGTCAACGCCACCAATCCGAAGGGGCTGGTGTTCTTCCTCGCGGTGCTGCCGCAGTTCGTGGTGCCCACCGCCGCGTTGCTGCCGCAGTATCTGGCCATCGGGGCGACCATGATCATCGTCGACATCGTGGTGATGGGCCTCTATACCGGCCTGGCCGTGCGGTTGGTCGACTGGCTGCACACCCCGCGCCAACAGACGATCCTGAATCGGGTGTTCTCCGGGCTGTTCGCCACCGCGGCGGTGGTGCTGTCGTTCGTGCGCCGGGGTGTGACGGCCTAGAGCCCGGCGGGGACCGCTTTGTCCCGCGGGCGCCCCAGCATTCTTGATCGACCTTTCTAGATCGCCGGTAGCATAGCGGCCATGCCCCGCCCCGACCGCAGCCGAGCCGCCCTGCTGGATACCGCGGCCGTGTTGTTCCGCAGGCAGGGATACTCGGCCACCGGTATCAACCAGATCCTGGAGGTGGCCGAGGTCCGGGCCGGTTCGCTGTATCACCACTTCCCCGACGGCAAGGCCGAACTGGCGGCCGCCGTGGTCGACAAGGCCGGCGGAGATATCAGCGCGCTGCTGCGCACGCTGCTGGCGACCGACGAACCGGCCGCCGACATCGTGGACCGCTGGGTGGACGTGATGGCCGCCAATCTCAGCACCGACGAGCGCGACGGCTGCCCCATCGAACCGCTCGCCACCGAATCGGTGACGGCCAGCCCGGTCGTGCGGACCGCCTCGGCGAGGGCGTTCGGCAGCTGGATCACCGCGGTGGCCGACCGCCTGCGCGCCGACGGTTGGCCCTCGGAGCAGGCCGAGCAGACCGCGCGCACGATCATCGCGCTGATCGAGGGCGCCCTGCTGCTGTCGCGGGTGGCCGGCGAGCCCAGCGCGCTGCACGCCGCCAAGGCGGCGGCACGGGCACTGCTGGACCGAGACTAGGTGCGCTCAGGTATCCAAGCCGATATCGAGCACCCGCACCGAGTGGGTGAGCGCCCCGACGGCCAGATAGTCCACCCCGGTGGCCGCGTAGGCGGTCGCCGACTCCAGCGACAAACCGCCCGAGGATTCGAGTTTCGTTGCCGGCGAACGACTGTCGCGGCGCTGCACGGCGATCTGGGTCTGCCACACCGGGAAGTTGTCCAGCAGCACCAACTCCACATCGGCGCCCAACACATCGTCGAGCTGCTCCAGCGAGTCGACCTCGACCTCGCACGGTAGATCGGGCGCGGCGGCCCGGACCGCGTTCAGCGCGGCCAGTACGGATCCGGCGGCGGCGACGTGATTGTCCTTGATGAGCGCGGCATCACCGAGGCCCATCCGGTGGTTGACTCCCCCGCCGACCCGCACCGCGTACTTCTGCAGCGCACGCAAGCCGGGCAACGTCTTGCGGGTGTCGCGGATCCTGGCGCGAGTGCCCTCGACCGCGTCCACCCACTGCGCGGTGGCGGTCGAGATACCGGAGAGATGGCAGACCAGGTTGAGCATGGTCCGTTCGGCGGTCAACAGCCCCCGCGTGGGTGCGCTCAAGGTCAGCAGGGCCTGCCCGGCGGCCAGCCGGGTGCCGTCCTCGACGCGGTCCAGCACGGTGTACCCGTCGGGCCCCAGCACCTCGTCGAGCACCAGGAGCGCGAGATCGACCCCCGCGACGACGCCCGGCTCCCGGGTGGCCATCGACGCCACCGTGGTGGCGTCGGCAGCAACGGTCGCCGCCGTGGTGACATCGGCGCCATAGCGCAGATCCTCGTCCAGACCACGGGCGATGACGGCCCGGGCCTCGGCGAGTTCGTCGGCCGACGGTTTCACCGCACACCTGCCGGTGCACTCACCGTGGGCAGTCCGGCGGCATCGACCCGGACGGTGATGCTCTTCGCCTGTGCCACATCGGTTTCCGGATGATCGGCGCGGTGGTGACAACCCCGCGATTCGGTGCGTTCGGCGGCGGCCGCGGCCACCGCACGTGCGGTCATGGTCAAGGCGACATCCTCGAAATCCGTGCGGTTGTCGACGGTGCGCGGCCGCGCGGTGGCCAGGATGCCGACGAGCCGTTGCAGGCCGTCGGCATCGCGGACCACGGAGGCGTCCGTGCTCATCGCGCGCTGCAACTCGGCGCGGTCCAGCGCGGGCGCGCGGAAGGACTGCGAGACGCGGGCCAGTACCGGCCCGGCACTGGCGGCGTGCGCGGCGGCGGCGGCTCCGGCACGCCCACCCACGACGAGCCCTTCCAGCAGGCTGTTGGACGCAAGCCGATTGGCGCCGTGCATCCCGGTGCGCGCCACCTCGCCCGCGGCGAACAGACCCGGTAGATCGGTACGGCCGTACACATCGGTGACGACGCCGCCGCAGCTGTAGTGGGCGCCGGGCACCACCGGGATGGGCTGACGGGCCGGGTCGACACCCGCGGCCAGGCAGGCCGCGGTGACCGTCGGAAACCTGTGTGCCACATCGGAAACCCGGGTGGCATCGAGGTAGACGCAGGGATCGCCGGTCGCCCGCAGCCGGGCATCGATGGCGGCCGCCACCACATCGCGTGGCGCCAGGTCACCCATCGGATGGACACCGGCGGTCACCGACTCGCCCCGACCGTCCACCAGGATCGCGCCCTCGCCACGGATCGCCTCGGTGATCAGCGGGCGGCGCCCGCCGCCCCGTCCCGAACCGGAGCCCGAATACAACATCGTCGGGTGGAACTGGACGAACTCCAGGTCGGCGACCGCCAGACCCGCCTGCAGGGCCAGCGCCACACCGTCGCCGGTGGAGCCGTCCGGGTTGGTGGTCGCCGCATAGAGGTGGCCCAATCCGCCGGTGGCCAGGATGACCGACGGCGCATGCACGACACCCGGCCCCTCGGCGCTGTGCACCAGCACCCCGGTCACCTGATCGCCGTCGTGGCAGATCTGCAGTGCCACATGGTTGCGCCGGATATCCAGGCGGGTGGCCGCGTGGTCGAGGGTGCGCTGCACCTCGGCCCCGGTGGCATCACCGCCGGCGTGGATGATCCGCCGGCGGGTGTGGCCACCCTCGCGGGTCAGTGCCCAATGGCCGGGCCGGGTCTCATCGAAGTGCGCGCCCGCGTCGACCAGATCCGCGACGGCGGTATAGCCGTCGGCCACGATGGAACGGACCGCGTCGACATCACAGAGCCCGCCACCGGCCGCCAGCGTGTCGGCGACATGGGCCTCGACGGAGTCCTCACCGTCGGGCAGCACCACCGCGATCCCGCCCTGGGCGTAGAACGTCGCGGTCTCGGCCACCTTGCTGAGCACGACGACCTTGCGGCCCGCCCGTACCGCGGCCAGTGCGGCGGCCAGTCCGGCCACCCCGGTCCCGATGACGACGACATCAGCCCGCTGTTGCCAGTACCCGACTCCCCCGCAGCTGCTGTACCCCCGAGTCGCTGCGCTCCTGCCCCCAGGGACCGAGACCGCGTTCATTCTCCGCCGCCGGGCTGCCCGATCTCGATCATGCGCTGCACGCTGCGCTGCGCCAGCTTCGCCGTCTCCAGATCGACATGCACCTCGTCGGCGCCCTCGACCAGACAACGCAGCAGCGCCGCGGGGGTGATCATCTTCATATAGGTGCACGAGGCCCGGTCGTTGACCGCCAGGAAGTCGACATCCGGTGCGGCCCTGCGCAGCTGGTGCAGCATGCCGACCTCGGTGGCGACCAGAACCTGGCGCGCCTTGGTCTCGCGGGCGGCGTCGAGCATGCCACCGGTGGACAGGATCTTGACCCGCTCTTCGGGCACCGCGCCCTCGCCGGCCAGGTACAACGCCGATGTGGCACAACCGCATTCGGGGTGCACGAACAGCTCGGCGTCGGGGTGGCTGCGGGCCTGGTCGGCCAGCTCGTCACCGTTGATGCCGGCGTGCACATGGCATTCGCCGGCCCAGATGTGCAGGTTCTGGCGCCCGGTGACGCGGCGCACGTGCGCGCCGAGGAACTGGTCGGGGCAGAACAGCACGGTGCGGTCCTCGGGAATGGAGGCCACCACCTCGACCGCGTTGGACGAGGTGCAGCAGATATCGGTGAGCGCCTTCACCGCAGCGGTGGTGTTGACGTACGAGACCACCACCGCATCCGGGAATTCGTCCTTCCAGGCGCGCAGTTCGTCGGCGGTGATCGAGTCCGCCAGCGAGCAGCCGGCCCGCTGATCCGGAATCAACACCGATTTCTGCGGGGACAGGATCTTGGCGGTCTCGGCCATGAAGTGCACGCCGCAGAACACGATGGTGTCCTCGGGAGCCTCGGCCGCGATCCGGGACAGGGCCAGCGAGTCACCGACGTGGTCGGCCACATCCTGGATCTCGGGTAGCTGGTAGTTGTGGGCCAGCACCGTCGCGTTGCGCAGATCGGCAAGCCGGCGGATCTCGGCGGCCCACTGGCCGTCGCCCACGACGCCGGTGTAGCCACCGGGCCCGTCCGTGATGCGTGCGGCGAGCACGCTGCTGTACGCCCCTGTGCGTGCCCCTGTGCGATCCAGGACCGTCATGGCAGTCTCCTTTTTGCCAACCGAGGTTTTCGACTTACAATCGAAAACATGTCACATACTAGCACCGGCCACGAGGTGCTTGCCGTCGTGTTCCAGGTGCGCCAGCTTTCCACCAAGAAACCGCAGCTCAGCGTGCTTTTATGGGAACGCGCCATGGATCCGCAACGAGGCGCATGGTCGCTCCCGGGCGGACGGCTGCGACATGACGAGGACATGACGAGTTCAGTTCGACGTCAACTGGCCGAGAAGGTCGACCTGCGCGAACTCGCCCATCTGGAGCAGCTTGCGGTGTTCTCCGATCCGCAACGGGTGCCCGGGGAACGCACCATCGCGTCGACCTTCCTCGGCCTGGTGCCCTCCCCCGCCACCCCGGAGCTACCGCCCGACACCCGCTGGCACCCGGTCTCCGCCCTGCCGCCGATGGCCTTCGACCACGGGCCCATGGTCACCAATGCGCACGCCCGGCTGAACGCGAAACTCAGCTATACCAACATCGGCTTCGCCTTGGCGCCAAAGGAATTCGCACTGTCGACGCTGCGCGACATCTACAGCGCCGCACTCGGGCACCCGGTGGACGCCACCAACCTGCAACGCGTGCTCGAGCGCCGCAACGTCATCACCAGGACCGGCACCACGGCGCGTTCGGGCCGCAGCGGAGGACGTCCGGCGGCGCTGTACCGCTTCACCGAGGCCCGGTACCGGGTCACCGACGAATTCGCGGCTTTGCGGCCACCAGGGTGAGTCGGACTGGATTCTTAGACCGTTCTTAAGCAAGAATGCCCGGATGGACTTTGGCAGCTCTGCCGCCGTATCGGACGCCGACTGGATCGGCGCCGCCCCGCACGAGGCGCTGGACCGCTCCGCCCGTCCGCAGTTGCCGAAGGACGACCCCTTCTATGTCGCCCCCGCCGGCTTCCAACACGCCGCCCCGGGCACCGTGTTGCGCAGCCGCGAGGTCGAGCTGGCCTTCCTGGGCCTGATCCCCCAGCAGGTGCGCGCCGTGCAGCTGCTCTACCGGACCACCGATATGAACGGCAATCCCGAGGCTGCCGCCACCACCGTGGTGATCCCCGCCGAGCGCGGCCCCGAACGCGTCTGCCCGGTGGTGTCCTACCAGTGCGCCATCGATGCGATCTCCTCGCGGTGTTTTCCCTCGTACGCGCTGCGCCGCCACGCCGTGGCACCCGGCGCGGTGCCGCAGTTCGAGATGCTGCTGGTCGCCGCAGCCATTGCCGAGGGCTGGGCGGTCTCGGTCCCCGACCACGAGGGTGTCAACGGCAGCTGGGGCACGCCGTATGAACCCGGCTACCGCATCCTCGACGGGCTGCGTGCGGCCATCAGCTCCGAGCAGCTGAGCCTGGCACCCGAAGCCCCCATCGGGTTGTGGGGCTACTCCGGGGGCGGTCTGGCCAGCGCCTGGGCCGCCGAGATGAGCGGAAGCTACGCACCCGAACTCAACATCGTCGGCGCGGTGCTCGGCTCTCCGGTCGGCGACCTGGGCCGGACCTTCCGCAAGCTCAACGGCACCTTCGCCTCGGCACTGCCCGCGCTCGTCGTCTCCGCCCTGGCCGACGTGTACCCCGGCCTGCAGAAGATCATCGCCGAGCACGCCAGCGAGAAGGGCCGCGCCCTGCTCGACCGGCTGCATCACATGACCACCGTCGAAGCCGTCGTGCGGCTGTGGCGCACCGATATGGGCGACATGCTGGACCAGCCGCTCGAGCAGATCTTGGCCACGCCCGAGGTGCAGTATGTCTTCGACGACATCAAGCTCGGGGTCGCGGTGCCCACCCCGCCGGTGCTGATCATCCAGGCCGTGCACGACGAGATCATCTCGGTCGAGGGCATCGACGAACTCGCCGACACCTACGCCTCCGGCGGCGCGAAGGTCACCTATCACCGCGACATGTTCTGCGAGCACCTGCTGCTGCATCCGATGTCCGCGCCCATGGCGCTGCGCTGGCTGTCCGACCGCTTCGCCGGCCGCCCCCTCGGCGAGCACCTGCTGCGCACCAAGTGGCCCACCCTTTTCAACCCGTCGACCTACCGGGGAATGGCCCGGCTGGCGGTCATCACCGCGAAGGTGCTGACCGGGCGACCGGTGCACCGGCTCCCGCTGTCGGTGCTCGACCGCTGACCGGTCAGGGCCGGCCGCGCTGCACCTCGGCCGGCGACGGCAGCTTCCAGTGCCGCCCCTGTTCGCGATCGAAGGACATCGGCTTGTAGCGCAGCAGACCGCTGCCCGGGTACGGCGTGTACTCGCCGAACCACACCTCACCGTCGACGGCGTACAGGTCGACCCGGACGAAATCCCAGTCCGCACCGAGGACGCCGGCGATCTCCATCATCTTGTCCAGTTCCACCGGCCGCTGTTCGTCGGCCACCGGCTGAATCCGCCAGCGCACCGGCAGCCGGCGCCAATCGGCATCCAGGAAGGTCGCGGTCTGCCGGGTCCCGAACCGGCCACGGTTGACCTGGATCAGCTCGATCCGGCCCTCGAAGACGAAGAATTTGTAGTCCACCGGCGGGTGCCCGTCGGGAGTGGGGATGCGTTCCTCGAGCAGGAAGAGCGGACGGGCTTCGCTGTAACCCCACTCGCCGAGTTCCAGCGGTGTCTCCTCGAACCACTGCGCCGTCCGGGCCAGCAGGCCGTCCAGATCGGTGCCGGGATCGGGCCCGAACAGTGCCTGCCCGCTGCTGTGATTGGGTTTGAGCACCCACGGCGGCAGCGTCGTCAGGTCGGGGGCGTCACGCAGATCGGTACCCGACCAGTAGGTGGCCGGGATGCGCAGATCCGCACCCGGGTAAGCCTGCCGGGCCATCTCCTTCATCCACATCTTGTCGCAGGCCTTGACGATCCGGTCCCGGCGGTCGTTGAAGATCCGCCAATTCACCTTCTCGTTGAAGGTTTCCGGCTCGGTGAAGTCACCGGGCCGGCGAATCATCATCAGGTAGAGAACGTGCCGCATCAGGCGAATGGGCACCATCGCGATCAGCCGCCGGCGCGCCGCCCGCAGCCACGGCGGCGTCGCCTTGTACTCCAGCAGGGGCATCGGGTCACGCCTGGCTGGTGAGGTAGCCGCCGCGGCGGAAGAACTTGTCCCCACTGTGCTCGGTACCGTCCGAGGAACGAACCCGGGTGATGACCAGGCCGCGGTTCCCCCCGAGGTAGGCCTCGGGTCCGGCGACCACCGCTCCGCCGTCCTCCTGGACGATCACCCGACCCGGGGTGCCGCCGTAACGGACCTCGGAGAGCTTCGCCTCCAGGACCTCGATGCGCTCGCCGCGATAGAACGCATAAGCCGGCGGATAGGGCTCCGACAGCGCCCGGACCAGCCGCTCCAGGACCTCGGCCGGCCAGTTCCAGTCGAGCAGGCTGTCCCGCTCGGAACGCTTGTGGAAGTACGTCCGCTCCGCCTTGTTCTGCGGGCGCCACTGCGGGGCACCGGATTGCAGCGCATCCAGCGCTTCTTTGAGGGCACCTGGGATGAGCGCGATCCCGCGTTCCACCAGTTCGGTTCCGGTGTCCTTCGGCCCGATCGGCAAGGCGTGCTGCACCAGGATGTCGCCGGTGTCCAGATTCTCGTCCATCCGATGGACGGTCAGCCCGATCTGCGATTCACCGCTGATCAGCGACCACAGCACCGGTGAGAATCCGGTGCCCTTGGGCAGCAGCGAATCGTGCAGGTTCAGCGTGCCGTGGGGCGGGAGCTCGTAGAGTTCCGGCGGCATCCAGGTGTACCAGCTGTTGACCACGATGACGTCGGGTTCGGCCTGCGTGACCAGCGCGATGGTCTCGTGGTCCACCCGCTCGGTGAGGTGCACGGGGATGCCCAAGCTCTGCGCCAGTTCCTCGACCGAGTCGGAGAAGATGCCCTTGTAGGAGTCGTCGCTGGCCGGGTGGGTGACCGCGAGCGCGACCTCGTGTCCCAGATCGACCAACGCTTGAAGTGTCTTCACTCCCCAGGTCTGGAATCCGAAGGACACGATGCGCATGACAAAACCTCACTCAAGATAATTTTCGCGGCGGCTGATTTGCTGGGAAACAGCAATGAGCCAGTCGAATGTATCTATGGAGGCGCGATTTGTGGGGGCTACGTTTGCGAGATCTGCAGCCACCTGCCGTAAGTGCTGTTACGGGGCCTGTCCGGGGGTGACCGGCACGGGAATCGGCGGGTAGACCCCGGCGTACTCCACCGGCGGCCACGCCCCCAGGTCGTCGCGCGGGGTCGACAACGCGAACAGGGTGTAGACCAGTGCCCCCACCGCCGCCGGCACCAGGATGGTCGCGGCGATCTGCAGCGGACCATGGCCGAAGAACAGGGCGGGCGCCTCGGTCACGTAGTGGATCCGGTGCTCCGGGGTCACCGGCGCCGCGGCGATATCGATCACGCCGTAGCGCCAGCGCACCAGCACGGCGCCGACCCCGGCGGCCGCACCGGCCGCCAGGGTCGCGCCGATGGTGAGCGCCGCCAGCAGCACCGGCCCGCGGTGCGCGCGCCACTGCCAGACCAGCACCGACGCCACCACGGTGAGCACGGTCAGGATGCCGACGAACAGGAACTCGCCCAGGAAGAAGTTGTCGGATTCGTTGCCCAGATACGCCGTCACCCGGTTGCCGCTCTTGGTCAGCGCGACCACGCCGCCGATCGGGGGTGCCAGCCAAGCCCACAGGGCACCGGCCGGCACCCCGGCCAGTGCGATACCCGCGCCGACCCGGATTGCGGCGGCAGCCCGCGAAACCTTGGGCGCATCATCATTCATCGGCGGGTGTCCAGGTCCTTGGAGTCGGCCTGCCCGTGCCGCGAACACTTGGCCCACCACCCGTCGGGGCGCACCTGCACGATCATCCTGCGCCCGCACTCGGCGCAGAACCGCGGTGGCTCCAGCCCGAGCTGTGCCGTCGTCGGGCTGACACTGCCCGCCGGACCGCCGGTGTACACGTTGAAATTGCCGGCACCCACGGGCGCGGGCAGGGCGGGCGAATCGCTGATCATCACCACCCGTTCTACAGGGTGGCGTTGAGGGCTTTGATCGGCATCTGCAGATCTTCGAGCAATTCGAGATCGGATTCGGCCGGGCGGCCCAGTGTGGTGAGGTAGTTGCCGACGATCACGGCGTTGATACCGCCGAGGATGCCCTGCTTGGCGCCCAGGTCACCGAGGGTGATCTCGCGGCCACCGGCGAACCGCAGCATGGTGCGCGGCAGCGCCAGCCGGAACGCGGCGACGGCCCGCAGCGCGTCGGCCGCCGGCAGCACCTCCAGATCGCCGAACGGGGTGCCGGGTCGCGGGTTCAGGAAGTTCAACGGCACTTCGTGCGGGTTGAGCTCGGCCAGGTTGGCGGCGAACTCGGCGCGCTGCTCCAGCGTCTCGCCCATCCCGAGGATGCCGCCGCAGCAGACCTCCATGCCGGCCTCGCGCACCATCTCCAGCGTGCCCCAGCGCTCTTCCCAGGAGTGGGTGGTGACGACATTGGGGAAGTACGACTGCGCGGTCTCCAGGTTGTGGTTGTACCGATGTACACCCATGTCCTTGAGACGGTCCACCTGCTCCTGGGTCAACATGCCCAGCGAGCAGGCGATCTGGATGTCGACCTCGTTGCGGATGGCTTCGATACCCGCGGCCACCTGGGCCAGCAGACGCTCGTCCGGGCCGCGAACCGCGGCCACGATGCAGAACTCGGTGGCGCCGGTCTTGGCGGTCTGCTTGGCCGCCTCCACCAGGCTCGGGATGTCCAGCCACGCACTGCGCACCGGCGAGGCGAAAAGGCCCGACTGCGAACAGAAGTGGCAGTCCTCGGGGCAACCGCCGGTCTTGAGGCTGATGATGCCCTCGACCTCGACCTCGGGTCCGCACCACTTCATGCGCACCTCGTGCGCAAGCGCCAGCAGCTCGTCGAGCTGGTCGTCGGGCAGCTGGAGCACCTGCAGCGTCTGGTCCTGATCGAGGCCCACGCCGCGTTCGAGTACCTGCTCGCGTGCCTGAACCAGAATGTCGCTCACCGAATTGCCTCCATCAGCCTCTTGAACACCGTTCAGGTTAGAGTAACGGTGTGCAGCTGCACAAACGTGACGTAATCGATGCCGCAACGGCGATCCTGGACAACTTCGGGATGGCCGACCTCACCATGCGCAGGCTCGCGCGCGAGCTCGCCGTCAGCCCGGGCGCGCTGTACTGGCACTTCGCCAACAAGCAGGAGCTGCTCGGGGCGGTTGCCGACCGCATTCTGCAACCCGCCCTGGAGCCGCACACCCCACCAGGCTGGCGCGACCAGATCGCCGACGGCTGCCACCGACTGCGGGATGCCCTGCTGTCGCACACCGACGGCGCCGAGTTGGTGTCGGCCAGCTTGGCGGCGGGCCAATCCGCGGCGATGACCGAGATCGTCACCCGGCTCGCGGCGGCGGCCGCGGATGCCGGAGTCGCGGGCTCGGACGCAGAACTGGCCGCCCGCACCGTCGTCTACTACGTGCTCGGCTTCACCGCCGACGAACAGTCCCGGCTGCAGTGGGATGCCGCAGGGGCCACGTTGCCCGACGGCCAGTCCGTGCTCACCGCCGAACCGTCACGCCGCTTCGCCTTCGGTCTCACCGTGCTGATCGACGGCCTTGCCGCGCATGGTGATTCAGGGCTACTGCATACCGTTCGCGACGACCTCACGCAACGCCGCCTCGGCTGAGCTCTCCCCCGTCACCGACACCGAGCCGCCGCGCGTCCACGCCCACAGCGCCAGATCCTGTGCGGGCGCGGTCACCGTCGCCTCGGGCCGCCCCGCCGAAGCCCGCACGGTCCATGTCCCCAGCATTCCAGAGACACTTGACTTTCCAATCGGGAAAGTGGAGCCTTGTTTCCAGGCAGGAAAGTGGGGAGGCGTCATGGACGAGATCACACCGGAGGGGGCGCGCAACGCCCTCGAGACCGCCGAGCGAGCACGGCGGCAGGTGGCCGCGGAGGTCGGGCTGCCCCGCGGTTACTGGTGGGCGATGGCCGCCGCCTGGGTGGGGCTCGGACTCCTGGGCGATTTCGGCCCGGGCTGGCTGGCCACCGTCGCCACGGTGGGTTTCGCGGTCGGCCACAGCACGGTGGCGTCGCGCCTGCTCAGCGGCCGGCACCGGTCCGGGCGGGTGCAGGTCAGCGCCGCCACCGCGGGATCGCGAATACCGCTCGTGATGATCGGCATCCTGCTCAGCCTGGTCGTGCTGACCGTCGTCACCGGATTCGCGCTGCACGCCGACGGCGTCCGGCACGCCGGCACCTGGGCGGCGATGGTGGCCGCCGCCGTCGTCGGGTTCGGTGGCCCGGAGATCCTGCGGGTCACGCGCCGGTGGGCACATGCCTGAACCGGCGCGCTTCGACGAACTGATCCATCCCAGCACCCGGCTCACCCTGGTGGCCACCCTGGCTGCGGCCGACTGGGCCGAGTTCGGCTATCTGAAGGAACGCGCCGGACTGTCCGATTCCGCGTTGTCCAAACAGCTGACCATCCTCGAAGAGGCCGGATACCTGCACACCGAGCGTCGACTCGAGGGCAGCCGGCACAAGGTGCGGGCCCGCTTGACCGACGCCGGACGGCACGCCTACCTGGGCCATATCGCCGCGTTGAACGCGATCGTGTCGGGGCGGCTCACCGAGCCGCAGCCCTAGCCGTCAGCCGATCGGGTACTCACTCCTGGCGTCACCGTCCCAGCGCCTCAGACGCACCAGCGTCCCGTCGATATCCGCGCCTGCCAACGGCATCGCGCGGTCCAGCTGCGCGGCGTCGACGCGCCTGGCCAGCGTGACATGTGGCGTCCAGTGACCCGGCACCGCGTGCGCGAACGCACCGGAAGGCATGTGCGGCAGGCAGATCCGGTAGATATCGGCATGTAGCTCGAGCAGCTCCACGCGCGGCACGACCAGCCGCGCCAGGGTGAACGGTCCGCGCCCGAACAGCACCGGGGCGCCGATCCGGCAGGACAGCGGCAACGCCGTTGCCGCGGCGGACAACTCGGGGTCGACATCTCCGGCGATCCCGGCCGACACCGTCATCGTCACGTGCGGCCGGTTACTCGGCCCGCGATGCGCGGCCTGACTGCGGATCCCCTTCTCGGCCAGAGCCTCCCACACACCGCGGATCGCAGCGTCGGTCTCGGGATCCAGTAGCAACTCGACCGAATGGGCCATCGCTAGACCAGGCTCGCGAGCCAGTCCGCGTCGAACGCCGCCGCGCTGATCGCCCCGAAATCGCCGACGGTGGCGGCCCCCGCGGGTAGCGCGGCGCGCACCGGCGCGAGAGGCGCCAGCGCCTCCCGATTTCCCGATTCGGCGACACCGGGATCGTGCGGCCACGAGCCGATCACCAGGCCCGCACACGGAACATCATGAGCGGCAAGCGCTTCCAGCGTGAGCGCGGTGTGGTTGAGGGTGCCCAGACCCGGCGCGACGACAAGCAGCACCGGGGCGCCCAGGTCGACGGCCAGCTCGCGCAGCGTCACACCGTCGGCGCCGAGCTCGACGAGCAGCCCGCCGGCGCCCTCGACGAGGGTGAGACGCCCGGGCCGATCCACGGCCCGCACCGATGCCACCAGCTCGGCCCGGGTCGGCAGGTCCATACCCGCCCGGTGCGCCGCGGCGACCGGGGCCAGCGGCTCGGGATAACGCCACCCGCCGTGCAACTCCATGACCCCGGACAGCCGGCGCACCTCGCCGAGGTCGTCATCCCCCTCGATCGTGCCGGTCTGTACCGGCTTGCACACCGCGACGTCGATGCCGGCCAGCCGGGCGGCTGCCGCCAGCGCCGCGGTGGTCACCGTCTTGCCGACGCCGGTGTCGGTGCCGGTCACCAGCAGCACGCTCACCGGGTCCTCATCGAGCCGAAGCCAGGACCTCGGTGAGCACGGCGCGCGCCAGGTCCATCTCGTCATCGGTGAGCGAGGCCCGCGCGGTCAGCCGCAGCCGGGACGTGCCCGCGGGCACCGACGGGGGGCGGAAACAGCCCACCCGTACGCCGCGGTCCAGGCAGGCCGCCGCAGCCGCCACCGCCACGTCGGGTTCGCCGAGGATGACCGACACCACCGCGGAGGTGGGTTCCTCGGGCACCCCGCAGATCCGGGTGAGTTCGGCGGCGCGGCGCAACACCGTCGCGGCGCGATGCGGCTCGGCGATGAGCACCCGCAGGGCGGCCAGCGCCGCGCCCACCGCTGCCGGCGCCAGCCCGGTATCGAAGATGAACGGACGAGCCGCGTCGATCAGGTGCCCGCGCACCGCCTCCGGTCCGAGGACCACCCCGCCCTGCGCACCGAGCGCCTTGGACAGCGTCGTCGTCATGACCACGTCGGGGGCACCGGCCAGGCCGGTCTCGTACAGCAGGCCCTGTCCGCCGTTACCGCGCACCCCGATTCCGTGCGCCTCGTCGACCAACAACAACGCGCCGTGCCTGCGGCAGACGTCATGCAGTTCACGCAGCGGGGCCAGCGCGCCGTCGGTGGAGAACACCGACTCGGTGACCACCACGGCGCGGTCCTCCGCGCGGTCGGCGAGGGTCCGCTCCACGGCGGCGACATCGCAGTGCGGGGCGACCGTCACCCGGGCCCGCGACAGCCGGCAGGCGTCCACGAGTGAGGCGTGGGACAGCGCATCGGAGACGATCAGCGACCCGGGGCCGGACAGCGCCACCAGCGCGCCGAGGTTGGCGGTGTAGCCGGAGGAGAACACCAGTGCCGACTCCGCGCCGGTGAACCGGGCCAGCTCGGCCTCGAACTCCTCGTGCAGTTCGGTGTTGCCGGTGACCAGCCGCGATCCGCCCGCACCGGCACCCCAGGTGCGCAGCGCCTCGACCCCACCGTCGAGAACGGCGGGGTGCTGCGACAGCCCGAGGTAATCGTTGGAGGCCAGGTCCAGTTCGGCGCCGACCGGCGGTCGCACCCGCAGCGCACGCCGCAGACCGGCCTCGCGGCGCTGCTGTTCCACGTCGGCCAGCCAGGCCAGCGGTGAGAGTCCGGTGCGCGTCACTGCGGTTCCTTTCGCGACTTGAACACCGTTCAGGTTAATGCATGCGCGACGGCCACCATCGCCGAACCGATCTGGGCGACCTCGGCGGGCGTGCAGATGAACGGCGGCATGGCGTAGACGAGCCGGCCGAACGGGCGCAGCCACACCCCGTGGTGCAGCGCCGTCTCGGTCGCCACCGCCATGTCGACTGGGTCGACCATCTCGATGACGCCGATCGCACCGAGCACCCGGACATCGGCGACCCCGGCCAGCTCCCGTGCCGGCTCCAGACCGCTGCGCAATCCGGTCTCGATCTCCGCCACCCGGGCCTGCCAGTCACCGCCCAACAGCAGCTCGACCGAGGCCACCGAGACCGCACAGGCCAGGGCGTTGGCCATGAACGTCGGACCGTGCATCAAGGCGCCCGGCTCACCGGAGCTGATGGTCCGCGCCAGCGCCGATGTGCACAGGGTGGCGGCCAGTGTGACGTATCCCCCGGTCAGCGCTTTACCGACGCACATGATGTCGGGTGTGACGCCGACGTGGTCGGCGGCGAACAGGGCGCCGGTGCGCCCGAAACCGGTGGCGATCTCATCGAAGATCAGCAGGACGCCGTGCCGATCGCACGCCGCACGCAGGTCGGTCAGGTACCGCGGGTCGTGAAAGCGCATGCCGCCGGCGCCCTGCACCACCGGCTCGACGATCACCGCGGCCAGTTCGTCGGCGTGTTCGGCCAGTTGCGCCTCGAAGGCGGCGCTGTAGGCGACGTCGTATTCGGTGGGCACCCGCGGGGCGAAGACCTGCGGGGTGAGCACATCGGTCCACAGGTCGTGCATGCCGCCGTCCGGGTCGCACACGCTCATGGGTGTGAAGGTGTCGCCGTGGTAGCCGCCCCGCCACGTCATCAGCCGGTGTTTGGCGGGCCGGCCCAGACTGCGCCAGTACTGCAGCGCCATCTTGGCGGCCACCTCCACCGCGACGGACCCGGAATCGCTGAAGAACACCGTCTCCAGCCCGGCCGGGGTGATGTCGACCAGCAGCTGAGCCAGCCGCGCCGCGGGCTCGTGGGTCAACCCGCCGAACATCACGTGGTTCATCGTGGCCAGCTGGGCGGTGATGGCCGCGTCGAGCACCGGGTGGCCGTGCCCGTGCACCGCCGTCCACCACGAACTCATCGCGTCCAGCGCCTGGACGGGCTTCCCGTCGTGCACCAGCGTCAGCCAGGCGCCCTTGGCGGCCAGGGCGACCACCGGTGCCGGCGCCCCGGCGCCGATGGTGCTGTAGGGGTGCCACACATGTGCGGTATCGATTGCGCTGATCTCGGACGGTGTCAACGCGGACATGAGATCCGACACTATCGCTTTGCTCGGCGACTGTGACTCGGCGCCCGCGACCTGAGCTCTGCAGGGTTCTTAGGTAGATTAAGTCACCGACCATGAAGACCCCCGCCATCCACCGGCCTGATTCCGTTTCCCATGTCGGTTCCACCTCCGGTGCTCCCAAACGCGCCGAAATGGGCACCCGCACATCGGGTTTCTACCGGCACGACCTGGACGGGCTGCGTGGGGTCGCCATCGCCCTGGTCGCCGTGTTCCATGTCTGGTTCGGCCGTGTTTCCGGTGGTGTCGACGTTTTCCTGGCTCTGTCGGGGTTCTTCTTCGGCGGCCGCCTGCTGCGTACCGCGCTGCGCCCGGGTGCCTCGTTGCGGCCGGCGCCCGAAGTCATCCGACTGGTGCGGCGACTGCTCCCGGCCCTGGTCGTGGTGCTCGCGGCGGCCGCAGTGCTCACCATTCTGGTGCAGCCCGAGACGCGCTGGGAGACGTTTGCCGACCAGAGCCTGGCGAGCCTGGGCTACTACCAGAACTGGGAGCTGGCCGACTCGGCCTCGAACTACCTGCGGGCCGGGGAGGCCGTCAGCCCGCTGCAACACATCTGGTCGATGTCGGTCCAGGGCCAGTTCTACCTCACGTTCCTGGTGCTGGTTTTCGGGTTCGCGTACCTGTTCCGCAACCGCATGGGCCGGCACCTGAGAACGGCGTTCATCGTGCTCATCGGGGCACTCACCATCGCGTCGTTCGTGTACGCGATCATCGCGCACAACGCCGATCAGGCCACGGCGTACTACAACAGCTTCGCCCGCGGTTGGGAGATGACGGCGGGTGTGCTGGCCGGCGCGCTGGTGCCGCGGGTGCGCTGGCCGATGTGGCTGCGCACCGCGATCGGCACCCTCGCACTGGCCGCGATCGTGGGCTGCGGCGCTCTCATCGACGGGGTGCGCGAGTTCCCGGGGCCGTGGGCGCTGGTCCCCGTCGGCGCCACCGTGCTGTTCATCCTCTCGGCGGCCAACCGCGGCGACGCACCGCTGCCCGCACCCAACCGGCTGCTGGCCACCAAGCCTTTCGTCTCGCTGGGGTCGATGGCGTACGCGCTGTATCTGTGGCATTGGCCACTGTTGATCTTCTGGCTGGCCTACAGCGGAGGGTCGCATGCCGGTCTGCTCGACGGGTCCGTCGTGCTTGTGATCTCCGGGGTGCTGGCCTGGCTGACGACGCGCTATGTGGAGACACCCCTGCGTTATCGCGCGCCGGCGGCGCGCACGGCCCCGGTGATCGCCGTGTCCTGGCGGACCCGGCTGCGTCGGCCGACCATCGCGCTGGGCTCGGTGGTGACCCTGCTCGGGGTGGCGCTGACGGCGACGTCGTTCACCTGGCGCGAGCACGTCACCGTGCAGCGGGCCAACGGTAAGGAGCTTTCCGGGCTCTCGTCGCGCGACTATCCCGGCGCGCGGGCGCTGATCAACAACGCCAAAGTGCCCAAGCTGCCGATGCGCCCCACCGTGCTGGAAGCCAAGAACGATCTGCCCGAAACCACCGATGACGGCTGTATCAGCGATTTCGACAGTGTCGACATTCTCAACTGCACCTACGGCGACAAGGATGCGTCGCGGACCATCGCTCTGGCCGGGGGCTCACATGCCGAACATTGGATCACCGCGCTGGATCTGCTCGGCCGGATCCACCACTTCAAGATCGTCACCTATCTCAAGATGGGTTGCCCGTTGACCACAGAGGAGCATCCTCTGGTCATGGGCGACAACCGGGCGTACCCGAACTGCCGGGAGTGGAACGAGAAGGTGATGCCCAAGCTGCTGGCCGACCATCCCGACTATGTGTTCACCACCTCGACGCGCCCGTGGAACATCAAGGACGGTGACGTGATGCCGGGCTTCTATATCGGCATCTGGAAGGCCTTCGCCGACGCCGGGATCAACGTGCTCGCGATGCGCGACACCCCGTGGTTGGTGCGGGACGGAAAGCCCTATTTCGCCGCGGATTGCCTCGCCGACGGGGGCGATTCCATCTCGTGCGGCATGAAGCGCTCTGAGGTACTGTCCGACCACAACCCGACCCTCGATTTCGTCCAGCAGTTTCCGAACCTCAAACCACTCGACATGAGTGACGCGGTGTGCCGACCAGACATCTGCCGAGTTGTGGAGGGAAATGTGTTGATGTACCACGATTCTCACCACATATCGACGACCTATATGCGGACCATGACGAACGAGCTGGGGCGTCAGATGGCCGCCGCGACCGGTTGGTGGTGACATGGTCAACGCAGTGTGGCCGGGAACCGCCTACCCCCTCGGAGCGACGTACGACGGTGCGGGCACCAACTTCTCGCTGTTCTCCGAAGTCGCCGAGAAGGTGGAACTCTGCCTGATCGCCAAGGACGGCAGTGAGGAACGCATCACGCTCGACGAGGTCGACGGGTATGTGTGGCATGCCTATCTGCCCACTGTCACCCCGGGCCAGCGCTACGGATTCCGGGTGCACGGGCCGTGGGACCCGGCGTCCGGGCACCGCTGCGATCCGAGCAAGCTGCTGCTCGACCCCTACGGCAAGTCATTTCACGGCGACTTCGATTTCAGCCAGGCGTTGTTCTCCTATGATCTGAACGCCGAGGACCCGGAGATCCCCGGGCACCCGCCGGGAGTCGACTCGCTGGGCCACACCATGACCAGCGTGGTGATCAACCCGTTCTTCAATTGGGGATCCGACCGGGCACCCCACACGCCCTACCACGAGACCGTCATCTACGAGGCACACGTGAAGGGCATGACCGAGTTGCATCCGGGCATCCCCGAGGAGCAGCGCGGCACCTACGCCGGCCTGGCCCACCCGGTGATCATCGACCACCTCAAATCGCTGAACGTCACCGCCATCGAGCTGATGCCGGTGCACCAGTTCCTGCACGATCACCGGCTGCTGGACCTCGGACTGCGAAACTACTGGGGCTACAACACTTTCGGTTTCCTGGCGCCGCACTACCAGTACGCCGCCAACCAACACGCCGGCGGTGCCGTGGCCGAGTTCAAGGCGATGGTGCGGTCATTCCACGACGCCGGCATCGAGGTCATCCTCGATGTGGTCTACAACCACACCGCCGAAGGCAACCACCTCGGTCCGACCATCAATTTCCGCGGCATCGACAACGCGGCGTACTACCGCCTGCTCGACGGGCAGCCGCAGTTCTACAAGGATTTCACGGGTACCGGGAACAGCCTCAACGCCCGGCACCCGCACACCCTGCAGCTCATCATGGATTCCCTGCGGTACTGGGTGCTGGACATGCACGTGGACGGCTTCCGGTTCGATCTGGCGTCCACGCTGGCCCGCGAGTTCTACGACGTCGACCGATTGAGCGCGTTCTTCGACCTGGTCCAGCAGGACCCGGTGATCAGTCAGGTCAAGCTGATCGCCGAACCATGGGATGTCGGCGAGGGCGGCTACCAGGTCGGGAACTTCCCAGGTTTGTGGACCGAGTGGAACGGGAAATACCGGGACACTGTGCGCGATTACTGGCGGGGCGAGCCCGCAACCCTCGGTGAGTTCGCCTCGCGGCTGACCGGTTCCTCGGATCTCTACGAGGCGACCGGCCGCCGCCCGAGTGCGAGTATCAACTTCGTCACGTGTCATGACGGCTTCACGCTGAACGACCTGGTGTCCTACAACGAGAAGCACAACGACGCCAACGGCGAGGACAACCGCGACGGCGAGAGCCACAACCGGTCGTGGAACTGCGGTGTGGAAGGTCCTACCGACGACCCCGAGATCCTCGACCTGCGGCACCGGCAGATGCGCAACATCCTGGGCACCCTGATGTTGTCGCAGGGCACGCCGATGATCAGTCACGGCGACGAGATCGGCCGCACCCAGGGCGGTAACAACAACGCGTACTGCCAGGACTCCGAGATCGCCTGGATCGACTGGTCGATGTGTGAGACCAACGCCGACCTGCTCAACTTCACCCGCAAGGTGGTCGCACTGCGCAAGAACCACCCGGTGTTCCGCCGGCGCCGGTTCTTCGACGGGACGCCGATCCGCACCGCCGAGCAGGAGCGCGATATCGCCTGGCTGACGCCGGCCGGTACCGAGATGACGCCGGAGGACTGGGGTTCGGGCTTCGGCAAGAGCATCGCGGTGTTCCTCAACGGCGACGCCATCCCCGAACCGAACTCCCGCGGCGAACGCGTCACCGACGATTCGTTCCTGTTGTGCTTCAACGCCCACGACGAGGAGCTCGACTTCGTGCTGCCCGCGGAGGGATATGCCGAACAGTGGACCACCGCGCTGGACACCGCCGATCCCGGCGGTCACAACGATCTCGTCGCGGCGGCGGGTGAGAAGATCTCGCTGCGGCCGCGGTCCCTGCTGGTACTGCAGAAGACGAGCTGAGCGGGCCCGTGGCAGCCGTTCTTTCGACGTATCGCCTTCAGCTGCGCGGCGATTCGTTCACCTTCGCCGACGCCGAGAAGCTGCTGGACTACCTGGCCGAGCTCGGGGTGTCACACCTGTACCTGTCCCCCATCCTGACCGCCAACGCCGGTTCGACGCACGGCTATGATGTCACCGACCCGACCACGGTGTCCGCTGAGCTGGGCGGAGCCGAAGGCCTGCAACGACTTTCGGCGGCGGCCCGGGCGCGTGGGCTCGGCCTCGTCGTCGATATCGTGCCCAACCACGTCGGGGTGGAGTCGCCGCGGGACAATCCGTGGTGGTGGGATGTACTGACGCACGGCCGCAAGTCGGCGTTCGCATCCTTCTTCGACATCGACTGGGACCTGGCCGATGGCCGCGTCGTGCTGCCGGTGCTGGGCTCCGATGACGATGTCGACGGCCTGCAGATCGACGGCGGGTTGCTGCGACTGGGCGACCGGGTGTGGCCGATCGCGCCGGGTACCGCCGAGGGCACCCCCGCCGAAGTGTATGCGCGGCAGCACTACACGCTGATCGGCTGGCGCAACAACCTGTGCGGCTACCGACGGTTCTTCTCGATCACCTCACTGGCCGGGTTACGGCAGGAAGATGCGCAGGTGTTCGCCGCCTCGCATGCCGAGGTGCGGCGCTGGTTCACCGACGAGCTGGTCGACGGGCTGCGCATCGATCATCCGGACGGCCTCACCGACCCGGCCGGCTATCTGGTGCGGTTGCGCGAGCTGGTCGGCCCGCGGGCGTGGATCGTCATCGAGAAGATCCTGGCGCCCGACGAACCCTTGGACACCGCGCTGCCGGTCGACGGCGGCACCGGGTACGACGCCCTGCGCGAGGTGGGTGGGGTGTTCATCGATCCCACGGGCGCACCGGCTCTGACCGCGTTGTACGCGGCCGACAACGCCGAACAGACCCGACTGCTCAAGACGGCGGCGGCCACCACCACCCTGGCCAGCGAACTGGCCCGGCTGCGCCGGGTGATCGTCGCCGAGGTGGGCAGCGATCACCCGCTGCTGGCCGAGGCGATCACCGCGCTGCTCACCCACATCGGGGTGTACCGGTTCGACTATCCGAGCCTGGCCGCGGTCGGTCCGGTCGCGATCGCCGAAACCGCCGCCACCCGAACCGAACTCGCGGAGCCACTGCAGATCATCGCCGCAGCCCTGGCGGGCGGGGCCGAGGCGGACAAACGGATCCAGCAGCTGTGCGGCGCCGTCACCGCAAAAGCCGTCGAGGACTGCCTGTTCTACCGGGACGCCCGCCTGGTATCGCTCAACGAGGTCGGTGGTGAGCCCGAGGACTTCGGGGTGAGCGCAGCCGAATTCCATCTGCGGTCCGCCACCCGGGCCCGGCTGTGGCCGCGCGCCATGGTCACCACCTCCACGCACGACACCAAGCGCAGCGAGGACGTCAGGGCCCGCATCGGCGTGCTGTCCCAGGCGGCCGAGGTGTGGTCCGAGCGGATCCGGCGGTGGTCGCACGTGGTGCTCGCACCCGATGAGCAGACCGCGGCATTCCTGTGGCAGAACATCTTCGGGGTGTGGCCGGCCGACGGAGACGTCAGCGACGCGCTGCGCACCCGGCTGCACACCTACGCCGAGAAGGCGATCCGCGAGGCAGGCATGCACACCACGTGGAACGACCCCGACGACGAGTTCGAATCTGCGGTGCACGCCTGGCTGGACTCGATCATCGACGGCCCCGTCGCCACCGAGTTGACCGCGCTGGTCGGGCAGCTGGGCCCGCACGGAGTCAGCGACGCGATCGGTCAGAAGCTGCTGGCCCTGACGGTGCCCGGTATCCCCGATGTCTACCAGGGCACCGAACTGCCCGATGACAGCCTCGTCGACCCGGACAACCGGCGCCCCGTCGATTACGAAGCCCGCCGGGCCGCACTGGCCGACGGGAGCGATCCCAAGATCCGGGTGGTGCACGCCGCATTGCGGCTGCGCCACGACAAACCGGACACCTTCCTGGCCGGTGGCCACCATCCGCTCCAGGCGCAGGGAGCGGCCGCCGATCACATGGTGGCCTACCTGCGCGGTGACGATGTCCTGGTGGCGGTGACCAGGTGGACCCTCCGGCTGGGCGAAACAGGTTGGGGTGAGACCACTCTCACGCTGCCGCCGGGGACCTGGACCGACCGGATCGGTGGCCGGACGTTCACCGGCACGGTGCCGGCGGCCGAACTGTTCGGAGAACTGCCGGTGTCGCTGCTGGAGCGGGCCGCATGACCGCCTTCGCCGTGTGGGCGCCACGCCCCGAACTGGTCCGCCTCGACGTCGACGGGGTAGTGCACCCGATGACCCGTGGCGCGGACGGCTGGTGGCGTGCGGACGTGCCGGCCGGGCCCGCAAGCCGCTACGGTTTCGTCCTCGACGACGACGAGACGGTGTTGCCGGATCCCCGTTCGGCCCGGCAGCCCGACGGGGTGCATGCGCCGTCGGCCCGGTGGGAACCGCAGGCCGCTCCGGCACCGTGGGCCGGCCGGTCCGTCGAAGGTGCGGTGATCTACGAACTGCATCTGGGCACGTTCACCCCCGCGGGCACGTTCGACGCGGCCATCGAGAAGCTGGACCATCTGGTCCGGCTCGGCGTCGATTTCGTCGAGGTGATGCCGGTCAACGCCTTCGGCGGCACGCACGGCTGGGGTTACGACGGTGTGCTGTGGTACGCCGTGCACGAACCCTACGGCGGGCCGGATGGACTGCTGCGCTTCGTGGATGCCTGCCACGCCCGCGGTCTCGGCGTGCTGATCGACGCCGTGTTCAACCATCTCGGACCGTCCGGCAACTACCTGCCGCGGTTCGGGCCCTACCTGTCGACGGGCAGCAACCCGTGGGGCGAATCGATCAATATCGCCGACGCCGACGCCGACGAGGTGCGCCGCTACATCCTGGACTGCGCGCTGCGCTGGATGCGTGTCTTCGGTGCGGACGGTCTGCGGCTGGACGCGGTGCACGCACTGGTGGACACCACCGCGATCCACATCCTGGAAGAGCTGGCCGGCGAAACCGAGGCGCTGGCAACCGAACTGGGCCGCCCACTGTCGCTGATCGCCGAGAGCGACCGCAACGATCCGCGGCTGATCACTCCGCGCGACCGGGGCGGGCTCGGGATGACCGCGCAGTGGGACGACGATATCCATCACGCCATCCACACCGCGGTCTCGGGTGAACGGCAAGGCTACTACCGCGATTTCGGCTCCCTGCAGACCCTCGCGCAGACCCTGACGCACGGCTACTTCCACGCCGGCACCTACTCGTCGTTCCGGCATCGTCGGCACGGCCGGCCGCTGGATATCACCACGATCCCCGCCACTCGACTGCTGGCCTACACCCTCACCCATGACCAGGTGGGCAATCGGGCCGTCGGGGACCGGCCGTCGCAGAATCTGACGTTCGGCCAGCTCGCGGTGAAAGCCGCTCTGGCACTTGGTTCTCCGTACACCGCCATGCTGTTCATGGGTGAGGAGTGGGGCTCGACGAGCCCGTTCCAGTTCTTCAGCTCGCACCCGGAACCCGAGTTGGGCCGGGCCACCGCCGAGGGCCGCAAGGCCGAGTTCGCCGCGCACGGGTGGGATGCCGACGAGATCCCCGACCCCCAGGACCCGGGCACCTTCGAGCGGTCCAAGCTGAACTGGGACGAGCTGTCCACCGGCGAGCACGCCCGCCTGCTGGAGCTCTACCGCGGCCTGATCGCCTTGCGGCACCACGAACCCGACTTCGCCGACCCGTGGCTGACCCATCTGCGCGTCGACTACGACGAGGATGCCCGCTGGATCGTGATGTACCGCGGCGCGCTGGCGGTGGCCTGCAACCTGGGCACCGACGCGGTGACGGTTCCGGTGGCCGGGACCACGGTGCTGGCATCGGAGGATCCCACGCCGGACGGCACCGGCACCCGCCTGCCGGGACAGTCGTTCGCGTTGCTGCGCGGCACCGGCTAGGGCGGGTCCGAGAAATCGGTGGTCCCCAGGTCGCGGACAGGTTGAATCTCTAGCTTGGACGCCATGCGTGCGTTCGATCGCCGGCGGGTGTTGATCGGTGGGGCCGTCGCGGCCGCTTCGGTATCGCTCGGGTCCGCTGCGTTGACGTCGTGCTCACCGAAACCGGCAGTACCTCAGAACTCCGCCGCCCGACCGAACATCCTGGTGATCGTCGTCGACGAGATGCGTTCTCCGATGTGGTTTCCGGCCCAGGACAAGCTCGATGTCCTGTTACCCAACATTGCCCGTATCCGGCGCGCTGCGGTGTTCTTCGAGCGGCATTACACGGCGGCGAACGTGTGCACCGCAGCTCGGGGTGCGCTGGTCACCGGGCTCTACTCGCACCAAACCGGTTGCCAGTTGGTCGGGGCGTCGACGTTGTCCCCGAAGTTCCCCACCTGGGGTTCGATGCTCCGCGAACTGGGATACCAGGCGTACTGGTACGGCAAGTGGCATCTCGGCCGGGTGCCGGATCGACAGCCGGATGCCCTGCACGCCTACGGCTTCGAAGGGGGAACGTTCCCGTCCCCGGATGGGAAGCCTGGGGACGGGCTGGCACACGACGGGCAGATCGCCGACCAGTTCGTGAGCTGGTTTCACGACAACGCGGGTAAAACTCCGTGGTGCACCACGGTGTCGCTGGTCAATCCGCATGACATCATGTTCTGGCCCAAATGGGAGGCCCCGGTGCCGATCCCCGTTGAATTCTCTGCGCTGCCGCCCAACTGGGAGACACCCGATCTGATGCATGAGCGCGGGAAGCCACGGGCGCAGCTCAACCAGATACAGGCCATGCAGACGTCTGCAGGGTCGATGCCCTATGCAGGTGCCGACGTCACCGAACAGTGGACTCAGTATCTGAGCCTGTACCTGTGGCTACAGCAGCAGGTCGACGTCCAGATCGGCAAGGTTCTCGACGCCTTGGCCACCCGCCCCGACGTCGACGCGGACACCGTGGTGCTGTTCACCGCCGACCATGGCGAGTACGGCGGCTCACATGGCATGCGCGCCAAGGGCTCCGGGATATACGAAGAAGGCATCCGGATTCCGCTCTACGTGCGGGACCCGTCGAAGAGACTCACACCCGACCCCGGAGGCAGCCGCACCCAACTCACCTCCAGTGTCGACGTGGCACCCCTCCTGCTGACCATCGCCACCGGCGGCGGTCAGTGGCGCGCCGACAACCGGTATCAGCACCTGGCCGGTCGCGCTGACATGGCCGAGATCTGCCGCGACGGGGCCGCACCGGGGCGGCACTGGATCGCCCACACCACCGATGAGGTCGGGGGCAACCACGGAGGAGACGCCGCCGCCCACGTTGTGGGCGTGCGGACCGCCGATGCCAAGGCCGGCCTGTACTCGCATTGGAAGACCGGCTCCACACAGATCGATCCCGCCGCCGAACAGGAGCTCGAGTTCTACGACTACGGCAGCGATGACGGCCGGCTGGAGGTCACCGACCAGAAACGCCCGGATCCGAAGGCTCGAGAACTGCAGGACCTGATCCTCGACTCCGTGATCCCGCAAGAGATCAACCAACCCCTACCGGGTTATCTGAAGGCTGCCCAGGACGAGGGCATCGGCGACCTGATCGAGATGACCAAGAAGGGCTCCACACTCTACTGATCACCGCACGTGGGCCCGGTAGGACGATCGAGGCGACCTAGGTCAGGTACCGATAGGTCGGCGAACCGGGCTCCAGACGCTCGATGTGGCAGTCTGATTCGCGCATTCGCAGCAGCAGGCCGTCGAGATCGGTGGCCGACCCCATCTCGATGCCCACCAGCGCCTCGCCCGTCTCCCGGTTGTTGCGCTTGACGTACTCGAACAACGTGATGTCGTCATTGGGACCGAGGACGCCGTCGAGGAAGTTGCGCAGCGCCCCGGGTTCCTGCGGGAAGTCGACCAGGAAGTAGTGCTTCAGGCCGAGGTGCACGAGCGAACGCTCCAGGACCTCGCCGTAACGGGACACGTCGTTGTTGCCGCCGGAGATGATGCACACCACCGTCGACCCCGGCTCGATGCCCGCCTCAAGCAGCGCTGCGACCGACAGGGCGCCCGCCGGCTCGGCGATGATGCCCTCGTTCTGATAGAGATCCAGCATCGCGGTACACACCGCGCCCTCGTCCACCGAGGTGATCGACACCATGTCCCCCGCCGCGGCCAGCGCGGCATAGGTATGCGTGCCCGCGCGCGCCACGGCCGCACCGTCGACGAACTGGTCCACATGCTCGAGCGTCACCGGTTCACCCGCCGCCAGCGCCGCCATCATCGACGCGGCGCCGGCCGGCTCCGCGCCGAGCACCGCCGTGGCGGTGGTCCGCTCGGACAGGTAGGTGGTGATGCCGGAGATGCAGCCGCCACCGCCGACCGGCACGATGACCAGGTCGGGTTCGTCGGGCAGCTGGGCCAGGATCTCCGCGCCGATGGTGCCCTGCCCGGCGATGGTGCGCGGGTCGTCATACGGCGGGACGAGGGTGGCCCCGGTGCGGGCCACGTCGTCGGCCGCCGCCGCGGCCGCCAGATCGAAGGTCTTGCCGCCGACGATCAGTTCGATGAACTCACCGCCGTGATAGCGGATCCGGTCGCGCTTCTGCTTCGGGGTCTTGGCCGGCACGTACACCCGGCCGTGTACGCCCATGGACCGGCAGGCCAGGGCGAAACCCTGGGCATGATTGCCCGCCGAGGCGCAGACCACGCCGGCGGCCAGTTCTTCGGGGGTCAGCTGCATCAGCAGGTTGTAGGCACCGCGCAGCTTGTAGGAGCGCACGGCCTGCAGATCTTCGCGTTTGAGGTACACCTGCGCGCCGGTGATGCCCGACAGCCGATCGCTGAATTGCAGTGGGCTCTTGGTGACCACGCCGGAAATTCGCTGAGCCGCGTCATCGATATCCGCCGCTGACACGGTCAGCGGCGTTCGACGGGAATCCTGGCTCAGTTCGGCAGACACCGCTTCATGGTGCCACTGCAGCTCGGACAGCGGAAATCACCCATCGGGACCGGTTTGCGCAGGCTCGCGCCAGGACGGCAGGCGACACGAGGCCCCGATCCAAGGTTTCGGTTGTCCGAACTCTGGGTTGCGAGCTATCGTTGCCTTATGACCGCACCACCCGAAGTACGTATCGCCGGGGTGCCCTGGCCCACGTACAAGCTGATCGCGCTGCTGCTGGGCGTGCTGGCACTGGTGGTCGTCGGCGCACTCTCGGCGAGCGCGGCTCCCGCGGTGCTGACCGCGGCGGCCGTCGCCGCATTCACCTGGATCGTGCTCGGCGCCGTTACGCACTGATCCCCAGGATCAGCCGCCACACTGATCCGATGGAACCGACACCGCCGACGCCGGCCGAAGCGTTCGTCAAGCGGGCGGAGCGCATCGCCTCGGGCGCCGAGCACCATGTGCCGTCGTGGTTGCGCCCCGGTGAGCCGGAGAGCCGGCTGCCGGTGCTCGTGGCGATCCTGCTGGCCGTCGTGCTGCAGCGCGCTGTGCCCGACCGCTACACCGTGGTGCCGCGCTGGCCGCTGCTGGCCATGGAACTGATGCTGGTGGTCCTCCTGGTGGCGATCAACCCGCTGCGGCTGTCCCGGCGCACCACCGCCGCCCGCTGGGGCAGCCTTGCCCTGACCGCCGCCATCACCGTCGACAACACGGCCTCCGCCGTGATGCTGGACTACTGGATCCTGCGGGGCGACGTCAGCAACGACGCGGCCGTCCTGCTGGGCAGTGGCGGGGCCATCTTCGTCACCAACATCCTGGCCTTCGCGTTGTGGTACTGGGAGCTGGACCGCGGTGGGCCGTTCGCCCGGCACGCCGTCGAGCAGCCCTACCCGGATTTCCTGTTCCCGCAGATGACGGACCCCGACAAGGCCAAACCCGACTGGCGCCCGACCTTCGTCGACTATATGTACGTCAGCTTCACCAACGTGGTGGCCTTCTCCCCCACCGACACCATGCCGCTGGCGCGTTGGGCCAAGTTGATGATGACCGTGCAGGCCTCGGTCGCGATGTCGACGATCGCCCTGGTCATCGCCCGTGCGGTCAACGTGCTGAAGTGAGGTCCCGCGCCCCGATGCCGAGCATCGATTTCACCTCGATCGCCAGATAGGCCGTCCCGATCACCGCTCCGAGCACGATGACCACGGTGCCGCCGATGAGTCCGGTCGAGATGCTGCCCACCGGATCGACCATGAGAAACCACGCCACCGCACCGACGGTGACCCCGGCCAGGGCCAGCACCGGGTACGCGCGCCGGCCGGAACCCAGCACGCGGCCCAGCTCCCCCGCCCACGCCGAGGCGAACAGCCGGGTCGCGCCCGTCCTGCGCGCCACCGCGGTCCACGACACGAAGGCGCCGTAGGCCACCACGGCGGCATTGAAATCGATGTTCATGATCAGCAGGACGCTCAGATGAAAGATCGTCGCGATGGCCAGGGTGATGCGAAACGCGCGCCACCACGGCACCGCCAGCAGGATCGAGAACTCGAAGATCACCGTCACCCAGTCGAGAAGTTCCCAAGCGACACGCGAATCGTGGACGGCGACCCAGTCCGACAATCCGACCTGCCGGCCGACGGTCAGGTACTTGATGACGAAATAACCCCGCGCCGCTTCGCTCGACAAGGACAGCCACCCCGTCAGGAGTTTGGTGGCCGCGGCCGCGAACCAGGCCCACCCCACCAGGATCGCCAGTAGCCGCAGCGGCCATTGCCGTTGCGGCAGAGGGTCTCTGCGACACCGCAGGGCATCGAGGGAGAAACGATCTCCCCAATGGGCGAACGCGAGCACCAGCGGGGCGATGACCACCAAGATGTTGTGGTCGATATTGCCCATGCAGTAGGTCAATCCGTACGTGATGGAGAGCATCAGCCACGTGACGATCGAGGCGAATTTCGTCCACAGACCCAGCCCCAGCAGGATCAGCGCAGCCGAGCGGAGCACTTCCAGGGCGAGAAGCGTGGTGGGTGAGGGAAATCCGGAAAGGAGGCGCAGCGGGCCGGGCGGTGCGTGGAACAGGAAGTCCGGCTGCCGGCCGAGCCAGGTGATATCGGGTGCGGTGAACAACGCGCACAGCGCATAGACGATGCGATAGATGCCCAGGTCTGCCGAGGTGAACGGACCGGTCTCGACCCATCGATCGAATCTCTCGGCGATTCTCATCTCGAAGGCCCGAACACGATCCGCGTCGTGTGTAGCGGTTGGTACTCGGTTTTCGAGGGGTCGGCCGCTTTATAGGTTGCCTTGCGCCACAGGATATCCGCGCCGACCGCCGGTTCGCCGGGGAACAGCTCGGCAATTCTCGACCGGAACCAGTTCACCGCGTTCGGATCTTCTCGCAGGGAATCGTCCTCGAAGGCGGAGAAGACGACCATGAGGCGCACTTTCGGTCCGGGCGGCATGAGATTCTGCACCGGAACCTCTTGAGTGTGCCCGTCCGCGAACAGAACCCGCAGTGTGGGTTCTTTGCCGGTCGGCTCCCCGGTTTCGAGCGGACAGCCCGGGCATTTCGCCGGAAAGCCGGGCAAAGCCAACGCGGGATATATCTCCCCGCGCCAGAGCGCAAACAGGACATACTGCAGCACCACAACCCACAGCACGGTGACAACGAAAATGATGCGCACGGTGCGTACGGACATTGCAGCTCCCCCCGTGCCGATAGGCGCATGCCGCCCCTGACTCTCCCCAGTCAGTGACACCAGCTATGGCGAGTGAACTTAGCAGCACCCCGACACCACGGCAATATCTGCATATTGCTTGCGACAGCAAACTTTACGGCGTCTAATTTTTCGCACCGCAAAGACTCGCTCCCCCGAGGAAGCCGTCAGCCGCCCAGACAGCCCGGGCCGAGCAGGGCCTTCAGATCGCCCATCAATGCCGAGGAGGGTGTCACCCGCAGCGATTGGTCCAGCTCCAGAGTGGTGATGCGTTCCCCGCTGATCAAGCGCAGATGAACCTGTGCCACACCGGGATGGCGGGCCAGCACCTGCTTGAGCGCGGTGACCTTGTCCACTGTGCACTGCCGGGTGGGCAAGCTGAGCGCCAGCGGCCGGTCGGCCTGTGCATTCGAGAAGTCCGGCACCACAAGGTCATTGGCGATCAACGAGATCCGGTCATCGCGAATGGCCACCTTGGCACCGACCAGCACCACGGCGTCGTCGGCGATATCGGCACCGAACGCCGAATAGGTCTGCGGGAAGAACAGCACCTCGATACCGCCGGTGAGATCCTCCAATTGCGCCGAGGCCCAGGGCAATCCGTTCTTGTTGACCCGTCGGTTGACCGAAGCCAGGATGCCACCGATGCGCACCTGGGTGTCGTTGGCGATATCGCCTTCCAGGATCGCCGGGATCTGGGTGTCGACCTGGGCGCTCAGCAGATGCGCCACCCCGTCGAGCGGATGACCGGACACGTAGAGACCCAGCATCTCGCGTTCCAGGGCGAGCTTGTGCTTGTCCTCCCACTCGCCGTCGGGCACCGGGATGGCGAACACCGACTCGATCCCGGTGTCGGCGTCGCCGCCGCCGAACAGATCGAACTGGCCGATCGCCTCGGCCTTCTTGGTGCCCAGCACCGAGTCCACGGCGTCGGCATGTACCAGGAACAGGCCCTTGCGCGGATGACCGAGTGAGTCGAACGCCCCCGCCTTGATCAGGGATTCCGTCACCTTCTTGTTGCACGCGGTGATGTCGATCTTGTTCAGGTAGTCGGAGAAGTCGGTGTACTTCCCCTTCTCCTTACGCCCGTTGATGATCGACTGCACCACGTTGCCGCCGACATTGCGCACACCCCCGAGGCCGTAGCGGATGTCCTGGCCGACCGAGGCGAAGTTGTGCACCGATTCGTTGACATCCGGTGGTAGCACCGTGATCCCGAGCCGGCGGCAGTCCGACAGGTATACCGCGGCCTTGTCCTTGTCATCGCCGACGGAGGTCAGCAGGCCGGCCATGTACTCGGCCTGGTAATTCGCCTTCAGGTAGGCCGTCCAGAACGACACCAGCCCGTAGCCCGCGGCGTGCGACTTGTTGAACGCGTAGCCGGCGAAGGGAAGGATGGTGTCCCACAACGCCTTCACCGCGGCCTCGGAGAAGCCGTTGGCCGTCATCCCCTCCTTGAAGCCCTTGTACTCGGCCTCAAGCACCTCAAGCTTCTTCTTGCCCATGGCCTTACGCAGCGCGTCGGCCTTGCCCATGGTGTACGAGGCCACCTTCTGGGCGATGAACATGATCTGTTCCTGGTAGACGATCAGGCCGTAGGTCTCGGCCAGGATCTCCTTGAGCGGTTCCTCCAGTTCGGGATGGATGGGCTTGATCGGCTGACGGCCGTTCTTACGGTCGGCGTAGTCGTTGTGCGCATTCATGCCCATCGGGCCGGGCCGGTAGAGCGCCAACACGGCGACGATATCGTTGAACCCGGTGGGCTGCATCCGGCGCAGCAGGTCCCGCATGGGTCCGCCGTCGAGCTGGAACACACCCAGAGTGTCTCCGCGGGAAAGCAATTCGTAGGTGGCCGGATCATCGAGCGGAAGGTGATCCATGTCCAGATCGATCCCGCGGTTGGCCTTGATGTTCTCCAGGGCATCACCGATGACGGTGAGGTTGCGCAGGCCCAGGAAGTCCATCTTCAGCAGGCCGATGGCCTCACACGACGGGTAGTCCCACCCGGTGATGATCGCGCCGTCCTGCGCCCGCTTCCACATCGGGATGGCGTCGACGAGCGGCTCGGAACTCATGACGACGGCGCAGGCGTGCACGCCGGCGTTGCGGACCAGCCCTTCCAGTCCGCGCGCCGTCTCGTAGATGGTGCGGACGTCCGGATCGGTGTCGATCAGGGCGCGGACCTCGGCGGCCTCTTTGTAGCGCTCATGGGTGGGATCGGTGATCCCGGCCACCGAGATGTCCTTGGCCATGATCGGCGGGGGCAGCGCCTTGGTGATCCGGTCGGCGATCGCGAACCCGGGCTGCCCATAGTGCACACGAGCCGAGTCCTTCAGTGCCGCTTTCGTTTTGATGGTACCGAAGGTGATGACCTGGGCCACCCGGTCGCTGCCCCACCGTTCCGAGGCGTAGCGCACCATCTCACCGCGGCGACGGTCGTCGAAGTCGATATCGATATCGGGGGCCGACGGGCGTTCCGGGTTCAGGAAGCGCTCGAACAGCAGACCGTGCGGTATCGGGTCGATATTGGTGATGCCCATGGCGTAGGCCACCAGCGACCCGGCCGCCGAACCACGGCCCGGCCCGACCCGGATGTTGACCGACTGGGCGTAGCTGATGAGGTCGGCCACGATCAGGAAGTAGGACGGGAAGCCCTTGTCGCAGATGACCTTGATCTCATAGTCGGCCCGCTCGAGGTACTCCGGCGGCACACCGTCGGGGAACCTGCGGTTCAGACCGGCCAGGACCTCGTGGCGCAGCCAGCTGGCCTGGTCGTGACCTTCGGGCACCGGGAACACCGGCATACGGTCGCGGGGGGTCCACACGTCGGCGTAGGACTGCACCCGCTCGGCGATGAGCAGGGTGGAATCACAGGCTCCCGGAACCTGCGGGTCCCATAACGCCCGCATATCGGCGGCGGATTTCAGGTAGTAGCCGTCGCCGTCGAACTTGAACCGGGCCGGATCCGAGAGCGTCTTGCCGGTCTGGATGCACAGCAGGGCCTCGTGGTTGTGCGAGGCCTCGCGCGTCACGTAGTGGCAGTCGTTGGTGGCCAGCGGCCGGATGCCCAGCTTGCGGCCGATCTCGAGCAGCCCTTCGCGGACCCGGCGCTCGATCTCGATGCCGTGGTCCATCAACTCCAGGAAGAAGTTGTCCTTGCCGAAGATGTCCTGCCACTTGGCCGCCGCTTCGACCGCCTCTTTCTGGTGGCCGAGCCGGAGCCGGGTCTGCACCTCGCCGGACGGGCAACCGGTGGTCGCGATGATGCCCTCGGCATTCTCGGCGATCAGCTCGGCGTCCATCCGCGACCATTTGCCGAGCTGCCCCTCGAAGGAGGCCAACGACGACAGCTTGAACAGGTTGCGCAGCCCGGTCGCGTTCTCGGCGACCATCGTCATATGGGTGTAGGAACCGCTACCCGAGACGTCGTCACCCTTCTGTCCCGGGTCGCCCCAGGTGATGCGCTTGGTGTTGAACCGGGACCCGGGAGCGATGTACGCCTCGATGCCGATGATCGGCTTGATACCCGCGTCGGTGGCCTTGTTGTAGAACTCACTGGCACCGAACATGTTTCCGTGGTCGGTCATCCCGATCGCGGGCATCTCGAGGCGCTGCGCCTCGGCGATCATCGGTTTGACCTTCGCCGCACCGTCGAGCATCGAGTATTCGGTGTGGTTGTGCAGGTGCACGAAGGAGGAGCTCATAGGCACGCCAGTCTATTGGTGCCGACCGACACTTCTCGGCGTGTCGGCTTCCGTGTCTTCGCGGGTGTCGGTTCACCCGATTCCCGGGCCCCGGCTCGGCCCACAGGCACGGAACTCGCGGACCGCGGGTCCGCTGTATCGTATGACTCCGTGATCGAGCTCAATAATGTCGCCAAGACTTTCGGCGGTGGCGTTCCCGCCCTGCGCGACGTGAGCTTTTCGGTCCCCACCGGGTCCGTGTGCGCGTTGCTGGGCCACAACGGCGCAGGCAAGACGACCACCGTCAAGATCCTCTCCACCTTGCTCAAGCCGAGCTCGGGCCGGGCCATCGTCGCGGGCTACGACGTGGCCACCGAGCCCGCCCAGGTGCGCCGCAGCATCGGGGTCACCGGCCAGGACGCCGCCCTCGATCCGCGGCTGACCGGGCGGGAGAACCTGATCTTGTTCGGCCGTCTGCGCGGCCTGCGCCGCGCCGAGGCCCGCGCCCGGGCCGAAGAGCTCATCACCCAGTTCGACATGGGCCATGCGGCCGACCGCCAGGTCAGCGGCTACTCCGGAGGTATGCGGCGGCGCATCGACATCGCCGTGTCACTCGTGATCCTGCCCAAGGTGCTCTTTCTCGACGAGCCGACCACCGGCCTGGACCCCCGGAGCCGGCGCGATGTGTGGAACCTGGTGGCCTCGATGAAGGCGCAGGACATCACCGTCCTGCTGACCACCCAGTACCTCGAAGAGGCCGATATCCTCAGCGACTCCATCGTCATCCTCAATGCCGGGCAGATCGTCGCCAGCGGCACCGCCGACGAGCTCAAGCGCCAGACCGGTTCCAGCTACTGCGAGATGACCCCGCTCAATCCCGACGACCTGTCGCGGATCGCCACGGCGCTCGCCGACTTCGACGAGGTCGAGGTCGACACCGATGCGACCACGGTGGCGGTCCCGGCGCCCAAGGGTGTGGCCACGCTGACCGAGGTGTTCCGGCGGATGGACGAGATCGGCGTCGAGCTCATCGACATCTCCCTGCGCAGGCCCTCCCTCGACGAGGTGTTCCTGCACCTCACCTCCCCGGTCACCTCGAAGTGACGCCGTTCGCACTCCTGACGGCCCGCATCCTCGGGAAGAGCCGGATGGATCTCGTCTTCGCCGTTCTGGTGCCAATGTCCGGGCTGATCGGCCTGACATTTCTGCTCCGCGATGTCATCACCACCGGTCAGATGAACTACGCGCAGTACATCCTGCCGGCGGTGGTCGTGCAGGCGATGCTGTTCGGTGCGCTCACCACCACCGACCGGGCCGCCTCGGAGAAGGCCAGCGGACTCAGCTCCCGCATGCGCACGCTGCCCATCTCGCCCTACGCCCCGTTGTTGGCCCGGATGGCCTACTGCCTGATCCGCGGGGTGCTGGCCCTGACCGCCGCGCTCCTGGGCGCGTATCTGTTCGGGTTTCGGCTGAACAGCGGATTCGGTTACGCCGCAGCCTTTGTACTGATGTCGCTGACGCTGACCCTGGCGCTGTCCCTGGGCGCGGACGCGACCGGCAGCAAGGCCGGTCGCACCGAGGTGGCCAGCCAGCTGTTGCTGGTCCCGCAGTTGCTCTTGGTGATGCTGTCGACCGGGCTCGCACCGGTCGACGCCTTTCCGTCGTGGCTGCAGACTTTCGTGCGCTACCAGCCGATCTCGCAGATCACCGAGACCCTGCGCGGTTTCACCAGCGGCCACGTCACGGCGGGCAATCTCGCCACCAGCCTGGCCTGGTGCATCGGCCTGCTGGTCGTCTTCGGGCCCATCGCCGTGCGACTTCAGGGGCGAACATCATGACTTCCGATTCAGCGCACCGGCATTCCCTGCTCACGGAGAGTTGGGTCTTCGCCGGTCGGCTCTTCATCCAGTGGCGCCGCTACCCGATGGTGCCGCTGCAGGCGCTGCTGTTCCCCACCCTGCTGCTCATCATCTACGGGGCACTGGTCGGCAAGTCGATGGTCCGCCTCACCGGCAACAGTGGGCTGGACGTCCTGATCCCGGTGTGCACGCTGGCCGGTGCCATGTCCGGCGCCATCGGCGCCGGACTGGTGGTGCCCTACGACCGGGACAGCGGTCTGCTGACCCGGCTGTGGATCATGCCGGTGCACCGGACGGCGCCGTTGACCGGCGCGCTGCTGGCCGAGGCGGTGCGCACCTTCGCCGGGTCGGCGGTCGTGGTGGCCACCGGATACGTGATGGGCTTCCGGTTCTCCGGCGGCTGGCTGGGATTGATCGTCTACCTGTTGGTCCCGGTCATCGTCGTGGTCGTCTTCGCCACGATCGTCATCACGCTGGCCCTGCGGCCGCAGGGCCGGGTCATCCTCACCTGGACGCAGACGCTGTGCACGGGCCTGGCCTTCGCGACGATCATCCCGCTCGACCGGCTTCCGGCCGTGCTGCGCCCCCTGGCGCAGTATCAGCCGGTGGCGCCGGCGGCGGCGGCGATGCGCGCGCTGTCCTCCGGCGGCAACGTATGGCAGCCGATGCTGTTCACCGTGCTGTGGGCCGTGGTGATCGGGGCGCTGTTCGTGCCCGCCACCGTGCGCGGGTACAAAGCCGCGGTCGAGGGCGGCAAAGTCAACGGCTGAACGGCCGTCAGGGCGTCACCTCGAAGGTGGCCGGCATCTCGAACTCCGAGCGTTTCAGCCACGCCGAGACGAAGCCGTACTGGAACGCCAAGCCGACCACCGCGTTGGCCGCGAGCTCGCCGAACGGCCGCCGCAATTCCGCGCGCAGCGTCGTCCACGCCTCGGTCGCCGAGTGCTGCGGCGCCGGGTGCTCGCCCTGCTGCCCGCGTTCGTTGTGGTGCACCCAACGCAGGTAGGCGTTGCTGTGCCCGTAGCGCTTCCACTGGCTCCCCAGATCCCGCATCGCGGTGCGCGGTTCCCACTCCATCAGGACCCTGGTGTCGGTCGCTATCGTGCCCAGTGGCTGTTCCTGGATCCGCCAGCAGATATCGAGGTCGCCACCGCCGCGCATCGCCCTGAAGCCGCCCACCTTCGTGAACGCAATCCTGTCGATACCGAGATTGGCGGTCGGGTAGTAGTCGGGTTTGGGCGGCACCATCCCGATGGTGGCTTTCATCGCACCGCCACCGCGAGGAAGCATGAACGGTTGCATCTTGGCCGCCATGCGGGCGGCCAGCGTGGGCCCGGACACGGTGCGCACATTGGTGCACGACAACACGACTCCCGGCCGGCTCTGGAGTTCGCGGTGCGCATCGAGCAGACCGGGCAGCGGACGGCACCGCCCGTCGATGAACAGCAGGATGTCGGCGACCGATCTGCTCGCGGCCAGCTGCCGTGCGTAGTACGGGCCGCGGCTGTCGGTCACCGTCACGACGTGGGCGCCCAGCGAACGTGCCACCGCCTCGGTGTCATCGGTCGAGGCGTCGTTGACGACGGTGACCCGGTCACCTTCGGCGAGCTGATCGAGCAGCGGCCGAAGCAGCTTCGGTAGATGGTCGGCCATATCCCGGACAGGGATGATCACCTCGATGGTCTGCCCCGCCATGGATCAGCCGTTCAACCCGCCGCGGCCGAGCGAGTACACCTGCCACCCGGCGCTGGACCAGTACTCGCGGTCGATCGCGTTCCGGGTGTCGAGCAGGCGCGGTTCTTTGACGACCGACCGGAACGAGACGGGATCGATATTGCAGTATTCGTCCCACTCGGTTGCCAGCACGATCAGATCCGCGTTGCGGCAAGCATCCTCGGCGCTGTCGAAGTAGCCCAGCGTCGGGAACCGCGCCTTGGCGTTCGCGATGGCCTTCGGGTCGTGCACGCGCACGTCGGCGCCCTTGAGGTGCATCGCGGCCGCCACGTTCAGTGCCGGCGAATCGCGGACGTCATCGCTGTTCGGCTTGAACGCCGCACCCAGCACGGCGATGCTCTTACCGAGGAACTCCCCACCGACGACCGCGCGCGCCACCGAGACGGCCTTCTCGCGGCGGCGCAGGTTGATCTTGTCGACCTCGTGCAGGAATCGCAGCGCGTCCGAGGCGCCGAGCTCACCGGCCCGGGCGCTGAACGCGCGGATGTCCTTGGGCAGGCATCCGCCGCCGAAGCCCAACCCCGCGTTGAGGAATCGTTTACCGATCCGGTCGTCGTACCCGAGCGCGCGACTGAGCATCACCACATCGGCGTCGACGATCTCGCACACCTCGGCCATCGCGTTGATGAACGAGATCTTGGTGGCAAGAAAGGCATTGGCGGCCACCTTCACCAATTCCGAGGTCGGAAGGTCTGCGGTCAGGTGCGGTGTGCCCGCTTCGATGATGGAGGCGTACACCTGCTGCAGGGTCTTCTCCGCATATTCGGACGTGACACCGAAGACCAGCCGATCCGGCGCCAGGGTGTCCTCGATCGCCTTTCCTTCCCGGAGGAACTCCGGGTTCCACGCGACTTCGAGGTGGTGGGCCGACGCTGCATCGGCCACCTCGGCAGCAAGACGCTGGGCCGTGCCCACCGGGACGGTCGACTTGCCGATGATCAGGCCATCGCAGTCGGCGCTGGCGGCGACGGACCGGAAAGCGCTGTCGACGTAGGCGATGTTGGCCGCATCGGAGCCGGCCAGCTGCGGAGTCCCGACACAGACGAAGTGCACCGAAGCGCCCGAGACCGCTTCCTGCACCGATTGACTGAACCGCAACCGGCCGGTGCCGAGCACCTCCGTGAGCAGCTCGTCGAATCCGGGTTCGTAGAACGGCGACTTGCCGGTCGCCAGCGCGGCGATCTTCGACGCATCGGTGTCGTAGGCGACGACCTCATGTCCGATTTGTGCCATGCACGCGGCGTGAACGGCGCCCAGGTAGCCCGTCCCAATCACGCTCATTCTCATTTGCTGAACTCCAGGCTCTAGAAGGGGCCATCGGTCGACTATTTCGCAGCACGCGCAGCGCGCTGGTTCGCCGCTCAGTACATCACACGACGGCACCGCACACCGCGTGCGGATATCTCCCGATGCGGAGGTAATTACCGCAAATGTGACATCAGCCACATTACGCACCCGCACCAACGGGTAGTGCCGTAGCGGCGTCTGCACGGCAAAGCCGCACGCATTGGCTGGACGGCGAGCAGACCCCCGCTGAGCCAAGAACCTCCTGGTAGAACCAACTTTTGGTTGCTAGGGTCCGCGCATCGTCAGTGAGATTGATCACCACGAGTGGGCAATGACGCACCGAATGTCCAGACACCAGTGAGGAGCACGGCATGCCCGGAATCGCTCAGCGAATCGATCAACTGAAATGGAATCTATGGGGAGCACGGCACTTCCGCACCTCACAGGACTACTGGGAGATGCGTTATCGCCACGGCGGAAATTCAGGCGCCGGGTCATACGACCGGCTCGCCCGTTTCAAGGCGACATTCCTGAACGATTTCGTAGCCGTCAACCACATTTCGTCGGTGATCGAGTTCGGCTCCGGAGACGGCTCACAACTGGCCCTGGCGACGTATCGCGAATACGTCGGTGTCGATGTGTCCGAGACGGCACTGGCGGGCACCAGACGCAGGTTCGCCGACAACCCGTCGATCCGCTTCCTGCACACCAGCGAAGTCACCGACCGGGACCGGGCCGAACTGTCGTTGTCCCTGGACGTCATCTACCACTTGGTCGAAGACACCGTCTTCGACACCTACATGTCTCGGCTCTTCAGTGCAGCAACACGATTCGTCGTGGTGTACGCGAGCGACGAAGACCGGACCTGGTCGTCGCCCCATGTTCGGCACCGCAACTTCACCCAATGGGTCAAGGAACATCAGCCCGATTTCGACTTCGTCGAACGGGTGCAGAATCCCTATCCGTACTCCGAGGACGATCCGGACAACACGAGCTTCTGCGACTTCTTCGTGTTCACCCGATCGGTGTAGGCGAGCGACTGGTCAGCCCCGGGTGAGCCGATACACCTCGGTGTCGCCCATGGCGACGCTGGTCCCCAGGAAGTGGACGACGTAGCCACGATCGGCGAACTCCTTCAGGAGGGTCTTGCGCTTGCCGAGGGTATTGCCGTACGTATCGCCGAGCATCACTTTGCTGACGTAGTAGAGCTCTCGTGTCGCGGCACCGGACAGGTCCGGGAAGCGGGCGAGCAGCTGGTCCTGGCTCGCCGCGTAGATCTGCGCCGTCGACGCCACCGGCCAAAGGGTGGCCGGAACGACCCCGCGCCGGTCCGAGTCGAGGACGATCGCGGCATTGGCGCCCGGGACGAGACGCTCACCACGGTTCTGCAGATACACGAACACTGCGGTGGCGATCGTCACTCCGACGAGCTGAAAGACGAACAACGCGGAGATCGTGCGGATGACGGCGTCGGACCGCTGCGCAGCGACGGCCAGGCCGACGGCCAGGAACGGGGTGAGGAAGTACAGATAGAGGGGACGCATGGTGTGCTGCGGGTCGATGAAGGTCAGGAACAAGGCGACCATCGTGAGCCAGGAACCGAGGAACACGAGGAGCGGAACCGACTCGCTGGTGAGTGCGATGGTGTGGTGATCGTGCCGGTTTCGCCACCACCACCGCGCGACCATGACCAGGATCGGGATCACCACCGCGGCCGTCATCAACCATCCGGCCACCGACATCGCATCGGCGTGATAGGTGGGATCCAGCGGCAGGAACGTCTCGACGAGGGCGGCGACCGATGCGGCCGCGCGCAGCGGCAGGGCGCCCCAGCTGAACGGCTGGGCCTGCGCACCACCTCGGTGCACCGACTCGATGAAGTCCGGGGCGGCGGCCATGAACGCGGCCCCGGCCGCCGCGTAGGACGCGACCAGCGCTGCCAGTTCGCCGTACCTGCGACCGGTGACCAGCGTGGTGCCGATCGCCAGGAACACCATCCCGGCGGGCACCACGAACAAGAACTGCGTCAGGATGCCCGCCGCCACCACCGGCGCCATCGCGGCCAGGTAGCCAAATCGATTGTGCTGCAACCACAGTACCGTCACAAACAACAGCAGCGCGGCGAACAACCCGAGCAGCGCGTACTGACGGACGGCCACGTCCGCCGCACGGGTCGCCATGGTCAGCGCCCAAGTCAGCACCACGGCGTAGATCACCGGCGCCGGCACCGACAGCACGCGGCAGGTGGCGATGATGAGGACGGCCGTCACCCCGATGAACACCAGGTTCAATGTCAGCGCGCTGGGAAGCGAGACACCGAACGCGATGAACCAAAGGTGCAACGCCCAGAAGTAGAGCGGCGGATGGATGTCGAAATTGGCCATGTCCGAACGGATCTGGTCAAAGCAACCCGGAGATCGGAGTCGCCAGTAGTCCTGCCACACCCCGGCCGGCCCCCATTGCTGGGTGGGAGTGCCACCGGCATAGCGACCCTGATTGCACGTGACGCCGAGCATGGTGATGCCGTCATCGTGGGACAGGAAACTCGAGTGAAGGCCGCGGACGGCCAGGATCGCACCGATCCCGACCCCTAAAGTGACGAAAACACCACGGTGCGTGGAGATCTGGAGAAACCGGAAATGTAATTCCGTCCCCAGAGCACGGCGGCGCCGATCCACAGAAGCGAGAATGTCACCGTCCCCGTCCCCTCATGCAGACGGCAATCACAGCGCTCCGCTACGAGATATGACAGCTCGTCGGCGACCAACGGCACCACAATCTCACGCACTCAGCACCTCTGCAAGCGAAATTGCCGAACCTGTGAATTACTGGATACGCCAGGCCCTGGTCACCATCGAGGCATTGGCGGTGGCCTGACCGAAGTCGGTGTCGGCATCGTCCCCGTCGAAGTCGTCGAGCCAATCCCCATCGCGACCGCCCGGACCGCCCGCGCCCGCGTAGGCGGGCACCGGTGCGGCTGCCCTCCGCTTCAGCGAAACCCTCTTGGTGGGCGGCGCCGACGGCCACCAGTTCTTGTCGCCCAAGAGGACCGCGATCGCGGGCACGGTGATGGTGCGGACCAGGAAGGTGTCGAGCAGCAGGCCGATACCGATGATGAAACCGGTCTGCACGATGGCCGCGATACTGCTGACGGTCAGCGCCAGCATCGATGCCGCGAAGATCAGGCCCGCCGAGGTGATGACACCGCCGGTGGCACCGACCGTACGGATGACGGCCGCCCGGATTCCTCGGTGCGCCTCCTCCCGGATACGGGAGATCAACAACAGGTTGTAGTCGGCACCCACCGCCACCAGCACCAGGAACGTCACGCCGGGGGTGTTCCAGAAAATCGGCTGTTTCAAGATGAATTGGAAGACGATGACGGTGATGCCCAGGGCCGACATATACGACAACACCACGGTGACCACCAGGTAGAGCGGCGCCAGGATGGCCCGCAGCAGTACCACCAGAATGAAGAACACCACGATCAACGTCACCAGGACGATGTAGCGGATATCGGAGTTGTAGTAATTGCGGATATCGTTCTGGCCCCGGGTGAACCCGACCATCGTGACTTTCGCATCGGCCAAAGTCGTGTTGGGGCGGGCACTTTCGGCCGCCCCGATGATGTCCTCGATCTGATCCATGGCCTGCGTGCCGAACGGGTCGAGCGCGGTCTGCACCAGGTAGCGCGCCGTGTGTCCGTCCGGTGAGATGAACAGCTTCGCGGCCTTCTCGAACTCCGGCCGGGTGAGGATCTGCGGCGGGATGTAGAAGCCCGACATCGACGGGTCCGCCGCGTCGCGCTTCATCGCCAGCAGGAAGTCCGACGCCTGCCCCAGACCGCCGCCCATCTGCCGGGTCTGATCGACCAGCACCTTCACGCCCTGGGCCAGCTTGTCGCTGGACTCGGCGAGCAGGTTCGCGCCCTTGACCAGCGTCTCCAGCTGGACCTTCAGCGCCGCCGGATCGCTGGCCTTCAACTCGTCGGCCGCGGTCAGCGCCGTGTTCAGACTGGAATCGATACCGGCCAACTGGTCGTGCAGGGAGGCTTCGTCGGTGGTCTCCAGCTGCCTGGCGGCCAGCCTGATCTGGTCCATGGTGCCGTCTTGGTACGCGTTGAGCAGGCTGGTCAGGTCGGTGCGCACGGCGCGGCAGGCCGGGTCGATCGAGCACCACGGCACCGAGTTGAGCACCTGCAAGGTCGGCTGCAGCCAGACCACGTTGGTGATGACGCCCTCCATGCCGACGCCGAGCGTCTTGCCGAGGTTGTGCAGCCCGTCCACCACCTGCGCGCTGGCGCTGGCCCGCTTGATCGTCCCGGTGCCACCGTAGTTCTTGTCGATCTCGACCAGCGCGTTCAACAGCGTGGTCAGCGGGCCGGCCGACTGCAGCACCTGGTCCCTGAGCTTGGCGAGTGCGTCGGCGAGCTGACGCGAGCCATCGGTCAGGGCGGTCAGATTGCTGTCGTTCTGCGAGATGAGATTGGTGGCCTCTTCCATCTTCTCGCCGACCTCACCGGCCTGATGGGTGGCCCGCGCCTCGGTCAGCATCTCGCCGTTGGGCCGGGTGATCCCGCGGACGGCCGCGATATTCGGCAGCTGAGCCACCCGCGCGGCCATCTGTTCCATATCGGCCAGCGCGCGGGGTGACCGCAGATCCTGGGTATCGGAGTGGATCACGATGAACTGCTGCATCGAGTTGCTGACCGGGAAGTGCGCGTTCATCGTCTCGTAGGCGTCGTTGCTCGCCGACTTCACCGGCAGATTCTTGCGGTCGTCGAAGTTGAAGTTGACCAGCAGCGCACAGCTGGCCAACGCGAACAGCACGGTGAGGCTGCAGATCAGGTTGAGCCAGGGCCGTCGCACGATGTTCACGCCGGACAGCCGCCAGAACCGGCCGGTGATGTCCTTGCGCGGGTTGACCCAGCCACGCCGGCCCGCCAGCACGATGAACGCCGGCAGCAACGTCACCGACGCCAGGAACCCGACGAAGATGGTCACCGCGAGCGCCGGCCCGATCGTCGAGAAGACGGCCAGCTGGGTGAACATCAGCGACATGAAGGTGAGCGCGACCGTGCCCGCCGAGCCGGCGATCACCTCCCCGATGGACACCAGCGCGGCGACCACCGCCTTGTCCGACTCCATTCCCCCGCGCAGATACTCCTGATAGCGACTGAACAGGAAGACGGCATAGTCGATACCGGCGCCGATCATCATGCCGGTGATGAGCATGATGGTCTGCGGGCCCAGGCCGAGGCCGATCAAACCCAGCCCGGCGACCACCTGCTGCGCGGTGGCCAGCGAGATGCCGATGGTCAGCAGCGGGATGACCATCGCGACGATGTTGCGGTAGACGATGATCAGGATGAGCAGCACCGTGATGACGGTGGACAGCTCGATGATGTGCTGGTCGCGTATCGCGATCCCGGTGACGTCCTGCATGGTCGCGGCGGCGCCGACGACACTCGGGGTCAGCGTGGTGCCCGCCGTGGTCTCGTTGACGATCTTCATGGCGTCCCGGTACGCCTGCTGCCCCTTGCCGGTACCCATGGTGCCGTTCAGGCTGACCGGCAGGTTCCACGCCTTGCCGTCCTTACTGGTCATCGCCGGCTTCAGCTCGGGGATGTGGACGAAATCCTGGGTGCCGATCACGATGTCGGTCTTCGCCCGCAGTCGTTCGACCAGCTGGCGGTAGGTGGCCTCGTCCTGGGCGGACAACCCGTTCTCGTTGACGAGGACGACGGCCACCATGTTGCTTGCGCCGGCTTCGTTGAACGCGTCCTTCATCTGTTTGCCGGCGACCAGGACGGGGGCATCCTTGGGCCAGAAATCCGGCGGATGCTGAGCGGCAACGGTCGCCAGAGGGGGCAGCGCAGCGAACAACGCGCCGGCGATGACCACCCACGTGGCGATCACGAGCAGCGGGTGACGGACGATCAGCCGGCCACTAGCCGCCAAAAAGGCGTGCGCGCTCACCTTGGGACGTTTGAACATTGCGGACCAGGCTACAGGTTTGAGCAGCTGAGTCGACGACGCCGGTACGAATCCGAGTGCCGTCTAGCAATCTTCTCAGGTTGTTTATACATTGCCCTCCGAAGCAAGCGACCGACGCGCTGACCGCGTACGGAGTACAGCATCGACGCTGAACACCGCCAGCGCGACCCAGATGAGTGCAAATCCGAGCCAGCGTGCCGGCGGCATCGCCTCGTGTCCGACCAGCACACCCCACGACATTTGCATGAGGGGCGTCAGGTAGAACAGCAGTCCCATCGTCACCATCGGCAGGCGTTGGGCGGCAGCAGCGAACAACAGCAATGGGATTGCGGTGAGGGCACCGGAGCACATCAACAGCGCGACGTGCGTCGCTCCGTGCCCGAGGAAGGTGCCCGTACCGGCCGACTGAAGCATCAGCAGATAACCCACAGCAAACGGGGCGGCCAGCCCCGCCTCCACACCGACGCTGATCCTGGGGTCGACGTCGACCGTCTTCTTCACCGCACCGTACAACGCGAAGGACAGCGCCAGACCCAGCCCGATATAGGGCAGGGATCCGATCTCCATGGTCAGCACCACGACCGCGACCACCGTGATCGCCAGCGCCACCAGCTGCGCGCGGTTGAGCCGCTCCCGGAAGATCAGCACTCCGAGCGCCACCGTCACCAACGGGTTGATGAAGTAACCCAGGGCCGCGTCGACGACGTGACCGTTGTTCACCGCATACACGTAGATGGCCCAGTTCGCCGCGATCAGCGCCGACGCGCAGGTCAGTAACAACCAGGTGCGTCGGGACATCGTGCGCAACTCGCCGAGCCGCCCGACCAGCACGATCACCACGGCCAGCAGGATGAGGCTCCACACGATGCGATGCGCGAGGATCTCGACCGCGCCCGCGGGCTTGAGCAGCGGGAAGAAGGCGGGGAACAGTCCCCACATTCCGTAGGCCCCCGCGCCGAGGAGCAGTCCGGGTCGATTCCCCTGGTCGCTTCGCTCCTGCCCTCCGGGTCGATTCCCCGGGTCGCTTCGCTCCTGCCCTCCGGATCGATTCCCCGGGTCGCTTCGCTCCTGCCCTCCGGATCTCCCGGCCACCTCAGTGCTCGTGACGCAACACGTCCAGCGCGTGCTGCAGATCAGCCGGATAAGGGCTGGTGATCTCTATCCACCTGCCGTCGGCGGGGTGGGCGAAGGCCAGCGACCGCGCGTGCAACCACTGACGCTCCAGCCCCAGTTTCTTGGCCAGCTTCGGGTCCGCCCCATAGGTCAGGTCGCCGCAGCACGGATGATGAAGCGCCGAGAAGTGCACCCTGATCTGGTGCGTGCGGCCGGTCTCCAGGTGCACATCCAGCAGGCTCGCCGCGACATGAGCCTCCACCGTGTCGTAATGGGTGACGCTGTGCCGTCCCTGTTCGGTGACCGCGAACTTCCAGTCGTGGCCGCGGTGCCTGCCGATCGGCGCGTCGATGGTTCCGCTGGACGGATCGGGATGTCCCTGGACCAGGGCGTGGTAGCGCTTGTCCACGGTGCGTTCCTTGAATGCACGTTTGAGCAGGGTGTACGCCCGCTCCGAGATGGCCACCACCATGACGCCGGAGGTACCGGCGTCCAGCCGGTGCACGATGCCCTGGCGTTCGTGCACACCCGAGGTGGTGATCCGGTAACCCGCCGCCGCCAGGCCACCGAGCACCGTCGGCCCGGTCCAGCCGACCGACGCGTGCGCGGCCACCCCCGCGGGCTTGTCGACGGCGACGATGTCGGCGTCGGAGTACAGAATGGTCATGCCCTCGATGTCGACGGGCGTGTTCTCGATCGGCGCGGGCGCATCCGGTATGTGCACCTCCAGCCAGGCACCGGCGGTCAGTTTGTCCGACTTCCCCGCGGCGACCCCGTCGAGTTCGACACCGCCCTCTTCGGCGATCGCGGCGGCCGCCGTGCGGGACAGCCCGAGCAGCCGCGCCAGTCCGGCGTCGACCCGCATTCCCGCCAAGCCCTCGGGCACCGGCATCGATCGGGTCGTCACTCCGGCGAGTCCGCGTCGTCGCCCGCCACGGGCGCCGACTCCTTCGCCGGTTCCTCCGGCTGACGCCGGCCGTCGGGATCGGATGCGCCGTCCGGCTGGCGCCGGCCGTCGGTATCGAAGTCGAAGCCGAACAGCGACAGCACCACGAGCAGGATCGCCCCACCCACCACCGCGGGATCGGCGACATTGAACACCGGCCACCAACCGATGGACAGGAAATCCACGACGTGTCCGCGCAGCGGACCGGGCGAACGGAAGAACCGGTCCATCAGATTGCCCAGCGCCCCGCCGAGAATCATCCCCAGGCCCAGGGCCCACCACGGCGAGACCAGCCGGCGGCCCATCCAGACGATGCCGATCACCACACCCGTCGCGACGAGGGTCAGCACCCAGGTGTAGCCGGTGGCCATGGAGAAGGCCGCACCGGAGTTGCGCACCAGGGTCCACGTCACGGTGTCCCCGATGATGGACACCGGCTGTCCCGGCGTCAGCAGGTGCACGGCGAGCACCTTGCTGACGATGTCCAGCGCCAGCACCACGCCGGCGACCACGAACAGCAGACGCAGACGCCGCCGTGGGCGCGGTCCGGCGGTGTCGTCGGCGCCGGCCCCGCCGTCTGGGGCCACCGGTGCAGCCGCTTTTTCGTCAGTCACGTGTCCATCATCCCAAACGGCGCCGCGGAGGCGGGGAACGCGCCCGTCCAATGCGGCCCGGCCGCCTATTCGGTGCTCTGTTGCAGGCTCGTCAGGTAGGGCTGCCAGTCCAGGCTGTCGATCGGGTCGGCCCGGGTGATCTCGTCGTCGTCCTCGGCGAAGGTGCGGGCGACGCCGGGGCCGCCGGCCCGCGTCTCGAACCGGACCGTCATCACACCGTGGCCCGCCCCCTGCAACCAGCCGTGCCCGTACCGGCGGTGCGACACATCGTCGCCGATCCGCCAGGGGGTCGGCGCCGCGGCGACGGTGGCCGGGGTTGCCGGGTGTTCGGCGATCTCGTCGCGAACCTGGTCGAGGTCCGGGAACAACGATTCCTGCTGCACCAGGGACAGCCCCGAAAAGCCCACCCCGACCAGCCGAATGGGACCGACCTCCACCGGATCGAGCAGCAGCCGGCGGGCGGTCGAGATCAGGGTGGCCGCGTCGGTGGTCGCGTACGGCAGCGTCGCCGAGCGGGTCAAGGTGCTCATATCCGACTTCTTGAGCTTCACGGTGACGGTGCGCGCACCCCTGCCGTCCTTGGTCAGCCGCCGATGCGCGTGTTCACCGATCGGCACCGTCGCGTCGCGTAACTGCTCCAGCGTCCGCAGGTCCTCGGCGAACGTCGACTCGGCGCTGATCTGTTTGGCCTCGGCCCGTTCGGCGACGGGGCGATCGTCGATCCCGCGGGCCAGCCGGTGCAGCGCCGGGCCGACCGTACCGCCCAGGATGTCGGCGACCTCCCCGTCGCTGAGCGCGGCGAACGCACCGATGGTCTCGATGCCGAGCCGGTTGAGCCGCTCCTCGGCGACCGGGCCGATACCCCACAGCCGGCGCACCGGCAGGCCGTCCAGCAGCAGCCGCTCGGCACTGCGGTCGACGACCCGGATACCGTCCGGTTTGGCCAGACCGGAGGCGATCTTGGCGACCTGCTTACCCGAGCCCGCCCCGACCGAGGCGACCAGCCCGGTCTGGTCCAGCACCTTGGCGCGCAGTGCTTCGCAGAACCGTTCGACCTCGCTCGCCGCCGCGCCGACCAGTTCTGCCGGTTCGCCGAACGCCTCGTCGAAGGACAGCTGTTCCAGCACCGGCACCACCGACCGCACGGTGTCGAAAACCCGGCCGCTGGCCACCCCGTACACCGCTCCACGCGGCGGCAGCACCACCGCCGGGGCGCCGACCAGCCGGCGCGCCTGGTGCATCGGCATCGCCGAGCGCGCGCCGAACACCCGGGCCTCATAACTCGCGCCGGCCACCACACCGCGCCCACCCAGCCCGCCCACCAGTACCGGGCGCCCACGCAGGGTGGGCCGGGTCAGCTGCTCGACGGACGCGAAGAACGCGTCCATGTCCAGATGCAGGACCCAGCGCTCCACAGTTGTCGATGCTAGGTGCAGCCTCCGACGTCGTTACGCTGACAACCCATGAACGACGTGCCCATCCGCGATGAGACGATTCGCCTGGGGCAGTTCCTCAAACTCGCCGGGCTGATCGACACCGGCGCGGACGCCAAATCGGTCATCGCCGACGGGCTCGTCACCGTCAACGACGAGGTCGACACCCGCCGCGGCAGGCAACTGCGGCCCGGCGATGTGGTGAGTTTCGCCGGGCACAGCGCCCGCGTGGCCCAGCCCTGAACCCCTGCGGTGCTGATCAGGCCTTGGTGAGGGCGACCGTGACGCCGTCGCCGATCTCGGTACCGTCGACCGGCGCACCGAACTCGAAGCTGGTGGCCAGGATCTCCCCGGCGATCAGATCGCGATGGGTGGCCGCCCAGTCGGCGAACTGCTCGGGCACGGCCATCACCACCACGATCCGATCGGATACCTCCAGGCCGGTGGACTTGCGCAGCTCCTGCAGCTCCCGGATCCGGTCCTTGGCCCAGCCCTCGGCCTCCAGCTCGGGCGTGACGGTGCCGTCGAGCACCACCAGTCCCGCACCGTCGGGCAGCGCCGCGGTCCATTCTGGTTCGGCGGCAACCAGTTTGGCGGTGTACTCGCCTTCCAGCAGCGTGGTGGGGCCGGCGCTGAGCGTGCCGTCGGCGTTGACCACACCCTGCCCGGCCTTGACGGCCTTGATGGCGGCCTGCACGTCCTTGCCGATCCGCGGTCCGGCCACCCGCGCGTTGACCGCGAGTTCGAACCGGCCGTAGGCGTCGATATCGTCGGTGAGCTCGACCGCCTTCACGTTCAGCTCATCGGCGATCAGATCGGTGAAGGGCTCCAGAACAGACGGATTCTCCACTGCCACAGTCAGTTTCAGCAGCGGCAACCGCACCCGCAACTTCTTGGCCTTGCGCAGCGAGGATCCCGTCGAACACACCTCGCGGACCTGATCCATGGCGGCCACCAGTTCCGGGTCGGCGGGTAGCAGCCCTTCTTCGGGCCAGTCGGTCAGGTGCACCGACCGCTCCCCCGTCAGGCCCCGCCAGATGACCTCGGACACCAGCGGCAGCAGCGGCGCCGCCAGCCGCGCCGTCACTTCGAGGACGGTGTGCAGGGTGTCGATCGCGGCGGGATCTTCCGCCCAGAACCTCTGACGTGACCGCCGCACATACCAGTTCGTCAGCGCCTCGGTGAACTGGCGCAGCTGTTCGCAGGCACCCGAGATATCGCAGCCATCCAACGACGCGGTGAGGTCATCGCGCAGGGCGGCCAGCTTGGCCAGGATGTAGCGGTCCAGCACGTGGGTGGAATCCGTGCGCCAGGTGCCGCGGTGCGGTGCGTACAGCGTCAGGAACGAGTAGGCGTTCCAGAACGGCAGCTGCACCTGACGCACCCCTTCGCGGATGCCCTGTTCGGTGACGATCAGGTTGCCGCCGCGCAGGATCGGCGAGGCCATCAGGAACCAGCGCATGGCGTCGGAGCCGTCGCGGTCGAACACCTCGGACACGTCCGGGTAGTTGCGCAGCGACTTGCTCATCTTCTGGCCGTCATTGCCCAGCACGATGCCGTGTGCCACACAGGTTTTGAACGCCGGCTTGTCGAACAGCGCGGTGGCCAGCACGTGCATCGTGTAGAACCAGCCGCGGGTCTGGCCGATGTACTCGACGATGAAATCGCCGGGGAAATGCGCGTCCTGGCCTCCCCCGGCTCCGCCTTCGAACCAGTCCTTGTTCTCGAACGGGTAGTGCACCTGGGCATACGGCATCGATCCGGAGTCGAACCACACGTCGAAGACATCCTCGATGCGGCGCATCGTCGAGCGGCCGGTCGGATCGTCGGGGTTGGGCCGGGTCAGCTCATCGATGAAGGGCCGGTGCAGATTGTCCGGGCGCACGCCGAAGTCGCGCTCCAGCTCGTCCAGGCTGCCGTACACATCGATACGCGGATACGCCGGATCGTCGGACTTCCACACCGGAATCGGGCTGCCCCAGTACCGGTTCCGCGAGACCGACCAGTCCCTGGCGTTCGAGAGCCACTTGCCGAACTGGCCGTCCTTGACGTGTTCGGGATACCAGGTGATCTGTTGGTTGAGCTCGACCATGCGGTCGCGGAACTCGGTCACCTTGATGAACCAGGACGACACCGCCCGGTAGATCAGTGGATTGCGGCAGCGCCAGCAGTGCGGGTAGGAGTGGTCATAGGTCTCCTGGCGCAGCAGCACCGCGCCGTTGACCGCTGCCGCGCCGGTGCCGTTCTTGAGGTCGCGGATGATCTGCGCGTTGGCCTCGAAGACGTGCAGCCCCGCGTAGTCGGGCACCGTCGTGTCGAATCGGCCTTTGGAATCCACCGGGGTGACGGCGACGATATCGGCGGTGTCGGCGGTGGCCTTGTCGTCCTCGCCGTAGGCGGGCGCCATGTGCACCAGTCCGGTGCCGTCCTCGGTGCTGACGAAGTCCGCCCCGAGCACCTGGAACGAGTTGACCGCATCGGCGAAGTACGGGAACGGCGGCGCGTAACGCAGGCCCAGCAGCTGTTCACCGGTGTAGGTCGCCACCACCACCGGCTCCTCGCCGAGTTCGCGCGCGTAGGCGCCCAGCCGCGCCTCGGCCAGCACGTACCGGTGTCCGTCGGGTCCCTCGACGACGACGTAGGTGACCTCGGGGTTGACGGCGACGGCCTGGTTGGACGGCAGTGTCCACGGTGTCGTGGTCCAGATCAGCAGGTAGCAGCCGGCCAGATCGGGCCCGGCGCCGTCGTCGATCCGGAACCCGACCGTCAGCGCCGGGTCCTGCCTGCTCTGGTAGACGTCATCGTCCATCCGCAGCTCGTGGTTGGACAGCGGGGTCTCGTCGTTCCAGCAGTACGGCAACACCCGGTTGCCCTCATAGGCCAGGCCCTTGTCCCACAGCTGTTTGAACGCCCAGATCACCGATTCCATGAAGCCGGGATCGAGGGTCTTGTAGTCGTTGTCGAAGTCGACCCAGCGGGCCTGGCGGGTGACGTAGGCCCGCCACTCGTCGGTGTACTTGAGTACCGAGGCGCGGCAGGCGTCGTTGAAGGCACCGATACCCATGGCCTCGATCTGGGCCTTGTCGGCGATGCCGAGTTGGCGCTGCACCTCGAGCTCGGCGGGCAGACCGTGGGTGTCCCAGCCGAAGCGGCGTTCCACCTTGTACCCGCGCATGGTCCGGTAGCGCGGGACGATGTCCTTGACGTAGCCGGTGAGCAGGTGGCCGTAGTGCGGCAGGCCGTTGGCGAACGGCGGGCCGTCATAGAAGACGTACTCGGGCGCGTCGGCGCGCCCGTCCAGGCTGGCGCGGAAGGTGCCGTCGGCAGCCCAGTACGCCAGCACATCGGTTTCCAGTGCCGGGAAGTTCGGCGATCCGCCCGTGAGCTTCGGGTAGGTGTCCACGTTGGCGGACATATGGTGTCGTCTCCTGTGCCAGGCATGTCAGGCACGGGGACGAACGTCGCGCCGGTGCGCGAGCGCCGCGGTACCACCCCGCTTGCACACCACACACATGTGCCGCTCAGTTGCGGGCGATGACGGGCCCACCCGTTCGGTTCTACCGAGCCGCTACCGGCTTTTCTTCCGAAGGCTCCCCGGTGATGGCCGGATCGATGCCGATGGGAGAAGTTTACGTCAGGCGGCGTCGACCGCCGTCGGCACGGCCTCCGAGGCGATCTCGATGAGCGCCAGCGGGAACTGCTCGGTGAGCTCGACGATGGTGTACTCCTCGAACCGGCGGGTGTCATACCACCAGTCCAGGTTGAGCACGTCGCCGCTGCGGTACGCCCGCAGCTTCAGCGCGTGGCCGAGGCCGGGGATGACCTCACACGCCGGTGCCGGATCGGCGTAACTGAACGCCACCTCGGCCTCGGGGTGTGCGCCGTGGCGGGCGGTCGCGCCCGCGATCGCGGCTCGGACCTCGGTCAGCATCTCGGTCGCGTCGACCTCGGAAGGCGACGCGCAGCTCAGCCCGACGGCGTGCACGGTGGTCTCGACCGTCGACTGACGCACGAGGTCGACGGCAACCACGCCGCTGCCGATCGTGCGGTGGACGGTGCGAGCCAGCGCGGCCAGCAGGATCTGCTCGGCCGGCACGCGCAGGTGCCGGCTGGCACCTTCGAGCTCTTCGCTGAGCACCTCCGACAACGGCGCCTGCATCCGCTGCAGATCATCGGGCTTCGGCGCGTCGTCGACGTCATAGTCGGTGATCATGACGGTGGCACCCAGATCGGCGGCAACGTCATCGGGTGCACGCCCGACGCCGGAGGGAGAAAATTCGCCGGTTTCGACTCTGTTCCGGAATAGCGGAGCAACCATGGGCACCACATTACGGCCTGTGTCCCAAAATTGGGACACAACTCCCGAAACTGTGACGCCAGTGTCAATTAAGGAATTAATGCCCGTTTTTTGGTTGCTGGCGCCCAATAGCGGGATGCCGTTATTGTGGGTGGGTGCCACGTACCGATGAGAACGGTCGACAACTCAAAGCGCTGCTCGATTACCTGCTCGACGGTGATGTCGAGGCCAAGGACATCTACGACGCCCTCGGTATCTCCAGCAGCACGTACTACCGGCGGATCAAAGAGGCCAGCTACCCCGACGCCGAGGAACTTCGCCGCGTCGCCGATCGCTTCACCTTGAGTTATCCCGACCTTCAGGTGCGTTTCGGCCTCATGAGCCGCCAAGAGGTGTGGAATTACATCGAGTCGACGCCGTTCACCGTCACCGCGGTGAAGGAAGCGGTCCGTGAGGAGGTCGGCACCCGGCAGCAGACCCGCCCGCCACGACTGTCCCAACTCACGCCGCGTGGCGACGCGCCCCCGCTCTAACCAGTAGTATTTGCTGACAATAATTCAGCTCGAAGGCGACACAGATGCAACTGACCATCCTCATCGCGATCACCTTGGCGTGTATCGCGTGGAGCCTGTGGATCCGTCGCGTCACGTGGTCGTGCCGCTGGGAAGTTGCCGCGACGCTCAACATCGCGTTACAGGGCCTGGCGGTTCTGCTGATGTCGCCGCTGGCCTCGGAAACCCTGGGCAAACTGCTGCACGCGATGACCGGTATGTGGAACCTCGAGGACTACATCGGGCACGACTGCTACATCGTCGCGGCGTCGGCCATCGTCTACAACGCCGTCGGCAGGTTGCAGGACGACCACGCCATGCAGAGCTCGTTCAAGCAGTACATCGAGCGCCCGGCCACGCTGTGCATCCCGCTGATGCTGGCCGCCTTCTCGCTGAGCAACGGCGCCACGGTGTACCGCGCCGACTTCTTCGAGGTACCCACCGATTTCTGGCTCAGCCTGTACTGGCTGATGGTCTGCGGCATGCTGATCTATCTGCTCGGCTATGGGGTGCGCGCCCTGCTGGTGCTGCGTAAAGACCCCAAGTCACGGGCCATCGCCAATGTCTATCTGGTCGCCTCGGCGAGCGGCATCCTGGCCTGTGCCATCCGGATCGTCACCGCCTACGTCGTCCCGTTGCAGATCTGGGACGGCGGCACGCTGGTCTGGATCTTCGCCTGTGGGTGCGCGGCGGGCTTCGCCCTGACCTCGGCGCATTCCTGGCGGGTCAAGACGAAGTGGTTCAGCAGAGCCAGTCGCTGACCGCCCGATCGGCCGACCCGGCGTACGCCGGTACCGAATAGACTTCCCGCTCATGAGAATCGTTGTGGCAGTCCACGGCACGCGCGGCGACGTCGAACCCTGCGCCGCGGTGGCGCGCGAACTGCGCAACCGGGGTCACGAGGTCAAGATCGCCGTGCCGCCCAATCTCATCGGCTTCGTGGAGTCGGTCGGCCTGGGACCCGCCGTCGCCTATGGTGTCGACTCCCAGAAGCAGGTGGAAAGCGACGCGTTCCAGAACTATTGGAAGCTGAAGAACCCGGTGGCCGCCATCAAGGAGGGCATCGCCTACTACACCGACGGGTGGGCGGATATGAACGCCACCCTCACCGAGCTGGCCGCCGACGCCGACCTCATCCTGACCGGAACCACCTATCAGGAGGTGGCCGCCAACGTCGCCGAGCACTACGACATCCCGATGGCGGCCCTGCACTACTTCCCGGCCCGGCCCAACAGCCACCTGCTGGCGGTACCGCTACCGTCGTGGGCCATCAAACCCAGCTTCGCCGTCGGCGAGTGGGCCCTGTGGCGACTCGGCAAGTCCGCCGAGGACGCCCAGCGCCGCACCCTGGGCTTGCCGGCCACCAACATCCGGTCCGCGCGGCGCATCGTCGAGGCGGGGGCGCTGGAGATCCAGGCCTACGACCCGACCTTCTTCCCCGGCCTGGCGCAGGAGTGGGGCGGCACGCGTCCCCTGGTCGGCGCGATCACCCTGGGCCTGGAGACGGCCATCGACGAGGAGGTGACCTCCTGGATCAACGCCGGCACCCCGCCGATCTACTTCGGCTTCGGCAGCATGCCGGTGGAGTCCCCCGCCGACGCGGTCGCCATGATCACCCAGGTCTGCGCCGAACTGGGTGAACGCGCGCTGATCAGCGCCGGCGTCTGGGAACTCGACGAGATCGCGGCCGCCGAGCACGTCAAGCTGGTCGGCGCGGTGAACCACTCCGCGGTGTTCCCGGCCTGCCGGGCCGTCGTGCACCACGGTGGTGCCGGAACCACCGCCGCGGGCGCCCGAGCCGGTGTGCCCACCCTGGTGTTGTGGGTGTCCGCCGATCAGCCGGTATGGGCGAGGGCCGTGCGCAAGCTGAAAATCGGTACCTCGCAACGGTTCACCTCGATGAACAAGAAGTCGCTCACCGCCGCGCTGCGGACCGTGCTGGATCCGGCCGTCGCCCGGCGGGCCCGCGAGTTCGCCGCCGGTCTGGCCACGCCGGCGCAGAGCGTGGCCTCGGCAGCCGATCTGATCGAGCACGCGGCACGCCCCGTCCGGGCCGGCTAGAACGTCGCCGCGAGCCCGAAATCGTCCAAGGCGCCGGCCAGCGCGTCCCGGATCGCGGCGCGCGAGTTGTCGCCGCCCACAGTCCAGCCGCCCGCCGCGACGAAGACCCGTCCGTGCAGCCGGCCCGACACCAGTCCCAGGTACCCGTTCATCTGATTGAGGTCGCGTGAGGTGATTCGCGGTTCCAGCAGCCGCAGCGAGATGTAGTCGGCGTCGGTGCCGTCAGGCCGGTTCACCGCGGGGTCGAGCTCCCCCATGTTCGAGCAGCCGATCGGGCTGTTCACCGACACCACCATGGCTTCGAGGCGGCGCACCAACGCCTTCGGGGTGAGCGGCGTCAGCGGCAGCGGCCCCATCAGCCGGGCCGACATCTCGGCGGATTCCGACAGCGCCTGTTTCATCGCCGCGCGGACACCCACGAGGTCGGCGGTGACCACGGCCGGATCGGCGGTCATATGCGTGGCGATGAGCGCATTGGCGCGGGTATCCCCCGGCTGCCGCTCACTGACCGGCCAGGAGAGTTTGACCAGCCCGTCGGCGGCCACCCGGCCGCGCCGGGCACCGAGCCGCGCCGCGAGCCCGGCGAACAGTGAATTACTGGTCCCACCAAGGGCTTTCGCGGTCCGATCCCAGTCATCGATATCGACGAAAGCCGTGACGTTCGGCGCCACCACCGGGCGGTCGTCACCGTCGCGCGGTGGCTGCGCCGCGGTCCGGAACGAGGTCGCCAGATCCGCGCGCTCACTGCGTGCGACCGCGACGGTGGCCGCGATCGCGCGTCCCATCGACGGCACCGCCCGCAACACCTGCACGCCGTCCTCACGCAGCGCCTTGCCGCGCGGCCGCGACCCCGGCGGTGGATAGCCGAGATCCAGTACCACCCCGTTGACGGCGTCGGCGACGGCCATCGAGAAGCCCTGACCGTCGGCCAACGAATGCGACGCCGTCAGGCTCAGCGCGGCGCCACCGTCGGTCAGGGGTTGGACCCCGAGGCGCCACCCCGGCCCGCTCGCCGGGTCGATCGGCAGGGCCACGTGCTCGTCGGCGAAGTCCCACACCTGCTCGCGGGTCCGCGGCTCGGCGTAGGTGTCGATCCCCGGCGGCTCCGCCGCGGCCACCCACCGATGCCTGCCGATCGGCAGGGGCGAGCACTCGATGCGCCGGCCCAGCAGGGTGCCCGCCAGGTTGCGGTGGAAACGCTGCACGCCGGCCATGTCGATCGGCCGCCGGTAGATCCACGTGTACTGCATGATGGGTCCGCGGCCGAGGGCCTGCAGTCCGTGGAACGACGTCTGGTCGATATAGGCGAGGGTGTTGTCTGTCCCTGTCACGAAACCCGACGGTCTCAGGCCGACTGAACTTTGTCGTCCAGCCGGTCGAACTGGCGATTGCGGTACAACTCCGCCGACGACGACCGGCGCACCTTACCGCTGGTGGTCAGCGGGATCGAACCGCCCGACACGAAGACCAGATCCGCGGCGCTGATCCCGTGTGTCTCCGAAACCGCGGTCGCCACATCGCGTTTGATGGACGCCAGCTCGTCCTCGGCGATCTGCTCACGCTTCTTGATCTCGATGATCGCCACCAGCTGCTCGGTGTTGTCCTCCTCGACCGAGAAGGCGGCCACCCGGCCCCCGGTGATCTCAGTGATGGTGGACTCGATGTCGTCCGGGTAGTGGTTGCGGCCGCGCACGATCAGCAGATCCTTGATCCGGCCGACGATGAACAGCTCACCCTCGGAGATCACCCCGAGGTCGCCGGTGCGCAACCACGGCCCCGCGGGCGTACCCGCGGTCGGGCCGACGATCTCGGCTTTGAAGACCCGCTCGGTCTGCTCCGGCTTGCGCCAGTAGCCGAGGCAGTTGTTCTCGCCGTAGGTCCAGATCTCACCAATGATCCCGGCCGGGCATTCCACGCCGGTCTCCGGGTCGACGATGCGCACCAGCGGTGAGGTTTCCGTGCCGTAGCTGACCAGCGCGGTGCCGTCCTCCAACGCGCAGCGCTCGGCGTGCCCAGCGGCCAGCTTGTCGGCGTCGAAAGCGGCCACGTTCGGCGGACTGCCGGCCGCACGGGTGGCGACATAGAGAGTGGCCTCGGCCAGGCCGTAGGACGGCTTGAGCACCTCGGGGTTGAAGTTGAACTTGGCGAACCGCTTTGCGAAGCGGCGCAGCGTGGCCTCGTGCACCCGCTCGGCACCGCTGACCAGGGCGGCCACCCCGCCGAGGTCCAGTCCGGCCATATCCTCATCGGTGGTACGGCTCGCGGCCAGCTCGAAGGCGAAGTTGGGGCCGGCGGTCAGCACATTCGGGTAGCTCGCCATCATCTGCACCCAGCGGGCCGGCTTGGCCGTGAACGCCATCGGGGTGGTGAACACGGTGTGCCAACCGCCCAGGATGGGATAGCCGATCCCGAAGAGCAGGCCCATATCGTGGTAGAACGGCAGCCAGATGGCCACCGTCGTGCCCGCGGGCGCGATGTGTCCGAACGCCCCGAACTGGTCGTGCACGAACTGCTCGAAGTTCGCCGACACATTGGCGTTGGTGACCATCACGCCGGCCGGGGTGCGGGTGGACCCGGAGGTGTACTGCAGGTATGCCGTCTCCGGGAACTCTTCGCGCGACTTGAGGTTCTTACGCCGCTCGTCGAGGTCCAGCTTGTCGACCTCGACGATCGCCGGGGCGGGCCGGTCGCCGATGGCGACGGCGTATTCGGTCAGCGATTCGGTGACCGCCGACGTGGTGAGCAGGATGGCCGGGGCCGAGTCCTCGATGACGGCGGCGATGCGCTCGTCGTGTCGGCCACCCTTACCCGCCTGCGGCACCGACAGCGGGACCCCGATCAGACCGGCCTGCAGCGTGGCCAGGAACGCGACGACGTACTCCAGCCCCTGCGGCGCGACGATGACGGCGCGTTCGCCGATCTCGGCGAGCTGGCGAAGTTCCCAGGCCAGGCTGTGCACCCGCCGGTGCAGCTGGGCCCAGGTGAGGCTGATGGCGACACCGTCGGGATCGACCTCGTAGTTCAGATAGGTATATGCCAGGTCATCGGGCTGCAGACTGGCGCGTTCGCGCAGCACACCGACGAGAGAACTCTGTGTCATGGGCATAAACCTCTATCAGTCATCACGCTCTGTCAGTCAGCACGGCCGGCGTGCTATCGAATCTCGCCGGTGAGTTCGAATTCGGCCAGGGTGTCGGCGACCAGCTCCCGAAGGAGGGCCTTGGAGTTTTCGGCACCGGGCTTGTACGCCTCGACGCCGATGTTGATTTTGCCACCTACCAGCACGGAAACCACAACCAACTGGCCGCCGCTGAGTTCCAGGAAGTGCCGGGTGAGTCCCTGATCGACGCCGCGGAACACGGTGAAGTCCGCGGGGGTGCCATCCACCGAGGTCAGGGCTTCGGGCATGACACCGATATTCGAGCAGGTGACGGGCAGGTCATTGGCACCCACGATGCTGTCGGCCAACAGCCGGACGGCCTTGCGCGGTAGCAAAGGCACCAGCGGTAGCACGTCCAGGAGCGGATTGGGCGTCTCCTCGTTGGTCTTGAGCGCCTCGCGCACGGCAGCCCGCACGGCGCTCAGATCCTTGGTCACCGGGGTCGGGTCGACCTTGACGTTGGTCAGCGACATCGCGTTGGCGCGATAGTCCTTGTCACCGCGGTCGGCCTTGGCGATCATCAACGTCACGCTGCCGTCGGGGCCGCGGCGGTCCAACCGTTCGCCCAGCCGGGCCGCGAAACCCGCCAGCAGCGCGTAGGTGTTACCGCCCAGGGCGTGGGCCCGCTCCTCCCAGAGCGCGGGGTCGATCCAGACCGAGGTCCACGGCACCAGGACGGGCTCGTCGGGACCGGTGGGCTTCTTCCTCGGCGCGGGTGTGCTCCCGCCCGTATCCGCGGGGGCGTTCTTGGCGCCTTCGCGGACGAGCTTGACCAGTTTGGCCGCCGCCCGCGCCGCCTGCGGCAGCTCGCGCACGGTATCGCGCAGGTCGGCCGCGATGGCGCGCCCGGTGCGGCGGGAATACGGTGCGGGATAACCGATGTCGATCTTGTTGTCGATCACGGCCGCCCACACCGCGAGTGCGGCGCCGACGCCGTCACCCAGGCAGTGCGTGCCCACCACGCAGACCGCCGTCGAGCCGTCGTCGAGCGGCTGGACGGCGATATGCCAACCCGGGCCCTCCTCGGCGTCGACGTGGATCTGGGACCGGAAATCGATCCAGTCGTTGAGGTCCTCGCGCGGGATCGGCGTCTCGTTGACCTCCAGCGGGGACGCCGGTCCCGGTGTGGCCACCCACCGATACCGGCCGAACGGCAACGGCGAACGCTCGATGCGCCGGCCGGCCATGCCGTAACCGAAATTGCGGTGGAAGCGCCGCACGCCCTCCATGTCGACAGGGCGCTCGTAGACCCAGACACACTGGATCGTCTGCATCCGACCGGTGGCGTTCAACGACCGGACCATGCCTTCGTCGAACAGGGCCAGGCGGTTGTCCATCTGCACTCCTGGGATCTGCCGTTACTCGACCGGGCCGGACAGGCCGAATTCCGCGAGCGTGCTGATGATCACATCACGTAACCACGGCTTGGAGTTCTCCGCGCCGGGTTTGTAGGCGACGACGCTGAGCGCGATGGTGCCGTTGAGGCGCAGGGCCACCACGGTGAGCAGGCCACCGCGCTTTTCCAGCGAGTGCCGGGTGATGGTGCGGTCGACGCCGCGGAAGAACATGTATTCGGCCGGGGTACCGTCGGCCAGGGCGACGTCGGGGGGCAGCTCGCCCATGTTGGAGCACGACACCGGCATATCCGCGGAGAACCCGAACACCACATCGGCCACCGCGTGCACGGCCCGTTTGGGCACCCACGGGACCAGCGGCAGCAGCTGCAACGTCTCGTCCGGCACCTCGCGGGCCGCGGTGATGCCCGCCTTCAGTGCCGCGCGGGCGTGGGACAGGTCGGTGGTCACCTTGGTCGGGTCGACGACGATATCGGCCAGTTTCACCGCGTTGGCGCGGGTGTCGCCGAACTGCCGGTCGGCCTGCGGCACGTTGAGCGTCACCAGACCGTCCTCGACGCGGTGCCGGCCCAGGCGTTCGGACAACTTGGCGGCGAAGCCGGCCACCAGCGAATAGCTGTTTCCACCAAGGCTTTCCGCGCGCGCGTCCCACTCCGCGGTCGGGATGAACACCGAGAGCGCAGGCACCTTCACCAGGTGATCGGGACCTGTCGGCTTGGCGACCCGCACCGCGCCGGAGCGGGAGATCTCGTGGCGGCGGGCGTAGGCGAGTTTGGCGGCCGCGACCAGGGTGCGGCCCAGCTCGGGCAGTCCGCGCACCGTGACGCGTAGATCCTCGACGACGGCCTGTCGCCGGGTCCGGCTCTTCGGCGGGTTCCAGCCGTGATGCAGCCGGGCCTGGTGCGCCGCCTCCAGCAGGGCGAGCACCCCGGCGCTGCCGTCACCGGTGCAGTGCGAGGCGGTCAGCGATACCGCGGTGGAACCGTCGGTCATCGGCAGCACGCCGATATGCCAACTCGGACCGTGCTCGGGATCCAGCGGCATCGCCGTCCGCTCGTCGACCCAGTCGCTGAGTTCGGAACGCGGACGTGGCTCGGCGATCTCCAGCTCCTGCTGCGGTCCGTGCACCGTCACCCAGCGGTGCCGCCCGAACGGCAGCGGGGAGGGCTCGATGCACCGGCCCATCAGCCCGTAGCCCATGCCGTCGAAGAACTTACGCAGGCCGTCGTAGTCGATGGGATGCTCGTAGATCCAGTTGGCCTGGACCACCGACTCCGCGCCGGTGGCGCGCAGGGCCAGGAACATCACCTGATCGGTGAACGAGAGCACATCGTCTTGTCGTGCGGCGTCCGGATTGCTCGTGGCGCCCGGCGTTGTGGTGGCACGCGTCATCGCACCGTCACCTCCATGAAGAAATGCGGTCAGGCGGTCTTGAGGTCGAGATCGGCCGCATCGGTGTCGGTGAAGGATTCCACCGGAACCAGTCCGTCGATCACCCGCAGGTAGACCTCGCGCATCGACTCGACGTAGCGCAGCACCGACTCCCGGGCGATCGAGTTGTTCGGGAAGGCGACCGTCACCGTCGTCTCCTTCTCCCCCCGGTTCACCCACATGCCGACCTGGTACGCGGACCGGGGATCACTGTAGATCCGGCCGCCCAGGCTCTGGAAGTGCTCGATGACGCCCGGCAGCAGCATGCCGACGTCGATGAACGACAACATCGGGGTACCGGGATCCGGCGGACGAACCCCCTCGTCGGCCGCCAGTTCCAGGACGCGTTCGAACGGAACGTGCGCCAGATCCATCCCGCCGTCGAACGATGCCTGGGCCGCCAGCGCGGTATCCGCGAACGACGTGATGTCCACCGGGACCGCGATCGGCACCAGGCCGGTGAACCAGCCCGTGGTCATGAAGTCGAGCTGGGTGCGCCGCGTCGTGGTCGGTGTGATCACCGAGTAGGTGTCCTCACCGGTCAGGGCCGCATGCGCCAGGGCACCGCAGGCGAAGACGCCGCCGCTGAACCGCGCACCGGCCGCGGTGCACGCCTTCTCGAACTTGTCGGTCTGGTCCTGATCGAGCAGCTGCAGGGTGATGACGTCACCGGAGTGCGTCACCGACGCGTCGCCCAGCGGCAGCGAGAACCCGGGCAGCGTGCCGCCGTTGAGTTCGAGGAAGTCGATCCACCCGCGTACCTCGTCGGAATCGGTGGTCAGATCGGCGGTGTACTGGCGCTGCGCGATGCAGTACTCGGCGTAGCTGCCCGCCTCGGGAAGCTGCAACGGCGCCTCGCCGCGCACCAGCGCGTCGTACATCATGTGGATCTCGACGAACGCCAGCCCGATGAACATCGCATCGGTGTGCACGTGGTCGACGCTGATGTAGATGGTGAAATGGTCGGCCCGCTGGATGACACCGAAGTGGAAGCAGTCCCACTGCCAGGGGTCCGGGGTCGACATCACGTGGTCGCGCCATTCGGCGGCCGCCATCTCGCCGTGCTCGGTCGCCACGAACTTGATATCGCGCGGGTTGGTCACGGTGTGCCGGATGATCTCGCCGGTCTCAGGGTCTCCAGCGGAGCCGGCGAACTCGAACCAACTGTGGAACGTGTCATGCCTGCGCAGATAGGCGTTGATCACATGCGTCATCGCGCGCACATCGCACTGCCCGGGCACATCCCAGCCCGGGATGATGAGCCGGGCCATATCGGTGCCCTCGGCCAGATGCTTGCGATAGGCAAGCAGATGCTGTTCCTGCTGATAGCTGGTGGGCACATCGCTGACCGGCGCCTCTCGCACCTTCGCCAGCGACGCGCGCGACGGATGCCAAGAGATCACCACACCTGGTTCACCGATCCACTCTTGTATCGGCTTCATCGCAACCACTTATTGGTCTCCTACCTGGACGACGTCGTCGGACGGGGTGCGCATCGATGCGCTCTCCGTCCTCACGACGGGACCGATACTGGCGAGTCGGGCGCCAAAGCGCCGACGAGGCGCTCCGTCAGCGCCCGAACGGTGCTGATATCTGCTGAACCAATACGAATACCTGTTTCCGCCTCGATGCGGGTGCGTACCTCGAGAGTCCCCAGGGAATCGAGACCATATTCGGTCAGCGGGCGGTCGGGATCCACCGCACGCCGCAGAATCAAACTGACCTGCTCGACGACCATCTTGCGCATCCTGGCCGGCCACTCTTCGCGCGGCAGATCGTGCAGCTCCGCCAGGAACGCACTGCTGGTACCGCCGCTTCGCGGACCGGTTGACCGGAACGCCTCGGCGAATCGCGTGTTCTGTGCGAACGCGGTGATCCACGACGTCCCTGACAACGAAGCGTAGCCGGTGTAGGCCCGATCGTGCCGCAGCAGCCGGTCAAAGGCGTACGCACCTTCGTCGGGCCCGATGGCGGCCTCGCCGCTCTCGGATGCCAGGCCGGTGCCGGCGCCGATCTCCGCCCAGGGCCCCCACGCGATGGCCGTGGCGGGCAGGCCTTCGCTGCGCCGCCAGTGTGCGAAAGCGTCCAGCCAGCTGTTGGCCGCCGCGTACGCGCCCTGGCCGGGCGACCCGACCAGTGCCGCAGCCGACGAGAACATGCAGAACCAGTCGAGTTGCTGCTTGGCCGTCGCGGTGTGCAGATTCCAGGCGCCGTACACCTTCGGCGCCCAGTCGCGTTCGACGAGCTCGTCGGAGATGTTCAGCAGGGCGGCGTCCTCGACGACCGCTGCGCCGTGCAGCACCCCGCGCAGCGGCAGGCCGGTGGCGCAGGCGGCCACCACCAGACGGTCGGCGGTCTCCTGCTCGGCGATGTCACCGAGTGACACCTCCACCTCGGTACCGCCGCGCCGGATCCGGTCGATGATCTCCTGGGCGTGCTGCGAGGGCGCGGACCGGCCGTTGAGCACGATCCTCCCCGCTCCCGCGGCACCCAGCTTCTCGGCCAGGAACAGGCCGAGCCCACCCAGACCGCCGGTCACGATGTAGGCGCCGTCGCCGCGCAGGACCTGGGCCTCCTCCGGCGGGACCACCGCCTGGATCTGCCCGCCGTGGGGCATGTCGAGCACGAGCTTGCCGGTGTGCTCGGCCGCACCCATGACGCGGATTGCGGTGGCGCCGTCCTCCAGCGGGTAGTGCGTGGTCTCCGGCAGCGGCAGGACACCGTCGGCGATCTGCTGGTAGCAGACCTCGAGCAGGCGATGCACCGTGTCCGGGTTGGTCAGCGACAGCAACGCGAGGTCGACGGCGTAGAACGACAGGTTGCGCCGGAACGGGAAGAGACCCAACCGGGTGTCGCCGTAGATATCGCGCTTGCCGATCTCGACGAACCGGCCGCCGAACGACAGCAGCTCCAGCCCGGCCCGCTGAGCCGCGCCGGTCAGCGAGTTCAGCACGATATCCACGCCGTAGCCATCGGTGTCGCGGCGGATCTGTGCGGCGAATTCCGTGCTGCGCGAGTCGTAGACATGCTCGATGCCCATGCCGCGCAACAGTTCCCGGCGCGCTTCGCTGCCCGCGGTGGCATAGATCTCGGCACCGGCGGCCCGCGCGATGGCGATGGCGGCCTGACCGACACCACCGGTGCCGGAGTGGATCAGCACCTTGTCACCGGCGGCGATCCGGGCCAGGTCGTGCAGGCCGTACCAGGCGGTGGCGTGGGCACTCGGCACCGCCGCGGCCCGATTGGTCGGCAGGCCGGGCGGCAGTGTCACGGCCAGGTTGGCGTCGCAGGTGACGAAGGTCGCCCACGTGCCGACGGCGGAGACGCCACCGACCCGGTCGCCCACCTTGTGGCCGACCACGCCCGGGCCGACCGCGGTGACGACACCCGCGAAGTCACCGCCGAGCTTGGGCTGGCGGCCCTCGAAGCTCGGGTACCGGCCGAAGGCGATCAGCACGTCGGCGAAGTTCAGGTTCGACGCCGTCACCGCGACCTCGATCTGACCGGGCCCGGGAGCGACGCGCTCGAAGGCGGCCAGCTCGAGGGTCTCGATATCGCCGGGGGTCCGGATCTGCAGACGGAGTCCGTCGCGGGCCGGGTTCACCACCGCGGTCCGGCGCTCCTCCGGACGCAACGGCCCCGACACCAGACGGGCCGCGAACCACTTTCCGCCGCGCCACGCCGTCTCGTCCTCATCCGAGCCCGACACCAGCTGCGCCGCCACCGGGGTGGCGTCGGTGTAGTCGTCGACGTCGATCTGGGTGACCCGCAGCTGCGGGTGTTCGGTACCGATCACCCGCACCAGGCCACGCAGCCCGGCCTCGTCCAGGTTGGCGGAGTCGTCGGGCAGCACCGTCTGGGCGTTGCGCGTGACGACGTGCAGGCGCGGCGCCTGACCGGGCACCTCGGGCAGCTCCCTGGCGATGTGCACCAGGTGCCGGACGGTGTCCCCGCCGCGCACCCCGGACTGCTGATCGGTGACGCCGCGCCGCGGCGGGGTCACCACCAGCACATCGCCGAACACGTTGGAGGCCAACAGTTCACGCAGCCGCACAGCCTGGGCGTCATGGTCGGAATGCTGCGGCCACACCATCGTGGTGACGTCCACACCGTGCGCCTTGATGGCGTCGGCAAGTTTGGTGGCCAGCAGGTCCGCGGCATCCGATGTGCTGATCAGCAGCCAGCTGCCCGGATTCGCGTATTCCACCTCGGGCAGCTCCTGCTGGCCCCACTCGATGGTCAGCAAGCGCTCGTTGAAGGTGCGCTCCAACCGGCCGGTGTCCGACACACCGCTCCCCAGCCGCAGGCCGGTGACCGCGAGCAGGACGTTGCCGTCTTCGTCGAGCAGATCCAGATCCACCTCGACCGTCGCGGCCGTGACACTGGTCAGCCGGGCATGGCAGTAGTGCACATTGCGCGTCGAACCGTAGCTGCGGAGCTTGGCCACACCCATCGGCAGCAGCAGCGAACCGAAGGCGTCACCGAAGATCGCGGGATGGGCGCCGACGGCCTGGAAGCAGGCATCCAGCAGTGCGGGATGCACGCCGTAGGCGGCCTGCTGGGACCGGATCGACCCGGGCAGCGACACCTCCGCGAGCACCGAATCGTCCGGCCCGCTCTCACCGTCGTTGACGTTGACCGCCACCAGGCCCGCGAACGCCGGTCCGTACTGGATACCGCGCTGGCTGTACCAGACCCGCAGTTCGGCCCCGTCCAGCCGCTTCGGGTGAGCGGCCAGCAGTGCGTCGATGTCACGGCCGGCAGGCACCTCGGCGTCACCGGCGCGCAGCACGGCGGCCGCCCGCTGCACCTTCTCACCCTGGTGGTAGGTCTCGACCTGGAAGTCGGCCGCGCCCGGCGCGGAGACGGTGGAAGCCGCCGACACCACGGTGTGGTCTTCCAGCAGCAGCATCTCGTCGAAGCTGATGTCGTGCACCTCGGCGCCGTCGCCGAGCACCGTCGCGGCGGCCGACAGGGCCATCTCGCAGTAGGCGGCACCCGGGAGTGCGGCGACGTTGTGCACCTGGTGGTCGCCCAACCACGGCTGGGTGTCGGTGCCCACATCGGACTGCCAGGCGTGCCGCTCCGGCTCTTCCGGCAGCCGCACATGGGCGCCCAGCAGGGGGTGCACCGACAGCGTGGCACCGCCCGGGGGCAGCTCGTTCGGATCGCGCACCAGCATCAACGGACGCCGGGTCCACGTCGGTAGCGGAGCATCGACGAGGCGACCGGTCGGGTACAGCACCGAGAAGTCCACCTTGGCCCCGGCGTTGTGCAGATCGGCCACCACACCCAGCAACCCGTGCGGGAGCTCCTGCTGACGGCGGACGCTGGCCAGCGCCGCAAAGGTGATGTCCAGCGAGCGGGCCGTCTGGTCGACCGCGTGGGTCAGCAGCGGATGCGGGGACAGCTCGTTGAACACCCGATAGCCGTCCTCCAGGGCGGCCTGCACCGCCGCGGCGAAGCGCACAGTGTGGCGCAGGTTGTCCACCCAGTAGTCGGCATCCCAGTCCACCAGGTCGCGCGGGTCGTACATGGTCGCCGAGTAGTACGGGACGCTCGGGTCACCCGGGTCCAGGTCCGCGAGGGCATCGGCGAGGTCGTCGAGGATCGGGTCCACCTGCGGGGTGTGCGAGGCGACGTCCACGGCCACCTCACGTGCCATGATCTCGCGGCGTTCCCACTCGGCCACCAGCTCGAGGACGGACTCCTTGGCACCGCCGACGACGGTCGAGGTCGGCGAGGCCACCACGGCCAGGACGACATCGTTGACACCGCGGGCCTGCAGTTCGGAGAGCACCTGCTTGGCGGGCAGTTCCACCGAAGCCATCGCTCCGGTGCCGGCCACCCGGCTCATCAACTGCGAGCGGCGGCAGATGACCTTGACGGCGTCTTCCAGGGACAGCACGTCGGCCGCCACCGCGGCGGCGATCTCCCCCATCGAGTGCCCGATCACCGCACCGGGGGTCACCCCGTAGGCCTTCAGGGTGGCCACCAGGGCGACCTGTACCGCGAAGACGGTGGGCTGGACCTTGCCGATCCCGGTGACGGTCTCGGGCGCGGACATCGCCTCGGTGACCGAGAAGCCGGACTCCTCGGCGATCAAGGGCTCCAAAGCGGCGACGGTGGCCGCGAACACCGGTTCTGTGGCCAGCAGGCCGGCGCCCATGCCGGCCCACTGCGAACCCTGTCCGGAGAAGACCCAGACCGGGCCGCGGTCATCGGCCCCGACGGCGGCCTCGTAGGGCGCTCCGCCGGCGGCGACCTCACGCAGCGCGGCGATCAGCGACTCGGTGGAATCGGCCACCACCGTCGTGCGCACCGACCGGTGCGAGCGACGACGGGCCAGGGTGTAGCCGAGATCGTGCAGATCCACATCCGGGTGGGCGGCCACCCAGTCGGCCAGCCGGCCCGCGGTGCGCCGCAGTTCGTCGGCAGAGGTGGAAGACAGCGCGAAGAGAAGGGAACCCGGTGCGCCGTCGGCGGCGGGCACGTCGGCGGCCTGTGGCGCCTGCTCCAGCACGGCGTGCGCGTTGGATCCGGAGATCCCGTACGCCGACACCGCCGCCCGGCGCGGACGGCCGCCCTTGTCGGGGAACGGGGTGGTCTCGGTGGGGACGAAGAATTCGGTGCCGAGGCGTTCCATCTCCTCGGGCATCCGGGTGAAGTGCAGGTTCGGCGGAATGACGCCGTGCTGCAGCGCCAGCACGCTCTTGATCACACCCACCACGCCCGACGCGGACTGGCTGTGGCCGAAGTTCGTCTTCAACGAGCCGATCGCGATGGGTCCGGTACCGCCGTAGACGTCGGCCAGGCTCTTGAACTCGATCGGGTCGCCCACCGGCGTCCCGGTGCCGTGTGCCTCGACGAAGCCCACGGTGCCCGGGTCGATCGCGCCCGAGTCCAGTGCCGCCCGGTAGACGGCCGTCTGGGACTCGTTGGAGGGCGTCAGGATGTTGACGGTGTGACCGTCCTGGTTGGCGGCGGTGCCCCGGACGACGGCCAGGATGCGGTCGCCGTCGCGTTCGGCGTCCGACAGTCGCTTCAGCAGCAGGACGGCGCTCGCCTCGGCGAAGACGAAGCCGTCGGCGTTCTCGTCGAAGGCCCGGCACCGCCCGGTTCCGGACAGCATGCCCTGCGCGGACGCCGAGGCGTACTTGCGCGGGTCGAGGATGATGTGGGCGCCGCCGGCCAGCACCAGGTCGCTCTCGCCGATGTGCAGACTGCGCGTGGCCATGTGCAGTGCCAGCAGACCCGATGAGCATGCCGAGTCGACGGTGAACGCCGGGCCGCGCAACCCCATGTGGTAGGCCACCCGGCCGGACGCCATGGAGTAGTTGTTGTGGGTGAAGCCGTACGGCCCCTCGATGGCGTGCGCATCGGCGGCGATCAGTTGGTAGTCATTGGTCGTCAGACCCATGAACACACCGGTCAGCGATCCGTCCAGGGTCGCGGGATCGATACCGGCGTGCTCCACCGCCTCCCATGCGGTTTCCAGCAGGAGACGGTGCTGCGGATCGGCTGCGGTCGCTTCCCGGTCGCCGATGCCGAAGAAGTCGGCATCGAAGCCCGCGACATCGTCGAGGAACGCGCCCCACTTGGAGACCGAGCGCCCGGGGACCCCGACCTCGGGGTCGTAGTGCTCTTCGGCATCCCAGCGTTCGAGCGGAACAGTGGTGACGTAATCGTCGCCGCGCAGCAGCGCCTGCCACATCTGCTCGGGTGAGTCGATTCCGCCAGGCAACCGAACCGCCATACCGATGACGGCGACAGCTGTGACAGGTGTCTCAACCACGTGGTTACAACCTCTTTCGGACGGTAATTCTCAAAGACGAGCGAGCATCAGATACGGCTCTTGGACCCATGTGTGCCTCATGTGCGCCGCACTGCGCTGCCCAGATCCTTTCTCCGCCCCAGTGCCGAAACGTGTCGGTGAGTCGGTAGCGTAGCCGTCTCCGTTGACGATGACGTTAAAAACCGAGCAAATCCCCTAAGGACTCTACAGTTTCAAACGCCGCGACGCGCAGGCTACACGAGCAATATCAAGATCGCCTAGCTACTTCCGGATACGCCCGTAACCTGCGAGGAGACGCAGAAATTGACGTTTCAGTAAATGTGGCGCACGTCACTTAGCTGGGATCGACATTAGCCACGACATACTATAGCTAATAATAGCAGCTAACGTAAATTATTTGCCGCAACATGGCGAGCCGGTGACGAACGAGTGTTCACCCAGTGCGAAACGCCGTCACAGATGGCACCTAGCAGCAGAAACACGAGTAACATCCGCCCCAGGCGCGCGCCACGCCACCGACCCTTTGCACCTCGTGGTTACCTCGATCACAGCCGATGGCAACTCACCAGTAGGTAACGAATATCGAAGGGTAACGACACCCAGGAAACCTCGCGGGGTTCGGAAGTGACGTCGGCCACCGATGCCTTGGCGCACATGCGCCACCAGGTGCCTCACAGGGCCCCAGCAATACTCGGCCGCGATCTTACTGAACAGTTAGTTTCACGCCCAGGCAAAATCTGGAGCGGCCGCGCGGACGGTCTAGCCGACCGCCGAGGCAGGGCAGGAGAAAGGCGTGCCGAACTGCGGAATCGCGGCAAAACCCCGTTTGCGCGCCTGCGCGGCCGCCCGCCGGATCAACGCAGCGGTAGCCACGAATCCGGCCTGGTCGGCGACCAGCATCGGCGTCAGCAGGCGGTTGTGGACGTACCCGATGGCGAGCCCGGAAGTGGGATCGGCCCAGCCCAGTGAGCCGCCCAGGCCGACATGGCCGAATCCGGGGAGCACTCCGGGAATGGGCAGGCCGTGGTAGCCCAGATGAAAGGACATCGGCATGAGCATGGCGCCGTCGGGATGCAGGCTGGGCGGCCCGGTGAGGCCCTCCACCAACGCGGGCGACAGAAACCGCGTCCCGTCGAGTTCACCGCCATTGGCGATGGCTCCGTACACGCGGGCGAGCGCACGTGCGGTGACCACCCCGTTGGCCGACGCCATCTCACTGTCCAGCAGTGGCATGTCCCCCTGGACCATCGACCGCATCCCCGGGAAGTACATGGCACCGAAGCCGCCGGACAGGGGCAGGGCGGCGATATGCGGCGCGACCGCGTTGAAGATCGGGTTCTCCCACACACCCTGAGGCCCGATGATCCGCGCCGGCTGGGTCGGCGCTGCGGCGGGCGGACGGCCCAGATACACACCGTCGACGCCCAGCGGGGCGGCCAACTCGGAGCGGAAGAGCTCGCGCAGGCCGCTGCCGGTGGCCCCGCGGGCCAAACCGGCCAGCAGCCAGCCGTAGGTGAGTGCGTGATAGGCCGGTCGCCCGTGGAAAAGGCCCGGCCGCGCGGCTGCGACGCGCGCCTCCATCAATTCGTGGTCGAGTAGTTCGGCCTTGGTGACGGAGCCCAGCTGTGACAGCCCGGCCCGGTGCCGCATGACGTCCCGGACGGTGATCGCGGCTTTACCGTTGGCCGCGAACTCCGGCCAGTACTCGGCGACGGGCGCGTCGTAGTCGATGAGACCGCGATCGACGAGCCGGTGGATGACGGTCGAGGCCAGGCCTTTGGTGGCCGAGAACACCATCGCACCGGTGTCGGCCATCCAGGGGTGGTGACCCCGACGGTCGGACCAGCCGGTCCACACATCGACGACCGGGACCCCGTCCAGGTAGACCGACAGTGCGCCACCACCGAAGTGGCGGTGTCCGAACAATTGGCCGAAGGCCCGCACCACGCAGGCGAAGCTGGGGTCGGCGGCCCCGTGCACCCGGTCCGACAGCATCGCGCCATCGACATCGTGCAGGGGCGCCACACTGCGCCCACCGTCTGTTGCATACGTCACAGCTAACTAATTTACTCGCATGCACAGCTAACTATCGAGAGGTGTTACCTATCCGTGAGGTCGTGCATATTCCGCATCCGCCCGCGGTTTCCGGCCAGTCCCGGCCCGGGCCGGGTCGCCCCGTCGCGACATCTCGTATGGCGCGAAAAGAATTGGGGCACAACATCTTTGATTTCCCAAGCGTACACCCGTGGCCGCGACGAACGTCGGCCACTCCCCCGGCCCACCGACGGCGGACACCGGTGACGGGCGAACTCACAACGCGGATTCGGCCTTGCTCACAATTGCCCGCATTCGGATACGGGCTTCCGCGATTTGCTCGCGCGCATTGATGATCGGGCGCTCGATCGAGGTCTGCTCCGCTAGCTGAGCAGTCACATATGTCTCGACCGATTCGACAGAGGAATCCGAATCCAGCGGCACCGAGATACCGCCTGCCCGCACGGTGCGCACCGGCTTTTCCGTGGTCCAATTCGAGATCGCCACCGGGACGGCGCCCTCGGTGGCGCCGATGATCAGCGCGTGCGCGCGATCACTGGCGACGATGGCGGACTGGCGATGCAGCGCGCGCACCTGATGCTCCCACTCGGCGTGGCTCTGGTCCTCGAACAGCACGGGTTCGGTACCCGGGTGCAGCGTCTGGGCCAGCCGCACCGTGTGCTCGCGATCGCGGCGCACCTGGCTGTACACCTGGAGCGTGAGATCGTGACGGTCCGCCAAGCGGTGTAACTGCGCGATCTTGTCGCCGGTCAGCTCCCCCCGGTCCCACCGGGTGGTGACGGCCAGGAGTTTGCGCTGCGCCGGGGCGGGCCCGAGGCCGCCGAGTCGCGGATCGGCGCCCTCCCCGAACGCCCAGTCCGGCAGCACGTCACCGACCCCGAAGGAACGTCGGGTGGCGGAGTCCCGCCACGCCACCATGGCCATCGCACGGCGCGAAACCCGTTCCAGCATCGGGACGGCCACCACATCGCTGACCCGCCGAGTACCGGCTTTCGCCTGCTCACCCACCGAGGACATCCGCACCCCGGCACCGACCTGCAGCGCGGTGCCACCCCGGACTCGCGGTGCCAGCGCCATCAACAGATTGCCCGCCGCCACCATGCGCTTACCGAACTTGGGATAGACGATCTCGCCGGCCGGCAGCACGATGATGGTGCGTTTGGCGAAGACCCGGGTCGAGGCACCCCTGAGCCAGTCGATCGTCCGGTCGTACAGGACCTCGTCACCGCGCAGGCCCAGTGCGCTCAGATATCCCTCGTCATTCGACTCCCCGGGTTCGCGCCGCCCCACGTGGACGTGCAGCTCGACCCCGTCCATCTCCTGAAAACTGCGCAGCAGACCGCGCCGCAGGATGGAATCCCCGATGTTGTCGTTCTGTCCCCAGGTGGAAAGGAAGATTTGGGTCAACGCCTGGAACCTCCGAGGGATAACGACCGTGGACAGCTGCGGGTCACCATATTGCCGTGGACGTCAAACATTCGCATGCGCTTAGCCAAAGAAAGTAATCGTTGCTGGCGTCGGTAGTTCTGGCGGTGTGGGGACGTTGATCTCGGCGGCTTTAGGTTTGCTGTCCCTGCACCTGATGGTTCATTTGCCGGGACAGGCACAAATTCGTCATCACCGGCAACCGAATCCTATACCCGCAGTAGCCGATGGCGCCGACCGAGAAGCCTTGGCGGCGAACCCGAGTCAGGCCCGCGGCCCGTCGGCGGCGTCCAGAATCTCCTGCGCTGCCAGCGTCGGTGTCAGCTCGCCGTCGCGCACCCGGCGCTCGATCTCGGCACGCGATCGGCGGACCGCCGGGTGCGACAGCACGCGGTCCAGGACGGCGTCGCGCACCATCGCCCAGGTCCACTCGACCTGCTGAGCGCGGCGGCGGGCCTCGAACTCCCCCGCCTGCCTGAGCACTCTGCCGTGTTCCTCCACGGTGTCCCACAGCTGCGCCAGGCCGTCCCCGGTCAGCGCACTCATGGTGAGAACCGGCGGGCGCCAGAGCGTCTCGCGCGGATAGATGAGGCGCAGCGCGGCGGTCAGCTCGCGGGCGGCCGCGGCGGCCTCCACGGCGTGCTTGCCGTCCGCCTTGTTCACCACCACCACGTCGGCGAGCTCCAGGACACCCTTCTTGATGCCCTGCAGCTGATCACCGGTGCGTGCCAGCGTGAGGAAGACGAAGGTGTCGACCATATTGGCCACCGTCACCTCGGACTGGCCCACCCCGACCGTCTCGACCAGGATCACGTCGAACCCGGCCGCTTCCAGCAGCACGATGGTCTCCCGGGTGGCCCGGGCCACCCCGCCCAGCGTGCCCGACGTCGGCGACGGCCGGATATAGGCGTCAGGGTGCACGGCCAGCCGGGCCATCCGCGTCTTGTCCCCGAGAATCGATCCGCCGGTGCGGGTGGACGACGGGTCGACGGCCAGCACGGCGACGCGATGCCCGCGCTCGATGAGGTGCATGCCCAGCGCCTCGATGGTGGTCGACTTCCCCACCCCGGGCACACCGGTGATACCCACGCGGATGGTGGTGTCGGCCTCGGGCTGGGGGTACCTCCCGCTTGCGGGGGACAGCTCCAGCAGCAGCTGCTGCGCCTGTTCGCGGTGGTCGGTGCGGGTCGATTCGAGCAGGGTGATCGCCCGCGCGAGGGCGGCGCGATCGCCCCTGCGGATGGCCGCGGCGAGTGCTTCGGTGTCGGCTACCACTAGCTCAGCTGGTAACCCAACCGCTCGGCGAGCTTGCCGAGCAGCCCGATCGCCGCCTCGGCGATGACGGTGCCGGGCGGGAAGATCGCCGTCGCGCCCGCGGCGTACAGCTCGTCGAAGTCCCCGGGCGGGATGACCCCACCGACCACGATCATGATGTCGGGCCGGCCCACCGCGGCCAGCGCGTCACGCAGCGCGGGCACCAGCGTCAGATGCCCGGCCGCCAGCGACGACACCCCGACGACGTGCACGTCGTTGTCGGCGGCCTGCTGGGCCACCTCCTCCGGGGTGGAGAACAACGAGCCGACGTCCACGTCGAAGCCGATATCGGCGAACGCGGTGGCGATCACCTTCTGGCCGCGGTCGTGACCGTCCTGGCCCATCTTGGCGACCAGGATGCGCGGCCGGCGGCCGTCGGCCTCGGCGAACTTCTCGACCAATTCCGTTGCCGTGCTCACGTTGCCACCGTTTCCCACCTCATCGCGGTACACCCCGGCGATGGTCCGGATCTCGGCCTGGTGCCGGCCGTACACCTGCTCCAGCGCATCGGAGATCTCGCCGAGAGTGGCCTGCGCCCGGGCCGCGTTGATGGCCAGGGCCAGCAGGTTGTTGCCCAGCCCGTCCTCGCCGGCCGGCCCCTGAGCCGAGGCCGCACGGGTCAGTTCGGCCAGTGCGGATTGTGTCGCGCGCTCATCTCTTTCCGCGCGGAGTTGCTCCAGCTTGGCCAGCTGCTCGGCCCGCACCCGGCTGTTCTCCACCTTGAGGACCTCGATCTCCTGATCCTCGGCGACCTGGTACTTGTTCACCCCGATCAGGGGCTGTGCACCCGAATCGATCCGGGCCTGGGTGCGGGCGGCGGCCTCCTCGATGCGCAGCTTCGGGATGCCCTCACCGATCGCCTGCGCCATGCCGCCGTGCTCGGCGACCTCGGCGATATGCGCGCGCGCCTTCTCGGCCAGCTGGTGGGTGAGCCACTCGACGTAGTACGAGCCGCCCCACGGGTCGATCGGCCGGGTGGTGCCGGATTCCTGCTGCAGCAGCAGCTGGGTGTTGCGGGCGATGCGGGCCGAGAAGTCCGTCGGCAACGCCAGCGCCTCGTCGAGGGCGTTGGTGTGCAACGACTGGGTGTGCCCCTGGGTCGCGGCCATCGCCTCGATACACGTGCGGGCGACATTGTTGAACGGATCTTGGGCGGTCAGCGACCAGCCCGAGGTCTGCGAATGGGTGCGCAGGGAAAGGGATTTCGAGCTCTTGGGGTCGAACTGCGAGACCAGCTCGCTCCACAGCAGCCGGCCCGCGCGCAGCTTGGCGACCTCCATGAAGAAGTTCATCCCGATGCCCCAGAAGAACGACAGCCGGGGCGCGAACTTGTCGATGTCCAGGCCGGCGTCCAGGCCCGCCTTGAGGTACTCGACACCGTCGGCCAGCGTGTAGGCCAGCTCCAGGTCGGCCGTCGCCCCGGCCTCCTGGATGTGATAGCCCGAGATCGAGATGCTGTTGAACTTCGGCATCTTGGCGCTGGTGTACCCGAAGATGTCGGAGATGATCCGCATGGACGGCTTGGGCGGATAGATGTAGGTGTTGCGGACCATGAACTCTTTGAGGATGTCGTTCTGGATGGTCCCGGCCAGCTTCTCCGGCGGCACCCCCTGTTCCTCGGCCGCCACCACGTACAGCGCCAGGATCGGCAGTACGGCACCGTTCATCGTCATCGACACCGACACGGTGCCCAGATCGATGCCGTCGAAGAGCTGGCGCATGTCCAGGATCGAGTCGATCGCCACCCCGGCCATACCGACATCGCCGGCCACCCGGGGATGGTCGGAGTCGTACCCGCGGTGCGTGGCCAGGTCGAAGGCCACCGACAGGCCCTTCTGGCCGGCGGCCAGGTTGCGGCGGTAGAACGCGTTGGATTCGGCGGCGGTGGAGAATCCCGCGTACTGCCGGACGGTCCACGGCTGGTTGACGTACATGGTCGGGTACGGGCCGCGGATGAACGGCGGCTCACCCGGGAAACTGTCCAGCGGGTAGCCGGCGGCGGTCGCCGCGGCCCGGTCTTCGGCGGTGTACACCGGCTTGACCTCGATACCCTCCGGGGTTGCCCAGACGAGCTGCTCAGCGGTGTAACCATGCGCCGCGGCTGCCGCGGCGGTGAGATCGGCGACGGCTTCCGCGGTGGGTACGGCCGGGGCGCCGTCACCGTGCAGGGGTACGTCGGCGAAGCTCTCGATTCCGGTGGAAGTCGTCATCTCAGGCCCCCAATCGGGTGAGCAGGTTCGAAAGGGCTTCGACCGCATCGATTTTCGCGGTCAGATAATCGTCCGGCTTGGCTGCCGCCTCGGCGACCGCCTTCTCCGGTCCGGCGAGATAGATCCGGGTCAGACCGGCCGCGCGGGCAGCCGCCACCACGTCGGAGGCGTCGGTGCCGTACCGGGCATCGGTACCGCAGAGCACGGCGGTGGTGAGTCCGGCCGCCGCAGCAGCCACTCCGGCGGCGTCGACAGTGCCGGGGTTGACCGCCTCGATGCCACCGGAGGCCAGCAGGTTGGCGGCGAAGGTGGTGCGGATGTTGTGCTCGGCGAGTGGGCCCAATGGGAGGAGCAGCACCTGTGGCCGAGCGCCGTGCGCACGCAGGTAGGCATCCGAGCGATCGCGCAGCGCCTCGAAGCCGGCGGCGTAGCGCACCACCGAATCATCCGGATCATGTTCGGGCAGAGGAGCTTCCGCGAGATTCGGGAACTCGTTGACACCGGTGAGCGCCTTGCGGCGGTGCGCGATGTCGGCGGCCCTGCGGTCCCGGACGTCGGCGATCTGGCCGACCAGGTGATCCCGGGCCGCGACGAATCCGCCCCGGCTCTCGATGTCCTGGAAATGCGCCCAGGCCTGTTCGGCCAGGCTCGCGGTGAGGTCTTCGACGAACCAGGAACCACCGGCGGGATCGAGCACCCGGCCCAGGTGCGACTCCTCCAGCAGCAGCAGCTGGGTGTTGCGCGCCATCCGGCGGGAGAAGCTGGTCTTGGTGCCGGCGAGTCCGCCGGGGATCGCGGAGTCGAACGTCTGCACCAGCACGGTGTCCGCACCCCCGACACCGGCGGCGAACGCGGCGACCGTGGTGCGCAACATGTTCGTCCACGGGTCGCGCTGGGACATCATCGGCGACGAGGTGACCGCGTGGAGGGTGGCATCACCGCAGTCGGCCGCCCCGACCACCTCAGCGACCCGGGCCCACAGGGTCCGGGCGGCCCGCAGTTTCGCAATCGTCAGGAACTGGTCGTCGTCCGCGGCGAACCGGAAGCTGAGCTGCGCGACGGCCTCGGTGGCCGGCATCCCGGCCTCGGTGAGGGCACGCAGGTAGGCCACACCGGCCGCGATGGCGCCGGCCAGCTCCCAGGACGCGCTGGCGCCCAGGTTGTGCAGGGCCGGTCCGTCGACGGTGATCGCCCGGACCCCGCCCCGGTACTCGGCGGCCTTGGCCGCCGTCGCGATGACCTCGTCGAGGGTGGCCGACGGGGCGCCGGTCAACGCTGCGGTCAACGGGTCGGCGCCGAAGTCGATCGACAACCTGGCGCGCTGCTCGTCGTCGAAGCCCGATACGAGGGCCAGCACCGCGGCGGCCGCGGCGGCGTACTCGGCGCCGGCGTCCAGGATCACCGGCACCAGGTCCAGGAACACGCCTTCGAGCAGGCGATCCAGTTCGGCGGCACCGACCCGCAGCACCAGCGCGCTCACCCCGTCGGTGAGCGCACCCAGTACCGCCCCGTTGCCCTCGGCCGCGGTGGCCTGCCCGGGCAGCGGGAACACTTCGGCGACCTTCCAGCCGGCCCGCACATCGCGCAGCGCGTCGCCGCCCCGGGTGAACGGCCACTGGCCCGGCAGCGGAGCCTCGGCACGGCCGTCCAGGCTGGTGTAGAGGGGACGAACCGGGAATCCCTCGTAAGTGGGCGAGTCGAGCAGACGTTCGGGCTCGGCGGGCAGCTCCGCAGGATCCTTGCGGCTGCTCTTCGCCAGCACACCGGCCACTCCGGAGCGCCAGCGCGCGCGATCCGATTCAATGACGCTCGAGGACACTCGCGGCTCCTGGGGTTATCGCGGGTTGGGATGAAGCTCGGGGCAGCCTGTCTGACCTAGTGAGACTAGCCAGCTGTGACCGGCCGCTTTCACCTGAGGCTAAATGATCGGTATCACGGCAGGGTACGGCGGGCAAAGGCTACTGATCAGTAGCGTCATCGGCGGCACCGTGCGGCGCCCCGTAGGCTTGGCAGACGTGAAACCCGCAGGCAGCCCGTTCCGTACGGTCTGGGCCGCAGTGACGTCGGCAGCGACGCAGCTACCCCGTCGGCGGGTACTGGTCATCGCGGCCACGATTGTGATTCTCGTCGCACTGGCCGTGCTGGTCCCGCTGCCGACTGCCGTTCAGCTCCGCGACTGGGCGACCTCGGCCGGTCCGTGGTTCCCGTTGGCGTTCTTCGCCGCACATGTGGTGGTGACGGTGTTCCCCTTTCCCCGCACCGCGTTCACGCTCGCGGCCGGCCTGCTCTTCGGCCCGTGGCTGGGCGTGGCCATCGCGGTGGTGGCGAGCACGCTGAGCGCGGTGCTGGCCGTGGTGCTGGTACGCGCGGTGGGATGGCAGCTGAACCGGTTGGTCACGCATCCCCGGATGGCCACCCTGGACGCCAGGTTGCGCGAACGCGGCTGGGTGTCGGTGCTGTCGATGCGGATGATTCCAGCCGTGCCGTTCTCGGTGCTCAACTACGCAGCCGGCGTCTCCGCCGTGCGACTGACGCCGTACACGCTGGCCACGATCGTCGGGCTGGCGCCGGGAACCGCCGCGATCGTGATCCTCGGCGACGCCCTGACCGGAAACATCAGCCCGCTGCTGTTCCTGGTGTCACTGTGTACCGCCAGCCTCGGTATCGGCGGACTGGTCTACGAGATCCGGGCGCATCGGCACCACCACCACCGATCACAGGATCCCGACGGCCATCCGGCCGAGGCGCAGCAGAACTAGGCGGCGCGGTCGAAGGCGGTCGACACGGACCGCAGCGGCACCACCGCGGCCGTGCGGGTACGCGCGGTGCGCGTGTGCAAGGCGATGAACGAGCCCGAACGGACCACCCCGAGCGGGCCCGGACCCGCGAACCGCGAGATCCCCGAGGCCTGAAGCACGAAGTTCGCCTTCGCCTGCCGGTAGCCGATCCGCACGCCGAGCACGCTCACCACCAGCAGACCACCCACACCGGGTAGCGCCAGCGCGGCGAGTGCGGCGATGGACACCGGCACGAGCAGCTTGCTCACGGCACGCTCCAGGACCGAGGCCATCGAGCCGGCCGAGGTGGCCCCGTGCAGCGCCACCGGCGTGGCCGGCGCCAGGTCCTGGCTGAGCCCGGCCGAGACGGTACCCGCGAAGGTGGGCGCCGGTGCAGCGGGCCCGGCGGGGGCCGCGACCGTGGTATCGGCGGGCGCCGGTGCCAGCAGCGCGGGCAGCAGGTCGATGGGCGACACGGCGGCGGGTGCGGTGACCGCGGGCAGCCGGACGCCGCCGGCGACGGTGGTGGTGACCGGGTCCGTCGGGGTCGGGAACCCGAGCAGCGTCGTGAGATCGCTGGGGATCTCGGTGATGGTGGTGACCGAATTGCCCAACGACGTCAGCACGGACTGCACCGTCTTCAACACATCGCCGACCGGGTCGGTGGACTTGGGGAGCGCGGCGAGCAGCGCGGGCAGCGCATCGACGGCGTCCTTGACCGAGTTGGCCGCGGAGTGCACGGATCCGGACACCGATTCCGCGATCGGGATCACCGGCGGCGGCTTCAGTTTGGGGATGGTCAGGGCCGCCGCCGTGGACGCTGTGGACGCCGCGGTCGTCGGGGTGGTCGTCGACGACGTGGTGGACGACGACGGCGTGGTGTCGGTGGCGGCAGGTGTGGTGGCCGCGGTCGGGTCCGGCGTCGTCGGGTCCGGTTCGGCCGCCGTCGAGGGTGTCGTCGGGCTCACCGTCGAGCCGGCCGTACCGGATTCGCTGGACTGCTGCGGCGAGCGCGGCTTGGGGAAGATGGTGACCTTCGGACCCGGCTGCTTGCCGCCCGCCACGCCCAGGGCGCCAGTGAAGTCACGGACCGTGGTCCGCACCCTGTCCTGCAGGACGCCGGCAATACCGCCGACCGGCCGTGGGGTCTTGGTGGTCGAGTTCGCCGAACCGGCACCGGTGCCGGTCTGCGAGGCACCGGTACTCGTGCCGGTCTGCGAGGACGTGCCGCCGCCGTCACTGCCGGTATCGGCGACCGCCACCGCCGCACCGTTGAGGAAAAGAGTGGCCGACAACGCACACACGCCCACAACACCGCGCATACGCGTCATGACATGCCACCCCTGTTTCGCCGGTCGCCGAATACCGGCCACTATCTGCTTGACCCTAAACAGCAATCATAAGATATGTCACCGCGGGCAAATTATCGATGCGTTCAGCAAAATCTCGGTGAACCCACATAGATCGGTCACCCCTCCGTGACCGGGCCGGGATCGGCCCCGCGAGCCCCTGCTCCGGCCGCCGAACCGCCCCGCATGGTCTTTGCCCGGTCGCCCAGCCGATCCGGGTATGCCGCTACGCGCGGTGTGACCCGCCGGGGAACTGGCCGGGGAACTGCTGGGTGGGACCGTCGACCGCGGCGGCCGGCGGGGTGGGCGGCAACGACGCCGGAGGCGGGTTGCTGCCCAGCGGCGGGGTGCTCGACCGGGCCTCGGCCTCAGCCTTCGCGACGGCCCGGGCGATCTCCGGATCGGTCTGGGTGTCGAACCAGTCGGCCACCTCGGCCGCATCGTCCTCGTCCGATTTGGCCGGGCGGTCGTCCACCGGCGACGGCGTGTAGCGGAACACGCCGTCCTCGCCCGGGGCGCCCAGCAGTTTGGTGAATCCCTGCAGTGCCGCACCGAAGTCGCTGGGCACCAGCCACACCTTGTTCGCTTCGCCCTTGGCCATCTGCGGCAGGGTCTGCAGGTACTGGTAGGCCAGCATCTCCGGGGTGGGACGGCCGTTCTTGATCGCCGCGAACGTCTTCTCGATGGCCTTGGCCTGGCCCTGCGCCTGCAGGTAGGCCGCGGCACGCTCACCTTGGGCCCGCAGCATCCGGGATTGCCGGTCCGCCTCCGCCGCCAGGATCGCGGCCTGTTTGGCACCTTCGGCCGACAGGATCTGGGCCTGCTTCTGGCCCTCGGCCGCCTTGATCGCCGATTCCCGGCTGCCTTCGGCCATCAGGATCATGGCGCGCTTCTCGCGGTCGGCGCGCATCTGCTTTTCCATCGACTCCTGGATCGACGGCGGCGGATCGATACTGCGCAGTTCGACGCGGGCGACCCGCAGACCCCAGCGGCCGGTGGCCTCGTCGAGCACCCCGCGCAGCTGCCCGTTGATGGAGTCGCGTGAGGTCAGGGTCTGCTCCAGCGTCATACCGCCGACCACGTTGCGCAGTGTGGTGGTGGTGAGCTGCTCGACACCGACGATGTAGTTGCTGATCTGGTAGACCGCGGCCTGCGGATTGGTCACCTGGAAATACACGACGGTGTCGATGTTCACCGTGAGGTTGTCCTCGGTGATCACCGGCTGCGGCGGGAAGGACACCACCCGTTCACGCAGGTCCACCCTGGCCCGGATCTTGTCGACGAACGGCAGCAGCAGGGTCAGCTGACCGGACACCGTCTTGCTGTAACGGCCCAGTCGCTCGATCACCGCGGCCTCGGCCTGCGGTATCAGCGCCACCGATTTGGCCACCACGACAATGGCGAACAGCACCAGCACGGCCAACAGCACGAGGCCGGCAACAGCACCCTCCATGGCAGATCCCTTCCCGAGCTCAGATGGACTTGTAGACGACGGCGGTCGCGCCGTCGATGTGCATGACGGTGACGTGCTCGCCGGGTTCGAAGACATCGTTGTCGTTCAACGGCCTGGCCGTCCAGACCTCGCCGTCGAGTTTGATCTGGCCTTCATGACGAGCCACCGTGTCGAGCACGAGTGCGCTCCTGCCTTCGAGCGCCTTCACCGGCTCCGGCAGCCCGGTCCCCGCGGTGAATCGGCGCCGAAGCGCGGGCCGCACCAGCACGACCAGCAGCACCGACACCACGAGGAATACCGCACCATCGGCCCAGATCGGCCAGTCGAAGAGATAGCTGGTACCCGTCGCGGCCAGCGCGCCGCCGCTGAGCATGAGCAGGAAGAAATCACCCGTCAACGCTTCCGCGCCGGCAAGGGCCAGTGCCGCGACCAGCCAGATCAATGCGGGCATACCCCGAAGCCTAGCGTTTTCCGACCCGGGCGCGGGCAATCCGGACGTATGCCCGATGGGCAATTACACTGCGAGCATCATGTGGTGTCCGAGTGCTTCGCTGTCCGTCTGGGTGAACTCCTGGCTTGCCGGGGTCGCCGCGCCCGATGACGTCTTGGATGCGTTATCCCAGTGGGCGCCAAAGCATTCGGTGACCGCATACGACTCGGTCGCCGCCGGCTCCACCGGCCTGCCCTGGCCGGACCTGTTCCACTCCGGCACCATGTCGCTGCTGCAGACGATGCGCACCGCGGCCGGCCCGCCGGCCGGAAGCCCGGCACTGACACTGGTGCTGCCCGTCCCCGGTGACGTCCGCGGGCTGCCCGCGGGCACCCAGTTCCAGCGCGACGCCATCACCGTCGGGGAGGCGATCATCATCGGCCGCGATCCGGCCAACGGGGTCGGACTGGTGCCCGAGTTCGACTACGAGGACCTCGACGACCCGGACTTCGAACCCGATCCGATTTCCCTTGCCTGGACGGTGTACTCGGTGCCCGCGGCGGCCCAGAGCGACCACGCCGACCTGGGTGACGCCGAGTACTCCCTGCGCTCGGCGGTGCGCTCGGCCGCCGATGCGCTCGGTGCGTTGCGCGCCGGCGCGACCGCCGCCGATGTGGACGACCCCAGGGGCATGGTGGAACAACTGCTCGAGGCCACCCGTCTGCACCGCGCACCCACACACGCCCCCGAACGTGCACTGCGCGTGCTGGAGAACGCCGCGCACGTCGACGCCATCATCACCGTCAGCTCCGGGCTGATGCCCATCGGGCTGCAGACGTCCTCGGAGATGCAGATCGCCAGTGACACCCTGCGGCCGCTGGCCTCGGTGGTGCGCACGGCACGGCTGGCAGCCGTCCGCACGATCCTGGACTCGGCCTGGCAGGGCTGAGACTCAGAGATCCCGCGGGCAGGTCAGCGCACACGGTATCCCGTTGACGCTGAATCCATGGCCCGGGGCCGGATCCGGGCCCACGACGCGCACCGGCTCGCGGCCGTCGCGCAGCTCGGCCATCAGCTCGACGGCCAGCCGGGCGTACCGGGGATCGGCGTTGGGGGTGGCCGCCCTGGTCAGTTCGACGCCCAGCTCGTCGGTCACCTCGCGCAGCTCGGAGTCCAGATCCCACACCACCTCGATATGGTCGGCGACGAAGCCGATCGGGCATACCGTGACCGCGGTGACCCCACGTTGAGCCAGCGCCCGGACATGGTCGGCGACATCGGGTTCCAGCCACGGCACCTGCGGCGGCCCGGACCGCGACTGCCACACCAAGTCGTAGTCGGCGACGCCTGCCGCGGCCGCCACCAGGCCCGCCGCGTAGGCGACCTGACGGCTGTAGAGCAGCGGGCCGTACCGTTGGTCGGCGGCGATCGGAATCGAGTGCGCGGTGAAGACCAGCCGCGACCCCGGCGACGCGGATGCCAGTGCCGCCGCGACGTATTCGGCGTACATCTCGATGAACAGCGGGTGGTCGAAGTACTGCCGCAGCTTCACCAGTTCCGGTGCGCGCTCCCCCGCCGCGGCCCGACCCCGGGCGATGTCCTCGACATACTGCCGGCAGCTGGAGTAGCCGCCCCAGGCCGAGGTGGTGAACACCGCGGCCCGGCTCACCCCGTCATCGCGCATGGCCGCGACGGTGTCCTCGACATAGGGCTCCCAGTTGCGGTTGCCGAAATACACGGGCAGGCCCGGTAGTTGGAGCCGCAGTTGTTCGATCAGCGCGCGGTTGATGCCGTTGATCGGCGACACTCCCCCGAAATGCAGGTAGTGCTCGGCGACCGACGCCAGCCGCTCACGCGGGATTCCGCGCCCTCGGGTGACGTTCTCCAGGAACGGCATGACCTGCTCCGGTCCTTCGGGTCCGCCGAAGGAGAGCAGCAGCAGCGCGTCAAACAAGGGAGCAATCCATTCTGTTCCTACAGCAGCTGGGTGCTGGCGCCGCCGTCGGCGTAGATGATGCTGCCGGTGGTGGCGGGCAGCCAGTCCGACAGCAGCGCGACGACCGTCTTGGCCACCGGCGTCGGGTCCTTCATGTTCCAGCCGATCGGTGCGCGCTGATCCCAGCCCTCTTCGAGCAGCCGCATCTGGTCGCCGGCCTCGGCGCCCAGCGCGCCGCCGACGATGGCGGCCATCGCCAGGGTCCGGATCGGTCCGGCCGCAACGAGATTGGACCGCACCCCGAACGGGCCGGCCTCCCGCGCGACGAACCGGTTGACCGATTCGAGTGCACTCTTGGCGACCGTCATCCAGTTGTAGGCCGGCATGGCGCGGGTCGGGTCGAAGTCCATACCGACGATCGAACCGCCGGAATTGATGACCGGCAGGGTGGCCTTGGCCAGCGAGGCGTACGAGTAGGCCGAGATGTGGATGCCCTTGGCGACATCCTCGTAGGGGGCGTCGAAGAACGGGTTGATGCCCATACCGGTCTGCGGCATGAAGCCGATCGAGTGCACCACACCGTCGAGCTTGTTGCCCTCGCCGATGACCTCGGTGATCCGCCCGGCCAGCGAGTCCAGGTGCTCTTGGTTCTGCACGTCGAGCTCCAGCAGCGGCGCCGGGTTCGGCAACCGGTCCGCGATGCGCTGGATCAGCTTCAGCCGGTCGAACCCGGTCAGCACCAGTTCGGCGCCGGCCTCCTGAGCGACCTTGGCGATGTGGAACGCGATCGAGCTGTCGGTGATGATCCCCGTGACGAGGATCCGCTTGCCTTCGAGAATGCCTGACATGTGAAAGTCCTTACTGTTCGCGCGAATTCGAGAAGTTCGAGTGGCCTTCTAGTGGCCCATGCCCATGCCGCCGTCGACGGGGATCACCGCACCGGCGATGTAGCTCGCATCCTCCGACGCCAGGAAGCTGACCGCACCGGCGACCTCTTCGGCGGTGCCGACCCGCTTGGCCGGGATGAAGTCCAGGGCACCGGCCTGGATCCGCTCGTCCAGCGCCCGGGTCATCTCGGTGTCGATATAGCCGGGGGCGACCACGTTCGCGGTGACACCGGCCTTGGCGAGCTCACGCGAGATGGATCGGGCCATCCCGATCAGGCCGGCCTTGGCGGCCGCGTAGTTGGCCTGATTGCCGATACCCCACATGCCCGAGACCGATCCGATGAAGATGATCCGGCCGAAGCGTTTGCGCTGCATGCTGCGCGAGGCCCGCTGGGCCACCCGGAACGCCCCGGTGAGGTTCGCGTTGATGACGTTCTCGAAGCGCTCCTCGGTCATCCGCATGAGGAAGGCATCCTGGGAGATGCCGGCGTTGGACACCAGCACCTCGACCGGGCCCTGGTGCTCCTCGACCTCTTTGAAGGCACGGTCGACGGCGTCGCTGTCGGTGACATCGCACACCACGCCGAACAACCCCTCCGGTGCACCGGATCCACGGTGGGTGACGGCGACCTTGTGACCGTCCTCGGCGAGCCGCTGGGCGATCGCCAGGCCGATACCCCGGTTTCCTCCGGTGACCAGCACGGAACGGGACACGAAAGCCGGGCGGTGGGTGGCGGCTTCTGAAATCACGGCGTCACTCATGGCGACAAACCTATCGTCATGCCGGTTGTTCGTAGAAATCGCGATGATCGCACTCAGCCGGGCAACCTGCGGTTGATCAACAGCGCCGCCAGCGCGGACAGCGCCAGCACCAGCGCACCGAGGCGCAACCAGCCCATGCTGGCCTCACCCTTGATGGTCTCGTAGCCGATCTGCTGCTGCAGCGAGGTGAACACCGCCTTGAGCTGTTCCAGGCTGGACGCGGTGAACGCCTCTCCCCCGGACAGGTCGGCGATCTTCTTGAGCATCTCGTCGTCCACCGGCACCGGCTGGCGCTGGTCGTTGATCTCGACGTAGCCGTACGGCGTGCCGAACGACACCGTCGAGATCGGCACACCCTGGTCCTTGGCCGTGCGCGCCGCGGTGTAGGCGCCCTTCGGGTTGTCCGGGTTCGACGGCACCGTCTCCTTGCCGTCGGACATCAGCACGATGCGCGCCGGCGGCGGCTCGTCACCGCCGCCGATGACGGCCCCGACCGTGGCGATGGCCTGCAACGCGGTGAAGATGCCCTCACCGGTGGCGGTGCGGTCGGCCAGCTGCAGTTTGTCGATGCCGTTCTTGGTGGCGTCCCGGTTGGTGGTCGGCGAGACCAGCACGGTGGCGGTACCGGCGTAGGCGATCAACCCGAGGTTGATACCGGGTGTCAGCTGATCGGCGAACTGCTTGGCCGCCTCCTGTGCGGCGACCAGCCGGCTGGGGGCCACATCGGTGGCGCGCATCGACTGGGAGACGTCGATCACCAGCATCACCACGGCGCGGTTGCGCGGGATCCGGACGTCGTGGGTGGGCCCGGCCATCGCGACGGTGAACAGCAGCAGCGACGCCACCAGCAGCAGCGCGGGCAGATGACGCCAGCGGGTGGGCTGTTTGGGCGCCACCTTCTCCAGCAGTTCCATGTTGGCGAAGCGCAGGATGCGCTTCTTGCGGGCCCTCTGCACCACGATGTACAGCCCGACCAGGCCCGCGATCACCAGCAGGAACAGGAAGAACCACTTGTGTTCGAAACCTGTCAGCGACATCGGTCCGAGCAGCGGTAAATTCATGTGCGGCTTGCCATTTCCTTCTATCTAGCGCGGGCGCTCATCGCGCAGCCAGTGCGCCGCGGCGTCGATTGGCGACGAACCGGACCACATCGGCGATCCAGTCCCGGTCGGTGCGCAGGGTCAGCAGCGGAGCGTCACAACGACGCAGGGTGCGGGCCACCTCGGCGCGGTGTGCGGCCGCCGCCGCGGCGAAGTCGTCGCGCAGCTTGGCGTCGATGGTGAATTCGCGGGTCACCCCGGTCTCGGTGTCCTGCAGGATCACATCGCCGATATCGGGCAGCTCGACGTCGCGGGGATCGATGATCTCGATCCCCAGCACCTCGTGCCGGCCGGCGATGGCCCGCAGTGGCCGCATCCAGTCGATGGGTCCGAGGAAATCGCTGATGATGACCGCCATCCCGCGCCGGCGTTCCGGACGGCGCAATGCGTCGATGGTGGCGGCCAGGTCACCGCGCACCCCGGGCGGCGCCTGGGGTGTGGTCGCGATGGCCCGCAGCAGTTCCTGTTCGTGCAGCCGCCCGGACAGGGCCGGGACGCGCCGCAGCGTGTCACCGTTGGAGATCAGCGCGCCGAGCCGGTTGCCGCCGCCACTGTTGAGGAAGGCGATCGCGGCGGCCGCGGCCACCGCGAGGTCGCGCTTCTCGCAGCCCGCGGTGCCGAAGTCCAGGCTGGCCGAGACGTCGACCACCAGCCAGGTCTCCAGCTCCCGGTCGGCGATCATCTGCCGGACGTGCGGATGGGTGGTGCGGGCGGTCACCGACCAGTCCATCCGGCGCACGTCGTCACCGGGTTGGTACATCCGGGACTCACCGGCTTCCGAGCCGGGGCCCGGGATCAACCCGAGATGGTCCCCGTGCAGCACCCCGTCGAGCTTGCGGCGCACCGTGAGCTCGAGTTTGCGCAGCGCGGCCGAGAGCTGCGGGTCACGGATCTCGCCGCGTCGCAGCGACGGCAGATCGACGTTGTGGCCGGACGAGTCGGTCACCGACCGCTGGCCGCCGCCGCGGCAGGAATTCCGGGAGGTGCCGAATGCCCTTGCTGCGGAAGGGCGTTCACCTGAGGCAGCCCGACCGTCTGCAGGATGCGGTTGACCACCGTCTCCGCGGAGACCTCGTCGGCCAGCGCGTCGTAGGTGAGGACCAGGCGGTGGCGCAGCACGTCGGGGATGACCTCGACGACATCCTGCGGGACGACGTAGTCGCGCCCGCGGATCAGCGCCAGGGCCCGGGACGCCGAGATGATCCCCAGCGAGGCGCGCGGTGAGGCGCCGTAGGCGATCCACGCCTTGGCATCCGGCATACCGAACTTCTCCGGCTCGCGGGTGGCGGTGACGACGCGGACCACGTAGTCGACCAGCGCGTGGTGCACGAAGTTGTTGGCCGCCACCTCCTGCAGGCGCAGCAGGTCACCGGTGTTGAGGATCTGCTTGGGCTCCGGGGGCTTCACACCCATCCGGTAGATGATCTCGCGCTCTTCCTCCGGCGACGGATAGTCGACGTTGAGCTTGAACAGGAAGCGGTCGCGCTGCGCCTCGGGCAGCTGGTAGACACCCTCCTGCTCGATCGGGTTCTGGGTGGCCATCACCAGGAACGGGCTGGGCAGCGGGAAGGTCTTGCCACCGACCGAGATCTTGCGCTCGGCCATCACCTCGAGCAGGGCCGACTGCACCTTGGCCGGCGCGCGGTTGATCTCGTCGGCGAGCAGGAAGTTGACCACGACCGGACCGAGCTCGATATCGAACTCTTCCTTGCCCTGGCGGTAGATCCGGGTACCGACGATATCGGTGGGCACCAGATCGGGGGTGAACTGGATACGGGCGAAGGTGCCGCCGACCACCTTGGCGAACGTCTCGACGGCCAGCGTCTTGGCGACACCGGGCACACCTTCGAGCAGCACGTGGCCCTTGGCCAGCAGCCCGACGAGCATGCGCTCGACCAGCTGGTCCTGGCCGACGATGATGCGCTTGACCTCGAAGATGGCGCGCTCCAGCGTGTGCACCTCGCTCTGCAGCCCCGGATTGTTCGAGGCGTTCGCGGAAGCCTGCGTCGGCGCTCCGGGCGGGTAGCCCTGCGTCGGGGCCGGGCCTGGGTAGCCTCCGGCGCCCTGCGGCGGCCCACTCGGTGACGTCATCTAGCTTCCTCCCACAGTCGTTGTCATGCTGGTTAACCCTGGACTACCAGGGCGGCCGCCGGTGCGGCGACACGCCCGCCGTCAACTATTCCAGGCACTTCCTGATCCGTCGACGCCCCGGGTGCCCTGCTCAGGCTGTCCTCAGGTTGGGTGGGCCGCGATCAGGATTCGATGATGCGCACCAGGTGCGGTGACATACCGGCCATCCGGACCGGGCTGACGGTCACCCTGCCGGCGCTGCCAGAGGCTTCGAGCATCTTGCCGCCGCCCAGGTAGATCGTCACATGCTGGCTGCCGCCGGGCCCGTAGAAGATCAGGTCGCCGCGCTTGGCCTGCGCCGGTGCGATGGGCCTGCCGGAGTTGTACTGGTCGCCGGAGTACTTGGGGATCTGCACCCCGACCCCGGCGAACGCGTACCGGGTGAATCCCGAGCAGTCGAAACCCATCTTGCCGGCGTCGTAGTCGACACCCGGGCCGGGACCGGTCAGGGTGCCACCACCCCAGGAGTACGGCACGCCCATCTGGGAGCCACCGCGGCGGATGACGTATTCGATGGCGGCGGGGCCGCGCACCCGGCCGCCCGGCAGGGCCGCCGCGGATTTGGGTGCCAGCCCGATCGTCTGGAGGAACTGCTGGCCCAGATTGGAGGTGGTCTCCAACGCGATCTTGCTGACCTGGAAGCCGGCGTTGGCCATGGCCACCGGGTCACCGGGGGCGCCGGAACTGACGATCTTGGGCAGGGTGGGGTCCCATCCGCCGTCGTCGGGTGCAGCCGTCGCGGTCGCCCCGGAGAGCACGGTGCCGACCGCCAGCGCCGTCCCGGCGAGTACCGAGGCGACGGCCAGCTTGAGTCGAATTGCTTTGGCGCGCTTGAAGAACACAGAGATCCCTAGATCAGTATTCGATGTAGCGGATGACGTACGGGGTCATACCGCCGGTTCGCACCGGGGAGACCTTGACGGTGGAGCCGGTGTAGGGGGCTTCGAGCATCTGCCCGTTGCCGAGGTAGAGGGTGACGTGTTGGCTGCCACCGGGGCCGTAGAAGATGACATCGCCGCGCCGCATCTCCGCCGACGGGATCTTGCGGCCCATGTCGTACTGCGAACCCGAGTAGTGCGGCAGCTTGATGCCCACGCCGGCGAAGGCGTAGAGGATCAGGCCGGAGCAGTCGAATCCGGTGGTGCCGGCCCCGGAGTCGATACCGCGGCTCGGCCCGGCGGCGGTCCCGCCACCCCACGAGTAGGGCACGCCCATCTGGGACATGGCCCGTTTGATCACGTATTCGGAGGCTTGGCGTCCGTACACCCGCGGGATGGCGCCGTTGTTGGTGTAGCCGCTGGGCGTCGGGATCAGGCCCAGCTTCTGCAGGAACGTGCGGCCCATGTTCGCGGTCATCTGGGCCGAGGAGTTCATGATGCCGAGGACCGCGTTGATGATCTGGATCGGATCACCACTGACGAACGCGCTGGGGATCATCGGCAGCGTGGTGTCCCACTGGCTGGTATCCGCGACGGCGGGGCTCTTGCCCGGTGCCCGGTCCCAGTCCGGCGAGGAACCGGCCGACGGCGCGGGCGGGCCCGAGGCGACGGCGGATGGCACAGCCGATACCGCCTGGGGCCGTGCCGCAGCCAGCTTCGCTTGCGCCGCAGCGCGTTCGGCGGTCAGCTTGTCCAATTCCTGCTGCTGGGCGCCGAAGGTCTGCTTGGCCTGGGTGAGGCTCGCGACCGCGGCGTCCTGGCTGGATTGGGCGTCGGCCGCGGCCTTGTCGGCGGCGTCCTTGGCCAGCCTGGCGGCCGACTCGCGGTTGATCTGCTCAGTGCGGGCCCGCTGCAGATCCGCCATCACCTGCTCGGAGCTGACGGCCAGCGCCTGGCCGGCCGCGGCGGTGCGCAGCGCCTCCGCCGGGTCGGCGGCGGTCAGGTAGGACGCGGATGGCCCGTTCACGTAGGTCGCCGCGGCGAAGGTGTCGAAGCGCTTCTGGGCGTCGGCGATTCGCGCGTCGGCGTCGGTGACACCGCGGCGGGTCTCGTCGAGCTTCTGCTGGGCGAGGGTGACGTTGTCCCGCGCGTTCGCGACGTCGACGAGGGCCTTGTTGACGCTCTCCTGTTGGGTCTGCACGGCCGCACCGAGATCCTGCAACTTCTGGTCGGCGTCGGCGACCGCGGCGACCAGCGCGGCGGTCCCTTCCGGGCTGTTCGGCTCGGCGCCGGCGATGGCCCCGTGGGGCATCGTCCCGGCCAGCAGCACGCCCAGGGTAAGGGGAATCGCGCACGCTCGCCCGCACAGTCGGGAGGCGCCAGGGGTGCGTCTCATTGGACTCAAGTCTCCTAGGGCTCGACGCGAACGTCACGGCACATCACGCAGTGCTTGCACTCGCTTCTGCAGTCACCTCAGTAGTCACATTTGCCACTTGGACCACAGTTGCAACAACAGCACTGTTTGCACCGTACGTCACAGCTCACGCTAAAGAAACTTTAGTAACAAATTACATGAATGTAATTGAATGCGCCGTGACCGAACGGTGATATTCGAATTCACCGAGGTCAAAGGCGCCATTACTGCGAGGTACCGGCAGCCTTCTCGTCAGCAACGCCGCGACGGCCGCGAACCTGCAGGACACGAACACCAACTGCCGCCACAGCTACGCCCAGCACCAGCGCGATGGTAAACGGCGTCCAGGGAAAGTCCGGTGTCGACAACTGCGTCACGAAATTCTTTGAAGATTGGACGGCATCCCCGGTTTTCGCCAGATCCTGACCGGCTTCCAAGGTGACCCGGTCATAAACCGGACTGTAGGTACCGGCGAACCCCGGACTGATCGCGAGCACGGTCGATCCCGGGTAGGCCTTGCCCACCTGGGTGGCGATATCGCGCAGCGGCGTATCGATCGGCGGACTCGTCGGCAGCACCACCAGCTTGAGGTCGATGCCCTGCGCCTTGGCATCGGCCACCACCTGTGCCAGTGCCGCGGGATCGGCCGACGCGGGCGCACTCACCCCGTCCTCGCGCACATCGGTGAGCACCTGCGTCATGCACTGGTCGACCGGGGTCGCCAAGCCGAGACCGACGGTGGAACAGACGTCGGGTGGGATGTAGGCAGGCACGAGCGGTGATGTCACGTGCCAGACGGTACGCGAAATTCACCCAACCGACTGGCAGCACGCGCGCGAGAAGACAAGACTGGGAGGGCCCCTGGGTCGATTACCAGGACAAGCGTACTGTTAGGATTATCGGCGCCGTCGACACAGCCCGTCGCGGCGAGACTAGCCGGGAGTTGATGTGAGTAACGAAAATACGGCCAATTCGTCGGCCAATTCATCTTTGAACTCTTTCGGGGCCCGCGACACCCTCACCGTGGGCGACAACAGTTACGAGATCTACCGCCTGGACGCGGTACCCGGGACCGAGAAACTGCCTTACAGCCTCAAGGTGCTGGCCGAGAACCTGCTGCGCACCGAAGACGGTGCCAACATCACCAAGGAGCACATCGAGGCCATCGCGAACTGGGATCCGTCGGCCGAGCCCAGCATCGAGATCCAGTTCACCCCCGCCCGCGTGCTGATGCAGGACTTCACCGGTGTGCCCTGCATCGTCGACCTGGCCACCATGCGTGAGGCCGTCGCGACCCTCGGTGGCGACCCGAACAAGGTCAACCCGCTCTCCCCCGCCGAGATGGTCATCGACCACTCCGTCATCCTCGACGTCTTCGGCAACGCCGGCGCCTTCGAGCGCAACGTCGAGCTCGAATACGAACGCAACGGCGAGCGCTACCAGTTCCTGCGCTGGGGCCAGGGCGCGTTCGACGACTTCAAGGTCGTCCCCCCGGGCACCGGCATCGTGCACCAGGTCAACATCGAATACCTGGCCCGCGTGACCATGGTCCGCGACGGGGTGGCCTACCCCGACACCTGTGTGGGCACCGACAGCCACACCACGATGGAGAACGGCCTGGGCGTGCTGGGCTGGGGCGTCGGCGGTATCGAGGCCGAGGCGGCCATGCTGGGCCAGCCCGTCTCGATGCTCATCCCGCGCGTCGTCGGCTTCAAGCTGACCGGTGAGATCAAGCCCGGCGTGACCGCCACCGACGTGGTGCTGACTGCCACCGACATGCTGCGCAAGCACGGCGTGGTCGGCAAGTTCGTCGAGTTCTACGGCAAGGGTGTGGCCGAGGTGCCACTGGCCAACCGCGCCACCCTGGGCAACATGAGCCCCGAATTCGGTTCCACCGCAGCGATTTTCCCGATCGACGAAGAGACGATCAACTACCTGCGCCTGACCGGGCGCACCGAGGAGCAGCTGGCCCTGGTGGAGGCCTACGCCAAGACGCAGGGCATGTGGCACGACCCCGATCACGAGCCGGCCTTCTCCGAGTACATCGAGTTGGACCTGTCGACCGTGGTGCCGTCCATCTCGGGCCCCAAGCGCCCGCAGGACCGTATCGAACTGACCGATGCCAAGAACGCCTTCCGCAAGGACATCCACAACTACGTCGAGGAGAACCACCCGACTCCGGAGACCAAGCTGGACGAGGCGGTCGAGGAGTCCTTCCCGGCCAGCGATTCCGTATCGCTGTCCTTCGCCGACGACGGGGCGGTCGACGCGCGCCCGTCGGCGGCCAACGGCGCCTCGGGCCGCCCGTCCAAGCCGGTCACGGTGCGCTCCGAGGAGCGCGGCGAGTTCGTGCTCGATCACGGCGCGGTCGTGGTCGCGGGCATCACCTCCTGCACCAACACCTCCAACCCGTCGGTCATGCTCGGTGCCGCCCTGCTGGCCAAGAAGGCCGTCGAGAAGGGGCTGACCTCCAAGCCGTGGGTCAAGACCAACATGGCGCCCGGCTCGCAGGTCGTCACCGACTACTACAACAAGGCCGGCCTGTGGCCGTACCTGGAGAAGCTGGGCTACTACCTGGGCGGCTACGGCTGCACCACGTGCATCGGCAACACCGGGCCGCTGCCCGACGAGATCTCCAAGGCCATCAACGACAACGACCTGTCGGTGACGGCAGTGCTCTCGGGCAACCGCAACTTCGAGGGCCGCATCTCCCCCGACGTGAAGATGAACTACCTGGCCTCACCGCCGCTGGTGATCGCCTACGGCATCGCGGGCACCATGGACTTCGACTTCGAGACCGATCCGCTCGGGCAGGACACCGAGGGCAACGACGTCTTCCTCAAGGACATTTGGCCCACGGCCGCCGAGATCCAGGAGACCATCGCCAGCTCGATCAACCGGGATATGTTCACCGACTCCTACGCCGACGTGTTCAAGGGCGACGAGCGCTGGCGCGCACTGCCGACGCCGGAGGGCAGCACCTTCGAGTGGGTCGACAGCTCCACCTACGTGCGCAAGGCGCCGTACTTCGACGGCATGCCCGCCGAGCCGGTGCCGGTGAAGGACATCACCGGTGCGAGAGTTCTTGCCCTGCTGGGCGATTCGGTGACCACCGACCACATTAGCCCGGCCGGTGCGATCAAGCCGGGCACCCCGGCCGCGCAGTACCTGGACGCGCACGGTGTGGACCGCAAGGACTACAACTCGCTGGGGTCGCGGCGCGGCAACCACGAGGTGATGATCCGCGGCACCTTCGCCAACATCCGGCTCAAGAACCAGCTGCTCGATGACGTCTCCGGTGGCTACACCCGCGACTTCACCCAGCCGGGCGGTCCGCAGGCGTTCATCTACGACGCCTCGGTGAACTACCAGGCGGCCGGCATCCCACTGGTGGTGCTGGGCGGCAAGGAGTACGGATCGGGTTCCTCGCGGGACTGGGCGGCCAAGGGCACCACGCTGCTGGGTGTGCGCGCGGTGATCACCGAGTCCTTCGAGCGCATCCACCGGTCGAACCTGATCGGCATGGGCGTCATCCCGCTGCAGTTCCCGGTGGGTGAGTCGGCGGCGAGCCTGAAGCTGGACGGCACCGAGACGTTCGACATCACGGGTATCACCGCGCTCAACGAGGGCAAGACCCCGAAGACCGTCAAGGTCACGGCCACCAAGGAAAACGGGGAGACGGTCGAGTTCGACGCGGTGGTCCGCATCGACACCCCCGGTGAGGCCGACTACTACCGCAACGGCGGCATCCTGCAGTACGTGCTGCGCAACATGCTCAAGTCGAACTAGGTAGCGGCGCACACCATGCCGCGGGTCACCGACGACCATCTGACGGCACGCCGGCGCCAGATACTCGACGGTGCCCGCAGGTGCTTCGCGGAATACGGGTACGAGAAGGCGACCGTGCGGCGGCTCGAACACACCATCGGGCTGTCGCGCGGCGCCATCTTCCACCACTTCCGCGACAAGGACACCCTGTTCTTCGAGCTGGCCCGGGAGGACGCCGAGCGGATGGCCGAGGTGGCCTCCCGCGAGGGCCTCATCCAGGTGATGCGCGAGTTGATCGCTGCGCCGGAGCAGTTCGATTGGCTGGCCACCCGGTTGGAGATCGCCCGCAAGTTGCGCAACGACCCGGCTTTCCATGCCGGCTGGGCGGAACGGTCGGCGGAGTTGTCCGCCGCGACCTCGGAGCGGTTGCGGCAGCAGAAGAAGGCGGGCCGGCTGCGCGACGACGTGCCGGGTTCGGTGCTGCAGAACTACCTGGATCTGGTGCTCGACGGGCTGGTGGCCCGGCTGGCATCCGGCGACACCACCGAAAACCTCAGCGCGGTACTGGACCTCGTCGAGGAGTCGGTGCGCCAGCGCGGCTGATCCGGTCAGCCCATGGCACGCCGGTGGTTCGGCCCGCCACGACTGCGCATGGTGGTGCCGGACTCCCGCAACATGCTGTGCACGGACCCGTACGAGCGGCCGGTGATCGCCACCAGTGAGCGGATACTCGCACCCCGCTCGTAGGCGGTGCGCAGGTCGTCGAGTACCTGGTCTCGGGACTTACTGCTTTCGTTCATCAGATGTCTCCCCACTTAAGCGAATGCATCCCGCGGGTACACAGCCTAGGAACCGGTGAAACCTGATGTATGAATTTCGGGCAAAGTGCCGCGATATCAGGCGAGTTCGATGAGGTCTCGATACTCGGTGGACCAGAAGTCCTCGGTGCCGTCGGGCAGCAGCACCACCCGCTGGGGGTCCAGCGCCTCGGCGGCACCCGGGTCGTGCGTCACCAGCACCACCGCACCCTGGTAGCTGCGCAGTGCGTCGAGCACCTGCTCGCGGGAGGCGGGATCGAGGTTGTTGGTGGGCTCGTCGAGCAGCAGCACATTGGCGGTGGAGGCGACCAGCCCGGCCAGTGCCAGCCGGGTCTTCTCGCCACCGGACAGCGTGCCCGCCGGTTGTTCGAGCTGCGGCCCGGTGAACATGAAGGCGCCCAACAGACCTCGCAGGTCCTGGTCCCCGGTGTCCGGGGCGGCATGCCGGATGTTCTCCCAGACCGTCGCCTCGTTGTCCAGGGTGTCGTGCTCCTGGGCGAAGTAGCCGATCTTGAGACCGTGCCCCGGTTCCAGGGCACCGGCGTCGGCGGACTCCGTGCCCGCCAGCAAGCGCAACAGCGTCGTCTTCCCGGCGCCGTTGAGGCCCAGCACCACGACGCGGGAACCACGATCGATGGCCAGGTCGACACCGGTGAAGATCTCCAGCGAACCGTAGGTCTTGGTCAACCCCTTGGCTACCAGCGGTGTCTTACCGCACGGTGCGGGTGTGGGGAATTTGATGCGGGCCACCTTGTCGGCCACCCGCTCGGCATCGAGCTCGGCGATCATCCGCTCGGCGCGGCGCAACATATTCTGCGCGGCAACGGCTTTGGTGGCCTTGGCGCCCATCTTCGCGGCCTGGACCCGCAAGGCGCCGGCCTTCTTCTCGGCATTGGCACGTTCGCGGCGGCGACGCTGCTCGTCGGTGGAGCGGGCATCGAGGTACTTCTGCCAGCCCATGTTGTAGACATCGGCCTCACCACGTACGGCGTCCAGGAACCACACCCGGTTCACCACATCGGCGAGCAGGTCCACATCGTGGCTGATCACCACCAGGCCGCCGGTGTGGTTCTGCAGGAAGGTGCGCAACCAGCCGATCGAGTCGGCGTCGAGGTGGTTGGTGGGCTCGTCGAGTAGCAGCGTGGTCGCCGAACCGGAACCGGTGTCGGACGCGGCGAACAGGATGCGGGCCAGCTCCACCCGGCGGCGCTGGCCGCCGGACAGGGTGCGCAGCGGCTGGGTCAGCACGCGATCGGGCAGGCCGAGGCTGGCGCAGATGCGGCCCGCCTCGCTCTCGGCGGCGTATCCACCGAGCGCGGCGAACCGCTCCTCGAGCTGACCGTAGCGGCGCACGGCCTTGTCCCGGGCGTCGTCATCGGCCACCTCGGCCATCAACGTCTGCTGCTTCTCCAGATCCGACAGCAGGGTGTCCAGACCGCGGGCCGAGAGCACCCGGTCGCGGGCCAGCACGTCGAGGTCGCCCTCCCGCGGATCCTGCGGGAGGTAGCCGATCTCACCGGTGGATTCGACCTTGCCCGCGTAGGGCTCACCCTCGCCGGCCAGGATGCGCATGGTGGTGGTCTTGCCCGCACCGTTGCGCCCCACCAGACCGATCCGGTCGCCGGGCTGGATCCGCAGCGCGGCGCCCTCGATGGACAGCAGCGTGCGCGCCCCGGCGCGGACCTCCAGGTCCGTTGCGGTGATCACGCTGCTGCCTCCTCGTACTTGTCTTACTTGTCGTCGGTGCTCGTCGATTCCTCGCGCAAGCGCTCGTCAGTGAACACCGGCGCCCGCTTTTCGGCGCGCGCAGCGACCGCTTCCTCGAAGTTGGCGGTGAGCAGGCGCACGAACAACTGGCCCAGCCCTTCGGCCTGCATATGCCCCTCGAGGCTGCCGGCGTCCAGTCCACTCCACAGCGTTCGCTTGGTCAACTCGGTTCCGGGCCGGGAAAACGCCGCGATGCGCTGGGCGATGCCGTAGCAGTATGCCAGCAACTCGTCCTCGGCCACCACTTGCGAGACCAGGCCGATCCGCTCGGCTTCGGCGGCGTCGACGTCACGCCCGGTGAGCATGATCTCGAAGGCGCGCGACGCACCGATGGCCCGCGGCAACAGATAGGACAGCCCCAGCTCGCTGGCGGTCAGGCCGTTGTTGATCCCGGCGGCCCGGAAGTACGCCCCGGCCGCGGCGACCCGGATATCGCAGGCCAAGGCCAGGCACAGGCCCCCGCCGATCGCGGCGCCGTTGACGGCGGCGATCACCGGCTGGTGCAGCCGCCGCAGCGCCAGGATCACCTCGTCGAGTACCTCCATGGACCGCAGCGCGAACGTCGGCCGGGTCACGCCCTGCACGTGCGGCACCGAGCCCGCCGATTTGTGGTCCGCACCGGAGGAGAAGCCGCGGCCGGCGCCGGTGAGCACCACCACCCGGACATCGTTGTCGTAGTGGAGTTCCTCCAGGACGGCGCGCAGCGGCACCATCACATCGAAGGCCATCGAGTTCATCCGCTCGGGCCGGTTCAGGGTGACCACCGCCACCCCGGGCTGTGGTCGGTCGACGAGGACGAAATCGGTGGGCTCGGTCACACGTGCACGCTAGCGCGTGCCCGGCTCACCCCTGGCGGCTGATCGCCTCATCGATGTCGAACTCCTTGATCTTGGTGATCAACTCGTCGAGTTGGGCCGGGCCCAGCGCACCGGACTGGCGGAACACCTGGTGGCCCTTCTTGAACGCCATCAGCGTCGGGATCGCCTGGATCTCGGCGGCCTGGGCCAGTTCGGGCTCCGCTTCGGTGTCGACCTTGGCGTGCACCACATCGGGATGTTTGTCGGCGGAGGCGCCGTACGTCGGAGCGAAGGCGCGGCACGGACCACACCACGACGCCCAGAAGTCGACGATCACGATCTCGTTGTCGTCGAGGATGCCCTTGAATTCGGCTGCGGTGATGTCTCGTGTACCCACGTTTGTCCTAACGTTTTCCTGAGTCCGGTTGTTCCGTTCTCGACTTCTGACGACCATCTTTGCCGCCTGGTGCGCGGCGTGCTAGTGCAACCGGGCCAGTGCGCTCTCGGCGTCGTATCCGGTGAATTCGCCAAGGGTGTTGTCACGCAACCGGTTCACCCACCCTGGGTCGGCCAGCAGGGCGCGCCCGATGGCGATCACGTCGAGCTCGCCGGCGTCGAACAGTTCGCGCAGGCGGTCCACCGGCGCCGGTTCGATGCGGGCCCTGCTCGTCGATCCGGGTTTGAATTCGGTGGCCAGGCCGACGGATCCGACGCCGATCACGGGCAGGCCGGTGAGTTTCTTGGTCCAGCCGGCCAGGGTCGGTGACTCCCCTTCGAACGCCGGAAGGTAGTGCCGGCGGGTCGACGGATGCAGGACATCGACGCCGGCGTCGACCAACGGGGCCAGGATCCGCTCCAGCTCGGCGGGGCTGTCGGCCAGGCTGGCGCCGTACGCGTTGGCCTTCCACTGCGAGAACCGCAGGATGATCGGGAAGTCCGGACCGACGGCGTCACGCACCGCGGCGATCACCTCGGCCGGGAACCGGGTGCGGTCCGACCCGTAGGCGTCCGCCCGGATATTCGTCTTGTCCCAGAGGAATTCGTCGAGCAGGTAGCCGTGCGCACCGTGCAGTTCCACCGCGTCGAAGCCCACCGCACGTGCGCTGCGTGCGGCCGCGGCATAGGCCTGCCGGATGGCATCCAGTCCGTCGTCGTCCAGCGCGACACCCCGGGCCTGCCCCACGCTGTTGAGGCCGGACGGGCTGACCGGGACGACACCGTCGCGGTCGTCGCGCTCGGCGCCCTGATGCCACAGCTGGGCGGCGATCGCCGCACCCTGTGCACGCACGGCGCCGGTGACCGCCTGCCAGCCGGCCAGGCTGTCCGCGCCGTCGAGGGTGGGGATGCTCGACGGGTAGCCCGCCGTCGGGTGCGGGATGCGCACGCCCTCGGTGATGATCAGCCCCACCCCGCCGGCTGCCCGGCGTGCGTAGTAGTCGGCCACATCGGCGCCGGGGACGCCGCCGGGCGAGGCCCGGCGGGTCATCGGAGCCATGGCGAAACGGTTGCGCAACGTCAGGTTCTGGATGCGCAGCGGACTGAAGAGGTCGGCCATGCCGTGATCCAACAGCACCGGCGGGCGGCAGATTCCGGATCCCCGAGATCAGTCGTGGGCCAGCGACCGGTCGATCAAGGCACCCACGGCCGGCCCCAGGGCCTGGGAGTACTCCTTCGTCAGATGGCTCGCGTCGTAGAACACCATGGTGTTGCCGACCACCGGAGGGCAGCGGTCGCCGGAGCAGAACAAGTCGACGGTGTTCGCGTAGTCTCCCCCGTTGCCGCGGACCATCGAGGATTCGGCCTCGATACCGGCGTTGTTGGTGGCACGCCACGGGACCTCGCACGCCTTCGCGTCCTCCAGGTGCGCCGACAGGCAGTTGGTTGCCACCGACGCGAGCTTCGGCTCCGGCCCCAGCACCAGGACCTTCGAGCCGTAACTGCGAAGCTCGTGCACCAGGTCGCCCAATCCGTCGATCCAGGCCGGGTTGAACGGGTCGAATCCGGGTTTACCCCACACCGCGGTGCCGTGCGCGCCGTAGCTTCGCACCGCGGACACGACCACCAGTTGCGGAGGGTCGGCGCGCAGCCGGGCCATGATCCCGGAACGCCACTGCGCACAGCGCTGCAATCCCTCCGACATCTCGTTGAGGTGATCCGTCAGCGGCAGGTCGACAATCGGGCAGGAGGCCTTCGCCATCAGCAGCATCCGCCAGTTCCGGTCATCGACCGCCCGCCGGAATGCCGGGTTCCACATCGCGGCGTGGGAGTCGCCGATCAGGGCGATCGTCGTCTCCGACGACCGGTTTCCGCTGAGGCACTCGGGCTGGCTGCCGTCGAACGGCAGCGAGCGCAGGCACCCGTTGGCGACGATCGACTTGACCTCGGCGGCGGTGCCGGTGAGCGGCGGACTCAGATTCGACGGCACGGCGGTCATCCCCACCGAGGCGGTGACCTGCTCGTTCACCTGGGCGAACACATTGCGCACCGCGGTGTCGTACACCTGCAACGGCAGGCCGGGCGGCGTCGGCTCCGCGGCGATGACCAATGGCCGCGCGGCCGGCCCGGGACCGACCGGCGCGGGTGTCCCCACCAAGGTGATCGCTCCCGCAGCCACCGCTATGGCGGTGACCGCGGCACCCAGGACGAGGCTGTTACGCGGAGACCCGCGGAAGCGCGCGGAGAACCGCAGCGGATTCTCGACGAACTTCCACGTCAGCACGGCCAGAACCGCCGAGAAGGCCATCGCGGCCAGTCTCGTGACCAGACCCACCGGGTGCCCGAGCAGCGCCGGGATCAGCACCAGCACCGGCCAGTGCCACAGATACCACGAATACGAGATGCGGCCGATCGAGCGCATCGGGGCCAGCCCCAGCAGGCGACCGCAGCCCTGCTCGGCGTGCGCGCACCCGGCACCGATGACCAGAGCCGTGCCCAGGGTGGGAAGGAGCGCCAGCACCCCGGGGTAGTCGGACGAGCCTTTCACCCAGACACAGGCGAACAGCAGCGTCCCCAGTCCGGTCCAGCCGATCACCGTGGCCGGCACTCGCCCGAGCCGCTGCCAGTGCACCACGGTCAACGCCACCAGTCCGCCGGCTGCCAATTGCCAGGCGCGGGTGGGCAGGGACAGATAGGCGGCCGGCGGCATGATGAAGGTCAGCACCAGCGATAGCGCGAACGACACCACCGCAACCAGGGCGAGCACCGTGACGTACGGGGCCGGTGCGGGTGTGGACGCGTCGCGGCCCCCGCGGCGTCGTACCCGCCGGAGGAACCAGGCCGTCGCGATGATCAGTACCGGCCACACCAGGTAGAACTGCTCTTCCACGCCCAGCGACCAGTAGTGCTGAAACGGTGTCGGGGTGGTCAGGCTGTCTTTGCCGAAGTAGTTGACCCCCGAGAAGATGAACCAGTAGTTGCTCACGTAGAGCGCGCTGGTGATGGCATCGACGGCGACGGTTTTCACCTGCAGGGGCGACAGGATGAACGCCGACGCGGCGATGGTGACGACGCCCACCAAGGCAGAGGCCGGCAGCAGCCGGCGAGCGCGGGCGCCCCAGAACCGGCGCAGGCTGACCTTGCCCGACGTGCCGACCTCGCGCCACAGCATCCCGGAGATCAGGAATCCCGAGATGACGAAGAAGACGTCGACCCCGACGAAGCCACCCCGGAATCCGGGGATGCCCGCATGGAACAGGACGACGGCCAGCACGGCAACGGCACGCAGTCCCTCGATATCGGGACGGAAACCACTCGGCACCTTGGTACCGATCTGCGGTGACAGGCGTGGCGTTGCCGTGTCCCGAGCAGGTGCGGCCACCGACCGGCCGAAGTCCTTCGGTTCGACGACCACCCGGGTTCCTCTCCGGCCGATCCTGCTCCGACCGCCATCGGGCCGGAACCGCTACCGGGCAGGCCGGAGCGTGGTCGGATGTTAAGCCGAGCCGGTGTGCCGCGGCATGACAAAAGTGGCAAAGAATTGGTTTGTTGTATCTTCAGCGGACAGCGCGTGTCATCCGGTCGGCGGACAAATTGACGTCAACGACAATGTGGGTGTCGAGACGGCGCCGCCACCATCACCGCCCGATCGCGCGGAAATACCGAATCGTGGTGTCGTTCAACGTGTTTGTTTCACCAACGTGAACAACTGCCCCGCCGGCCCCGCGCGTGCCCTTGGCCGGCACCGGCCGCTCGGACCGCATTCCCCACCCCACCCGCGTCACGCACCACGCGGCACGACGCGGTGCGCGACGCGATCATCGAGCGCCAGCAAACAACGGTTCGGACCGAGGGAGGACCTGCGGGACGGGATCGCTCAGACGGTGAAGCCGAGCGCCCGCAGTTGCTCGCGGCCGTCGTCGGTGATCTTGTCCGGGCCCCACGGCGGGTTCCACACCCAGTTCAGCTTGATGTCGTTGACCAGTCCGGCGCCGACCAGTGCGGTGCGGGTCTGGTCCTCGATCACATCGGTGAGCGGGCAGGCCGCCGAGGTCAGCGTCATGTCGATGAGCGCGACCTTGCCGGTCTCCCCCTCCTCCAGGTTCAGCCCGTAGACCAGGCCGAGGTCCACGACGTTGATACCCAGCTCGGGGTCGACCACATCGCGCATGGCCTCCTCGACGTCGGCCAGCAACAGCTCTTCGCTCTGGGCTTCACTCATCGTTTGTCCTCCACCTCATCGAATGCCAGAGCGTCAACCCCTGGCCTGGCCTCCGCCAGCGCCGCCTTGAAAGCCATCCAGCCCAGCAGGGCGCATTTCACCCGGGCCGGGTACTTGGATACGCCCGCGAACGCGATACCGTCGCCGAGCACATCCTCATCGCCCTCGATATTGCCGCGGGACGAGATCATCTCGGTGAACGCGGCGACCGTCTTGAGGGCGTCGCCGACGGTCTGGCCGATCACCTGATCCGTGAGCACCGACGTCGCGGCCTGGCTGATCGAACAGCCCTGGCCGTCGTAGGAGATGTCCTCGACGGTCTCGCCGTCCTGCGACAGCGCCACCCGCAGGGTCACCTCGTCACCGCACGTCGGGTTGACGTGATGGACCTGCGCACCGAACGGCTCACGCAGCCCACGATGGTGCGGGTGCTTGTAGTGGTCCAGGATGACTTCCTGGTACATCTGTTCCATTCTCATCTGCTGCCCCGGGTCGCTTCGCTCCAGCCCGCCGTCATGAAAAGAACTCCACCGCGCGTTTGACGCCCGCCACCAGCCGATCGACCTCGTCGTGGGTGTTGTACACCGCGAACGAGGCCCGCGCGGTGGCGGCGATGCCGAACCGCCGGTGCAGCGGCCAGGCGCAGTGATGCCCGACGCGCACTGCCACACCCTCGTCGTCGAGCACCTGCCCGACATCGTGGGCATGCACACCGTCGACGACGAAGCTCACCGGCGAACCCCGGTGTTCCAGCGTGGCCGGCCCGATGATGCGCACCGCCGGGATGGTGGCCAGACCCTCGAGCGCCGCAGCGACCAGTTCGTTCTCGTGCGCGGTCACCGCGGGCATCCCCAGTGCGCCGAGATACCGTGCGGCGGCGGCCAATCCGACGACCTGCGAGGTCATCGGCGTGCCGGCCTCGAACCGCTGCGGGGCCGGGGCGTAGGTGGTGGACGCCATCGTGACGGTCTCGATCATGGAACCGCCGGTGAGAAACGGGGGCATGGCGCCGAGCAGCTCGCGCCGGCCGTAGAGGACACCGATACCGGTGGGCCCCAGCATCTTGTGCCCGGAGAACGCCGCGTAGTCGACATCGAGCGCGTGGAAGTCCACCGGCTGGTGGGGCACGGACTGGCAGGCGTCCAGCACGGTCAGCGCGCCGACGGCCCTGGCCCGCGAGACCAGCTCGGCAACCGGGGCCACCGCGCCCGTCACGTTCGAATGATGGCTGAAGGCCACCACTTTGACCCGCTCGTCGAGTTCCAGCGAGTCCAGGTCGATACGTCCGTCATCGGTGACCCCGTACCAGCGCAGGGTCGCCCCGGTGCGCTGGGCCAGCTCCTGCCACGGGATCAGGTTGGCGTGGTGTTCCAGCTCGGTGGTGACGATGACATCACCCGGACCGACGGCGTTCTCGAACCGGCGGTCACCCAGCGCGTAGGACACCAGGTTGATCGACTCGGTGGCGTTCTTGGTGAACACCAGCTCGTCATCGTCGGCGCCGACGAACGCCGCGATATCGGCGCGGCCCTGCTCGTAGGCGTCGGTGGACTCCTCCATCAGCTGATGTGCACCACGGTGCACCGCACCGTTGGAGGTGGTCAGGAAGTCGCGTTCGGCGTCGAGCACCTGCAACGGCTTCTGCGAGGTGGCGCCGGAATCCAGATAGGCCAACTGGTTTCCGCCGCGCATCACCCGGCTCAGGATCGGAAAGTCAGATCTGATCCTGGTCACATCCAGATCGACTGACGCGGTCATCGCTAAGCTCCGGCGTGTGCCTGATCGGAGGCCGCAGTGAAGCGCTCGTAACCGTTCTCTTCGAGCTCATCGGCCAGTTCCGGACCGCCCGAGGTGACGATGCGCCCGTCGAAGAACACGTGCACGAACTGCGGCTGGATATAGCGCAGGATGCGGGTGTAGTGCGTGATCAGCAGCACGCCGCCGTGCTCGGTCTCCTTGTAGCGGTTCACACCCTCGCTGACGATGCGCAGCGCGTCGACGTCCAGCCCGGAATCGGTCTCGTCGAGGATGGCGATCTTGGGCTTGAGCAGGCCGAGCTGCAGGATCTCGTGGCGCTTCTTCTCGCCGCCGGAGAAACCTTCGTTGACGCTGCGCTCGCCGAACGCGGGGTCGATGTCGAGGTCGGTCATCGCGGCCTTGACCTCTTTGACCCAGTGCCGCAGCTTGGGTGCCTCACCGCGCACGGCGGTGGCCGCGGTGCGCAGGAAGTTCGACATCGACACGCCGGGCACCTCGACCGGGTACTGCATGGCCAGGAACAGCCCGGCCCGCGCACGCTCGTCGATGGACATCTCCAGCACATCCTGGCCGTCCAGGGTGATCGACCCCGACGTGACGGTGTACTTGGGGTGGCCGGCGATGGCGTAGGACAGCGTCGACTTGCCGGATCCGTTGGGGCCCATCACCGCATGCGTCTCACCCGAGCTCACGGTGAGGTCGACACCCTTGAGGATCGGGATGTCGGTTCCGTCCTCCTTGGAGACGACGCTGACGTGCAGGTCCTTGATTTCCAGTGTGGTCATGAGTGGATATGTCCTTCGGTCAGTTCAAGTTCGTGTTCGATGGCGGTGGTGAGACGGTCGCGGACCGCGGGCACCGAGATCTTGCCGATGAGTTCGCCGAAGAAACCGCGCACCACCAGCCGGCGGGCCTGGTCCTCCGGGATACCGCGGGCGCGCAGATAGAACAGCTGCTCGTCGTCGAAACGTCCGGTGGCACTGGCGTGTCCGGCGCCGACGATCTCGCCGGTCTCGATCTCCAGGTTGGGCACCGAGTCGGCGCGGGCGCCGTCGGTGAGCACCAGATTGCGGTTCACCTCGTAGGTGTCGGTGCCGGTGGCCTCGGCACGGATCAGCACGTCGCCGATCCAGACGGTGTGGGTGTCGGGCCGGTCGGAGGACGGATCCCCCTGCAGCGCACCCTTGTACGTGACGTGCGAGCGACAGTTGGGCTGGGAGTGGTCGACCAGCAGCCGGGACTCCAGGTGCTGGCCGTCGTCGGCGAAGTACAGGCCCAGCAGTTCGGCGTCGCCGCCGGGGCCGCGATACTGCACCCGTCCGGTCAAGCGAGCCACCTCGGCGCCGAGAGTGACGGCGAAATGCCGGAACACCGCGTCCTTGCCGAGTGAGGCGTGATGCATGCTGACGTGCACGGCGTCATCGGCCCAGTCCGCGATGGACACCACCTTGAGGTGGGACGCGTCACCGAGCACGAACTCGACGTTGTCGGCGTAGGTTCCGCTGCCGCGATGATCGATGACCACCACCGCTTCGCCGAGTTCTTCCACCCGGATCTGCAGATGGCCGTATGCGGTGACGCCCTCGCCGGGCCCGGTCACCGTGATCTCGATCGGCTCGTCGACGTGCACATTGCGCCCGACCGTCACGACGGTGGCGTTACCGAAACCCGAGAACGCCTGTGCGGCAACGCGGTCGGCGGGCACACCGCCCTGGCCGAGCCGCTCGTCGCCGCGCTGCACCGTCTCGACGGTGACACCGGGACGTTCGGACACCTCGATCAGCGCACTGCCGGTGGCCTTCCCGTCCACCCCGGCGGTGCCGTTGTGCAGGCCGCGCAGCCGCTTGAGCGGGGTGAACCGCCAGATCTCGTCACGGCCGGCGGGTACCTCGAAGGCGTCGACATCGAAGGAGGTGAACGCCTGTCCCTTGTTGGCGTCGGCCAAAGCGATTGTGGGCTCGGTCATCCCACCGCGCCTTCCATCTGCAGCTCGATGAGCCGGTTCAATTCCAGGGCGTACTCCATCGGCAGTTCCTTGGCGATGGGCTCGACGAAGCCGCGCACCACCATGGCCATCGCCTCGTCCTCGGTCATGCCGCGGCTCATCAGGTAGAACAGCTGATCCTCGCTGACCTTGGACACGGTGGCCTCGTGACCCATCGTGACATCGTCCTCGCGGATGTCGACATACGGATACGTGTCCGAGCGGCTGATCGAATCAACCAGCAGCGCATCGCATTTCACCGATGATCGCGACCCGTGCGCGCCCTTGTTGACCTGAACCAGGCCCCGGTAGGACGCGCGGCCACCGCCGCGGGCGACCGACTTGGACACGATGTTGGACGACGTGTTGGGCGCGAGGTGCAGCATCTTGGCGCCGGTGTCCTGGTGCTGTCCCGGGCCGGCGAACGCCACCGAGAGCACTTCACCCTTGGCGTGCTCACCGGTCATCCACACGGCCGGGTACTTCATGGTGACCTTGGAGCCGATGTTGCCGTCGACCCACTCCATGGTGGCGCCGGCCTCGGCCCGGGCCCGCTTGGTGACCAGGTTGTAGACGTTGTTCGACCAGTTCTGGATGGTGGTGTAGCGGCAGCGGCCGCCGGGCTTGACGATGATCTCGACGACGGCGCTGTGCAGCGAGTCGCTCTTGTAGATCGGCGCGGTGCAGCCCTCGACGTAGTGCACGTAGGCGTCCTCGTCGACGATGATCAGCGTCCGCTCGAACTGGCCCATGTTCTCGGTGTTGATCCGGAAGTAGGCCTGCAGCGGGATGTCGACGTGCACGCCCTTGGGCACGTAGATGAACGATCCACCGGACCACACCGCGGTGTTCAGCGCGGAGAACTTGTTGTCGCCGGCCGGGATCACGGTGCCGAAGTACTGCTTGAACAGCTCCGGGTGCTGCTTCAGCGCGGTGTCGGTGTCCAGGAAGATGACGCCCTGGGCCTCCAGATCCTCACGGATCGAGTGGTAGACCACCTCGGACTCGTACTGCGCGGCGACACCGGAGACCAGGCGCTGCTTCTCCGCTTCGGGGATACCCAGCCTGTCGTAGGTGTTCTTGATGTCGGCGGGCAGGTCATCCCACGTCGCGGCCTGCTTCTCGCTGGAGCGCACGAAGTACTTGATGTTGTCGAAGAAGATGCCCTCGAGATCGGAGCCCCAGTTCGGCATGGGCTTCTTCTCGAAGGTGCGCAGCGCCTTCAGCCGCATCTCGAGCATCCACTCGGGCTCGCTCTTCTTGGCCGAGATGTCGCGGACGACAGCCTCGGACAGTCCGCGCTGGGCGCTGGCACCGGCGGCGTCGGAGTCCGACCAGCCGTAGCCGTAAGTACCCAGGGAGGCAATGGTCTCCTCCTGAGTCAGCTGTTCCGGGGTGAGGGTCATCGCGACACTCCTTGTGTGGTGGTGGATTCGGCGCGGGCTGCGGGCCGAACTGGTGCGGGCTTGTCAGGCCCCAACGGAACGTGGGTGGTACAGGCGCAGTCACCGTTCACGATGGTGGCCAGCCGCTGAACATGGGTGCCGAGGATCTCGGCGAACGCCTGCCGCTCGGCATCGCAGAGTTCCGGGAACTCCTCGGCGACATGCGAGACCGGGCAATGATGCTGGCATATCTGCACACCCGACAGCGGCCCGGCCACCGGTGTGGTGGTGGTCCGGTAACCCGCCTTGGTGAGTGCGGAGGCCACCCGGTCGGCCGTTTCGGCCACATCGGCGGCGGCCGGCGCGTTGACCACGTCGGCCAGGATGCCGTCGATGCGCCGACGGGCGAAGGTCTGTACCGCCTCGTCACCGCCGATCTCGCGCAGCTGCCGCATGGCGGCGGCGGCCAGGTCGTCGTAGGAGTGCGCCAGCTTGGCCCGTCCGGCAGCGGTGATGCGGTACCGCTTGGCGGGGCGGCCACGACCGGTGTGCTGCCAGGCCTCTGCGGCACTGGCCTGCGCGTCCCCCGCGTCGATCAGCGCGTCGAGATGACGACGGACACCGGCGGCCGAGATACCCAGCCGCTCGCCGATATCGCCCGCGGTGACCGGACCTTCGAGCAGCAACTGCACGATGGCCGACCGGGTGTGACCTTCTGACAGACTTGCCAACCCGGTGGACGCAGGCGCGGCCGCAACGGCGCCGCCTACCTCCGGGTTTAATTTCACAACACTATTGTGACGGAATTCGACCTGCGGTTCCAGCAAGGGCACCCTAACTGTGCAAAGGCTCACCGGGCCACCGTCTACGCTGCTGGGATGACCGCGCTCGGGTCCTTCAGCTCGGCGGTCGCCCGATGGCATGCCGACGAGAGAACGGTCGGTTCCCCGCTCAACGACGCCGAGGTCGCCTCGCTCCGTCGTACCAGGGTATTCGGCGCGACCGGCACCGTACTCATGGCGATCGGCGCCCTCGGTGCCGGTGCCCGCCCCGTCGTACAGGACCCGACGTTCGGGGTGCGTCTGCTCAATCTGCCCTCCCGCATCCAGACCGTCTCGTTGACCATGACCACCACCGGCGCGGTGATGATGACGCTGGCCTGGCTCATGCTGGGACGCTTCGCGCTGGGACCGCACCGGATGTCGCGCAGCCAGCTGGACCGCACCCTGCTGCTGTGGGCCCTGCCGCTGCTCATCGCCCCACCGATGTACAGCCGGGATGTCTACTCCTACCTCGCGCAGAGCCAGATCGCCCGCATCGGGCTGGACCCGTACAAGGTCGGCCCGGCCCCGGGCCTCGGGCTGGACCACGTGTTCACCCTGTCGGTGCCCACCATCTGGCGCGAGACCCCGGCGCCCTACGGTCCGCTGTTCTTGTGGATCGGGCGCGGAATCTCGACCGTGACCGGCGAGAACATCGTCGCCGCGGTGCTGTGCCACCGGCTGGTGGTGCTGCTCGGCGTCGGCCTGATCGTCTGGGCCACCCCCCGGCTGGCCCGGCGCTGCGGTGTCACCGAGGTCGGCGCCCTGTGGCTGGGACCGTGCAACCCGCTGTTGTTCATGCACCTGGTCGCCGGGATCCACAACGAAGCACCGATGCTGGGGCTGATGCTCGCCGGCACCGAATTCGCCCTCCGCGGTATCGACGGGGTGCGCGACGGCAGCTGGCGGTTGGCACCGCGACCACTGGGCATGCTGGTCTTCGGCACCGTGCTCATCGCGTTGTCCTCCCAGGTGAAGCTGCCCTCACTGCTGGCCATCGGCTTCGTCGCGATGGCGCTGGCGTGGCGGTGGGGCGGCACCGTCAAGTCCTTCCTGGCCGCCGGCTTCTCCCTCGGCGCCCTCTCGCTGCTCGTGATGGCCGTGATCGGCTGGGCCAGCGGCCTGGGCTTCGGCTGGTTGTCCACCCTGGGTACCGCCAACGTGGTGCGGTCGTGGATGTCGCCGCCGACGCTGATCGCCCTGGGCACCGGACAGGTCGGCATCCTGCTCGGACTGGGCGACCACACCACCGCGGTGCTGGGGCTCACCCGTGGCATCGGTGTGATCATCATCGGAATCCTGGTGACGTGGCTCCTGCTCGCCGTGTTCCGTGGCCGGCTGCATCCCGTGGGCGGCCTCGGCGTGGCGCTCGGCGCCACCGTGCTGCTCTTCCCGGTGGTACAGCCGTGGTACCTACTGTGGGCCATCATCCCGCTGGCCACCTGGGCCACCCGGCCGGGATTCCGCGGGTCCACCATCGCGATCACGTTGGTGGTGGGTATCTTCGGCCCGACGGCCAACGGGGATCGCTTCGCCCTGTTCCAGATCGTGGACGCCGTCCTGGCCAGCGCCGTCATCGTGGTACTGCTCATCGCGCTGACCTGGCGGCGTCTGCCGTGGCGGGTAATGCCCGACGACGGAGTCCTCAGGCCCGCCGCATACGCTGAATCCCCGTGACCACCGGATTGCCCGTGCCCGTGCGCCTGCGCGGGGTGACCAAACGGTTTGGGTCGACGACCGCGGTTTCCGGGCTCGACCTCGACGTCCAGCGCGCAGAGGTGCTGGCGCTGCTGGGACCCAACGGCGCGGGAAAGACCACGACCGTCGAAATGTGCGAGGGTTTCCTGCGGCCCGACGAGGGCAGTATCGAGATCCTCGGCCTGGACCCGGCCGCCGAGAACAGCCGGGTGCGCGAACGCATCGGGGTGATGCTGCAGGGCGGCGGCGGCTATCCGGCCGCGCGGGCCGGTGAGATGCTCAACCTGGTCGCCTCCTACGCCGCCAACCCGCTGGACCCCCAGTGGCTGATGGACACCCTCGGACTCACCGAGGCCGCCCGCACCACCTACCGCAGGCTCTCCGGCGGCCAACAACAGCGCCTCGCGCTGGCCTGCGCCGTGGTCGGCCGCCCCGAGCTGGTCTTCCTCGACGAACCCACCGCCGGGATGGACGCGCACGCCCGGATTGTGGTGTGGGAGTTGATCGACGCGCTGCGCCGCGACGGGGTGACCGTGGTGCTGACCACCCATCACCTGTCCGAGGCCGAGGAACTGGCCGACCGGTTGGTCATCATCGATCACGGCACCACGGTGGCCGCGGGCACGCCCGCCGAGCTGACCCGCAACGGCGCCGAGAACCAGCTGCGGTTCAGCGCGCCGCCGAAACTGGATCTGTCGCTGCTGGTGGCGGCGCTGCCCGAGACGTACCGCAGCTCCGAAACCGCGCCCGGCGAGTATCTGGTCGAGGGCCACATCGATCCGCAGGTGCTGGCCACCGTGACCGCGTGGTGCGCCCGGGTCAACGTACTGACCACCGATATGCGCGTCGAACAACGCAGCCTGGAGGACGTGTTCCTCGATCTGACCGGCCGGGAGCTGAGGTCATGACCGATAACCGGTTCGCCGCGGGCACCTTCACACCGGACCCGCGTCCGGCGGGTGTGCGCCAGATGCTGACCGCGCAGTACGGGCTGGAGCTGAAGTTGCTGTTGCGCAACGGCGAGCAGCTGCTGCTGACCATGTTCATCCCCATCACGCTGCTGGTCGGGCTGACGTTGATGCCGCTGGGCTCGTTCGGCCCGGACCGGGCGGGGACGTTCGCGCCCGCCATCATGGCACTGGCCGTCATCTCGACCGCGTTCACCGGCCAGGCCATCGCGGTGGCCTTCGACCGCCGGTACGGCGCGTTGAAACGCCTTGGGGCGACGGCTCTTCCGGTGTGGGGCATCATCGCGGGCAAATCGCTGGCCGTCGTGACGGTGGTGTTCCTGCAGTCGATCCTGCTGGGCGCCATCGGTGTGGCACTGGGCTGGCGCCCGCCGGTGTTGGGACTGTTGCTCGGCGCCGTCGTCATTGCGCTGGGCACCGCGTCGTTCGCCGCGCTGGGCCTGCTGCTGGGCGGGACGTGCAAGGCCGAGATCGTGCTGGCCGTCGGCAATCTGATGTGGTTCGTCTTCGCCGGACTCGGCGCGCTGACCCTGGAGGGCGGGCTGGTACCGCACGCGGTGGCCTGGATCGCCCGCCTCACCCCCTCGGGTGCGCTCACCGAGGCGCTGACGCAGGCGATGACCCTGTCGGTCGACTGGTTCGGCGTGGTCGTGCTGGCCGTCTGGGGCGGCGTGGCCGCCCTGTGCGCGCTGCGCTGGTTCCGCTTCACCTGAGCCGCGCCGGGCCCTGACGTGACAACGGTCGCCGGCGTCGATGCCTACCGCGGCGGCTGGGTCGGCGTGACGTTGCGCGACGGCGCCTACGCCGGCATCGTCGTCGCCGGCCGACTTGCCGACCTGGTCCGCGATATCGGCGATGCCGCGGCGATCGGGGTGGACATTCCGCTGGGGTTGATGGCCGCCGGGACGCGCGGCACCGATACCGCCGCCCGGGCCCTGCTCGGTCGCCGGCGGTCCACCGTGTTCGAGATCGCCCCCCGGCCGTGCTGGGAGCAGCCGGACCACGCCGCGGCCAGCGCCCTGAGCCGGCAGTTGATGGGCAAGGGCATGAGCATCCAGTCCTGGGGGTTGCGGGCCAAACTGCTCGACGCCAACACGGTGTACGACGACGGCGCCGCACCACTGTGGGAGGTGCACCCGGAGTTGTCGTTCCGGCAGATGGGCCTGGGATTCGAGGACGGGACCAAGAAGTCCTGGCGTGGGCAGCGGGCGCGGCTGCGGGTGCTGGCCGACCACGGGATCGAGCTGCCGGAGGATCTCGGCGCGGCGGCGCATGTGCCGGCCGACGACGTGCTGGACGCCGCGGCGGCATCGTGGAGCGCCGCCCGGATCGCCGCGGGCGCGGCGTACAGCGTGCCCGACCCGCCGCAGGTCGACGAGCGTGGCCGGCGGATCGCGATCTGGTGCTGACCAGCCCCTACTACGGCCTGTAGTTAGCGCTGCTCTACGATCAGGGCCGTGGCACTCCGACGGTGGTTTCTCCGAGTCGTCGACCTGCTGCCCCTACCCGATCTGCGTGCGCAGCGGCTGATCGCCTTCCTGGTGATCCTCACCCAGGGCGGCATCTCGGTCACCGGGGCGATCGTCCGGGTCACCGCGTCGGGGTTGGGCTGCCCCACCTGGCCGCAGTGTTTCCCCGGCAGCTTCGTCCCGGTGCCGCACGCCGAGGTCGCGGTGGTGCACCAGGCGGTCGAGTTCACCAACCGGATGTTCACCTTCGGCGTGGTGGCGACCGCGGCGCTGGCGGTGCTGGCCGTCACCCGGGCCCGGCGCCGGCGTGAGGTGCTGGTGTACGCCTGGCTGATGCCGGCCTCGACCGTCGCGCAGGCCGTGATGGGCGGTATCACCGTGCTCACCGGCCTGCTCTGGTGGACCGTGGCGATCCACCTGCTGGCATCGATGATCATGGTGTGGCTGGCGGTGCTGCTCTACGTCAAGATCGGCGAGCCCGACACCGGCGTGGTCACCGAGCAGGTCGTGCAGCCGTTGCGCCAGTTGACTTTTCTGTCCGCCGTCGTGCTGTCCCTGGTGCTGGTGACGGGCACGCTGGTGACCGGCGCGGGCCCGCACGCGGGTGACAAGAGCCTGGACCGGGTGGTGCCCCGCCTGCAGGTGGAGATCACCACCCTGGTGCATGTGCATTCGTCGCTGCTGGTGACCTATCTGGCGCTGCTGATCGGGCTGGGGTTCGGCCTGCTGGCGGTGCGGGCACCGCGGGTGGTGCGCATCCGGTGGGTCGTCCTGGTGGTGCTGGTCGCCGTCCAGGGCATGATCGGCGCCGTGCAGTTCTACACGGGTGTGCCCGCGGCGCTGGTCGCCGTGCACGTGGCGTTCGCGGCGGCGTGCACCGCGGCCACCGCGGCGCTATGGGCTTCCATGCGAAATACCACGATGCGACAGGGGCCCGAGACCCAGCCGCTCCAGGGCTGATTCGATCCCCAGCGCGAAATCCCGTTCGGCCCGCGCCTTCTCCTCGGCGGTCAACTGCCGGAACCCCAGCGACGGCTCGACGAGTTCGAGTTCCAGCAGTCGCGGGTCGTCTGCCCCGCCGAGGATGTCGACACGCGCGTAGAGCAGATCCTCGCGCCGCATCCCGAATCGGCGGGCCACCGACACCACGGCGGCGTGCCCGACATCCCAGAGTTCCTCGTCGGGGTCGGCCGGGGACAGCGTCTCCGCCGCGAAGGTGCCGGTCTCCTCGAAGACCGGCGCACCGCCCGGCGGCGGCAGCAGCGGGCCCTTGGTGAACGCGTGCGACGGTTCCCCGTTCAGAAACACCAGCGCGGTCTCCCCCGCGGCCACCCGCGGGTCGTAGGGCTGAACCAGCACGGCCCGGCCCTGCGCCTGCAGCGCCGCCGCGTGCGCCCGCGCCGCCGGCACGTCGGCGAACCGCTGGGCCCCGGCCGAGCCGGCGCCGACCGCGGGTTTCACCACCACCTCACCGGCGGGCACGGCCACCGGCTCGCGCACACCGAAGTAGCGGGTGGGCACGATCGGCACGCCGTCGGCCTGCAGGTCCAGCAGGTAGTGCTTGTCGGTGCTCCACGCCACCAAGTCGGGCGGGTTGAGCAGATGACGCACCCGCCGGGTCCACGTCAGGAACTCGTCGAGGCGGTCCGCGTAATCCCATGTGGCGCGCAGGATCACGAGATCGGCCTGCAGAGTGGCCGGGTCGTCCCAGGATTTCCACTGCACGTGCAGACCCCGGTTACGCAGGGCCGCGACCAGCCCGTCGTCGTCACTGTCGCCTTTCGGCAGGGCCGGACAGCTCGCGAACACGAGGCGCGGATGGAACACGTCGGGGCGGGCCAGCTTCACCAGAGGATGATAGGCGTCATGCATGCCATCGAAGTCGCCCAGACCGGAGGGCCCGAGGTCCTCACCTACGTCGAGAAGCCCGAACCGATTGCGGGGCCGGGTCAGGTCCTGATCAAGGCCGAGGCCATCGGTGTCAACTTCATCGACACCTACTTCCGGTCCGGGCTCTACCAGCGGGACGTCCCGTTCGTGGTGGGAACCGAGGTGTGCGGCACCGTGGCGGCCGTCGGTGACGATGTCGCCGCCCTGGCCGTCGGTGACCGCGTCGTGACCGCCGACGCCGACGGCGCCTACGCCGAATTCTGCGTCGCCCAGAGCGACCGGGTGGCCTATGTGCCCGACGGCGTGGCGCCCGAGTCGGTGGCCTCGGCCCTGCTGAAAGGGATGACGGCGCACTACCTGATCAAGTCCGTCTATCCGGTACAGCCCAACGACACGATCCTGGTGCACGCCGGCGCGGGCGGGGTGGGGCTGATCCTCACCCAGTGGGCGACCAGTATCGGCACCCGGGTGATCACCACGGCATCCACTCCGGAGAAGGCCGCGCTGTCCAGGCAGGCCGGCGCGGTGGAGGTGCTCGACTATCCCGACGATCCCACCGAGTTCGGCACCGCGATCCGCGATCTCACCAACGGGGCGGGCGTCGCCGCGGTATACGACGGGGTGGGAGCCACCACCTTCGACGCCAGCCTGGCCAGCCTCGCGGTGCGCGGCACCCTGGCGCTGTTCGGCGCCGCCAGCGGTCCGGTGCCGCCGGTGGATCCGCAGCGGCTCAACGCGGCCGGATCGGTGTTCCTGACCCGGCCCAAACTGGGCGACTTCACCCGCACACCCGATGAATTCTCTTGGCGGGCAGGTGAACTGCTCAGCGCCATCGCCGACGGGTCGATCGCCGTGACGGTCAGCGAGCGTTATCCGCTGGCCGAAGCCGCCCGCGCCCATATTGACCTGCAGAGCCGCAAGACGGTCGGGTCGATCGTGCTGGTGCCCTGAATCGATCGGTTCACCCCCGCGCCGCGGTCCGTTCACCCGTGGGTGGTACCAACCTCACGTGATCGACACCCTCGACATCGCGCTGCGGATCGCCGCAGGGGCCGGCCTCGGCGCGGCCATCGGCCTGGAACGGCAGTGGCGTTCGAAGATGGCGGGCCTGCGGACCAATGCACTGGTCAGCCTGGGTTCGGCGCTGTTCGTCCTGATGGGCGCCTACGCGTTCGGAGCCGGTGATCCGACCCGGGTGGCCGCGCAGGTGGCCTCCGGAATCGGGTTTCTCGGCGCCGGCGTGATCATCAAACAGGGTGCGAGCATCTCCGGGCTGAACACCGCCGCGACCCTGTGGGCATCGGCAGCGGTGGGCACGCTGGTCGGCGCGGGTATGTACGGCGCGGCCGGAATCGGGACCGGAGCGGTCATCGCCGCCAACGTCCTGTTGCGTCCGGTCAGCCGGGCACTGGACCGGCATCGCGCACTGGGCACCGAACCCGGCCCCACCGAGTACCGCTTCGAGGTGCGTTGTCTGGTCGAAGCCGAAGGGGAGGTGCGCGCCCTGGTGGTCGGGGCGATCACCCAACCGCACTTCACCATTCAGTCCATCTCCGCGGTCGACGTCGACTCCGATGTGGGTGGTGGCGAGGTGCGGATCACCGCGATCGTGGTCGCCGAAGAACGCGATGACCATGCCATCGAGACCGCACTGGCCAATGTCATCACCGCAAGGCCTGTCACTGCCGTCCGCTGGTCGGCCGAGGATCTCAGCGGCGTCGACTGACGGGTCAGACGGGCTGCGCCGCCGGAAACGTCCAGGACCCGTCCAGGATCTCGGCCCGCGGACGGTACAGGCGCACGATGTAGTTCCAGCCCTCGGTGATCGGCAGCAGATTGGCCGCACCGTCCCCACCGAACTGGACGGTCGTCGAGCCGTCGGCATCCGGCACGGCTGTGATGTTGTTCACCGAATACGCGTTCTGCGGGTTCGGCTCGAAATAGCCGTCCTTGTTGTACACCGTGATGGACCAGAAGCCATCCACCGGAACGTCTTTCACCACCAGCCGGTGCACTGTCTCGCCGTCGTTGGCCTTCGGCACCACGGTGAGATACAGCGCGTCGCGCTCCGGGTTGCCGCCCCAGGCGAAGGCCGAACCGATCAGGTGGTGCACCGGATCGACCTCGTCCTTGGCGCCGAAGGTACGCGCCGAGTCGGTCAATGTGGTCGACAGCGTGATCAGCGCTTCACGCACCGTCTTCTGGCTGACCGGATCCCAATCCGGGATCTCGAAGCTGCCCGGCTCCGGCTGGGTCACCTCGATGGCGTCCTGCAGGGCGTGCACGGCGGTCAGGTCGGCCGGATCGTTCGGGTCGATCAGGGAACGTACGGCAGCCAGCGCATAGCGCGTGCCGACGATATCGCGGGACAAGATGACCGTGGCCGGCGCGTAGGCCACTTCGACGGAGTAGTGGTCCTCATTGATGATCTGCACCGACATGAACCGACCGGCACTGTCGGGCAAGGTGATCGTCACATCCCCGGCGTCCAGGTCGAAAATGGCCGCCGAATACAGGGTGTCGCGGTTCTGCCGGATGACCACTTGGTGGTCGATCGGCGAGAGTTCGCGATAGTGCAGGAACGCGCTGAAACCACCATCCCTGGCAATACCGGAGAAGTAGAGATCGGATTCGGCGCGCGCGAAATTATCCGGGCTGACCAGTCGGCTCACCCCAACAAATCTAGCCGCCCAGCACCCTCGGCAGGGCCAAAGCAGAGTCGATGGCCAGCGCGCAGAACACCACGGCGAGGTAGTTGTTGGACTGCAGGAACAATCGCAGCGGCTTCACCGGTTCGCCACGCTTCACCCCGGCGTAGAGCTGGTGTGCCATCACCAGGAACCAGACTCCGGCCACCAGTGCCACCGTCGCGTACAGCCAGCCGGTGGCCAGCGCCAGCGCGAACGTGGTGAGCACCGTCAACCAGGTGTAGATGACGATCTGACGGGTGACCTGCTGCTCGGTGGCCACCACGGGCAGCATCGGCACCCCGGCGGCCTTGTAGTCGTCCTTGTATCGCATGGCCAGCGCCCAGGTGTGCGGGGGCGTCCAAAAGAAGATGATCAAGAACATCACCAGGGCGGGCCATTGCACGGTTCCGGTGACCGCAGACCAGCCGATCATCACCGGCATGCAGCCCGCCGCCCCGCCCCACACCACGTTCTGCGAGGTGCGCCGCTTCAGCAACAGCGTGTAGACGAAGACGTAGAACGCGATCGTCACGAGCCCGAGCACGCCGGAGAGCAGGTTCGTGGTCCACCACAGCCAGGCGAACGAGCCGGCCGACAACACCAGACCGAAGATCAGCGCATGCCGGGTGGGCACCGACGCGCGGGCCAGCGGCCGCAGCGCCGTGCGCTTCATGACCTTGTCGATATCGGCGTCGGCAACACAGTTCAGGGTGTTGGCGCCGGCGGCGGCCATCATGCCGCCGATCAAGGTGTTCAGGATGAGCAACGGATCGACCGTGCCGCGCTCGGCCAACAACATGGCCGGGATCGCCGTGACCAGCAGCAGCTCGATCACGCGGGGTTTGGTCAGCGCCAGATAGGCCAGAAACGTGGTGCGGATCCGACTCGGCGCTTCGCTAGCTGACCGGCGCTCGCGAATGCTCACGCAAATAACTCCTTGGGCAGCGTTACGCGGGCTTCTACTACAGACGATGGTAGACCGCGGGTCTGTGGGTCTGACACCGCAGGGTCAATTCTGGTGAACGGAGAAGTAAACCTGCGCCAACCGGTCTGCCACGGATGAGTCGGTCCTACTAGGGTGTTTTAGAGGAACAAGCAGCTGATCTCGCAGACGCTAGGAGCACGCGTAGTGACCACCACCGAGGAGATTTCCGCCCTCACCCGCCCCAACCACCCGGACGACTGGACGGACCTCGACTCGGTCGCCGTCGACACCGTGCGGGTTCTCGCGGCTGATGCGGTGCAGAAGGTCGGCAACGGCCATCCGGGCACCGCGATGAGCCTGGCCCCGCTGGCCTACACCCTGTTCCAGCGCCAGCTCCGGCACGACCCCAGCGATGTGCACTGGTTGGGCCGCGACCGGTTCATCCTGTCGTGCGGACACTCCAGCCTGACGCTGTATCTGCAGCTGTACTTGGGCGGTTTCGGCCTGGAACTCGACGACATCGAGGCGCTGCGCACCTGGAAGTCCAAGACCCCCGGGCACCCGGAGTTCCGCCACACCAAGGGTGTGGAGATCACCACCGGCCCGTTGGGCCAGGGGCTGGCCAGCTCGGTCGGCATGGCGATGGCCGCCCGCTACGAACGCGGTCTGTTCGACCCCGACGCCGCGCCGGGTACCAGCCCGTTCGACCACTTCATCTATGTGATCGCCTCCGACGGCGATATCGAAGAAGGCGTCACCAGCGAGGCCTCCTCGTTGGCGGGCACCCAGCAGTTGGGGAACCTGATCGTCTTCTACGACAAGAACCACATCTCCATCGAGCACGACACCGATATCGCGCTGAGCGAGGACGTCGCGGCCCGCTACCGCGCGTACGGGTGGCATGTCCAGGAGGTCGAGGGCGGCGAGAACGTCGCCGGTATCGAGGCCGCCATCGAGGAGGCCAAGAAGGTCACCGACAAACCGTCGTTCATCTCGGTGCGCACCATCATCGGCTACCCCGCCCCCACCAAGATGAACACCGGTGGCGTGCACGGTTCGGCACTCGGCGCCGACGAGGTGGCCGCCACCAAGAAGGTGCTGGGCTTCGACCCGGACAAGACCTTCGAGGTGCGCCCGGAGGTCATCGAGCACACCCGCAAGCTGGTCGACCGCGGCCGGGAAGCCCACGAGAAGTGGCAGGTCGGTTTCGACGCCTGGGCGCAGCGTGAGCCCGAGCGCAAGAAGCTGCTGGACCGACTGCTGGCCAACGAACTGCCCGAGGGCTGGGACGCCGACCTGACCTACTGGGAGCCCGGCTCCAAGGCCGTCGCCACCCGTGCCGCGTTCGGCAAGGTGCTCAACGACGTCGCCCCCAAGCTTCCCGAATTATGGGGTGGTTCAGCCGATCTCGCAGGTTCCAACAACACCACGATCAACGGGGTGAAGTCGTTCGGGCCGCCGTCGATCTCGACGTCGGACTACACCGCGGACCCCTACGGCCGGGTGCTGCACTTCGGTATCCGTGAGCACGCGATGGGCTCGATCCTGTCGGGCATCGTGCTGCACGGGCCGACCCGCGCCTTCGGCGGCACCTTCCTGCAGTTCTCGGACTACATGCGGCCCGCGGTGCGGCTGGCGTCCCTGATGGATATCGACACCATCTACATCTGGACGCACGACTCCATCGGTCTCGGTGAGGACGGCCCCACCCATCAGCCGATCGAGCACCTGGCCGCCCTGCGCGCCATCCCGAATCTGTCGGTGGTGCGCCCCGGCGACCCGAACGAGACCGCCTACGCGTGGCGCAGCATCATCGCCCGCGGCAACGGCAGCGGCCCGGTGGGTTTCATCCTGACCCGACAGGGCATCCCAGTGTTGGAAGGCACCGACTCCGACGGGGTGGCTAGGGGTGGCTATGTGTTGGGCGGTGGCAACCCCGCCGACGATGCCGACGTGCTCCTGATCGCGACGGGTTCGGAGTTGCAGCTCGCGGTGGAGGCGCAGAAACAGTTGGCGGCCAAGGACATCGTCGCCTACGTGGTGTCGATGCCGTGCGTGGAATGGTTCGAGTCGCAGCCCAAGGAGTACCGCGATTCGGTGCTCCCGCCGGACGTGTCGGCACGTGTCGCGGTGGAGGCGGGGATCGCCCAGCCGTGGCACAAGCTGGTCGGCGACACCGGCGAGATCATCTCGATCGAACACTACGGCGAGTCCGCGGACGACAAGACGCTGTTCCGTGAGTTCGGCTTCACCGCAGAGGCCGTCGTCGCCGCCGCGGAACGCTCCCTCGATAACTAGACCAGTACAAGAAAAGGCAGACCATGACTCAGAACCCGAACCTCGCGGCGCTGAGCGCCGCAGGCGTCTCCGTATGGCTCGACGACCTGTCCCGCGAGCGGCTGCAGACCGGCAACCTGCAGCAGCTGATCGACACCCGCAGCGTGGTGGGCGTCACCACCAACCCGTCGATCTTCCAGGCCGCGCTGTCCAAGGGCACCGCCTACGACGCGCAGGTCAAAGAACTCGCCGAGCGTGGCGCCGATGTGGATGCCACCATCCGCACCGTCACCACCGATGACGTGCGCAACGCCTGCGACGTGCTGGCCAAGGCCTACGAGGCCTCCGGCGGCGTCGACGGCCGTGTCTCGATCGAGGTCGACCCGCGGCTCGCGCACGACACCGACAAGACGATCCTGCAGGCCATCGAACTGTGGAAGATCGTCGACCGGCCCAACCTGCTGATCAAGATCCCCGCGACGTTGGCCGGCCTGCCCGCCATCACCGCGGTGATCGCCGAGGGCATCTCGGTCAACGTCACCTTGATCTTCTCGGTGGAGCGCCACCGGGCGGTCATCGACGCCTACCTGGCCGGCCTGGAGGCCGCCGCCGAAGCGGGCCATGACCTGTCCAAGATCCACTCGGTGGCCTCGTTCTTCGTGTCGCGGGTGGACACCGAGATCGACGCCCGGCTGGAGAAGATCGGCACCGAGGAGGCGCTGGCACTGCGCGGACAGGCCGGGGTGGCCAACGCCCGGTTGGCGTACGCCGCCTACGAAGAGGTGTTCGGCGGCGAGCGATTCGGCGCGCTCAAGGAATCCGGTGCGCGGGTGCAGCGTCCGCTGTGGGCGTCGACCGGCGTGAAGAACCCGGATTACTCCGACACCCTCTACGTCACCGAGCTGGTGGCCGCCAACACCGTCAACACCATGCCGGAGAAGACCCTGGAGGCCGTCGCCGATCACGGCGTCGTCACCGGGGACACCATCTCGGGCACCGCCGCGGCGGCGCAGGAGGTCTTCGACAAGCTCTCGGCCATCGGCATCGATCTGGCCGACGTGTTCAAGGTGCTCGAGGACGAGGGCGTCGACAAATTCGAGAAGGCCTGGGGCGAGTTGCTCGAGGCCACCCAGGGACAGCTGGACGCTGCGAAGAAATGACGGTGGCCACCGACACAGCTGCCGCATGGCGTAACCCGTTGCGGGACAAGCGCGATAAGCGCATGCCCCGCATCGCGGGGCCGTGTGCGGTGGTGATCTTCGGCGTCACGGGCGACCTGGCCCGCAAAAAGCTGATGCCGGCCATCTACGACCTGGCCAACCGCGGCCTGCTGCCGCCCAGTTTCGCGCTGGTCGGGTTCGCCCGGCGCGACTGGGCGGACGAGGATTTCGGCAAGATCGTCTACGACGCGGTCAAACAACACGCCCGCACCCCGTTCCGTCAGGAGGTGTGGGACCGCCTCGCCGAAGGCTTCCGGTTCGTCCAGGGCACCTTCGATGACGAGGCCTCCTTCGAGCGGCTCAAGGACACCCTGCACCAACTCGACGTCGACCGCGGTACCAGCGGTAATCACGCCTTCTATCTGTCGATCCCACCGAAGGCGTTCCCCCAGGTCTGCGAGCAGCTGTCGAAGTCCGGGCTGGCCGATAAACCGGAGGGCAGCTGGAGCCGGGTCGTCATCGAGAAGCCGTTCGGGCATGACCTCAAGAGCGCCGAGGAACTCAACGGCGTGGTCAACAGCGTGTTCCCGGAGTCGTCGGTGTTCCGCATCGACCACTACCTGGGCAAGGAGACCGTCCAGAACATCCTGGCGCTGCGCTTCGCCAACGAGTTGTTCGAACCGGTGTGGAATTCGCACTACGTCGACAGCGTGCAGATCACTATGGCCGAGGACATCGGCCTCGGTGGGCGCGGCGGGTACTACGACGGGGTCGGCGCGGCCCGTGACGTGATCCAGAACCACCTGCTGCAGTTGCTCGCGCTGACGGCGCTGGAGGAGCCCGTGAGCTTCTCCCCCGCCGAACTGCAGGCCGAGAAGATCAAGGTGCTCTCGGCGACCAAGTTGGTGGAACCGTTGGAGGAGACCACCTCCCGGGGGCAGTACGCCGCGGGCTGGCAGGGTGGCCAGAAGGTGGTCGGCCTGCTGGACGAGGAGGGTTTCTCGAAGACCTCGACCACCGAGACGTTTGCGGCCATCACGCTGGAGGTCGACACCCGGCGCTGGGCCGGTGTGCCCTTCTATCTGCGCACCGGAAAGAGGTTGGGCCGCAGGGTCACCGAGATCGCGTTGGTGTTCAAACGGGCACCGCATCTGCCGTTCGACAACACCATGACCGATGAGCTGGGCCAGAACGCCCTGGTGATCCGGGTCCAGCCCGACGAGGGCATCACGCTGCGGTTCGGGTCCAAGGTTCCCGGCCACCTCATGGAGGTCCGCGATGTCAGCATGGACTTCTCCTACGGATCGGCGTTCGCCGAGGAGTCCCCGGAGGCCTACGAACGGCTGATCCTGGACGTGCTGCTGGGCGAGCCGTCGCTGTTCCCGGTGAACGCCGAGGTCGAATTGGCCTGGAAGATATTGGATCCCGCGCTGGAGTACTGGGCCACCCACGGCAAACCGGATCCGTACGAGTCCGGAACGTGGGGCCCCGATTCGGCGTTCGAGATGTTGCGCCGAACCGGGCGCGAATGGAGGCGTCCCTAGCGTGATACTGGATCTGCCGGACACCGATACCGGTGCCATCAACAAGAAGATCGTCGAACTGCGCGAAGAGGGTGGTGCGATCACCCTCGGCCGGGTGCTGACGCTGGTGGTCGCGCCCGACAGCGAATCGCTGCTGGAGGAGTCGATCGAGGCCGCCAACGCCGCCAGCCGCGAACACCCCTGCCGGGTCATCGTCGTCATCCCCGGCGACCGGCTGACCACCGAGGCCCGGCTGGACGCGCAGCTGCGGGTGGGCCGCGACGCAGGCGCCAACGAGGTTGTCGTGCTGCACCTTTCGGGTCCGCTGGCCAATCACGCCAGCAGCGTGGTGATGCCGTTCCTGCTGCCCGACACCCCCGTGGTGACCTGGTGGCCGGACCTGGCGCCGGCCAAACCGGCCGAGGATCCGCTGGGCAAACTGGCGATCCGCCGGATCACCGATGCCACCAATGGCGCCGATCCGCTGGCATGTATCAAGAGCCGGCTGGCCGGATACTCCCCGGGTGACACCGATCTGGCGTGGAGCCGCATCACCTACTGGCGGGCGCTGTTGGCCGCGACGCTGGATCAGGCGCCGTACGAGCCCATCACCTCGGTGTTGGTGTCGGGACTGAAGGACGAACCCGCCCTGGACATCCTGGCCGGCTGGCTGGCCGGCCGGCTGGACTGCCCGGTATCGCGCGCGGTCGGCGAGCTCAAGGTCGAACTGACCCGGGCCGGCGAGACCATCGTGCTGAGCCGCCCGCAGGAGGGCATCACCGCAACCCTGACCCGCACCGGGCGGCCGGACGCGCAGATTCCGTTGGCCCGCAGGGAGACCCGCGACTGTCTGGCCGAGGATATGCGCCGGCTGGACGCCGACGAGATCTACTTCGAAGCACTGCAGGGAATCGACAAGGTGGACTATGTCTGAGCGCGTGATCGAGACCTACCTCGACCCGGACGAGCTGGCCGCGGCGGCCGGCGCCCGGCTGGTGGGCGCCATCACCTCGGCGATCGCCAACCGCGGCGAAGCCTCGATCGTGCTGACCGGCGGGACCGTCGGGATCAAGCTGCTGCGCCATGTCGTCGGATTCGGCACCGATATCGACTGGTCCAAGGTGACGCTGTACTGGGGTGACGAACGCTTCGTGCCGGCCGCCGACGAGGACCGGAATTTCAAGCAGGCCCGGGAGGCGTTGCTGGAGAGCATCGACATCCCGTCGGCCAACGTGCACGCGATCGCGGCCAGCGACGGCGAGTTCGGCGATGCCATCGAGGATGCCGCGGCTGCCTACGAAGCACTGCTGCCCACGGAATTCGACGTGCACCTGCTGGGCATGGGCGGTGAGGGACATATCAACTCGTTGTTCCCCGATACCGACGCGGTGCGCGAGACGAGCCGCCTCGTGGTCGCGGTGACCGACTCCCCCAAGCCCCCACCGCGGCGGATCACCTTGACGCTGCCCGCCGTCGCCCGCGCCCGTGAGGTGTGGCTGGTGGTCGCGGGTGCCGAGAAGGCCGACGCCGTGGCCGCCGCTCTCGGCGGCGCCGCTGCCGTGGACGTCCCGGCCGCCGGCGCCGTCGGCAAGGAGAAGACCGTGTGGCTGCTCGACGAGGCCGCCGCCACCAAGCTCTGAGCCGCGAGCCCGGCCCACCGGGCCTACCCGGAGTTGCGTAGCGCGGTGGCCAGCCCGCTCATGGTGAGCAGGATGCCGCGCTGCACCAGCTCCTCGGTATCGCCGGCCCGGTGGCGCCGCAGGAGTTCCACCTGCAGGTGGTTCAGCGGCTCCAGGTAGGGGAACCTGTTGAACACCGAGCGGGCCAGCGCGGCGTTGTCGGCCAGCAGGTCGTCCTGGCCGGTGATGAGCCGGTGCATCCGGATGGTCCGGTCGTGCTCGGCGAGGATCTTGTCGAACACCCGGGCCCGCAGCTCCTCGTCTTCGACGAGCTCCGAATACCGCGCCGCCAGGCCCATATCCGATTTGGCCAGCACCTGCGCCATGTTCGACAGCACGGTCCGGAAGAACGGCCACCGCTCGTAGAGGTCCTGCAGCACCTCGAGGCGGGCGGCTTCGTCCTGCGGGCCCTCGGCCGAGATGAACTCCTCGAACGCCGTGCCGGTGCCGTACCAGCCGGGCAGCATCACCCTGGACTGGCTCCAGGCCAGCACCCACGGGATGGCGCGCAGGTCGGAGATGGCCGTCGTGGGCTTGCGTGAGGTGGGCCTGCTGCCGATGTTGAGCGCCCCGATTTCACTGACCGGTGTGGAGGCCTTGAAGTACTCGACGAAACCCGGTGTCTCGTGCACCAATTCGGAGTACGCGCGCTGAGCGCGGGCAGCCAGGTCGTCGAGTACCGCATAGGCGTCCTCGGCCAGACCGCCCAACCCTTCGGTGTCGAGCAGCGTCGACTCGAGGGTCGCCGCCAGCAGCGTCTCCAGATTGCGGTGGGCGATGCGGGGCTCGGCGTACTTGGCGGCGATGATCTCGCCCTGCTCGGTGAGCCGCAACGAACCCTTCACCGCCCCGGGCGGCTGGGCCAGGATCGCGTCGTAGCTGGGCCCACCGCCGCGGCCGACGGTACCGCCGCGACCGTGGAAGAGCCGCAACCGGATTCCGGTCTTCCGGGCCGATTCGACCAGATCGAGTTCGGCCCGGTACAGCGCCCAGTTGGCCGCCAGATAGCCGCCGTCCTTGTTCGAGTCCGAGTAGCCAAGCATGATCTCCTGATGCTCGTCGCGCGCGGTCACCATGGCGCGGTAGACCGGCAGATCGAGCACCGACTCCAGGATGGCCGACCCGCGCTGCAGGTCGTCGATGGTCTCGAACAGCGGTACGACACCCACCGGGGCGTACGGCTGATCACCGGAAACATCAAGCAGCCCAGCCTCTTTGAGTAGGACCGCGGCCTCCAGCATATCGGAGACGGACTGGCACATGGAGATGATGTAGTTGGGGACCGCCTGCGGCCCGAACACCTTGACCGCCCGCGCCGCGGCCGCGACGATCCCGAGTTCCTTGCGTGCCAGCTCGGACAGTTCGGCACCCTCGCCGATCAGTGGCCGGCGCGTGCCGATCTCGGCGGCCAGCAACGCCACCCGCTCCTCCTCCGGCAGCGAGGCGTAATCGGGATGCACGCCCGCCCATGCCAGCAATTCGGCGACGACCTCCTCGTGCACCTCGGAGTTCTGCCGCATGTCCAGCCCGGACAGGTGGAAACCGAAGACCCGCACGGCTTCCCGCAACCGGCTCAATCGGTCATCGGCCAGCACCGCGCTTCCGTTGGCCCGCAGCGACGCGTCGACGATATCCAGATCGGCGAGCAGTTCGGCCGGGGTCACATACGGTTCCAGACCCAGATCGAGCACCGCCTCCGGCTGTTCGTCCAGGATGGCCGCGGCGGTCGCGGTGAGCCGGGCGTGGATGACCCGCAGCGCCCGGCGGTACGGTTCGTCCGCGCGGGCCGGTTCGGTGCACATCGAGATCAGCCCCAGCAGGCCGTCGGTGACGTGCACCAGCCGCGCCGACATGGACAGTTCCTGTTCCAGCGCAGTGAGCTCGTCGAAATAGTGCGCGATCGCGGTGTAGGCGGCCCGCCCGGTCGCCAGCCGCACGATATCGGCGTTGACGTTCGGGTTGCCGTCGCGGTCGCCGCCGATCCACGAGCCCGGCCGCAGGATGGGGTCGGCCGGCAGGTCGGCCCCGGGGAACAGGGTTTCCAGCGCGGTCCGCACCTCGGCGTTGACCTGCGGGATGACCTCGAAGAACGCCGACTGGTAGTAGCGCAGGCCCGTCTCGATCTCATCGGAGATCTTCAGCCGTGACAGGCGGATCAGCGCGGTCTGCCAGAGCGTGAGGATATGCCGGCGCAGTTCGGTCTCGATATCGCGGCCGTCCGCGGTGGCCGTGTGCCCTTGCGCCCGCAGTCGCATCAGCTCGGTGATCCGGTGCTGGGTGTCGAACACCGTCCTGCGCCGCGTCTCGGTGGGGTGCGCGGTGATCACCGGGGAGACCAGCGCACCACGCAGCGCCTCGGCGACATGCTCCGGATCCAGGCCGGCGGCGTCCAGTTTGAGGTAGGTGGCGGCCAGACTGCTGTCCTGCGGTGGCTCACCCGCCGCGACATGCACGGCCCGGCGCCGTTCGCGGTGGATGTCCTCGGCGACATTGGCCAGCAGGGCGAAATGGGTGAAGGCCCGGATGACGGGAATCGCCAGATGGATGTCGACACCGGCGAACAGGTCGGCCAGGTCGGCCCGGTCGAGTTCGGAGCGGCGCACCTGGAACGCGCCGACCCGGGCACGCTCCACCAGGTCGAACACCACATCGCCGTGCTGCTCGCGGACGGTGTCACCGAGGATCGCACCCAGCAGCCGAATATCCTCGCGCATCGGTTCGGTGGCCTCACGGCCCACGTGGGTCCGCCGCACCGATCCGATCGGTTCCAGCACTGTTTCCACGCGTCCGTTGTCAGCCATGTGCTCGATTATCGACGGCCGCGTGTGCCTGTGCATGACGAGACTGGCGGTACCACTGTCCTACGCTGACCCGGTGCTGATGAATGTGATGTCCTTCGCCGCCGCGGCGGTGATCGTGGTGCTGTTACCCGGCCCGGACACCCTGGCCGTGGTTCGCGGCATGGTGCGCGGGGGCACCAAGGGCGGGGTGCTGACGGCACTGGGCGTGCTGTGCGGCCTCACGGTGTGGGTCGCCGCGGCGGCATTCGGGCTGGCGGCACTTCTGCGGGCCAGCGAGGTCGGTTACGAAGCGCTCAAGATCGCCGGCGCCTGCTACCTGGTGTGGCTGGGTGTGCAGTCGTTGCGCTCGCTGCGGCGGAGCGCCTCGGAGCTTGAAGGCCCAGCGACCGGGCCGGACACCACCAGGCTCGGCCTGCTGCAGCCCGGATTCATGTCCGGATTTCTCACCGACATCCTCAACCCCAAGGTCGGGGTGTTCTTCGTGAGCTTCCTGCCCGGCTTCGTACCGGCCGGCTACCCGGTCGGCTGGACGACGCTCGCCCTCGGCGGCCTCTTCATCGTGCTGACCGCCTGCTACTGCGCGGGATTGGTGGCCGCGTCGGGCACCATCGCGAACTGGATGCAGACCCCGCGGATCCGCCGCCGGCTGGACACCCTGACCGGATTGGTCCTGGTGGGCTTCGGCGTGCGGCTGGCGACCGAGAGCTAGACGATGGGCGAGCTAGCCGAGAAAGCCGGCCGTCAGACGTTGTACTTGATGCGCAGCGCCATCCCGATGATGGACACCACCCAGATACCGACGATGAAATAGGTCAACCGGTCGAGGTTCTTCTCCACCACCGTCGAGCCGGAGAGGCTCGACTGCACACCGCCACCGAACAGGGTCGACAGGCCGCCACCCTTGGCGCGATGCAGGAGCACCAACAGCACCACCAGAACGCTGGTGACGACGAGGGTGATCTGCAGAGCGAGTTCCATGGCGGTCAGCCTACCGGGCCCGAAATCACGGCAGGGGCCCGCCCGCCGCAATCGCGGACAGCGTGGCGAACTGCTCGCCGTCCAGGGACGCACCACCGACCAGCGCACCGTCCACATCGGGCTGGCCGACGATCTCACCGACGTTCTTGGCATTGACCGAACCGCCGTAGAGCACCCGCACCCCGGCGGCGATCTCCGGTGAGGCCAGCGTCACCAGCTCGTCGCGGATGGCCTTGCACACTTCCTGCGCGTCGGCGGCACTGGCGACCCGCCCGGTGCCGATCGCCCACACCGGTTCGTAGGCGATCACCACCTGGCTGATCTGCTCGGCCGACAGCCCCGACAGCGAGCCACGCAACGAGTTCACGTTGAACTCGACGTGGTTGCCCGCCTCGCGCACATCGAGCTGTTCCCCGATACAGACGATCGGGGTCAGCCCGTGCTTGAGTGCGGCCTTGGCCTTGGCGGCCACCAACTCGTCGGACTCGCCGTGGTAGGTGCGCCGCTCCGAATGCCCGACGACGGCGAAGGTGACCCCCAGCTTGGCCAGGAACGCACCGCTGATCTCGCCGGTGTAGGCACCGGAATCGTGCTGGGACACGTCCTGGGCACCGTAGGTGAGCCGCAGCTTGTCCCCGTCGACCAGGGTCTGCACACTGCGCAGATCCGTGAACGGCGGGATGACGGTCACATCCACCTTGTCGAAGTACTTGTCCGGCAAGGCGAATGCAATCTTCTGCACCAGCGCGATGGCCTCGAAATGATTGAGGTTCATCTTCCAGTTGCCGGCGATCAGCGGCTTACGTGCCATATTTCTACGACTCCAGTACTTCTATTTCAGGATATCGATGCCGGGCAGGGTTTTGCCCTCGAGGTATTCCAGCGACGCGCCGCCGCCGGTCGAGATGTGCGAGAAGCCGTCCTCGGGCAGGCCGAGCTGACGCACCGCGGCCGCCGAGTCGCCGCCGCCGACGACGCTGAACGCGCCCTTGGCGGTGGCACCGATGATCGCTTCGGCGACCCCCTTGGTGCCCGCGGCGAACTCCGGGAACTCGAACACACCCATCGGGCCGTTCCAGAACACCGTCTTCGCGTTCGACAGCAGCGCGGTGAACCGCTTCACCGACTCCGGGCCGATGTCCAGGCCCATCCGGCCGTCCGGGATCTGGTCGGCAGCCACCGTCTCGTGCGGCGAATCCGCGGCGAACCCGTCGGCGACCTCGATGTCCACCGGCAGGTGGATCACGTCACCGTAGGTCTCCAGCAGCTTCTTACAGGTGTCGATCATCTCGACCTGGCACAGCGAGTTACCCACCGAAAGCCCTTGCGCGGCAAGGAAGGTGTAGCACATGCCGCCACCGATGACGATGCTGTCGGCCTTGGTGGCAAGGTTCTCGATGACCGCGAGCTTGTCGGACACCTTGGAGCCACCGAGCACCACCGCGTAGGGCCGCTCGGTCGAACTGGTCAGCTGCTGCAGCACCTTGACCTCGGTGGCCACCAGCGTGCCCGCGTAATGCGGCAGCAAGGTCGCGACGTCGTACACCGAGGCCTGCTTGCGGTGCACCACACCGAAACCGTCGGAGACGAACGCCCCCGGCGTGCCGTCGGCACCCTCGACCAGGCCGGCCAGGGCCTTGGCCAGCGCCAGCCGCTCGGCGTCGTCCTTGCTCGTCTCCCGCGCGTCGAAGCGGATGTTCTCCAGCAGCAGCACGTCACCGTCGGTCAAACCTTCGGCACGCGCCAGCGCGTCAGAACCGACCACATCGCCGGCGAGCTGGACGTGGCGGCCCAGCCGCTCCCCCAGCGCCGCGGCCACCGGGGCCAGCGAGAACTTCGCCTCCGGTGCACCCTTCGGGCGGCCCAGGTGCGCGGTCACGACCACCTTGGCGCCGGCGTCGGCCAGTGCCTTCAGCGTCGGCACCGAGGCGATGATGCGCCCCGGATCGGTGATGACGCCGTTGTCGTCGAGGGGGACGTTCAGGTCGGAGCGCACCAGCACACCCCGACCTTCGACACCCTCTTTGAGCAGATCAGAAAGCGTGGCAACCACTGTGTCTCTATCCCGTCGCTTCGCTCGCCCCGATTACAGCGACTTACCGACCAGCGCCACCAGATCCACGAGGCGGTTGGAGTAGCCCCACTCGTTGTCGTACCAGGAAACGACCTTGGCCTGGTTGTCGATGACCTTGGTCAGACCCGAGTCGAACAGCGAGCTGTGCGGATCGGTGACGATGTCGCTGGAGACGATCGGTGCGTCGTAGTACTTGAGAATGCCCTTAAGCTTGCCCTCGGCGGCGGCCTTCATGGCGGCGTTGATCTCGGCGGCGGTGCCCGGCTTGGCCAGCTCGGCGGTGAGGTCGGTGACCGAACCCGTGGGGATCGGCACCCGCAGCGCGTACCCGTCGAGCTTGCCCTTGAGCTCCGGGAGCACCAGGCCGATGGCCTTGGCCGCACCGGTCGAGGTCGGCACGATGTTGATCGCGGCGGCACGGGCGCGGCGCAGATCGCTGTGCGGGCCGTCCTGCAGGTTCTGATCCTGGGTGTACGCGTGGATGGTGGTCATCAGGCCCTTGACGATGCCGAACTCGTCGTTGAGGACCTTGGCCAGCGGGCCCAGGCAGTTCGTGGTGCACGAGGCGTTGGAGATGATGTTCTGGCTGCCGTCGTACTTGTCGTCGTTGACGCCCAGCACGATGGTGATGTCCTCATCGGTGGCCGGCGCGGAGATGATGACCTTCTTGGCACCCGCATCCAGGTGGCCCTGGGCCTTGTCGCGCTTGGTGAAGATGCCGGTCGACTCCACGACGATATCGACGCCCAGGTCGCCCCAGGGCAGGGCCGCCGGGCCCTCCTTGACCTCGAGGGCCTTGATCTTGGTGTCGCCGACGACGATGGTGTCCTCACCCTCGAGGGTGACGTCGTAGGGCAGCCGGCCCAGGATCGAGTCGAACTTGAGCAGATGCGCCAGGGTGGCGTTCGAGGTCAGGTCGTTGACCGCGATGATCTCGATGTCGGTGTTCTTGCCCGCAGTCTTCTGCGCGTCCAGTGCGCGGAAGAAATTGCGCCCGATTCGGCCGAAGCCGTTGACGCCTACCCGGATGGTCACAGTGTCTCTCCTAGATCGTCGAGGGAAATCGCGGTGAACTGCTCGCACGTCAGCCTAGTAGTGCTGCTTCGCCCGCGTGCGGGCTGGTCAGGACACGGCCGGGACTGGTCCCGATAATGCCCTACATGGCACTCGTCGCGGCGGTCATCGTCGTTCTCACCCTGGTGGCGATGACGACCGGCCGCGCCCCGGCGGTGCTGGCGCTCATCTGCGCGCTGGTCGCCGCGGGCCTGATCGGGATCGCCACTCCCGCTGAGCTGTTCGCCGGGCTGAGCAACGCCGGTGTCATCACCGTGGCCGCGATGCTGGTGATCGCCAAGGGCGTGCTGCACACCGGGGTGGTGTCACGGGTGACGTATCGGCTGCTCGACGGCGTACACACGGCCGGTCAGGCGCTGCGCCGGCTGATTCCCCCGGTCGGGTTCGTCTCCGCCCTGATCAACACCACGCCGATCGTCGCCATGCTCATCCCGGCCGCCGCCGAACTGCAGCAGCGATCCGGAGTCCCCGCCCGCCGGGTGCTGCTGCCGATCGCGCACGCCACCACGCTGGCAGGTTCGGCCACGCTGATCGGCACCAGTTCGAACCTGCTGATCGCCGCACTGGCCGAGCCGGCGGGCGTGCACCTGTCGATGTTCTCGTTCGTGCCGATCGCGGTGCCGGTGGCGCTGGTGGGTTGGGTGGTCCTGCTGGTGACCGCGCCGCTGATGCTGCGCGGCGAGGCGCCCGCCGAGACGCCCGACCTGTCCTGGCGCGCCGAGATCCCGCTGGCCGCCGGCGCCAACGCCGTCGGCCGCACCGCCGCCGCGCTGGGGATCCACACCACGGCGGAGTACGCACTTCTCGGTATCCGGCGCCAGGGGCAGCGCATCGACGGCGATGCCGCCCTGGAGACCGACGACATCATGCTCTACCGGGCCACCGAGGCCGGGGTTCGGATGCTGTGGGGCAGCCCGCGTTTCAACCAGTCACCGCAACCGCTGTACCTGGTCGCGGTGGCCACCAACGAAGAGCACAAGACGGTGCGCGACCTCGAGGAGGACGTCGACGAGGCCGGTGAGGGCAGCACCATCGTGGTGATCGCCGCCCAGACCGACGAGCGGCTCAGCCGGGCCCCCGCCCAGCCGGGCGGACTGTGCCTGGTGACCGCGGCATCGGTGCACACCCTGGACCGTCATCCGCTGGTGGCGCTGTGGCAGAAGGCCACCGACAAAGCACCGCAGACCGGCAAGACATGGATCGCCCTGGCGATCCTGCTCGCGGTGATCGTGTCCGGTTCCTTCGGGTTGGCGCCCATCGAGATCGCCGCCGTCGCGGGCGCGGCGATGATGGTGCTCACCGGGGTGCTCACCCCGCACTCCGCGGTGCGTGCGCTCAACTGGAACATCCTGGCCATCATCGCCGGCTCCATCGGGCTGGGCACGATCGTGGTGAGAAGCGGTCTGGGCGACCATATCTCGTCGGCGATCATCGCCCTGTCGGGATCCAATACGGCGCTGGTGGTGCTGGTGGTCGCGCTGGGCACCACATGTGTGACGAATATCGTCACCAATGCCGCCGCCGCGGCGATCCTGACCCCCGTCGTGCTGACGATCGCGGCCAGCACCGGCCTGGACCCCGCACTGTTGCTGATCCTGGTCGGCACCTGTATCTCGTTCACGTTCCTGAACCCGTTCAGCCATCAGTCGAATCTGATGGTGATGCGCCCGGGCGGGTACACGACGGCGACGTTCGTGCGGTTCGGCATCCCGCTGACGGTGGCGTCGCTGGCCGCCGCATTCGGCGTCGGTTGGTTGCTGTTGACCTGAACGGTCAGGCGTCCGGGTCGTGCAGGGCGAGCTGGTCGATATCGTGCGGGTCCCGGCCCCGGCCGGTGAGGTCGGCGATCAATCCGGCATCGGAGAGGTCCATCCGCTCGGAGTGCTTCCAATCGTGATGGGCCACTTCGTTCAACCGTTTGGTGATCTCATGGTCGGTCACCTCGATCGCCAGCTCGCGACGGTGGTCGAAGCTGCCCGGTGAGAAGTTGATCGAGCCGACGACCGCCCGCTCGTGGTCGGCGAGAATCATCTTGGCGTGCAGTTTCATGTGCTTGAGCCGGTGGATCTTGATGCCGACATCGTCGAGGATGCGCATACCGCTGACCCCCTCGACGAGCTTGCCGTCCTTGAGATGATGTGCCGCCCGCGCCATCACGTGCACCTTCACCCCGCGGTGCGCGGCCCGGACCAGACGCTCGATGATCACCGGATCCTGGTAGCGCTCGTTCTGCAGGAACAGAGTGTGCTCGGCATGATCGATGAAGTCGGCGATCCGGTGCCTGCCGTTGGACGGGCACCAGATCAGGTGGGCGCCGGTGCCGGGATCGAACTCCTCGCGTGCCCAGTCGGCTTCGAAGCAGTCGATGATCTCGGCGACCTCGTAGGCGCTGGGGGTGACGACGGCGTAGTCGCGGGTGAGGGTGAAGTTCTCCTCGGTCCAGTTCAGCGACTCGACGAAGGCGTGCTCATCGTCGACGACCATCGACTTCTCGTGTGTCAGGTCGAAGGCGGGATTGCTCTCGCGTACCTCGATCCCGAACTGCTGCAACGTCTCCCGGGCGGCGTCGTTATCGGTTTCGCCGTCGCGCCGTTCGGGATTGAGCATCACCTTCACGTCCACACCGCGCCGGTGCGCGGCCACCACCGCCTCCAGCAGCGGCCGGTGGCTGAAGGCGAACATCTTGATGCGCACCGACTTGGTGGCCGCGTGGATCGCGTCGAGCACCGGCTTCGCGGAGTCGTCGGGCAGGATGATCAGCGAACGCGTCACGGTGTGTCGTCCTCGTATTGGATGCGGTGCAGGTCGGCGTATCTGCCACCGGCGGTGAGCAGGTCATTGTGCGTGCCCTCTTCGACCACACGACCTTCTTCCAGCACGACGATCTTGTCCGCGTCGCGAATGGTGCTGAGCCGGTGCGCGATCGTGATCACCGTACGATCCTTCATCAAACGCTGCAGCGCCGACATCACCAGATGCTCGGACTCGGCGTCCAGCGCCGCGGTCGGTTCATCGAGGATGAGGATCGGACTGTCGCGGATCAGCGCGCGGGCGATGCCGATGCGCTGACGCTGACCGCCGGACAGGGTCAGTCCCCGGTCCCCCACCGCGCTGTCGTAACCCTGCGGCATCTCGGAGATGAATTCGTGGGCATTGGCCAGTTTGGCCATCTCGACGATCTCGTCATGATCGGCGTCGGGCCGGCCGAAGGCGATGTTGTCGCGGATCGTCCCGCGGAACAACACCGTGTCCTGCAGCACGTAGGCGATCTGGCGGCGCAGTTCGTGCAGTTTGTAGTCGCGCAGGTCCACCCCGTCGATCCGGACGGTACCCACGCTCGGGTCGTAGAACCGCGGAATCAGGCTGACCAGACTGGACTTCCCGCTGCCGGTGTGTCCGACGACGCCCACCAGCTGGCCCGGCGCCACCTCGAAGGTGACATCGCGCAGCACCGGGGTTTCGGCGTTGTAGCTGAACGCCACCCGCTCGAAGGCGATGGCGCCCTTGATACGGGACGGTTCGACGGCGTCCGGCTTCTCCTCGACCGTGGTCTCGGCGGTCAGCAGTTCATTGACCCGGTCCACCCCGACCGAGGCCATCGCGATGGTGTTGGTGAGCTTCGCGAGGTCCTGAACCGGTTTGAAGAACGACACCAGATAGGAGATGAAGACGGTCAGGGTCCCCGCCGTCATCGCCCCGGCGAGGATGAGTGCCGAGCCGCGCCACAACACCAGCGCGGTGCAGGCGGCCACGACGACGGCGACGATCGGTGACACCACCGATTTCACCCGCCGCGCGTTCAGGGCCGCGTCCACCGCCTGTTGGCCGGCCAGGGCGAGCTGGCGCTCCTGGAGGTCCTCCCGGTCGAACGCCTTGACCACGCGGATGGACTGCAGGCCTTCCTCGGCGACCGCGACGATGTCGGATTCCCTGCGCCGGACCTCGTGGGTGGCCGCCTTCACGGCCTTGCGAATCCGGGAGACGAACAGCAGCAGCAGTGGCGCCACCGCGAGCGCGACGAGGGTGAAATCCCACTGCAGCCACAGCATCACGACCAGCATGCCGAGGATCGTCAGCAGATCGGTCGCGATACCGAGGGTGGAGGCCGACGCGAAATCCTGGATGGTGTCGACGTCATCGGTGAGCGTGCTCAGGATCGGCCCGACGCGGTGGGTGTCGAAGTAGTTCAGCGACAGCTGCTGCAGATGGTGGTAAGCCCGGGTACGCAGATCGTTGCCGATGCGCTGGCCGACCGTCTCGGTCAGGTAGTTCGCGGCGTAGGTGGCCAGCGCGGCGATGACCGCGATGACGATGACCATGATGGCGGCCAGGCCGGCGATGTGCATCCGGCCCTCGCCGCCGAGCAGCGGCTGCAGCAGCCCGTGCAACCAGCCCGGCAGTGGGTGATCGCCGACCACACTGTCGAGCACCACCTTCAGCGGCCAGGGCGCGGCCAGACCCATCACGATCTGAATCAGCAGCACACCGAAGATGCCGGCCACCAGCCACCGGTAGGGGCGGATCAGCTCAAGGATCAGTCTCATCGCGACCGTCGCCTCTTTATGGTGTGGACGTCCAGTTTGTCGCCACACAGTACAACGCCGGATCGTCGTCTGAGTGGCACGCGGCCGCCGTCCCGGCGAGGCTGCGCGGCGGCGACTTTTCCGAGCCGGCAATTTCGGTAGCTGAGGTCCTGCATATCACCTGTGGATATGCGTACAGCATGCTGATGGTCCGGCTTCTGCGGTATCGGCGCTGATCGCCCCGATTTGCATTGCCAGCCCCGCGTTTTCACGCACAACATCCAGTGTGCGGCCGTACTGCACCCAAGCCGAGGATTCTCCGCGCGGACCCGCTGGCCGGCCGTCATGCGGAAGCGCACGGCACCGCGGTCCTCACGTGACCGGATACGCACTGAACACACCGGTAACTTGCCCGCGACGACGACCAGCAAAGAACCTCCCGGCGATACCCGGCGCCAACATCGACGTCTGGTTGCGAAATCAACTACCCGGCGGAAGTCGAGAGAATCGAAATCGATTTGCTGAATTCGCGTTAGCCCGGCATCGGAAGAATTGTCGAATTTCTACCGCCGTCAATTGTCGGGCGGCGGCCGAGAATGGTCGCCCGGACAGCCGTTTTTCGTGCATTAAAGTCCTGCTTACTCCGGCTCGGAGGGCCTTTTACACAGCGTTGGGAGTGGGATATGTTCACCCGCCGTGACCACCGAATTTCTCGACTGAATATGCTCTTCGTCCCGTTGCTGTCGGTCGCCGTGATCGGCGCCTCGGCCGGCCTCTGGACACCGTCGCCGCCCCGGCTGACGAGCGCGGAGGTCGAACTCACCGCCACCATCGACACGTCGTCGTCCACCACGGGTATCGCCGATTCCGATTTCTACTTCATGTCCAAGGACCAACTGACCACCGCGATGCAGGAACTCCAGGCCATCGGTGTCACCCAGATCCGGGTCTACCTGCCGTGGCGCCAGATGGAACCGACCAACGGCGGCTACAACTGGGCGCAGGCCGACCAACTCCTCGACACGGCGGCCTCCTACGGGATCGCCGTCGACGCGGCGATCACCAGCACACCGAAGTGGGCGACCACATTCAGCGGCGCAGGATGGGCACCCAACGGTGCACCCACCTCGGATGCCGATTACGCGGCCTTCGTCAGCGCAGTGGCCAGTCGTTATGGTGCGGCGGCCAACAACGGCGACGCCAAGATCTCGGCCTACGAGATATGGAACGAACCGAACGGGTTCGCAGGGTGGTCTCCCACGCCGAACGCCGCGGCGTACACCGCGCTGTTGAAGGCCGCCTACACCGCGATCAAGGCGGTCGACCCCAGTGCGGAGGTCATCGCCGGCGCTCTCGGAGCGGGCGTCACCATCGGATCACTGACCGTCAACCCGGTGACTTTCCTGACCCAGATGTATGCCGACGGTGCGGCCGGATTCTTCGACGCATTGTCGTTCCACCCGTACTCCACCAGCCTGTTCTCCGCAGGCGCGACGGTCGCCAACTCGGCTCTGCAACAACTGAAGGCGTTGCGCGCACTGATGAACGCCAATGGGGATGCGCTCAAGCTGATCTGGGCGACGGAGTACGGCGAGCCCGCCACCGGCACCAACGGCGAGACGAAACAGGCGACGTTCATCCAGGACTTCCTCACCACCTGGGCCACCCTGTCCGGGGTGGGACCGTCGTTCATCTTCTCGCTCGTCGACTCCGACTATTCCGGCGGCACCTACGGGCTCTTCACCAGCAAATGGACGCCGCGGGCGGCCGTCGCCGTCGTCAAGTCCTGGATCGCCGCGCACCCGGTCACCACGGCCGTCGTGTCCACCGCAGACAAGATCGTCGCCAACCAGGTGACCGCCTTGCGACATGCGGCACAAGCCGTTGGAACCGGGGTCACGACCGCGGCCGACAATGCCGGTAAGGCGGCGACACGGTTGGCCGCCGCCGTGTCGACCGCGCTGACCAATGCGGGCAAATCGTTGTCCGCAGCCACCAAACCCAAGACAGCCACGGCCAACGCGGCGACACCCGCGGCATCGTCGAAAAGCGCTGTCTCCCAAGAATCGTCGACGAAGACGGCCAAATCCACGAAAACCAGCACGGCGAAGCCGAGCACCAAGCACATCCGCGGCAAGCACGCCGCGAAAGCGTCGAGCTAGCCGCTACGCGTCGTCGAGCAGGTCCGGCGTCACCGCCGACTCCGTGTCGGGGATACCGTCCTGCTTGGCCTTACGGTCGGCCATCGAGAGCAGTCGCCGGATCCGGCCCGCGACCGCATCCTTGGTCATCGGCGGCTCGGCCAGCCGGCCCAGTTCCTCCAGCGACGCCTGCCGATGCTCGACCCGCAACCGGCCGGCCTGCGCCAGATGATCGGGCACCGTGTCGCCCAGGATGTGCAGGGCGCGCTCGACCCTGGCGGCCGCGGCGACCGCCGCGCGCGCCGAGCGGCGCAGGTTGGCATCGTCGAAATTGGCCAGCCGGTTGGCGGTGGCGCGGACTTCGCGCCGCATCCGGCGCTCCTCCCACGTCAGCCGGGTGTCCTGGGCGCCCATCCGGGTCAGCAGCGCCCCGATCGCCTCGCCGTCACGGACCACCACCCGGTCGCTACCGCGGACCTCGCGGGCCTTCGCACTGACCCCGAGCCGCCGCGCCGCACCGACGAGCGCCAGCGCGGCCTCCGGACCCGGGCAGCTGACCTCCAGCGCCGAGGACCGGCCCGGCTCGGTGAGCGAACCGTGCGCCAGAAACGCACCGCGCCAGGCGGCTTCGGCGTCGTTGACGCTGCCGCCGACCACCTGGGCGGGCAGCCCGCGCACCGGTCTGCCCCGGAGGTCGAGCAGTCCGGTCTGCCTGGCCAGGGCTTCGCCGTCCTTGGCGACCCGCACCACGTAGCGGGTGCTCTTGCGGATCCCGCTGGCCGACAACACATGCACCACCGCGTTGTAGCCGTACAGGTCGTAGATGTCCTTGCGCAGCCGCCGCGCGATGATGCCCAGATCCACCTCGGCTTCGACCACCACCCGGCCGGCCACGATGTGCAGTCCACCGGCGAACCGCAGCAGCGACGAGACCTCGGCCCGGCGTGCACTCACCGAATTCACGACCAGCCGGCTCAGTTCGTCCTTCACCTCAGCGGTCATCGCCACGAATCGTCACCCCTCGATACATTCACCGTCGATTGCCCCTCTGCTCCCCCGACCGGCCGGGCCGGGTGCGGAGCGGTGGAATCGCTGTCATCAGGACGTGATGCCCTGCCGCGCAGCCGGACCCGCTCCAATGCGGCGGCCAGCATCGATGGGTCATGTAACTGTGTACCAGGCCGGGACACGTCGGCAAACTCCACGTCCGCACCGAGCAGGGCCGCCGTGCGCACCAACTGCTCGCGCTCGCGGTCGCTGGGCACCCTCGCCGCGTCGACGACGATCTCGTCCACGGTGAACCCGGGCGCATGCTGGGCCAGTACATGGATGTGCCGCTCGGCCGAGAATCCGGCCGTCTCCCCCGGTTCGGCCGCCAGGTTGAGCACCAGGGCGCGCCGGGCCGTGGTGGCCTGCAAGGCGGCGACCAGCTGAGGTACCAGAACGTGTGGGATCACACTCGTGAACCACGACCCGGGGCCGAGCACGACAAGGTCGGCGGCCATGATCGCGTCCACCGCCTGATGGGTGGCCGGCGGGTCACCCGGCAACAGCCGCACCCGGCGCACCTTGCCCACCGTGGTGGCGACGGCCACCTGACCCCTGATCACCCGAAACATCCGCGGATCGGTCTCCAGTCCGGCGACATCGGCCTCGATCTGCAGGGCGATCGGGCACATCGGCAGGACCCGGCCCTTGAGGCCGAGGATCTTGCCGAGTTCGTCGAGGGCGGCCACCGGATCGGTGAGCACCTCGTTGAGGCCCGCCAGCATCAGATTGCCGATCGGGTGACCCGCCAGCGCACCGCTGCCACCGAACCGGTGCTGCAGGATGGTCGCCCACAACCGGCCGTGCGGGCTGTCAGAAGCCAACGCCGCCAACGCCATTCGCAGATCACCGGGCGGCACGACATCCAGCTCGCTGCGCAGCCGGCCCGAGGATCCACCGTCGTCGGCGACGGTGACCACCGCGGTGACATGCGGGGTCAGCCGACGGGCCGCGGACAGGGTGGCATACAAACCGTGCCCGCCACCGAGAGCCACCACACGAGCCGTCATCGCGTGACTCCCACGCGTTCCGGTCCTCGCTCGTTCCTCGCTGCGATCCTCGCGCGCGCTCGCCTACGCGCCGTCATTCGCGCCCCAGATCGCGGTGCAGCACCCGCACCGTCAACTGCTCACCGCCCTGCAGCCGGCCGGCCAGGGCCTCCGCGATCGCCACGCTTCGGTGCTTGCCGCCGGTACAGCCGATGGCCACCGTCATATAGCGCTTTCCCTCCCGGCGATAACCGTCGATCACCACTCCCAGCAGCCGATGGTAGGTGTCCAGGAACTCCGCGGCGCCTTCTTGGCCCAGCACGTAGTCCCGTACCGCCGGGTGCTGGCCGGTGTGCGGGCGCAATTCGTCCACCCAGTGCGGGTTCGGGATGAACCGGACGTCCATCACGGTATCGGCATCCATGGGCAGGCCGTACTTGTAGCCGAACGACTCCACGGTGATGCTGGTGTGGGCGACGGTCTCCTCACCGAAGGCGCGTTCGATGCTCTCGCGCAGGGCCGGCACCGCCAGTGTCGAGGTGTCGATCACCAGGTCGGCGACCGCCCGTACCGACGCCAGCATCGTCCGCTCGGCGGTGATGCCCTCGGCCAGGGTCTGGTTTCCCTGAAGCGGGTGACTGCGCCGGTTCTGTTCGTAGCGGCGCACCAGCGTCTCGTCGGAGGCATCCATGAACAACACCCGTGGTGCGATACCCCGGGTGCCCAGTTCGGTGCGTACCGAGTCCAGATCGCCGGTGAAACCCTTCGACCGGACATCCATCACGACGGCCAGCCGGGTGATCCGCGATCCGGCGTCCAGCCCCAGATCGACCATTCGGGCGATCAGTTCCGGCGGCAGGTTGTCGGCCACATACCAACCGAGGTCCTCGAGCACCTTGGCGGTGGTACCGCGTCCCGCACCGGAGAGCCCGGTGACGAGGACGACCTCGATACCAGATTCGTCACTCATATATTGCTCAGTCACCCCGATGCCTGTTGATCTTGGTCTGTTCGATCATTGTCGAAAACTGCCGCTGGCGCGTCGGAATCGGCTTCGCCCGACCCCGCGGCACCCTCGCCGAGGGCGTCGAGGACGGCGCGCGCGGTGGCCAGCCCGATTCCGGGCACCGCGGTGATGTCCTCGATGCTGGCCGCCGACAGCCGCGACACGGACCCGAAATGGGTGACCAGTGCTTTGCGCCGGTGCTCACCCAGGCCGGGCACCGAGTCCAATGCCGACGCCGTCATCCGCTTGGACCGTTTGCTGCGGTGGAACGTGATGGCGAACCTGTGGGCCTCATCACGGATGCGCTGCAACAGATACAGCCCTTCGCTGCTGCGCGGGAAGATCACCGGGTCGTCCTGGAACGGCACCCACACCTCTTCGAGCCGTTTGGCCAGCCCGATGACGGCGACATCGGTGATACCGAGCTCGTCGAGCACCGTGGCGGCGGCGTTGACCTGGGGTGCGCCACCGTCGACGACGTAGAGGTTGGGCGGGTAGGCGAACTTGCGCGACTTGCCCTCGGCCACCATCGGCGCGTCGGCGTCGGCGACGTGCCGGGCGAACCGGCGCCGGGTCACCTCGGCGATGGAGGCCACATCATCGGAACGGCCCCCGCCCGCCGCCTCCCGGATCGAATAGTGCCGGTAATCCGATTTGCGCGGCAGCCCGTCCTCGAACACCACCAGCGAGGCCACCACATCGGTGCCCTGGACGTGGCTGATATCCACGCACTCGATGCGCAGCGGCGCGTCGGACAGCTCCAGCGCATCCTGAATGCTCTGCAGGGCTTCCGATCTCGCGTTGAAGTCGCCGGCACGTTTGAGCTTGTGTTGGGTCAGCGCCTCTCTCGCATTGCGGCCCACGGTCTCCGCGAGCGCCAACTTGGCACCGCGCACCGGGACCCGCAGCGCCACCCGTGATCCACGCAGACCCGAGAGCCAGTCGGCGAGTTCGTCGGCGTTGTCCGGAAGCACCGGCACCAGAACCTGTTTGGGCACCGGGTTGGTGGTCTCGTCCTGAGTGCCGGGGCCGTCTGCGCTGAGCTCGGCCTGATCGCCGTAGAACTGGGTGAGGAACTGCTCGACGAGGTATCCCTCACCGGACTGCCCGGGTTCACCCGTCTTCTCGACCACCCAGCCGCGCTGGCCGCGGACCCGGCCGCCGCGCACATGGAACACCTGTACCGCCGCTTCCAAGTCGTCGGCGGCGAAGGCCACCACGTCGGCGTCGGTACCGTCACCGAACACCACCGTCTGCTTCTCCAGCGCGCGTTTGAGCGCACCGATGTCATCGCGCAGCCGGGCCGCCCGCTCGAAATCGAGATCCTCTGCCGCGGCGGTCATCTGCCGCTCCATATCGCGCACCAGCCGGTCGGTCTTACCGGACAGGAAGTCGCAGAAGTCCAGCACGATCTGCCGGTGCTGTTCGGCGCTGACCCGCCCGACGCACGGCGCCGAGCATTTGTCGATGTAGCCCAGCAGGCACGGCCGGTCGATCTGGTTGTGCCGCTTGAATACTCCCGCCGAGCAGGTACGGGCCGGAAAAACCCGGGTGAGCAGGTCGACGGTCTCGCGGATGGCCCACGCATGTGAGTACGGGCCGAAGTAACGCACGCCCTTGCGGCGCGGGCCGCGGTAGACGAACAACCGCGGATACTCCTCGTTGAGGGTCACTGCCAGCACCGGGTAGGACTTGTCGTCCCGGTAGCGGATGTTGAACCGCGGGTCGAACTCCTTGATCCAGTTGTATTCCAACTGCAGCGCTTCGACCTCGGTGGACACCACGGTCCACTCGACGCTGCCCGCCGTCATCACCATCTGCCGGGTGCGTGGCGCCAGCCCGGCGATATCGGCGAAATACGAGTTCAGCCGGCTGCGCAGGCTCTTGGCCTTGCCGACGTAGATCACCCGGCCGTGCGGATCCCGGAATCGGTAGACACCGGGTTCCACCGGAATGGAACCCGGCGCTGGCCGGTACGTCGCTGGATCGGGCACGGGTCCAGGTTAGAGCGTGTCGATGTAGCCGCAGAACGCTGCGGCCTTGGCTTCGTAGTTGCGGTAGGTGTCGTAGCTGGCCGCGCCGGGTGACAGCAGCACGATGTCGATACCGCCGAGCCCGGCGGCAGCGGCGACGGCCGCCTCCAGGCTGTCCACCGGGTGCGTGCGATCGGCATGCTCCTGCGCGAACCGGGTCCCGATCAGCGCGCCGTTGGACGGCCCCTGGATCAGGGTCACCCGGCGGGCGCCGCTGCACAGGTAGTCATCGAGGCCCCGGTAGTCGAGCCCGCGGTCCATCCCGCCGACGATGAGGGCCACCGCCGCCCCGGCCGGCATGGCGCGCAGTGCGGCGACCACGCTTTCGCCGGTGGTCGCCAGCGTGTCGTCCACCCACCGGATCCCTCCGGTGGTGCGCACCGTCTGCAGCCGGTGCGGAAGGCCGGCGAAGGTGCCCGCGGCGTGATCGATCTCGGCGTCGGTGACCGGTCGCCCGAGCACCTCGGCGGCGGCCAGTGCGGCCAGTGCCGCGTTGGCGACATTGTGTTCATAGGACATCACGCCGCCGGACAGCGGAACCCGCGCCTCGCTGGGGTGCACCAACCGCACCGGCGGCAGGTCGGTGATCCCGATCCGGTCCAGTGCCGCCACCACCTCCGGTGTGGTGATCAGCACCCGGGCCCCGTGCTCGAAGATGCGCGCCTTGGCGGCGTAATAGTTCGGGATGTCGCCGTGAAAGTCCAGATGGTCCTGGTACAGGTTGGTGATCACCGCCACCGCGGGCGACGTGCGCAGCAGCGCGCACTGCTGGCTGGACAGTTCGGCGACCACCCACTGCCCGTCGTGCGGTGCCCGGTCCGGCGCCGTCAGATCCGACAACGGGGTGCCGATATTCCCCGCCGCCACGGCCGGAACCCCGAGTCCGGCGAGCAGATGCGCCAGGAACGCCGCCGTGGTGCTCTTGCCCTTGGTCCCGGTGACGCCGATGGTGCGCGCACCGTGCGCGGCCAGGTACCAGTCGGCCGCACTCGACACCGGCGGACCGCTGCGCCGCAGCTCTTCGAACAACGGATTCCGCCAGGGCACACCGGGGCTGACGAACACGATATCGGTCTCGCCCAGCAGCGGTACGGACTCCGCACCGTAATGCACGGACAGCCCGCCGATACCGGTGTCGACGGGCTCACCGGCGCGGTCGTCCACCGCGACGATGCGGGCGGCCCCGTGCGCGGCGGCGGTGCGGGCCATGGACAGGCCTTCTTTGCCGAGCCCCCAGATACCGACGACGCGACCCGTCAGATCAGTCATCGAGCAGCTTCGCATAGCGCGCCGGCACATGGTGCTCGACGGGCGCCGGGTCCGCCTCGGCGGCCGCGACGGTCTCCAATTCGGTACGGCGCGAGGCGAACCGGTCGACAAGGGTCAAGCCGGCCCAGGTGTCGTCGTCGAGCACGGCCAGCATCGATTCGGCGGCCTCGTAGTACTCCCCCACGCATTCGAACGGCTTGTGCACGCCGAGACCGAGGATATCGGCGAACCCGTCGTACTGGGCGTCGTCGTCGAACAGGTCGGCGCCGAAGATCTCCTCCAGGCGGGCCCGCCCCAGCCGGGGAGCCAGCAGCACGAAGACGAACTGACATTTCGGGCAGTGCCCACACCACGAGGTGGCCCGGCGCGCCGGATCCAGGGCGAACAGCCGGTTGCAACTGGTGAAGACATCGAAATACTCGGTGCAGGTGGCGAACCGGTCGGCGATCTCGGACTCGGAGAGCCCCCGCAGCAGCGAGAAGTACCTGTCCGGGTTCAGCCCGTAATGCGACAGCGTGTCCCGCAGCAGCGTCTCGTAGACGAGGCTCTTGGACCACTGGTGGTTGATATCGCGGCCCAGCCACTCGATGTTGCCCACATTGGAGGACCGCTCATTGGACAGCACCACCGGCCCGAAACCGTTGGCGTCGGCCACGATCAGACCGATCACACTGTTGATGGCCGTGACGGGCACGTGGCCGTTGTGGGCGCCGTTGGCGTTGGCCTCGATCAGCGCACGGTCGATTCTGCGCCGGACGTGCACGCTGTCCAGCCCGCTGACCTCGATACAGCGGTCGATGGGGTCATACCTGTTGACGCTGAACAGGACCGGCTTCACCCCGTGGCGCCGGAACGCCTCGATACTGACCACCGAGTCCTTGCCGCCGCCCACCGGTACCAGCGGCGTGCCCGCCGGATCCCAGGAGTCCGCCACATCCCCGGTGGCCGCGGTGGCCTCGGTGTCCGAGATATCCGGTCCGATGATCTCCGGGCTCAGCGCTCCCGGCAACTCGTTGCGATAGGCGAATTCACCCAACCCGCCCTCGACCAGAGTCCGAAGATAGTGCTTCTCGAATTCGCTTGTCGGAAAAGCGATCTCGATCCTAGGCGGGGCGGCGGCCTTGTAATAGCTCAGCGAACAGGTCAAGGCGAGCAGCCCGGTCAGCTTCGGATGCGGTGCCGCGCCCGCCAGACCGGCGCCGAAGTCGATCACCTCGGTGAAGCGGACCGGATCCGGGCCACGCAGGGTGTAGTGCAGATTCAGCACGCCGCCGGCACCGACGTCGTAGCCCTCGATCACCAGGGCGTCGAAGGATTCCGGGCGGAATGTGCTCACCATCGTAGCTCCCCGATCGAGGCGACAGGGTGGGTCTCGTATCGCGGGGACACCCACCACGCCCGCGTCACCGCGGCCGGTTCCAGCGGCACGTCGGTGAGTGTCGTCGACGTGTCGAGCAGTCCGGCGGCGCGCAGTCGGCCCAGCCGGGCGGCGCCGAGACCCACGCGGCCGCCCGGTGTATCGCACACCAGCGCGCCCAACAGCGGCACTCCGAGGTGACCGGAATCGGCGGGTACCGCGTCGGCGTGACCGGAGCCGGCGAGCTGACGCTCGGTGCGCAGCTGCGCGGCGCGGCTGGTGGTGCGGGCGGCCATCTGTCGCCAGGAGGGCATGGGGGGCGCCATCGCGCACCGCGCCAGGTGCACGGGCTCGGTGCGGACCGGGCTGATGGGCGTGCCACTGACGACGACGTGTGCGTCCACGACCACGACGGTGACGACAGCGGCCCGCGGACCGTGCCGGCGCTGCAGTTCATCGGTGAAATCGGTGAGGGCGCGCCGCAAGTGCGCGATGGTGGGCATCTCGATACCGAAGAAGTCCGCGGGTTCGGCGAGCCAGCGCCAGAGGGCTTCGGTGTCGGGCGCGCGGCCGGGCACCACCGGAAGGGTGACCGTGGGGTGGGTTCCGGGACCCGTGAGGAGCGCGGCTGCCGAGACGAGCGGGGTGGCGCTTTCGGATAGGCCGTCAGCCGAGGTTGATACGAACTCCAGAGTAGTCATCGACATGCCGATACTACCGCAGCGATCAGCGGCGATACTGGACGGCGTGAGGCGCGACGGCGGGACAGGCACACGCATGGGTGAGGCACGGGTGGCCCGGTTGACCGAGACCGATTGGCGCGCCTTCGCGGGTGTGCGCCTGCGCGCGCTCACCGACTCGCTGGGCTCCGACGATCCCCAGTTCCGCCAGGAGTCGACGTTCACCGCCGCCCAGTGGCGGCGGCGCCTGCGCGCGCACGCCCAGTTCGCCGTGGTGGTGGACCACCACCCGGTCGGCCTCATCGGCGCCCAGCGGCAGGGCTCCGAGGCCGTCTACCTCTACTCGCTGTGGCTGGACCCGGCGGCGCGCGGCCAGGGCCTGGGCCGGACCCTGGTCGCCGAGGCGGTGCGCTGGGCCCGCACCCAGCGGGTGCGCCACGTCACGCTGCGCGTCAACGTCGACAATGCCCGGGCGCGCGCCGTCTACGACAGTCTGGGCTTCGTCGTGAGCGGTGCCGGGGAGCTCGACGAGGTCACGATGTCGCTGGACGTGAGCTGAGATCGGGCCGGTAGCGCTCCAGCAGTGCCCGCAGCCGATCCATCGCGTCCACGGCACGTTCCTTGTCCACCGCCTGGATCGCCATCAGCGGGGTGTACTCGTCGTCGGCCAGATCCACCCGGGCCCACCTGGCCCCGGACGGGAACGAGACTCCCGCCACATCGCTCCACGGAATCAGCTTGTACCCGAGCAGGTTTCGCACCGAGATCCCGGACGCCCCGGCACGCAGCCGGGGCCGCGCGAACAACAGCACCACACCACCGAGCAGGACTCCGAGCACGCCCATCGCGACCTGGTCGGAGGTGCGGAACAGCACCCCGCTGGAGCCGATCTTGAGCAGGAAGCCCACCGTGATGTGCGCCGCGGCGATCAGGAATGCCGCCAGGTAGACGAAATACGGGGTCAGGTGCGGTGTGATGACCAGGTCCCAGGCCCCATCCGCCTCCGGCCGCTCGCTGGCGGCGGTCATGACCGGATGTCGCGCAACACCAATGCGGTCGACAGCGCGGCGGCCACGGCCTGCGCACCCTTGTCCTCACTGGAATTCGGCAGACCGGCCCGGTCCAGTGCCTGCGCCTCGGTGTTGGTGGTGAGCACGCCGTTGGCCACCGGGGTCGACTCGTCCAGCGACACCCGGGTCAGGCCCTGGGTTACCGCGTCACACACATAGTCGAAATGCGGTGTCTCGCCACGGATCACCACGCCGAGGGCGACCACGGCGTCGTACTTGACGGCGAGCGCCTGTGCCACCACCGGGATCTCGATCGCGCCGAGCACCCGCACGATCGTGGGATCCACGGCGCCCAGTTGCGCGGCGGCGCGAACCGCCCCGTCCAGCAACGCATCGCAGATGGTGGTGTGCCAGGTGCTGGCCACGATGGCCAGCGAGATGTCCGAGGCGTCGATATCGGGCAGATCGGGGACGCCGTGACCGCTCACAGGGCGCCACCGAATTCGCCGGGGGGCGACACTTCGTCGTAGTCCTCCAGGCCCACCAGGTCGTGGCCCATCCGGTCGCGTTTGGTCATCAGGTAGCGGATGTTCTCCGCGTTGGCGCGCACCGGCAGCGGCACCCGCTCGATGATGTGCAGGCCGTAGCCGTCCAGGCCCACCCGCTTGGCCGGGTTGTTGGTGAGCAGCCGCATGGAGCGCACCCCGAGGTCGACGAGGATCTGGGCGCCGATGCCGTAGTCGCGGGAATCGGCGGGCAGGCCGAGCTCCAGGTTGGCGTCCACGGTGTCGGCACCGGCATCCTGCAGCTGGTAGGCCTGCAGTTTGTGCAGCAGGCCGATACCGCGGCCCTCGTGGCCCCGCATGTAGAGCACGATGCCGCGGCCCTCTCGGGCCACCGTCGCCATGGCGGCGTCCAGCTGCGGGCCGCAGTCGCAGCGCCGGGAACCGAACACGTCGCCGGTCAGGCACTCCGAGTGCACCCGGACCAGCACGTCGTGGCCGTCGGATTCCGGTCCGGCGATATCGCCGAGCACCAGTGCGACGTGCTCGACGTCCTCGTAGATGCTGGTGTACCCGACGGCCCGGAACTCGCCGTGCCGGGTCGGGATGCGGGCCTCGGCGATCCGCTCGATGTGCTTCTCGTGCTTGCGGCGCCACTCGATGAGGTCCGCGATGGAGATCAGGGCCAGGTTGTGTTCGTCGGCGAAGATACGCAGCTCGTCGGTCTGGGCCATCTCGCCCTCGTCCTTCTGGCTGACGATCTCGCAGATCGCGCCGGCCGGCTGCAGACCGGCCAGCCGGGCCAGATCCACGGCGGCCTCGGTATGACCGGGGCGGCGCAACACGCCACCGTCCTTGGCCCGCAGCGGCACCACGTGACCGGGTTTGGTGAAATCGTCGGCGACCGCGGCCGGGTCGGCCAGCGCGCGCATGGTGGTGGCCCGGTCCGATGCCGAGATACCGGTGCCGACGCCCAGCTTGGCGTCCACGGTGACGGTGTAGGCCGTGCCGTGCTTGTCCTGGTTCACCGCATACATCGGCAGCAGGCCGAGGCGGTCACAGACCGCGCCGTCCAGCGGCACACACAGGTAACCCGAGGTATAGCGCACCATGAACGCCACCAGCTCCGGGGTGGCCTTCTCGGCGGCGAAGATCAGATCGCCCTCGTTTTCGCGGTCCTCGTCGTCGATGACCACGACGGCCTTGCCCGCCGCGATGTCGGCCACTGCCCGCTCGATCGAATCGAGCCTCGTCATCTGGTGCCACCTTCTAGCGTTCGCATTTCCACCTCAGTATGAACCACCGCCCTAGGACGTTTAATGCCCGCCGGTCCGTAGGGACCGGCGGGCATCAACGCGACTGCGAGCCTTACAAGCCTCTGTGGATCGTGTAGGTCTTGCTGGAGCTCGAAGGTGTGCTCGTGACCACGCCGTTGGTGGTGACGTAGTAGCCATCCGTCACCGTCAGCGTGACGGTGTTGCCGTCCTTGGTGCCGCTGGTGCTGAGGATCTGCGTGCCGGAGTTGTACGACGCGCTCCCGTTCTGCGGCTGCGCGGTGATGGTGTAGGTCAGCGAATCGTTGTCATCGTCCGAGCCGGATACCGAGGTGTAGTACCCGTACGTCCCCAGGAAGGAACTGCCCGACCACGAGACGCCGTTGCTCAGCGACGGCACGTCGTTGACCGCATAGATCGACACCGACACCGAGTACGTGGTGCTGCCACCGAACGCGTCGGTGGCCGTCGCCGAGAAGGAGTCCGCGACGGCAGTGCCCGAGGCACCGATCTTCGCCGCACCGTGGTAGTACGAGTACGACTTGTCGATCGTGTAGGAGAACGTGCCGTTGGAGTTGATCACCACGGTCCCACCGTTGGTCGTCGAGTACGACCCGGACGTGTAGGTGACCGCGTCGCTGTCGGAGTCGGTCGCCGTCAGCGTGCCCGTGGTGGTCTGCTTCAAGGTGCCGATCCCCAGCACCCGGTTGTCATCGAGGCTCGAGCTGGTGATGGTCGTGGTGCTGGCCGCCGGGTTGGCGTTGGACACCGTCGGCGCAACGCTCACCGTCGCGATGGTCACCGACTTGCCCGAGGCGTCGGTGGCCGTGATGGTGAACGAGTCATCCGGGGTCTGGGTGTGACCGGTCACCGTACGGGTGTAGGTGAACGTGCCGTCGGCGTTCTTGACCACCGACCCCTTCGTGCCCTGGCTGCCGACCGTGAACGTCAGCAGCGACGCGTCGTTGGCCGGAACGTTCAGCGTCACCTTGGTCACACCGGTCGAGGTATTGGTCACCGTGGCGGGTGACGGCGTGCTGAGCCCGCTGAGGCTGACGGTCGCCGTCGACGTTCCGCCGTGGCCGTCATCGACGAGCACCTGGAACGTGTCCGTCGTCTTACCCGCCGTCGGGACGTAGGTGAACGAGCTGCCGTTGATCTGGACGATGCCGCCGTTGCTGCCCTTCACCGACCCGTTGGTCGCACCGACCAGCGAGTAGGTCAGTGAGTCGCTGTCGTCATCGGAACCGCTGATGGTGCCACGCACCACCCCCAGTGCGTCGGTGCTCTTGCCGCCCACCGACACGCTCGAATCGGGGGTGTTGTTGAGCTTCTCGATCGGGATGGAGAAGCTCAACGTGTTCGAGCCGCCGAACTGATCGCTGGCGGCGATCGTGAACGTATCCCCTGGGGCACCCGGCACCGCCGCGTTGTGCCAGTAGGAATCCTCGCCACCGAAGATCGTGTTCTTGAGCTTCTTCGGGGAGCTGTAGGTGAACGTGCCGTCGGAGGAGACGGTCACCGACCCACCGTTGGCGGTGCCGTAGGTGCCGGCCGCGAAGGTGACGGCGTCGCCGTCGGCATCCGTCGCTTTGATGGTGCCCGTGGTGGTCTGCTGCCGGTTGATACCGATGTCCACCGTGTTCAACGACGACGTGCTGACCGTCACGCCGTTGGCCGTCGGCGCGCTGTTCGGAATCGACGGGGCCACATTGACGGTCGCTATCGTCACCGTCTTACCGTCGGCGGTGGTGCCGACGATGGTGAACGAGTCCGCCGGGGTGACGGTGTGACCCAGCCCCGCGGTACGGGTGTAGGTGTAGGTGCCGTCGGCATTGCGGACCACGGTGCCCTTGGTCCCCTGGCTTCCGACGCTGAAGGTCAGCAGGCCGGCGTCGGCCCCCGGCACGTTCAGCGTGACGTTCTGCACGCCGGAGGACGGGTTGGTGAGGGTGACCGGTGACGGGGTGGACAGGCCACTGAGGCTGACCGTCGCGGTCGACGTCCCGCCGTGCCCGTCGTCGACGAGCACCTGGAACGTATCGGTCGTCTTACCCGCCGTCGGAATGTAGGTGTAGGAGCTGCCCGACACCGTGATGATGCCGCCGTTGCTGCCCTTCACCGACCCGTTCGTCGCACCGACCAGGGTGTAGGTCAGTGAGTCGTCATCGTCGTCGGAACCGTTCAGGGTGCCGCGCACGACGCCCAGGGCATCGGTCGAGTTGTTCTTGGTCGGCACGCTCGCCGACGGGGCGCTGTTGAGCTGCTCGATGGGGATCGAGATGGTAAGGGTGCTGTGGGCGCCGAAGCTGTCGGTGACGGTGACGTTGAAGGTGTCGTTGAGCGCGTTACCCGTCGCCCCGTCAGCCGACGCACCGTGGTAGTAGCCGTAGGTCTTGCCGATCGTGTAGGTGAAGGTGCCGTCGTCCCGGAACGTCACCGTGCCACCGTTACTCGTGCCGATCAACTGGCTGCCCAGCACCCCACCCAAGACCGAGACGGCATCGCCATCGGCGTCGGCGGGGGTCACCTTGCCGTTGCTCGACTGCCAGTACACGCCGAGCACGTTGGTCACCGAGGAGCTGGTGATGGTGGTGGTGCCCGCGGTGGGTGCGGCGTTACCGATGATCGGGGTGACCGTGACGGTCCCGACCTTGATCTGCAGACCGTAGGCCGTGCCCATCACGTCGAAGGTGTCGTCGGTGCCACCGACATGGCCGGGTGCGGTACGCGTGTAGGTGTAACTGGTGCCGTTGAAGGTGACGGTGCCGTAGTCGGCGCCGCTGGCGGTGTAGTTGGTGAACAGCCCGTTGTTCGAGGCCGACCCCAGGCTCACCGAGCCGGTGGTGACACCCGCGGTGGTGTTGGTCTTGGTGATGTTCACGTTGTCCAGTGACGGGGTGGGGGCGATGATCGCGCCCAGGCCCACCAGCACATCGGTGGTGCCACCGTGACCGTCGCTGACCGTGACGCTGAACGAGTCGTAATAGCCCAGCGCCCCACCGAGTTTCGGGATGTAGGTGTAGCTGCCGTCGGAGTCCACATGGGCGATGCCGCCCGCGCCGGTGTACGAGGTGGAGGTATCCGCACCCGTCGCGCCCTTGATCGAGTAGCTCAGGGGATCACCGTCGACGTCGGTCACCAGGGTGATCTGCCCGCGGACGATGCCGTTGCTGTCGGCGATGATGTTGGACGCCACCCCACCGAACGGCGCGTGGTTCACCACGGTCGCCAGGTGAACCTGGAAGGTCGTGGTGTCGAAGGAGAGCACGTTGCCATCCGACGCCGTGAGCGTGACCAGATCGGTCAACCCGGACGACAGACGCGGGGTGTACGGCGTGTAGGTGAACGTGTAGGTGCCGTCGGCGGCCGGTGTCGTGTCGACGTGTATCGAACCGAGAAGTCCGACACCGGTGAAGGTGAGCGAGTCACCGTTGGGATCATGCGCCTTGAACGTGCCGGTCAGCACCCCGGTGTCGGTGTTGGAGTTGGTGACGGTCGGGGTGCTGTCGAACACCGGGGCCAGGTTCGTGGTCGGGATGGTGACCGTGACCAGCACATCGGTGGTCCCGCCGTGCAGATCGTCGACGGTGATGGTGAAGGAATCGGTCTTGGCGGCATCCGGGGCGCCCACCACGCTGGCTGCGGCACGGGCGTCCGCGTTCGCGAAGTAGGTGTAGTCACCGGTCAGTGCGCTGACGACGACGGTGCCCTTGCTGGTGGTGATCGCAATCGGCGAGTAGGAGTGCACGATGTCGTCGTCGGAATCGACGTTGATCTTGCCGGTCACCGTGCCCAGAAGGGTGCTGCTGCCGGTGTTCTCGTAGCTCGCGACGGGGACCTGGTTCACCGTGTTGGACAGGTGCACGGTGAAGGTCTCGGAGGCCGAGAGCAGACCCGGATCCCAGGCCGTGATGGTCACCAGGTCGGTGAGGTTCAAGCCCGCCGCGGCGTGCGGGAGGTACGGCGTGTAGGTGAACGTGTACCAGCCGTTCTCGTCCGGCGTCTCGGCGACGTCGACGGTGCCCAGCACCCCGAGTCCGGTGAAGCTGAGCGTGTCCCCGTCGGGGTCGTGCGCCTGGAACGTGCCGGTCAGCACACCGGTGGTGTGGTTGGTGTTGGTGATGCTCGGCGCGGTGTCGAAGACCGGGGCCTTGTTGCCGAGGATCGGGCTGCCGTCGTAGTGGAAGCTCACCTGGTATTCGACGTCGTTACCGTCGGGCGCGATCGGATGCGCGAGGGCGCCGAGGCCGTCGTTGATGGTCACCTTGAACGTGACGTCCGCACCGTTGACCAGACCGGTCGGTGACGGCACATAGGTGAAGGTGCCGTCCAGACCCATCACGATGAGTCCCTCACTGGGCTGCTGGTTGAGACCGACCGTGTAGATCAGCGGATCGCCGTCGGGATCGCTACTGGTGAGCTTGTACGTGCCCGGCAGCGGACCGGCGGAGATGATCGGCGTGCCGGGCAGGTGGTTGGTGGCCAGCCGCTCGTAGCGCGTGTAGGCCGCGGCCAGGAACAGGTAGACCGGCACGGTCAACGGCGTGGGTGCGCCGTTGAACAGGGTCGCCTGCAACAGGGTTTGCAGCGTGACCACGTATCCGGCGGCGACCTGCGAAGGGGCCAGGATCGGGTTGTCCGGGTAGGCCGGGAAGAACTTGTCGACGGCCTTCGCGAACTGCTCGATGAAGGCGGCGAACGGCCGGAACGCCGGGATGTCCGGCGGCGCCGGCACGAGGTCGGCCAGCGACGTGGCGGCCACCGCACCCGAGACCGGCGTGGCGGCGGCGCTGAACAACGAGGTCTTGGCGGCCGAGGTGCCGGAGCCGGATTCGGTCGCGGCCACCACCGGTGCGGCCACCCCTGGTGTGGTGTCCGACTTGGGAACGGTGGGCGTCTCGACGACCGGGGTGGTGACGACCGGTGTCTCGACGGTGGAGGTTTCCGTCGTGCTGGTTCCCGTGCCCGTCGTTCCCGTGGTCGCGGGGACCTCAGGGGTCTCGGTGGTGCCCGTGCTGGGGGTCGTGGTGCCCGTGCTGGGTGTCGAGGTGGACGTCGAGGAGGTCGAGGTCCCCGACGTCGAGGTGTGAGCACCGCCGGAGCTGCTCACCGTGGTGGTCGGCCCGCCGTTGGTGGACGTCGTGGTCGAGGAGCCGGTCGACCCGCTGGTGGTCGTCTCTTCTTTGGTGGTGCCGGTGGTGGTCGAGCCGGTGGTCGTGCTGCCGCCCGTGCTGCCACCGGTGGTGCCCGTGCTTCCGGTGGTCTCTTCCGTCGTGGAACCCGTGCCGGTGCTGGTCGTAGAACCCGTGCCGGTGGTGCCGGTGGTGCCGGTCGTCGAGCCGGTGCCGGTCGTCGAGCCGGTCGTGCCCGACGGGGAATCCCCGCTGGGGGCCTTGGCGTCGCCGGTGTCGGCGGAGGCGATCGCGGGAGCAGCGGCTGCGACGGAAAGTCCGAGAAATGCAGCGACTGCGAACTCGCTAGCACGCTTCCTCGTCTTCGCTGAACGCTTGCGATGTGTCGCCACCCGTGTTCCTTCCGGCCGCCCACCGTGAGGTCGCTTCGACAGCGGCATACCCAGCGGGTTCTTAATTGACTGCCGGGAAAGTTAACACGAGCGTCAATACAAAAACAGCTTTTCCTGAGAAAAACATGTGCCGCGTCGCGACACCCCGTCCTGCAACACGTTCTTGTTGCTGAAGTGACGAGTGTGTGTAAACCAGCAATGGGACGTGCCCGCCGCTATCGGGCCGACATCAGCCTCTCGACGTACTTCGCGATGACGTCGACTTCGAGATTCACCGGGGTGCCCACTGCCGCTCTGCCGAGCGTGGTCAATGCCAACGTGGTGGGGATGAGCGACACCTCGAACCAGTCCCCCGTCGCTTCGCTCGCCCCGGTGCCATTTCCCGTCGCTTCGCTCGCCCCGCTCCCGAGACCCGACACCGTCAGCGAGATTCCGTCGACCGTGATGGAGCCCTTCTCCACCACATACCGGGACAGTTCGGACGGCAGCGCGATGCGCACCACCTCCCAATGTTCGGACGGCGACCGCGAGATCACCCGGCCGGTGCCGTCGACATGGCCCTGCACGATATGGCCGCCGAGGCGGCTGTTGACGGCGGCGGCCCGCTCCAGGTTCACCTGACTCCCGACACCGATGGCGCCCAGGCTCGACCGGTTGAGGGTCTCGGCCATCACATCGGCGGTGAACGCGCCGTCGGGCCGCACCTCCACCACCGTCAGGCACACCCCGTTGACGGCGATCGAGTCACCGTGACCGGCATCGGAGGTCACCACCGGCCCCTTGATGACCAGACGAGCCGAATCGGCGAGGTTGTCGATATCGATGATCTCGCCGAGTTCCTCGACGATTCCGGTGAACATGGGTACCAGGTTAGTGGGATGTGATCGGTGTAGAGCCAGGCCATCCCGGCCGCACCTATACGATGCTGGGTATGCAGACGCGCCAACGCCGTGCCAGCCATTTCCGTTTCCTGATCCCCTTCCTGGCCGTAGTCCTGGCCGCGCTGGGACTCGTCGGGTGCTCGTCCTCACCGAAGGCCAACAACGCGCCACTCCCCGACGCCACGACGCTGCTGAAGCAGTCCGCCGACACCACTCGCGCCCAGACGAGCGCGCACGTGGTGCTGACGACGACCGGGGACATCAAGTCGCTCCCGATCACGATCCTCACCGGTGACATGACCCTCAAGCCCGCGGTCGCCGCGCAGGGCAAGGCCGACATCATGTTCCTCGGCCAGAAGCTGTCCGACGTCAAGTTCGTGGTGTCCGACGGAAACCTGTACGGGGCCATCACTGCCGGTGGCGCGATGGAGAACTTCGGGCCCGCCGCCGACATCTACGACATCTCGACGATCCTGAGCCCGGAGAACGGGTTGGCCAACATCCTGAGCAGCTTCACCGATGCCAAGGCCGAGGGCCGTGAGTCGGTCAACGGCGCCGACGCCGTGAAGATCACCGGGACCGTGCCCGCGGACGCCATGAACAAGATCGCTCCGGCACTGAAGGTCACCGGACCGATCCCCGGTACCGCCTGGATCCGCGAGGACGGCGACCACCAGCTGCAGCAGGTCAAGTTCGACATCGCCGAGGGCAAGAGCATTCAGATGACGCTGTCGGACTGGGGTAAGACCGTCACCGTCGACAAACCCGCCGCCTGATGCCGGCCCGCACCAACCGCAGCCTCGCGATCGGCGCGGGCGGCCTGGCGGTTCTGCTCGGAGCGCTCGACACCTACGTCGTCATCGCGGTGATCCGCGACATCATGGCGGCCCCACCCGCGGGTATCGGCATCCCGCTGAACCAGATTCAGCAGGTCACCCCGATCATCACCGGGTACCTGCTGGGCTATATCGCGGCGATGCCGCTGTTGGGCCGGGCCTCGGACCGGTTCGGCCGCAAGCTGCTGCTACAGGCCAGTCTGATCGGCTTCGCCGTCGGGTCGGTGGTCACCGCGCTGTCCACCGACCTGACCATGCTGGTCATCGGCCGGGTCATCCAGGGCACCGCCAGCGGCGCGCTGTTGCCGGTGACCCTCGCCCTGGCCGCCGATCTGTGGTCGGCCCGCAACCGGGCCACCGTGCTCGGCGGGATCGGCGCCGCCCAGGAACTGGGCAGCGTGCTCGGACCGCTCTACGGCCTGGCCGTGGTGTGGGCGCTGAGCACGTGGCGCGACGTGTTCTGGATCAACGTGCCCCTGGTCCTCATCGCGATGGTGCTGATCCAGTTCAGCTTGCCGTCGCGGGACCGCAGCAAAGAGCCCGAGAAGATCGACGTGGTCGGCGGCGTGCTGCTGGCCGTCGCGCTGGGCCTTGCCGTCGTCGGCATGTACAACCAGTCCCCCGACGGCAAGCAGGTGCTGCCCAGCTACGGGCCGCCCGTCCTGATCGCCGCCCTGGTGGTGGCCGTCGGCTTCTTCGTCTGGGAGAAGTTCGCCAAGACCCGGCTGATCGAACCCGCGGGAGTGCACTTCCGCCCGTTCCTGGCCGCCCTCGGCGCCTCGTTGTGCGCCGGCGCCGCCCTGATGGTCACGCTGGTCAACGTCGAACTGTTCGGCCAGGGTGTGCTGGGCAAGAGCCAGGACGAAGCGGTGTTCCTGCTGCTGTGGTTCCTCGGCGCCCTGCCCATCGGCGCCCTGATCGGCGGCTGGGTGGCCACCCGGATCGGCGACCGCTCGGTGGGGTTCGTCGGTCTGCTGATCGCCGCGTTCGCCTATTGGCTGGTGTCACATTGGGACACCAATGTGCTGTCCGCACATCATGATCTGGGCTTCGTCGCGCTCCCGACCTTCGGCACCGACCTGGCACTGGCCGGCCTCGGACTGGGCCTGGTGATCGGTCCGCTGACCTCGGCAACCCTGCGAGTGGTGCCCGCCGCCGAACACGGGATCGCCTCGGCGGCAGTGGTTGTCGCCCGGATGATCGGCATGCTCATCGGCATCGCCGCGCTGAGCGCCTGGGGCCTCTACAAGTTCAACCAGTACCTGCAGGAGCGACTGGCCGCGTTGCCGGCGCCGAAGGCCGATACGCCCGGCGGCATCCTCATCGCGCAGGGCGCGCGCCTGGGACAGGCGACCAGAGAGGCGTACACCATGCAGTACGCCAGCATCTTCCTGATCACCGCGGTGGTGTGTGTGGTGGGTGCCGCGTTCGCACTGTTCGTCAGCGGCCGCAACGAGCATGCCGATCAGGTCGAAACCGATTCGGAATCAAGCAAACCCGTGGCCGACGCGCCGCGGCACGCCAAGTAGGTCAGCAGCGCTCGACGCCGCGCCGCATGGCCTTGGGCTCGCGGCGCGGCGGTGCTGCCGGCGTGGTGGCACGGAGCGCGCCCGAAACGAATGACCGCACGGTGCGCTGGGCCAGCGGGGCGATACCGAGCCAGTCCTGCAGGGCAGTCATGGTCTCCGTCCTTGTTCACACTCTGGGCGTCTCGGCGATAACAGTGCTTTGCCAAAAGTGTACCGGCGTGCCGATTTTCACGGGGGCCGCGACCCGGCAACTGTGCCGTCGCTCACAAGGGAACGTCAGGAACCCTGGGGAACCAGGCTTAGTCGTACGTCGGGGCCGATCGTGTCGACGCCGTCGAACCGCCAGCGCTGGGCCCCCGCGATGCTGAGCACGCCGACATCGTCGACGGCGGTGATCGGTCCACCCAGCAGGATCGGCGCCACATAGGCCAGGATCCGGTCGATCACCCCGGCCCGCAGGAACGCCCCGGCCAGCGTCGGTCCGCCCTCGACCAGCACCGCGGTCCGGTCCGATAACGCCCGCATGACCTCGTGCGGATCACGGGTCCGGATCACCATGGTGTGCGAATCATCGTTGAGCACATTGGCTTCCGGTGAGATCTCACGCTCGCCGACCACCACACGCAGCGGCTGGCTCTCGGCCAGGGTGCCGTCGGGCAGCCGGGCGGTGAGGGTCGGATCGTCGATGTACACGGTGCCGGTGCCCACCACGATGGCGTCGACCGCCGCGCGGTGCCGGTGCACATCCAGTCGCGCGGCCGCACTGGTGATCCATTGGCTGCTGCCGTCGGCGGCCGCACTGCGCCCGTCCACGCTCGTCGCGAATTTCCATGTGACGTGCGGCATTCCGGTGCGCTGCTTGTGCAGCCACTCACGCAGCGGGCCGGCGGCGACCTCGGCCTCGTGCACACCGCCGACGACCTCGACACCGGCCGTACCGAGGCGCTGGGCACCACCGGCCGCCTCGGGGTTGGGATCGCCGACCGCGTACACCACCCGGGCCACACCGGAGGCCAGCAGAGCGTCCACGCACGGCGGGGTTCGCCCGTGGTGGTTGCACGGCTCGAGGGTGACCACCGCGGTACCGCCGCGGGCGCGCTCCCCCGCCCCTCGCAGCGCCACCACCTCCGCGTGCGCACCGCCTGGCGGTTCGGTGGCACCGATACCGGCCACCTGCCCGCCGGCGTCCAGGATCACCGCGCCCACAGGAGGATTCGGGTACGTGGTCCCCTTCACCTGCTCGGAGCACTCGATGGCCTGGCGCATGGCGGCCCCGAACGTCATAGGGTCAGATGGCCCGACGCCGCTGCCGCCTGGGCGCGCAACCGCCGCACCGCCTCCGCAGGATCGTCGGCGTTGTACACCGCCGAACCGGCCACGAAACAGTCCACGCCCGCCTCGGCGGCGGCCTCGATGGTGTCGGCGTTGATCCCGCCGTCGATCTCCACCACGATCCGCAGCTCCCCGGCATCCACGAGACGGCGCACGATGCCGACCTTGGCCAGTACCTCGGGGATGAAGCTCTGTCCACCGAAGCCCGGCTCGACCGACATCACCAGCAGCGTGTCGAAATCGCGCAGGATCTCCAGATAGGGGTCGATCGGGGTGCCCGGCTTCACGCTCAGTCCGGCCTTGGCGCCCGCCGCGCGGATATCCCGGGCCACCGCCACCGGATTGTCGGTCGCCTCGGCGTGGAAGGTGACGTTGTAGGCGCCCGCCTCGGCGTAGGGCGGGGCCCAGCGCTCGGGGTTCTCGATCATCAGATGGCAGTCCATCGGGATATCGGTCACCTTGAGCAGGCTCTCCACCACCGGAAGGCCCAGCGTCAGGTTCGGGACGAAATGGTTGTCCATCACATCGACGTGCAGCCAGTCCGCCCCGGCCACCGCGGCGACTTCGTCGGCCAGCCGGGCGAAATCGGCGGACAGAATGGACGGCGCGATGAGCGGGGCTGGGGCGAGCGACGCGACGGGAGAGGGGCCTGCCATGCCGGTTAGCGTACTGGTCAGGCTTCGTTCACCCGCAAGGCAGCCGCGAACATCGCGTCGGTGCCGTGCCGGTGCGGCCACAGCTGTACGTACGGCCCGTCACCCAAGCGGTCCACCCCTTCGAACAGTTCGCGGGTATCCAGCGCCTGCACGGGCCGGCGGCGCAGTGCGTCGGCGACCACGCCCACCGTTTCGGCCAGGTGCGGTGAGCAGGTGGCGTACAGCACCACCCCGCCCGGACGAGTCAAGGTGATCGCCGCGGCCAGCAGCTCCTTCTGCAGTTTGCCCAACGCAGGCACATCCCCGGGTTGACGGCGCCACCGCGCCTCGGGTCGGCGCCGCAGCGCCCCCAGCCCGGTGCATGGTGCGTCCACCAGCACGCGGTCGAAGCTGCCGGGTTCTAGCCCGGATTCGCGGCCGTCGACGCGCAGCACGCGCACGCCCAGGCCGACGGTGTTGTGCTCGACCAGCTCGGCGCGGTGCGGCGTGGGTTCGACCGCCGTCACCGTGGCATGGTCGCCCGCGAGGGCCGCGAGCAGTGCCGTCTTACCGCCGGGCCCGGAACACAGATCCAGCCAGCGGCCGTCGTCCTCGCCCTGTAGCGGGGCCAGGGTCAGCGCGCGGGCCACCAGCTGTGAGCCCTCGTCCTGGACCTGGGCGGCGCGGTCGCGCAGCGCCGTGAGCTCACCCGGGTCGCCGCCGGTCAGATACACCGCGTACGGCGAGTACCGGCCCACGGTGCCGTCCACCTGAGCCGCCAACTCGGCGGCGGTGAGCACCCCGGGCCGGGCCGCCAGGTGCACGACGGGTCGCGCATCGTCACTGGCCAGCAGCTCGTCCAGTTCCCCGGCGTCGGCGCCGAGCGCATCGACGAACGCCTGGGCCACCCAGCGGGGATGGGCGTGCACCAGGGCGGCGTGGCCCACTGGATCCGACGCCGCCGGCGGGGCGATCTCGGCCAACCAGGACTGCTCATCGCGTTCGGAGATGGTGCGCAGCACACCGTTGACGAAACCGGCTCGCGCCGTGTCGAATTCGATGCCGGCCTGATCGACGGTGGTGTCCAGCGCCGCATGCGCGTCAACCCGGGTGCGCAGCAGCTGATAGGTACCCAGGCGCAGCAGATCCAGCAGCACCGGGTCGATCTGGTCGACCGGCCGGGCCGCCGCGGCGGCGATCACGGCGTCGAGCAGACCGCGGGTCCGGCATGTGCCGTAGGTGAGTTCGGTGGCGAACGCCGCGTCACGGCCGGAGAGCCCGCGCTCACGCAGCAGGGCCGGCAGGGCGAGGTTGGCGTACGCGTCGCGCTCGCTGACCGCGCGCAGCACATCGAAGGCAGCCCGCCGGGCCGGGTCCAGCGGCTTGCGCGGCGGCCCCTTGCGTTGCTTGGGCTTGTTCTGGTCGTGGTACCGGCTCATTGTGCGCGCGTCTCCTCGTCGAGCCGGGCACCGCGTGCCCAGTCCGCAGCCTTCATCGGTTTCTTTCCGGGCGGCTGAATCCAGCTGAGCCGCAATGCCTGTGATCCGCTGCCCACCCACACATCGCGGCGGCCCACCTCGAACTGTCCGGGGGCCAGGGGCTCGCCCTGCCGGTCCTGGTCCACGGTCACCGGCCCGACCTTGAGCCGGGTGTCACCGATCGTGGTCCACGCGCCCGGATTGGGGGTCACGGCGCGGATCCGGCGGTCCACGACGTGGGCCGGCAGTTCCCAGCGCACCCGGGCCTCTTCGACGGTGATCTTGGGCGCCACGGTGATTCCGTCGGCCGGTTGCAGCTTGGGCACCAGCGTGGCGTCGGCGATCCCGTCCATGGTGGCTTCCAGCAGACCAGCGCCGGAGACGGCGAGACGGTCGAGCAGGTCGCCCGCCGTATCGGTCGGCCGGATGGTCTCGGTCACCACCCCGTACACAGGTCCGGAATCCAGTGCCGGTTCGATCAGGAACGTGGTGGCCCCGGTCAGCGTGTCGCCGGCGGCGATCGCGGCCTGCACCGGCGCCGCGCCGCGCCAGGCCGGCAGCAGGGAGAAGTGCAGATTGATCCAGCCGTGGGTGGGCACCGCGAGCAGTTCGTCGCGCAGCAGGGCACCGTAGGCCACGACCGCACACGCCTCCGGCGCGAATTCGGCCAGCTCCGAGACGAATTCAGCGCTGTTGGGCTTGGCCGGTTTGAGGACGGGGATGCCGTGTTCGGCCGCCAGTTGCGCCACCGGCGACGGCGCCGGGGTGCCGCGCCGCCCGGCCGCCGCGTCCGGGCGGGTCAGCACGGCGACCACCTCGTGACGAGGTGAGTCGATGAGCTTCCGCAGCGACGGTAGCGTGGGTTCCGGTGTACCGGCGAAGACGAGACGCACCGAGACAGTCTAGGGCCCGCTAGCGCGGCGCCTGATAGAACTCCCGCTCGCTCACCCCGGCCAGCGGCGCGACGAACATCCACGGCATGGTGGCGATGAGCCGATTCACGGTGGCCACCGCATCGTTGTAGTACTGCCGGGCGAAGGCCAGCTTGTTCTCGGTGTCGGTGAGATTGCGCTGCAGATCCAGGAAGTTGCTCGACGAGTTGAGCTGCGGGTAGCTCTGCCCCAGCGCGAGCACCTGACCGACTGCATCGTCCAGGTGCCGCTCGGCGGCGCTGCGCTGGGTCACCGAGGTTCCGGTGGTGGCCGCGGTCAGTTCGGCGCGCGCATCTGTCACGTGGTCGAGGATCGCCTTCTCGTGGGCGGCGAACGACCCGACGATGTGCACCAGGCTGGGGATCAGGGCGGCCCGCCGGGTCAACTCGACATCGATACCGGACAGTGCCTCGGCCACCCGGATATCCGCGCCGCGCAGCTTGTTGTAACCCGCCACGAATCCGATCAGCACCGCCACCGCGAGCAGCAGCACCAAGATCAGCAGGAATCTCACCATGTCTTCCTCACCACGAGCCTCCGCCACCTCCGCCGCCACCGCCGCCGCCACCCCCGCTGGAGCTGCTACTACTGCTACTGCTGCCACTCGAGGAGGACGATGACTGCGATGCGGTGTACGCACCGATCGACGAGGACAACGCCGATTCGAAACTGTCGAAATTCGGTCCCGACGAACCGGAGAACGATGCCGAATCACGCGTCGAATCCGAGGACGAGTGATACCAATCCGGCTGCGGGGCAACCGCTCCCGTCGCCGTCTGATACTTCTGCGCCCACAGCGCCGCGACTCCGGCGGCCACCGCGAACGGCACATAGGCGGTGTAGAGGTCCTTGCGGGCCGCGAAGTCGAAACGCGTCTCGGCCGAGTCCGTGGCCAGCAGGCGGTGAAAGCCACCGGCCTGCGACCACAGTTGACGCCCGGCCTCGGTGCGCCGGCTGCCGACACCGGCGGCCCACGAACGCACCGACAGCAGGAAGAACACCACGAACGGCAACGCCCACAGCGTGATCGGGAAACCCCACCGGAAGAAACCGCACACCATCAGGATCGCCGCGACCGCGTTGGCCGTGCGCACCCACAGTTCCTTCCGGCGTTTGACCACCAGACCGTCGTCGGTCGCCCATTCGCGGACGGCTTCGGTCATATCGGTCTTGGCCTTGGTGAGCTTCTTACCCGCCGTGGCCGTCTTCTTGGCCTCGAACTCGGTGCCCTGCCCGATGACTTTGAGCGCCGAACCGACCGCCACACTCACCTGATCCACGTCGGCCCACTCGGCGGGTTTGGCGATACCGGTGACATTCCACTGTTTCTTGTTGACCTGGCGCAGGTCCACCAGCTTGCGCTCGGCCAGATAGAACAGCGTCGCCGTCAGACCGTCTTTCGGGACGGCCTCGGTGCGGATGTATTCGCACTGCACCGGCCCCAGGCCGGGCGGGGGTGCGTACTGCAGCGGAAATCCCGGTGCGGGCTCCACCGTGGCGCGGTGGGCCCACACCGCGGCCGCACCGGCGAGCACCGACAACCCGATCAGTACGACCACGCGGACCGGCGACTGCCCGAGCACCCGGTCGTACTGATAGGGCCACAGCAGTTGGGTGCGCGCCGGGGTGGGCATGTCGATACCGGCACGCAGGGTGACCGGGGTGCGGGGCTGCAATCCGGTGGCCCGCAGCGTCACCGTGTCACCGCGCACCGTCAGATCGGTGCACTCGCGCCCGGTGCCGTAACCCACCGCGCACTGGGCACCGACGACCTTCGCCGGCAGCGTCACGGTGATGTTCACCCGGTGGATGATGTTGTTCCAGGACGGCGCGATCACGTTCCAGTAGAAGGCGGTCTCGGCCAGCGGCCGGCCGGTCGTCGACGCGAAACGCTTGTCCGCGCCCACCTTTCCCGGGTCCAGTACCCCGTCGATGTGGTAGCGGATCTCGAAGACATGCCTGCCCCAGTCCAGGGTGACGTCCGGCGAGCCGATCTTGGCCACCCGGAACCGCTCGCCGTCCTCCCACAGCATCCGGTAGGGCGCGGGCTCGCCGTCCATCAGGATCGACTCGATCTGCGGCACCTGGCGTACCCGGGGGCTGTTGGGGTTGGCGACGTCCCAGTAGCGGAAGATGCCGTGCCGGCCACTGGGGAACTCGCCGGTGATGGTCTCTACCGCTTCGAGCCGGCCGGCGGCGTCCACCGTGTAGGAGGCGGTGTAGTCGGCGATCTCCACCGGGTCGTCGACGGTGGTCGCCGAGCCCGCGCCGCCGCTGAAGATCACCGGCCACAGGAAGCCAAACGTGATGAGCACCAACAGGATCGACCATCGGAACAGTCGCCCCATACCCACCTCCTGTGCATTGGCTGTGCCCTACCTTATGTGGCGTGCGCCGTTTTGCCCATACAACCGGTTCTACCGACGCAGCCGGGTCCCCGCCGCAGGGTCTCGGGTGGGGCGGCGCTCAGAACGCCTGATCGACGAATCCGCCGGAGGTATCCACCTCGTCCTGGTTGTCCACGTGGTAGGTGGGCACGGTGGAGGTCGTCGGGTTGGTGCCGTATGCCGTACCGGGATCGACACCGACGCCGCCGACGGGCGCGAGCGCGATCGCCACAGCCGCGGCCACGGGTGCCAGCATTGCCATGGTTGCCTTCTTTTTGAGAATCATCTCTGGTTCCTCCTATATCGGTTGTGCGGTAGCGATATTCACGATTCGCCGATATCGGGGGCCGCAGTAGTGGTCCGGTCCCTGTCGGTTCACAAACTCTGGTTGTGACTCGCCGCGCCGACGCGAGCTCACCCAGCCGCCATGTCGCGCCCTGTGCTTTCATCGAGTGCATGGCTTTGAGTTCGCGGATGCCAAACCTCGCCGAATTCGAGGTTCTGGTGGCCATCGCCGAAACGGGCAGCCTCGGCGCGGCGGCCCGCAAGATCGGGTTGACCCAGCAAGCCGTGTCGGCCCGGCTGGCGTCGATGGAGGCGCAGACCGGGGTGAAGCTCGCGGTCCGCACACCGCGCGGTTCACAGCTGACGCCACCCGGTGTGGTCGTGGCCGAATGGGCCCGTCAACTGCTCGACATCGCCGCGCACGTGGATGCCGGATTGGCTTCGCTGCGTGCGGAGTCCCGTAGCCGTATCAAGATCTCGGCCAGCCAGACGGTCGCCGAGCAGTTGCTGCCGCGCTGGCTGGTGTCACTGCAGGCCGCGGCGGTACGACGCGGGGCACCCGCCCCCGAGGTGACATTGACCGCCACCAACAGCGATCACGCCATCGCCGATGTCACCGGTGGCGCGGCCGACGTCGGGTTCGTCGAGAGTCCCGCCGTGCCCTCCGGAGTGCGCACCCGGGTGGTCGCCCGCGATGAGCTGGTGGTCGTGGTCGCCGCCGGCCACAAATGGGCTCGGCGGACACGGGCAATCACCCCCGCCGAGCTGGCACAGACCCCGCTGATCTGCCGTGAAGCGGGATCGGGCACCCGGGACTCGCTCATCGCGGCCTTTCAACGGGCCGGATACGATCCCACCGACCAGGTGACTCCCCTGATGGAGCTGTCCTCGGCGGCAGCCGTTCGTGCGGCGGTGCTGGCCAGCCAGGCACCCGCGGTGATGAGCCGGCTCACGGTGGCCGACGATCTCGCCTTCGGACGGCTGCGTGAGGTGGCCATTCCCGAGCTGGATCTGCGCCGAGACCTTCGGGCCATCTGGATCGGTGGACGCACGCCCCCGGCCGGTGCGGTTCGCGATCTCCTCGGCCATATCGGCACCATGCAGACCTGAGTGCGGTCATCCCACAAACGTCGTTTGTGGGTCCACAAAGCCGGCACCCGTACCGCCGGCCGCTGCTCGATCCGAGGATGAGTATGTGGTGCTCGACGGCACCACGCGACCAGCACGGCAGTGCAGTCGCCGACTTCGCATCGAAGGAGCCACAATCATGCATCCGACGCACTTCCGGTGGACCGTCATCGGAGCCGGGCCGGCCGGGATCGCCACGGTCGGCCGCCTGATCGACAGCGGTATCGCACCTGACGAAATCGCATGGGTGGACCCGGAATTCGCCGTCGGCGATTTCGGGGTCAAATGGTCCGTCGTCTCGAGCAACACCCGGGTGAGTGGCTTCACGCACTTCTTGGAAGCCAGCTCGGCATTCCAGTTCCGGCAGGGCCCCGATTTCGCGATCCGGGGATTCGATCCGCGCCAGACCTGTTCGCTCGGTTCCGTCGCCGAGCCGCTGCAATGGATCACTGGCCGCCTGGCCGAGCGGGTGGTCACCGTCAAGGCCACCGCCACCCGTCTGGAGTTACATCAGCGGCGCTGGGCGGTGCACACCGAGGGGTCGGTGCTCACCTCGGACAATGTGGTGCTGGCCATCGGGTCCGACGCGCGCAGGCTGGACTATCCAGGGGTTCGGGAGATTCCGCTCGACGTGGCCGTGGACGTGCACAAGCTGGGCGCCGAGCCGCTCGAGGGTGCGACGGTCGCGGTGTTCGGCTCGTCGCATTCGACCATGCTGGTGTTGCCCAATCTGCTGCGCCAACCCGTGGCCAAGATCGTCAACTTCTACCAGCATCCGCTCCGGTACGCCGTCGAGTTCGGCGACTGGACGCTGTTCGACGACACCGGGTTGAAAGGCCGTGCGGCCCAATGGGCCCGGGAGAATCTCGACGGGCAGCTGCCCGAGCGGCTGGAGCGTTGCCACGTCGGCGACCCGCGGTTCGACGAGTTGTTGGGCCAGTGCGATCAGGTGGTCTACACCGTGGGGTTCGAGCCTCGGCGGATCGACGCGCCGCAGTGGGGACCGCTGCAACACAACGCGTCCAACGGCATCATTGCGCCGGGACTGTTCGGTATCGGTATCGCCTTTCCGGGGTACCGGGTGGACCCCACCGGATTCGGTGAACACCGGGTCGGTCTGGAGAAGTTCATCGAACAACTCGACGTGTGCCTGCCCATCTGGTTGCACTACGGCGCCTGACGGTGACCCAGCACGCACGCGGCAGTAGGCCGTCCTCCGGTGATCACCCGATGTGCAGCGGGTCGATCTGCACCCGCACCGGCTGCTGATCGTGGCGGGCGGACATCGTGTTGATCGCCTTGCGCAGCGCAGCGGCGAGTTCCAGGCCGGTGTCACGGGGCACCCGCACCAGCATCCGGCTGATCGGACTGTCCACCGCGACACCGGGCGGCCGGCGGGCGCCCGGCGGCAGATCCACCGGTCCGAGCGGTTCGGCGCCGGCGGGCAGCGTGGTGGCGTCCAGCAGGGCGGCGACGGCGTCGGGGGTCCCGTCGAGCACCGCGAGATGCACGGCCGGCGGCAGCCCCACCTCGGTGCGGGCCTCGAGCTCGGTTTCGGCATGGCCCAAGGGATCCCAGCGGATCAGTGATTGCACGGTCGGAATCACCGACTCGGCGATGACGGCCACCATTCCCCCGTCGGCGCGGCTGCGCACCAGGGCGGACGCGGCCATCCAGCGGCGCAGGGCATCCTCGGCCGCGCGCAGATCCTGGCGGCCCAGCAGCGCCCAGCCGTCCAGCAGCAGCGCAGCCCCGTAGCCACCCGGGGCGACGGGCTCGGCGCCCGGTGTGGCGACGACGACGGCGGGGCCCTCGCGCACCGTGGACAGCACCGAATCGCCACCGGAGGTGATGACCACCGACCCGGGCAGCGCGCGGCCCAGTTCCTCGGCGGTACGGCGGGCCCCGACCACCACGGCGCGCACCGCATCCGATCCGCAACTGACGCACCGCAGCGACAGTTCGGTGCGGGCACACCAGCGGCACACCGCACCGTGGGTGTCGCGGTCGGGCAGTGACATCGGCCCGGTGCAGTGCCGGCAGCGGGCCACGGTGCGGCACCGGGCGCACGCGAGTGCCGGGATGTACCCGCGGCGCGGCACCTGCACCAGTACCGGGTGCCCGGCCGCCAGCGCCGTGCGGGCCGCCCTCAGTGCCATCGACGGGACCCGCGCGGTGCGCGCCGCGGGGTCGCGCTCCTGGTCGAATGCACTGTCGTCGACCGCGACCACCCGCGGGGCCCGGGCCCGCACCACCGCCCGGGTGGCCACCAGGTCATGGGCCCAGCGGCTGCGTACCAGGGCGTGCGCCTCGGCCGTTCTGGCGTAACCGCCGAGCAGTGCCGCGCAGCGCAGTTGATGGGCGCGCAGCATGGCAACCTCACGGGCATGCGGGTACGGGGCTCGCGGTTCGGACAGGGTGTCGTCACCGTCGTCCCAGATGGCCACCAGGCCGAGGTCGGCGACCGGAGCGAACACCGCACTGCGGGTGCCGATCACCAGCCGGGCCTGACCGCGCAGCACCGAAAGCCAGCGGCGGTACCGTTGTGACGGGCCGAGCCCCGCGGACAGCGCGACCACCTCGGGTTCGGCCAGCAGTTCGAGCGCAGCGGTGTGCACCGCGTCCACATCGCGCTGATCCGGTACCACGATGAGCGCACCGCGCCCGCCCTGCACCGCCGCCGCGGCCGCCTCGGCGAGCCGCTGCGCCCACATCTCCCCCGGCAGCGCCTGCCACACCGCACGCGCGGCCCGGCCTTCCCGGATCGCGGCCAGGAACTGCCCGCCGCGCCCGTACGCCTCCCAGGCGGATTCGTCGATGACCCGCTCGGCCAACGGCGGCAGCTCGGCGGTCACCTGCTTCTCGGCCCGGGCGTGGCGCGGCGGCACCGCCAGCCGCAGCACATCGGCCCGGGTGCCCGCGTAGCGGGCGGCCACCGCGTCGACCAGCCGCCGCACCTCCGGGGTCAGCACCGGTTCGGCCGAGACCACCCGGTCCAGCCAACCGAGTTTCCCGGAATGGTCGGTGTCCGAACGTCTTTCGAGAACGAAGGCGTCCACCAGCCTGCCGTGGAAACGGACCCGGACCCGGACCCCGGGCTGGGCGTCATCGGACTGGTCGGCGGGCACCAGATAGTCGAACTCGCGATCCAGGTGCGGTACCGACAGCATCGGCAGCACCCGGGCGATCGGCTCGTGCTCGGCGGGTATCACCGCTCGCGGCCGAAGAAGAAGCCGGCGGTGATCAACAACAGCGACGCGCAGTAGGCCCACCAGATCGGCACCGCCAACTGCTCGGACCCCAGCACGAACTTGCTGATCCCGATCATCCCGTCGGACACCGCGAAGCACACCGCCCCCAGCGCCGTCCACGGCGTCGGCAGCCGGGCCAGCAGCGCGGCACACACCATCGCGCCCAGCACGCCGATATAGACCACCACGGGTGCCGCCATCCCCTGCGCGAGCAGGCTCGGCCAGAACCACACCAGCAGCGCCACACATGCGACGAGCACCGCCCCGGCGGCCGCCAAGCGCACCGGACTGCGCCGCGCCAAGGGGTACAACGCGGTCAGGAAGCACATGTGGGCCAGCAGGAAGGCCGCCAGGCCCAGCACGAACGACGGCGGCCACCACGGCAGTGCCAACAGGAAGTCCCCGGCCGCGGAGAAGCCCAGCGCCGGCACCAGCCAGCGCCGCTCTCGGGTGACCGGGTGCCACAGTGCCGCCGCCGCGAGCAGCACGGCCGCGCTCGCCTTCACCGCGGGTTGCAGCGCGAACTGTCCGGTCAGTTCGGCGCCGGCGGGGACCCGCGCCGCCACCGTCACGAGAAAGACGCCGTAACCCGCACCCGCGACCAGCGCCAGCACCCACAGCAGCCGGGTCGCGCGCGCTGCGTACGGTGTTGCCATGCCTGAATCCGATACCGACAGACCCGCCCTGGACGCCATTCTGGAAAAGGTACTGGAAGCGGTGCCGTTCCAATTGACGATGGACGGTGGTCCGGAGGCGGCCCGGGAACGGTTCCGCGCGTTGCCGCGCCGACCGGTGCACCCGGACCTGCGGACCGAGGACCGCACCATCGCGGACGTGCCGGTCCGGATCTACTGGCCTGACAGCACAGAGGCAAGCCCGCCGGTATCCATCCCCGAGTCGCTCCGCTCCCGCCCGCCGGTGACCCTCTTCTTCCACGGCGGTGGCTGGGTGGTCGGCGACCTGGACAGCTACGACGGCACCGCACGCGAGCACGCCGTCGCCACCGGCGCGATGGTGGTGTCGGTGGACTACCGGCTGGCCCCCGAGCATCCGTATCCGGCCGCCGTCGACGATGTCTGGGCGGTGACGCAATGGGTAGCCGCCCACGCCGGTGAGCTCGGGGCCGATCCGGAACGCCTTGCCGTGGCCGGTGATTCGGCCGGCGGCAACCTGGCGGCCGTGGTGGCGCTGCTGGCCCGCGATGCCGGCATCCCGCTGCGGTTGCAGCTGCTGTGGTACCCGGCCACCACCTGGGACACCTCACTCCCCTCGTTCCGCGAGAACGCCGACGCCCCGATCCTGGGCCGTGCGGATATCGGCGGGTTCTCCCTGCTGTACGCCGGCGACACCGACCTGCGCAACCCACCGGCCACGCTGGTCCCGGCCCGCGCCGAATCCCTGGCCGGGGTGGCACCCGCCTATATCGCGGTCGCGGGCTACGACCCGCTGCGCGACGACGGTGTGCGCTTCGGCGAGCTGCTGGAGTCCGCGGGTGTGCCCGCCGAGGTCCACCTCGCCCAGACCCTGGTGCACGGTTACCTCGGCTATCACGGGGTGGTGCCGGCCGCGACCGACGCCGTCGACCGCGGGTTGGCCGCGCTGCGGGCCGCGTTAGCCTGACGTATGACGTCCACGACGAGGCCCGATGTCGATCCGAATCTGAAGGCCCTGCTCGATGCCGTGCCCCTGGAGTTCACCCAGGAGGACGGGGTGGAGCTGGCCCGCGAGCGACTGCGTGCGGTGAAACCGCCGTCGGCACTGCTCCCACAGCTGCGGATCGAGGAACACACCGTCGGATACGGGGAGCTCACCGATATCCCGGTGCGGATCTACTGGCCGCCGGTGGAGCAGCACGACGATCTGCCGGTGGTCGTGTACTACCACGGCGGCGGCTGGGCGATCGGCGACCTGGACACCCACGACCACGTGGCCAGGGCCCATGCGGTCGGCGCCGAGGCCATCGTCGTCTCGGTCGACTACCGGCTGGCACCGGAACATCCGTTCCCGGCGGGTGTCGAGGATGCCTGGGCGGCGCTGCGGTGGGTGGGCGAGCATGCCGCCGAGCTCGGCGGTGACCCGGCCCGCATCGCGGTGGCCGGTGACTCCGCGGGTGGCAACTTCTCGGCCGTGATGGCGCTACGGGCCCGCGACGCCGGCGGGCCGGCGCTGGTGTTCCAGCTGCTGTGGTACCCGGTCGCCGTCGGTGACCGCAACGCCCCGTCCTTCCACGAGAACGCCGACGCCTACATCCTCAACCAGGCGGTCAGCGACGCGTTCCTGAGTTGGTATCTGCCGGGGGTCGATCTCGACGATCCGGCCGCGCTGCCCACCGATGTGGCGCCGGCCAACGCCGCATCGCTGGCCGGTCTGCCACCGGCGTTCATCGGCACCGCCGGGCATGACCCGCTGCGCGACGACGGCGGCAGATATGCCGAACTGCTCACCGCCGCCGGGGTTCCCGTGCAGCACAGCAATGAACCGACGATGGTGCACGGGTACGTCAGCCTGGCGTTGGCCTCCCCCGCGGCGACCGAGGCCACCGAGCGCGGGCTCACCGCCCTGCGGGCGGCGCTGCACGGGTAAGCGGATCACCACACGCGGTTCCGCTGCGCTCAAGTGTCCAGCGCTCGACGGACCTGAGGATCGGTGGGGGCCGGCGGCACCTCGAGGCTCTCGCGGGAGACGAGACCGGCCAACCACAGCGCGACCAACCGCGGGCTGGACCGTGGGGCGTGATCGGCGGTCCGGTGGATCAGACCGGCGTTGGCGATCAGGAGCACGGCCAGGTCGGCGGGCGACGCGTCGACGCGCACCTTGCCGCTGCGCACTGCACGCCGGAACAACGTGGCGATGGCACGGTAGTGCCGAGCCCGGAGTTCTTCGACGTGCGGCGACAGCGGCCGCAGCGACGCGAGTAGATCGGCCAGACCTCGGTTCGTCGCCTGTAGCGCGCAGGTGGCCGTGACGCAGTCCCGCAGCGCGGTCACCGGATCGTCGGCGTGCGCGGCGGCCTCGGCGATGGCGCAGTAGCGCTCCAGCTGCCCCGCGTAGACCTCGGACAGCAGCGCTTCACGCGACGGAAAATGCCGGTACAAGGTCGCGTTGCCGATCCCGGCGCGCCGGGCGATCTCGTTCAGCGATACCTCCACACCCTGTTCGGCGTAGACCGCCTCGGCAGCGGCCAGCACGGCAGACCGGTTGCGTTCGGCATCGGCACGCACACTGACCTCCGTGATCGCCGGCGGAATATCTGGGGAGGGTTCCCCGTTTGAGTCTACGTCCCAGGTAAACGGGGAGACATCCCCGGATAGGAGATCCGGCCATGAGAGCTGTGGTGGTCACTCGGTACGGCGGCCCAGAGGTTCTGCGGCAGGTGAACATCGAAGAGCCCCACGCCGGCGCCGGCCAACTTCGCATCAGGGTGCACGCGGCGACGGTCAATCCCGCCGATGCGCTGCTGCGGGTCGGCGACATCGACGACGCATTGCGTGCCAGCAGGCTGTCGCCGCCGTACCGCCCTGGTATGGAGGTCTCCGGGTTCCTCGACGAGATCGGGCCGAATGCCGACACCGAACTCCGCATCGGTGACCGCGTCATGGCGATCCTGATGCCCATCGACGAGTCCGGCGGCGCCTACGCCGAATACGTCGTCGTCGAGACCGACCAGGTGGCCGCCGCCCCCGCACGAAGCACTCATGCCCAGGCGGCGACCCTGCCGATGAACGGGCTCACCGCCCGTCGCGCACTCGACGTACTGCACCTGACGGCGGGCGACACCCTCGCGGTCACCGGCGCCGCCGGTGCTGTCGGCGGCTACGTCGTCCAACTGGCAAAGGCAGACGGGCTCCGGGTGATCGCCGATGCCGCCCCCGCCGACGAGCAACTCGTCACGCAACTCGGCGCCGACGAGCTCGTGGCGCGAGGAGCGGGTGTCGGCGAACGGATTCGTCACCTCCACCCCGAAGGTGTGAAGGCCGTCGTCGACGCGGCCATACAGGGCGACGAGGTGTTGCCCGCACTGAGCGACGACGGTCAACTCGCGATCGTTCGTCGTCCGGGCGAGCGCGGCACCTCCGACCTGCATCCCGAACGCGGCATCACGATCCGCGACGTGTGGGTGCCCGACTACGCCCACGCAACCGACAAGCTCGACGGCCTCCGCGTACTGGCCGAGCGGGGTCAGATCACCCTGCGGGTGGCGCAGACCTTCCCAGCCGCGGATGCCGCCGCGGCGCACCGTGCACTCGAAAAGGGTGGCGTCCGTGGCCGACTCGTCCTCATCTTCGACTAGACCACGTCGCCGAGTGGTGTTCCTCGTGGATCCGATTGTTGACGATGTGCTCGACCAGAATGGGCACGAACGTCTGGATGCGGGCCTCGTCGAACTGGACGGCGGCATCCTCGCACCATTGCAGGATCTGGGCGTCGCGTGCGGGGTCGTTGCGGCCCTCGTGTTCGGCCAGTTTCTTCGCCACCTCGTGGACCGAGCGTGCATGTACTCCGCCCGCCGGCGCGATATCCGCGGTCCGTCGGGGGATTTCGGCCAGCGACCGCTGCGCCTGGCCCTCGTCGGTGTCGGGATCGATGACGCGCAAAGTCAGGTGGTGGCCGTCCTCGCCGATCAGGATCACCGTGGGCGGCTCGCTGCTGACGAACTCCAACAGCTCCACCGGGTGTGCGCCGTCGAGCGTGAGACTCAGCGGGGCGATCCAGCCGTCGCGACGGTAACCCACCATGGCGATGTGCGGCATGGCGTCACTCACCGCGGCCATCAGGGCGGGAAGTTCGTCTGCCAAGCGTTTCGATGTCGGCCACCACGCGCCGTCGATGTGCTCGGACGGAGCTCGTCGTCCCGTCAGCCGTAACCGGGGCAGTGTGTCATTCATGCGCCCAGCATGCGTGAGCGGTTTCGCCGAGTCTATGGTCCAAAGTCCCTAAGGCGGCCGTTCTTCCACGCGCTTTCCTGAACGACAGGTGAACGGCAAACCACTTGTCCCTGAACATTATTCGCCGAGAGAAAGCCCGCTTCCCGGGGACCCGGGATCAGCAAAGCACAGGGCTCGAATACGTGATGCAGAACACCCGACATCGGGACTTTGGACCCTAGGTACGCCCCGCAGGCCCGGTCGATGATTACGGCGTGGCCGCTGCCGACAACCATCGAATGTTGATCGAATCGGCGATGCCCACCTATGACGTCGTGATCGCCGAACACACGGTGGTAGAGGCGGATCCGGGAACCACCTTCACCGCCGTTCGGAAGTTGGACCTGCTCACCGTGCGCACGCCGCTGCTCACACTGTCGTTCTGGATTCGCGGGCTGCCCGCCCGATGGACGGGGCGCAGCCCTGCGCCCTTGCCCCGCTTGGTACTTGAGGACATGGCGCTACCGGGATGGATGGTGCTCGGTGTGCAGCCCGACCGCGAGTTTGCCTTCGGTGCGGTGGGAAGATTCTGGCAACCCGTCATCGAATGGCATCCGGTTGCCCCGGAGGAGTTCCCCAGCTTCGCCGAATCGGGTTGGGGGAAGATCGCGGCGAACCTGTCGGTGCGCCCGTACGGCGAGTCGGCCTCGCTGTTGAGTTACGAGTGCCGCACGTCGACCACCGACCCCGGCTCGCGCCGCCGATTCTTGCGATACTGGTGGTTCATCCGGCCATTCGTGGCCCACATCCTGCGAGCCACGCTGCAGCAGATCAAGGATGACGCCGAAACATGCCCACCACCGAACCCCGCACACGGACCAGGCAGCCGGTAGTGGCCACCATGGTCGGTGATGACCCCGTGCCGCAGACGCGCAGCGACGGCGAGAACGTCCGGCGGCAGTTGCTTGAGATCCGTGACAACGTGGACGCCCTGCTGCGACGATTACCCGAGGCCGAGTCGACATGGTCGCACTGGCTCGCGGACGTGGCGCCGCAGTACCAGTCCAGCGCTCGAAACATGGTGCAGTACTGGGCGATACGGCAATACGATCTGCGCGACCTGCAGGCCCGGCTGTCGTCGTTCGGACTGTCGTCGCTGGGCCGTAGCGAACCACATGTCGAGGCCACCCTGCACTTGGTCAGGGCGGCGATCTGCGCCACGCTCGACGACGTGTGGCGTCAGCCGATCGTGGGTGGGGTGCCGATCAACCAGGGCCCGGAACTGTTGCAGCAGCGAACGCGGGAGTTGCTCGGACCCGACCCAGCCGATCGCACCACCCGGATCATGGTCACGCTGCCGTCGGCGGCGGCGACCGACGCCCCCCTGGTGCGCCGGTTGGTCGAGCAGGGCATGAATGTGGCACGCATCAACTGTGCGCACGACGACGCGACGGCGTGGCGCGCCATGGCGCAGCACGTCGCGCAGGCGGCCACGAGCACCGGCCGGACCTGCATGATCGCCATGGACCTGGGCGGCCCCAAGCTGCGGACCGGCCCGCTTGAGCCGGGACCGCGGGTGGTGAAACTGAAGGCCCCCAAGAACGCCCTCGGTCAGGTCGTCGGCGTAGCGAGGGCATGGTTGACCGCAGCCGAATCCCCCACCTCCGCACCGGAACCGGGCATGGTGTCACTACCGGTGAGCGAACAGTGGCTCACCCGTCGCCACGACGGGGACATCGTGCACCTGATTGACACCCGCGGCGCCAGGCGCCGGATGGTGCTCAGCGCCGTGGGCCGGTCGCCGAGCGCGCCCGAGGGATTCGTGGCCACCGTCGAGCGGACCACCTACCTCGGCGCCGCGACCATGCTGCAGGCCGAGGGTGACCAGGATGCCACGCCGCTGGCTGATATTCCCCCTACCGAGCAGAGCCTGGTCCTGCATCGCGGTGACATCCTCGAACTGACCAGGGATTGCTCGCCCGCGCCCGTCCTGGACGGCGGGATTCCCCGGATCGGCTGCACCCTGCCCGAACTGTTCGACCACGCGTGCGCCGGACAGACGGTGCACCTCGACGACGGCCGGATACGGGGCAGGATCGTCGGCGCCGGGCCCGCGGTACTGCGTCTACAGATCGAGCACGCCGCCGATGGCGGATCGCGTCTGCGCGCCGGCAAGGGGGTGAACGTCCCCGGCATCGAACTCGCTATCCCGGCACTGACCGACAAGGACGTCGCGGACCTGGCGGCCGTGGTGGAGCTGGCCGATCTGGTCGAGATGTCCTTCGTGCGTGAACCTTCCGATATCGCGCGGCTACTCGACGAGCTGGCGCGCCTCGGCGACCGATCACTGGGAGTGGTGCTCAAGGTCGAGACCCGCCAGGCGTTCGAGCACCTTCCGCAACTGCTGCTCACCCTCATGCGGCACCCGCGCGTCGGGGTGATGATCGCGCGGGGCGATCTGGCCGTCGAGTGTGGCTACGAACGCCTCGCCGAATTGCAGGAGGAGATCCTGTGGTTGTGCGAAGCCGCGCACCTGCCGGTGATCTGGGCGACCCAGGTCCTCGAACAACTCGCCAGGACCGGCAATCCGTCCCGCGCCGAGATCAGCGACGCCGCGATGAGCGAACGCGCGGAGTGCGTGATGTTGAACAAGGGACCGCACGTCGGGGACGCCGTCGGCGTCCTCGACGACATCCTGAAACGCATGACGGACCATCACTACAAGAAGACGGCCCTGTTGCCGTCCCTGCACTCGTGGCAGCCCGAGCGTTGTGACGGCTAGACGGAAGCCTGCAGTTCCTCGACCTTGTTCAGTTGCTCCCACGGCAGCTCGATATCGGTGCGGCCGAAGTGGCCGTACGCGGCGGTCGGTGCGTAGATGGGACGCAGCAGATCCAGGTCGCGGACGATGGCACCGGGCCGCAGGTCGAACACCGCGGTGATGGCCTTCTCGATCCGGGCCGGGTCGACGGTCTCGGACCCGAACGTCTCGACGAACAGACCGACCGGGGCCGCCTTGCCGATCGCATAGGCGACCTGCACCTCGACGCGCTCGGCGAGGCCGGCCGCGACGACGTTCTTGGCCACCCAGCGCATCGCGTACGCGGCCGAGCGGTCCACCTTCGACGGATCCTTGCCCGAGAACGCGCCACCGCCGTGACGGGCCCAGCCGCCGTAGGTGTCGACGATGATCTTGCGGCCGGTCAGGCCGGCGTCGCCCATCGGGCCGCCGAGCACGAACTTGCCGGTCGGGTTGACCAGCAGCCGGAAATCGGAGGTGTCCAGCGTGGCGTGATCGAGGTCGGCCAGCACGGTGTTGACGACCTTTTCCCGGATATCGGGGGCCAGGGTGCTGTCCAGGTCGATACCGGCGGCGTGCTGGGTGGACAGTACGACCGTGTCCAGTCGCACCGGGGTGGTGCCGTCGTACTGCACGGTGACCTGGGTCTTGCCGTCCGGGCGCAGGTAGTCCAGCACTCCGCTCTTGCGGACCTCGGTGAGCCGGCGGGCCAACCGGTGCGCCAGCGCGATGGGCAGCGGCATGAGCTCCGGGGTGTCCTTGATGGCGTAGCCGAACATCAGGCCCTGGTCGCCGGCACCCTGCAGGTCCAACGGATCGCCGGCACCCTCGACGCGGGTCTCGTGTGCGGTGTCGACGCCCTGGGCGATATCGGGCGACTGGCGGCCGATACCGATGTTGACGCCGGCGGTCGCGCCGTCGAAGCCCTTCTCCGAGGAGTCGTAGCCGATCTCCAGGATGCGTTCGCGCACGATGTTGTTGATATCGGCGAACGCCTCTTTGGCCGAGGTGGTCACCTCACCGATGACATGCACCTGGCCGGTGGTGACGGCTGTCTCGACCGCCACGCGCGACTTGGGATCGACGGCCAGCAACGCGTCGAGGATCGAATCGCTGATGGCGTCACAGATCTTGTCGGGGTGTCCTTCGGTGACCGACTCGCTGGTAAACAGCCGACCTGCGCTCACAGTGTCATCCTCCAAGTAGTTAGGTAGTCGAATCGTATACACGCTCACTGGCAGCCAACCCGCACCCCCCGGGCCGACGCAAGCCTTACCCGCAGGTTGATGCCAGCGGGATTACTCCGTCTTCAGGAACGCACCGATCGCGTCCACGATACGGCTGGCCATCAAAGTCTTCGACCCGTGTGGCAGGGCCGACTCGGTGCCGTCGGCGGCCAGCAGCCAGCCGGTGTTGTCGTCCACCTCGAAGGCCTTACCGTCGCCGACGGCGTTGACCACGAGCAGATCGCAGCCCTTGCGCTTCAGTTTGGTGCGCGCATGGAACAGCACGTCGCCGTTGGCATCGCCGGTCTCGGCCGCGAACCCGACGATGGCCCGCATATTCGGCAGTTGGCCTTCGGTGCGGGCCGCCACCGCACCGGCCAGGACGTCATCGTTGCGCACCAGGTCGATGGAGCTGGGCTCGCCGGCGCCACCCTTCTTGATCTTGGCGGTCGCCACCTGCGCCGGCCGGAAATCCGCGACGGCCGCAGCCATCACCAGCACGCCGGCGTCCGGGGCGTGTTTGGACACTGCGTCACGCAGTTGACTGGCCGAGCCGATGTGCACCACGTGCACACCGGCCGGATCGATGAGGCCCGTGGTGTTACCGGCGATGAGGGTCACCTCGGCGCCCCGCTGGGCCAACACCCGGGCCATCGCATAACCCTGTTTCCCGGAGCTGCGGTTGCCGATGAACCGGACCGGGTCCAGCGGTTCACGGGTGCCGCCGGCAGTCACCAGTGCCTTGACCCCGGCCAGGTCGTAGGGCAGGGCATCCGCGCGCTCCAGCAGCAGGCCGGCCAGGGTGGTGATCTCTTCGGCCTCGGGCAGCCGGCCCGGACCGGTGTCGGCGCCGGTGAGCCGGCCGGAGGCGGGCTCGAGCACGACGTTGCCCCGCCTGCGCAGCGTGGCCACGTTGTCCACGGTGGCGGGGTGGAACCACATCTCGGTGTGCATGGCCGGGGCGAACAGCACCGGACAGCGCGCGGTCAGCAGGGTCGCGGTGAGCAGGTCATCCGCGCGGCCGGCGACCGCGCGGGCCAGCAGGTCGGCGGTGGCCGGGGCCACCACCACCAGATCGGCCTCCTGGCCGATCCGGACGTGCGGCACCTCGTCGACGTTCTCGAACACGCCGGTATGCACCGGGTTGCCCGACAATGCCTCGAAGGTGGCGGCGCCGACGAATTTGAGAGCCGACGCGGTGGGGACGACGCGGACGGAGTGCCCGGCCTCGGTCAGCTGGCGGACGACCGTGCACGCCTTATAGGCGGCGATACCGCCGGCGACGCCGACGACGATGCGCTTGCGGTCGGTCATGTCTCGCGCCGCCGCCGTGAGTTACTCGCCGCCCTCGGTGTGCTCGAGCAGGTCGCCGTGGATCTCACGCATGGCGATCGACAGCGGCTTCTCCTGCAGACCCGGCTCCACCAGCGGGCCGACGTACTCCAGGATGCCGTCGCCGAGCTGGTTGTAGTAGTCGTTGATCTGGCGGGCCCGCTTGGCGGCGTAGATCACCAGGGCGTACTTGCTCGACGCGCGGTCGAGCAGCTCATCGATGGGCGGGTTGGTGATGCCCAGCGGTGTGTCATAGGCATTGGCGGCGTCGATGTTCTCGACAGGCGTGCTCACGAAGGTTCTCCCGGAGTGTTTTCAGGACGGAGTCCTGAGATTTAAGTGCTAGAGAAGATGCAGTTGGTGTCTGTGTGACGACCTGGGAACGTGTCTGGGCACGGTCCGGTTAGTGGGCCACCAGCAAGGATACCAATTCCGCGCAGGCCGACTCCAATTGACTGTTGACGACCACCACATCGAAGTCCTTCTGGGCGGCCAGTTCGGCTCGTGCCGTGGCCAACCGCCTGGCCTGCACCTCGGGACTCTCGGTACCCCGGCCGATCAGCCGTTCCTCCAGCGCCTCCCAGCTGGGCGGCGCGAGGAACACGGTGGTGACCTCGGGCATCGCGGCCTTCACGGCGCGGGCACCGGCCAGATCGACCTCTATCAGCACCGGCACACCAGCCCTGGTCGCCTCACGCACGGGTGCTGCGGGTGTCCCCGAGCGGTGCAATCCGCCGTGGATTTCGGCCCACTCGAGCAGCTCGCCGTCGTCGATCAGATTCTGGAATTGCTCGGTCGAGACAAAGCGGTAGTCAACGCCGTCGACCTCACCGGGTCGCGGCGCGCGTGTCGTGACCGACACACTGAAATACAGGTCGGGAATCCGGTCGCGCAGACAGCGCACCACCGTGGACTTCCCGACGGCGGATGGGCCGGACAGCACCACGACAGCGGCGCTGCCCGACCCCCCACCATTCTTCATTTGTTCGTCAGGTCCGTGTTCAGGAGAAGTCGAACTTCTCCAGAAGGGCCTTGCGCTGACGATCGCCGAGGCCGCGCAGGCGGCGCGTCGGGGCGATCTCCAGTTCGGTCATGATCTCCTGAGCCTTGACCTTGCCCACCTTCGGCAAAGCCTCCAGCAACGCGGAGACCTTCATCTTGCCCAAGACCTCATCGGTCTCGGCGTCGGTAAGCACCTGCTTGAGGTTGGTGCCGCCGCGCTTGAGCCGGTCTTTCAACTCGGCTCGCGCTCGACGTGCGGCAGCAGCCTTCTCCAACGCTGCCGCGCGCTGTTCGTCGGTCAACTGGGGAAGGGCCACGGGGTTCCTCCGTCTCTCGCCATCTGTTGTTTCATCACGGCTGGATTACGTAACCAGCCAGCGACGACGACCGTACCCACGCATCCTGACGAAAGCTAACCCCACCCCCGGCTGATGGGGCCAAAAGGCCAGCGTGTAGGGCGCGCGCGGGCTGATCCCGGCGTTCGCCGCAGCTGCCTCCCGCAACGGTGCGACCACCGTCACTGCACGCGATCTACCTGCATATCCAGGGCTTATTGCGTTACGGGTGGGCCTTTTCCTGTTCACCAGGTGCGGGCGACGCCGTCGCCGGTCCGGCGTTTCTGGCGGTCAGATAAGAAATTCTTGCTGGTCATGGCGTGTCGGCGTGTCGGAGCGGTCCGACGGGATTCCAGCCGCCGTGACCGTGCCGCGATCGACCGGTGCGCGAACCGTTACCGGCGGTCCGCCGGTGCCGCCGTCAGGCCAAGTAGCGCAGATGATGGGCCACGCTGTCGCGCAGCCGCTCCGCGCTCGCACGCACCGCCGCCACGTCTGGGCCTGCACGCAGGACCTCACGCGACACCGCGGGCAGCACCTTGGCACCCAGCCTGCCGAGATCCTCCGGACGGCCGCCCTGAGCCCCCAGCCCGGGCGCCAGCACCGGTCCGTCGAGCCCGGTCAGATCGGGCAGCTCGGTCAGCGTTGCGCCGATCACCACCCCCACCGAACCGGTGCCCGTCGCCCGATTCTCGGCGCCGGCCGCGTCGACGACGGACTGCGCGACGGTGCGCCCGGCCACCGTCGCGCGCTGCACGCCGGCCCCCTCCGGGTTGGAGGTCGCGGCGAGCACGAACACCCCCCGGCCATGGGCCGCGGCGGTGTCCAGCAGGGGACGAAGCGACTCGAACCCGAGATACGGCGATGCCGTCACCGCGTCCGCCGCCAGCGGCGAGTCGCCGGCCCAGGCCTGCGCGTAGGCGGCCATGGTGGAGCCGATGTCGCCGCGTTTGGCATCGGCGAGCACCAGCACTCCCGCGGCCTGTAGGCCGGCGATGGTGTCCTCCAGCACCGAGAACCCCGCCGCGCCGTAGGCCTCGAAGAACGCGACCTGTGGTTTGACGATGGCGAATCCCGCGAACGCCTCGACACAGATGTCGCTGAACGCCCGGATGCCGCTCACGTTCACGGGTAGGCCCCACGCGGTGAGCAGTTCGGGATGCGGGTCGATGCCCGGGCACAGTGGGCCCCGCGCCGCGACGGCCTGGGCCAGCCGCACCCCGAAGGGGCTCATTTCTCGGCCAGCTGGCTGTGCAGCTCCTGCAGCGACCGCACCCCGATATCACCGCGGATGCCGGCCTCGATGCCCTGCACGGCGGCCGAGGCGCCCTGCACCGTCGTGACGCACGGGATGTTCACCGACACCGCCGCCGACCGGATCTCGTAGCCGTCGATACGCGGCCCCGAATTGCCGTAGGGGGTGTTGATCACCATGTCCACCTGGCCGGCGCGGATCGCGTCGACCGCGGACAGGGCGGGCCGGCCCTCCCCCGGCTCCTCGAAGTTCTTGCGGACCACTTCGCAGGGAATCCCGTTGCGGCGCAACATCTCCGCGGTGCCCTCGGTGGCCAGCACCCGGAAGCCGAGGTCGGCCAGTCGCTTCACCGGGAACACCAGCGAGCGCTTATCCCGGTTGGCCACCGAGACGAAGACCGTGCCGGTGGCGGGCAGCGAGCCGTAGGCCGCGGTCTGGCTCTTGGCGAACGCGGTGCCGAAATCGCGGTCGATACCCATCACCTCGCCGGTGGACTTCATCTCCGGCCCGAGCAGGGAGTCCACCTGCGAACCGTCGGCCTTGCGGAACCGGTGGAACGGCAGCACGGCCTCCTTCACCGCGATCGGCGCATGCGGGGACACGGTGGCACCGTCACCGGTGGCGGCCAGCACCCCCTCCTCCCGCAGCTGGGCGATGGTGGCACCGAGCATGATCCGTGCGCACGCCTTGGCCAGCGGTACCGCGGTGGCCTTGGAGACGAAGGGAACGGTACGGCTCGCCCTCGGGTTGGCCTCCAGGACGTAGAGCACATCGTCCTTGAGGGCGTACTGCACGTTGAGCAGCCCGACGACGCCGATCCCGTGCGCGATCGCCTCGGTGGCGCGGCGCACCGACTCGATGTCCTGGCGGCCCAGCGTCACCGGGGGCAGCGCGCACGCCGAGTCACCGGAGTGGATACCGGCCTCCTCGATGTGCTCCATCACGCCGCCGATATAGACCTCGGCACCGTCGCACAGGGCGTCGACGTCGATCTCGATGGCGTCCTCCAGGAACCGGTCCACCAGCACCGGGTGTTCGGGCGACAGCTCGGTGGCCCGGGCGATGTAACCCTGCAGGGTCTCCTCGTCGTAGACGATCTCCATCCCGCGGCCACCGAGGACATAGGACGGTCGCACCAGCACCGGGTAGCCGATATCGGCGGCGATCCGGCGGGCCTGGTCGAAGCTGGTGGCGGTGCCGAAGCGCGGTGCGGGCAGCCCGGCCTTGGTGAGCACCTCGCCGAATTCGCCGCGGTCCTCGGCCAGGTCGATGGCCTTGGGGCTGGTGCCCACGATCGGCACCCCGGCGCGCTCCAGCCGCTCGGCCAGCCCCAGCGGGGTCTGCCCGCCCAGCTGCACGATCACGCCGACCACACCGGGACCACCTGCGCCGGAGGCCTGTTCGGCGTAGTAGACCTCGAGGACGTCCTCGAAGGTCAACGGTTCGAAGTACAGCCGGTCGGCGGTGTCGTAGTCGGTGGACACCGTCTCGGGGTTGCAGTTGACCATGACGGTCTCGAAACCGGCCGCACTCAGCGTGGTGGCGGCATGCACACAGCTGTAGTCGAATTCGATGCCCTGGCCGATCCGGTTGGGCCCGGAGCCCAGGATCAGCACCTTGGGCTTCTCCGTCTGCGGGGCCACCTCGGTCTCGGCCGCGGGGTCCAGCTCATAACTGCTGTAGTGGTAGGGCGTGCGGGCCTCGAACTCCGCGGCGCAGGTGTCGACGGTCTTGTACACCGGGTGGATGCGCAGGCGTTCGCGCAGCGATCGCACCCCGGTCTCGCCGGCCAGTTCCGGCCGCAGCGCGGCGATCTGGCCGTCGGACAGGCCGCTGTGCTTGGCCCGGCGCAGCAGCGTCTCGTCCAGCACGGGCGCATCGACCAGTTCGGCGCGCAGCGCCACCAGGGTGGCGATCTGGTCGACGAACCAGGGGTCCACCCCGGAGGCCTCGGCGACCTGCTCGACGCTGCCACCCAGGCGCAGTGCCTGTTCGATGACGTACATCCGGCCGTCGGTCGCGACACGCAGATCGGTCAGAAGCTCGTCCAGGGTGGCGTCGCGGTCGGGTGCGGTCCAGAAGCCGGCGCGCTTGGTCTCCAGCGAGCGCATCACCTTACCGAGCGCCTCGATGAAGTTGCGGCCCAGCGACATCGCCTCGCCCACCGATTTCATCGTGGTGGTCAGCGTCGGGTCCGCGCCGGGGAACTTCTCGAACGCGAACCGCGGGGCCTTCACCACGACGTAGTCCAGGGTCGGCTCGAAACAGGCCGGGGTTTCCTTGGTGATGTCGTTGACGATCTCGTCCAGGGTGTAGCCGATGGCCAGCTTGGCGGCGATCTTGGCGATCGGGAATCCGGTGGCCTTCGACGCCAGCGCGCTCGACCGCGACACCCGGGGGTTCATCTCGATGACGATGAGCCGGCCGTCTTTCGGGTTGATCGCGAACTGGATGTTGCAGCCGCCGGTGTCCACGCCGACCTCACGCAGGATTGCGATTCCCAGGTCACGCATGACCTGGTATTCGCGGTCGGTCAGCGTCATCGCCGGGGCGACGGTCACCGAGTCACCGGTGTGCACGCCCATCGGGTCGAAGTTCTCGATCGAGCACACCACCACCACGTTGTCGTGGTGGTCGCGCATCAGCTCGAGCTCGAATTCCTTCCAGCCGTAGATGGATTCCTCGATGAGCACGTTCGCGCTCGGCGAGGCGGCCAGGCCGTCGCCGGCCATCCGCTCGACGTCCTCGGCCGAATAGGCCATACCGGAGCCCAGCCCACCCATGGTGAAGGACGGCCGCACGACGACGGGCAGACCCAGCTCGGCGACGGTCTCGCGGACCTCGTCCATGGTGAAACACACTTTGGACTTCGCCGACTCCCCGCCCACCTTGGCGACGATGTCCTTGAACTTCTGCCGGTCCTCGCCACGCTGGATGGCGTCGAAGTCGGCACCGATCATCTCGACGCCGTACTTCTCCAGGATGCCCTCGTTGTACAGCGCCACGGCGGTGTTCAGCGCGGTCTGCCCGCCCAGGGTGGCCAGCACGGCGTCGATCTTGTTACCGCGCTCGGCCTGCTGGGCGAAGATCTTCTCGACGAATGCCGCCGTGATGGGCTCGACATAGGTGTGATCCGCGTACTCCGGGTCGGTCATGATGGTGGCCGGGTTGGAGTTGATGAGGCTGACCTGCAGGCCTTCGGCGCGCAGCACGCGGCAGGCCTGGGTGCCCGAATAGTCGAATTCACAGGCCTGGCCGATGACGATCGGGCCGGACCCGATCACCAGGACGTGGTTGAGGTCGGAACGGCGTGGCATTACTTCTCCCCCGAAGCCATCAGGTCGATGAACTGGTCGAACAGGTATTCCGCGTCATGCGGCCCGGCGGCGGCCTCCGGGTGGTACTGCACCGAGAACGCCCGGCCGTCAACGAGTTTGATGCCTTCGACGACACCGTCGTTGGCGCACGTGTGGCTGACGATGCCACGGCCGAACGGCGTGTCGAACTCCTCGCCCGCTTCGCCCTCCAGCGCGAACCCGTGATTCTGGGCCGTGACCGCGACCCGGCCGGTCGCGTGATCCATCACCGGGATGTTGATGCCGCGGTGGCCGAAGGTCATCTTGTACGTGGAGCGGCCCAGCGCCCGGCCCAGGATCTGGTTGCCGAAGCAGATGCCGAACAACGGGATACCGGCGCCGAGCACGGCCCGGGTGACCTCGACGATGTGATCGGCGGTGGCCGGGTCACCGGGCCCGTTGGACAGGAACACCCCGTCCGGGCGCAGGTCGGCGATCTCGTCGAAGCTGACCGCAGACGGCAGCACGTGGCTGCGCACTCCACGGCGGGCGAAGTTGCGCGGGGTGTTGGTCTTGATCCCCAGGTCGATGGCGGCGACCGTGAAGCGGTGCTGTCCGACGGGTTCGACCGTATAACGGCTTTGGGTGCTGACCTCGCCGGCCAGGTCGGCGCCGAGCATGGAGGGCTGGCTGCGCACCCGATCCACGAGGGTCTCGGTGTCGGCCAAGGCCTCGCCGGAGAACACGCCCGCCTTCATCGAACCGGCGGTGCGCAGATGCCGGACCACCGCGCGGGTGTCGATACCGGCGATGCCGACGATGCCCTGGCGCACCAGTTCCTCGTCGAGGGTGCCGGTGGCGCGCCAGTTGGAGGCCCGCGGCGAGGGGTCGCGCACGGCGTACCCGGCCACCCAGATCTTGTCGCCGCGGCTCTCGCCGTCCTCGCCGTTCCAGCCGGTGTTGCCGATCTGGGGGGCGGTGGCCACCACGATCTGTCGGTGGTAGCTCGGGTCGGTCAGCGTCTCCTGATAGCCGGACATCCCGGTGGAGAACACCGCCTCGCCGAGCGTCTCGCCGATCGCGCCGAACGGCGTGCCGGTGAACACCCGGCCGTCCTCCAGTACCAGCAGAGCTTTGCTCACGCTGCTTCCTCCTTGACCCATTTCAGGTTCTCGTTGCGGTCGTCGGCCCGGAAGCCGGTGTCGATCTCGGTACCCGACGGCAGCCGCCAGCGGATCGCCAGGATCCCGTCGTGGGTGAGCGCCTTACCCGTGATGGCCCGCTCCGTGCGGATGACCACGATGGACTCGTCGGGGATCCAGATGGGCCCGGTGCCGCTGCGCTGCACCATGATTCCCTCCGGATAGCGGGTCAGCGCACCCTTTGCGCGGAAGCCGAGCATGCCTGCCGCGATCCGGTCGTTCCAGTCCGGCACCAGGGTGCTGCCCACATAGAGCCCCTTGGTGGGCCCGATCAGCGCCGGTCCCACGGTGTCCGGCAGCGACGGCAGCGCCCCGATCAGGTCGGCCTGGCGCTGGGCGCGGTGCAGCCAGCCGCGCAGCATCTGCCGGATCAGGAAACCGATCAGCACCGCGAGCAGCGCGGCCATGATCAGTGACGCGATCAGTGTGGGAGTGTTCAAGAGACAGCCCCGTCCCGCGCGGTGATCTTGCCGCGCAGCAGGGTCAGCGTCACCGTGGCGGGCAGCGTCATCGACTCGTACGGCGTGTTGTCCGAGCGGCTGGCCAGCGCGGGTCCGCTGACCGTCCACATGGCGTCGGGGTCCACGACGGTGAGGTTGGCGGGCTCGCCGACCTCCAGCGGGCGGCCCTGATCGGCCAGGCCGACGATCGCCGCGGGCGCCTCGCTCATCACCCGGGCGACATCGCGCCAGGTCAGCATGCCCGGCTCGACCATGGTCTGCGCCACGACCGACAGCGCGGTCTGCAGCCCGAGCATGCCCGGGCGGGCGTGCGAGAACTCACAGCACTTCTCGTGTTCGGCGTGCGGCGCGTGGTCGGTGGCCACACAGTCGATGACGCCGTCGGCCAGCGCCTGCCGCAGCGCAGCCACATCGCTGGCCTCGCGCAGCGGCGGGTTCACCCGGTTACGGCCGTCGTAGTCGGCCAGCACCCCGTCATCGAGCAGCAGGTGATGCGGGGTCACCTCGGCGGTGATCGAGATACCTTGCTGTTTGGCCCATTTCAGCAGTTCGACAGTGCCCGCGGTGGATGCGTGGCAGATGTGCACCCGGGCGCCGGCATCGCGGGCCAGGATGGCGTCGCGGGCGACGATCGCCTCCTCGGCCGAGCGCGGCCAGCCGGCCAGGCCCAGCTTCGCGGCGTGGGGACCTTCATGGGCGACCGCGCCCACCGTCAGCCGCGGCTCCTCGGCGTGCTGGGCGATCAGCACACCCAGTCCGCTGGCGTATTCCAGGGCCCGGCGCATCACCAGCGGATCATCGACGCAGATACCGTCATCGGAGAACATCCGTACCTGCCCGGCACCGGCGGCCATCAGGCCCATCTCGGTGAGCTGCTTGCCCTGTAGCCCGACGGTGATCGCGCCGACGGGGTGCACGTCGACCAGGCCGACCTGCTGGCCGCGGTGCCATACGTGGTCGGTGACCACCGCGCTGTCGGCGACCGGATCGGTGTTGGCCATCGCGAAGACTGCGGTGTAGCCACCCAGTGCGGCTGCTGCCGAACCGGTTTCGATGTCCTCGGCGTATTCGCGGCCCGGTTCACGCAGATGGGTGTGCAGGTCCACGAAACCGGGCAGCAGGATCTGTCCGGCGGCGTCGACGATGTCGGCACCGTCCGCGGTCAGGCCTGCGCCGATCTGCGCGATCTGTCCGTCGGCGACCAGCACGTCGACCGGCTCGCCCTCACCGTAGAGCCGCACACCCTTGATCAGAACCGTCATGAAACCACCCCCGCCTTGTCGGATTCCGCCCCCACCAGCAGGTGGAACAGCACCGCCATCCGGACATGCACACCGTTGGAAACCTGTTGCAGCACCGCCGATTGCGGGGCGTCGGCCACCGAGTGCGCGATCTCCATACCGCGCAGCATCGGGCCGGGGTGCAGCACCACGACGTCGGAGGCGAGCGTGGCCAGCCGCTTCTCCGACAGCCCGTAACGCACCGAGTACTCCCGGGTGGACGGGAAAAACCCGCCGTTCATCCGTTCGGCCTGCACCCGCAGCATCAGCACCGCGTCGGCGGCGGGCAGTTCGGCGTCCAGTTCGTGGGAGATGCTGACCGGCCAGCTCGTCACACCTACCGGAAGCAGCGTCGGCGGGGCGACCAGGACCACCTCGGCACCGAGGGTGGCCAGCAGTTCGACATTGGAGCGGGCCACCCGGCTGTGCAGGATGTCGCCGACGATCACCACGCGCTTGCCCTCGATGGAACCGAGCCGCTGCCGGATGGTGAGCGCGTCCAACAACGCCTGGGTGGGGTGCTGGTGGGTGCCGTCGCCGGCGTTGATGACGCTCGGACCGGTCCCGTCGGGTTCCACTGTCCACTTCGAGAGTTGTTGTGCCGCACCGGAAGCCGGATGGCGGATGATCAACGCGTCGGCGCCCGCGGCGCGCAGGGTCAGCGCGGTGTCGCGCAGCGACTCACCTTTGGACACCGAGGAACCCGAGGCGCTGACGTTGATGACATCGGCACTCATCCACTTACCGGCCACCTCGAACGAGACCCGGGTGCGGGTGGAGTTCTCGTAGAACATGGTGATGACGGTGCGTCCGCGCAACGTCGGCAGCTTCTTCACCTCACGGCCCAGCAGCGCCTCGCGGAACCGGTCGGCGTCGTCGAGGATGGCGGTCGCCTCGTCCCGGGACAGATCGGCAGCCGAAAGCAGATGTCTCACCAGAATCGTCCGTTCTTCGCGCGGGCGCTCATCACCGTAGGGGCCCCCCTTGCGGGGCGATCTTGACGCCGTCGTAGCCGTCGTTCTCCTGCAGGCGAACCTTGACGTTCTCGCTGCGGGAGGTCGGGACGTTCTTTCCGACGTAGTCGGCCCGGACGGGCAGTTCCCGATGGCCACGGTCGACCAGCACGGCCAGCTGCACCGCCCGGGGACGGCCGATATCGCGCAACGCATCCAGCGCGGAGCGGACCGAGCGCCCGGAGTAGAGCACGTCGTCGACCAGGATCACCAGGGCGCCGTCGATACCGCCGACCGGGATGGAGGTGACCTCCAGCGGACGCGGCGGTTTGGAGTTCAGGTCGTCCCGATAGAGCGTGATGTCCAGCGCGCCGTGGGCCAGTTCCACGCCGGCGAACTCGTTGACCTTCTCGGCGATCCGGCGGGCCAGGATGACCCCGCGGGTGGGGATGCCGAGCAGGATGACGCGCGGGGCGTCCGCGGCGTCGAGCGCGGTCTTCTCGATGATCTGGTGCGCGATGCGGGATATGGTCCGGCTCACATCAGCGGCGGACATCAATTCCCGGTCTGCGTGTGCGGCATCAGGATTGCCCACAGTGAACCTGGACCTCCTTCTCCGCCTCTCGGGACGGATCGTTAAAGGACGTCGAACTGCCGGAGAGCTTAGCAGGCCGCGTCGTCGATCAGCGCCGCGCCTTTCGTCTCCGGCAACAGCACCGTCGAGGCGATGCTGACCACCACGAAGACCGCCATCAGCGCCCCCACCGACCAGGGGCCGAAGGCGCTGACCAGCAACCCGGCAATCAGCGGCGGCACCGCGCCACCGACGATGCCGGCCAGGTTGAAGGCCAGCCCGGCGCCCGTGTAGCGGTACCGTGTGGCGAAGATCTCGGGCAGGAACGAGGCGATGGGACCGTAGGACGTCCCGAAGATGGCGAACATGCCGCCGATCGCCAGCGCGAACAGCCAGGGTGAGCCGGTGTCGATCATCGGCATCACCAGGAATGCCCACGGCAGCGCGACGAGGAAGCCGGCCAGGATGATCCGTCGCCGGCCGTACCGGTCGCACAGCACTGCCGAGATGGCGGTGAAGGTCATCAACGCCACCCCGGCCAGCACCCCGACGGTGAGGACCAGACTGCGCGGATGCCCGATCTTGGTGGCGGCGTAGTTCAGCAGATAGGTGCCGCCCAGGAAACTCATGGTGAAGATGCCGACCATGCAGCCCGCCGCCAGCAGCACCTGCGCGCTCTGGGTCCGCAGCAGCTCCTTCAGCGGCGCCTGCACGACGCTGCCGCGCTGTTTCTCTTTCTCGGCGGCGAACACCGGGGTCTCGTCGATGCTCAGCCGGACGTAGAGCGCGACGATCACCAGGAGCCCACTGAACAGGAACGGCACCCGCCAGCCCCACTCCAGGAACACCGGGCTCTTCTCACCGATGGTGACGTTGGCGAGCAGGAAGACCAGATTGCTCACCGCCAGCCCGGCGCCCGCGCCGAGCTGGGTGAACATGCCGTACTTGCCGCGCTGGTCGGCCGGGGCGTATTCCGCGGACAGCAGCGCCGATCCGGCCCATTCCCCGCCGACGGCGAAACCCTGGCAGAGCCGCAGGGTGAGCAGGATGATCGGGGCCAGCACACCGATGGAGGACGCCGCGGGTACCAGCCCGACGGCGAAGGTGGAGATCCCCATGATCAGCAGGGTGGCGATCAGGGTCTTCTTGCGGCCCAGCCGATCCCCGAAGTGCCCGAACACCGCCGCACCCACCGGGCGGGAGAGGAACGCCGCGGCGAAGGTGGCCAGCGAGGACACGGTGCCCATCGTCGGACTGAGGTTGGGAAAGAAGATCTTCGGGAACACCAGCGCCGCGGCGGTGCCGTAGAGGTAGAAATCGTAGAACTCGATGGCGGTCCCGACGAAGCTGGCGAAGGCCACCTTCTTCATCGGGGCGGCCACCGGCTCCTGGTGTGCAGTCGTCACCCGGGCAGTATGCCCTCCTGCGTAGGCTCGGGTGATGGCCGATACCGAGTACACCGTGGGCGACTATCTGCTGGACCGGCTGGCCGAGCTCGGAGTGACCGAGGTGTTCGGTGTGCCAGGCGATTTCAACCTTGAGTTCCTCGACCACGTGCTCGCGCACGACACCGTGCGCTGGGTGGGCGGGGCCAATGAACTCAACGCCGGCTACACCGCCGACGGGTACGGGCGACTGCGCGGAATCTCGGCGCTGGTCACCACCTTCGGTGTCGGTGAGCTGTCGGCGGCCAACGCCGTCGCCGGCAGTTACGCCGAACATGTACCGGTGGTGCACATCGTGGGTGCGCCGTCCAAGGACGCGCAGGGGGCCCGCCGCGTGGTGCATCACTCGCTCGGCGACGGCGATTTCGAGCACTTCTTGCGGATGGCCCGCGAGATCACCTGCGCCCAGGCCAATCTCATTCCGGCCACGGCCACCCGGGAGATCGACCGGGTGCTGCTGGAGGTCCGCGAACACAAGCGCCCCGGGTACCTGCTGCTGGCCACCGATGTGGCCCGCTTCCCGGTCGACCCACCGTCGGCACCGCTGGCGCATTACGGCAACGGCACCAGCCCGCGGGCCCTGGCGCTGTTCACCGAGGCGGCACGCCGGCTCATCGGCACCCATCAGGTGACGGTGCTGGCCGATCTGCTGGTGCACCGGCTCAATGCGGTCGAAGCGCTCGACGGCCTGCTGGCCGCCGACACCGTGCCGTACGCGACGCTGATGTGGGGCAAGAGCCTGCTCGACGAGAGCTCCCCCAGCTATCTGGGCATCTACGCCGGAGCGGCCAGCGCCGAACCGGTGCGCCGCGCCGTCGAGGACGCGCCCGTGCTGGTGACCGCCGGCGTGCAGTTCACCGATATGGTCAGCGGCTTCTTCTCCCAGCAGATCGATCCGGCCCGCACCATCGACGTGGGCGCGGTGCAGTCGACGGTCGCCGGGCAGGTGTACGCCCCGATCGATATCGACGCCGCGTTGAAGGCCCTGACGGGCATCCTCACCGACCGGGGTATCACCTCGCCTGCCGTACCGGCCGCCGTCGTACCGGCGCCCACCGCGACCCCGCGGCCAGACACCGCGCTCACGCAGAAAGTGCTGTGGGACAAGGTGTCCGAGGCCCTGACCCCGGGCAATGTGGTGCTGGCAGACCAGGGCACCTCGTTCTACGGGATGGCCGGGCACCGGCTACCGGCCGGGGTGACGTTCATCGGACAGCCGTTGTGGGGATCGATCGGCTACACCCTGCCGGCCGCGCTCGGAGCGGCACTGGCACACCCCGAGCGCCGGATCGTGCTGCTCATCGGCGACGGGGCGGCCCAGCTGACGGTGCAGGAGATCGGGGTGATGGCCCGCGAGGGCATCGCTCCGGTAATCATCGTCGTGAACAACGACGGTTACACCGTGGAGCGGGCCATTCACGGCCCGCAGGCGTACTACAACGACATCGTGGGCTGGCGCTGGCAGGAGCTGCCCGCCGCGCTCGGTGTACCCGACGCGCTGGCGGTGCGCGCCCACACCGTGGGCGAGCTGGAGGCCGCCCTGGCGGCGGCCGCGCAGCACCGGGACCGGATGGCCGTCATCGAAGTGGTGGTGGATCGCGATGACGTGCCGCCACTGCTGGCCGAACTGGCCCGAGCCGCGGCGGCTGCCAACGCCGCCGACTGATCACCGGTTGGTGCGATCGGACAGTGGGGTCTTCGCCGACTTCGGGACGGCGATCCGGCTCTCCGCCGCAGCGAGTTTGGCATCGGCCAGCCGGTAGAAAGCGTCCAGGTTGTCCAGCTCCACGTCCAGGTAGTCGCAGATCACCTCTGGGGCCACCCCCGCCTCACGCAAACGCAAACCCAGTGAGTACGGCGCTGACAGGGTGCGCAGGGCACGCTCCCGGGGGCTCATATGTCCGGTCATGCCTCCACTGTGTCGGCGGCGCGCCGCACAGTGATAAGTATCGGGCTACTCGAATCGCCCGCACAGCAAACCCACGGTGTCCGCCCAGTATCGTGACGCGGATGAATCTCGACGCGAACGGCGCCTCCATCACCGAGGCGATCGAGGCCGGGCTGCTGGCCGGTGCGGTCACCCTGGTGTGGCACGCCGGCGAGGTGGTCCAGGTCAACGAATTGGGCCATCGTGACATCGCGGCCGGGTTACCGATGCAACGCGACACGGTGTTCCGGATCGCGTCGATGACCAAACCGGTGACGGTGGCCGCGGCGATGACCTTGGTCGAAGAGGGCCGTTTCACCCTTCGCGACGAGATCGCGCACTGGGTGCCCGAGCTCGCCGGGGTGCGGGTGCTGGCCCAACCGCACGGGCCGGTGGACGCCACGGTGCCGCTGCGCCGGCCGATCACGTTCGAGGACCTGATGACCCACCGGTCCGGGCTGGCCTACCCGTTCTCGGTGACCGGCCCGCTGGCGCGGTCGTATGCGCGGCTGTCGTACCGGCAGAACGAGGACCGGTGGCTGGCCGAGCTGGCGCAGCTGCCGCTGGCGCACCAGCCCGGCGAACGGGTCACCTACAGTCACGGCACCGACGTACTGGGTATCGCGCTGGGACGGATCGCGGGCAAACCGCTGCACGAGCTGCTCACCGAGCGGATCTTCGCACCATTGGGCATGGCGGACACCGGTTTTGCGCTCACGCTGGTGCAGCGGCGCCGGCTGGCCACCATGTACGCCCTCGGCGAGGGTGCTCGGCTGCGCGACGATGTGATGGGACCGCCCCCGCTGACCCCGCCGGACTTCTGCGCCGGCGGCGCCGGGCTGATGTCGACCGCCGATGACTATCTGCAGTTCGCCCGGATGCTGTTGGGCGACGGCGCCGTCGACGGCGTGCGGGTGCTCTCACCGGAGTCGGTGCGGCTGATGCGCACGGACCGGTTGACCGATGAGCAGAAACAGCAGAACTTCCTCGGCGGCCCGTTCTGGATCGGCCGCGGTTTCGGTCTGAGCATGTCCGTGGTGACCGACCCGGATCAGTCCCGGCAGTTCTTCGGGCCGGGCGGGCTGGGCACGTTCGGCTGGCCGGGCGCCTACGGAACCTGGTGGCAGGCCGACCCGGCGAACGATGTCGTCCTGCTGTATCTGATCCAGAATTTCCCCGACCTGAGCGCTGACGTCGCGGCGGTGCGCGGCAACACCTCGATGGCGAAACTTCAGTCGGCACAACCGAAGTTCGTGCGCCGGACGTACCAGGAACTCGGCCTGTAGCCGCCCATGCCCACCGTGTTGATCAGTGGCGCCGGGATCGCCGGTCCTGCGCTCGCGCATTGGTTGACGGGCGCCGGCTACCGCGTCGTGGTGGTGGAGGTCGCGCCCGAGGTCCGTTCCGGCGGGCAGACCGTCGACCTGCGCGGCGCCGGTCACGATGTCGCCGAGCGGATGGGATTGCTCGAGGCGGTATCGGCGAAGGCGCTGGATCAGCGCGGGGCCGCCTGGGTCCGCACCGACGGCTCCCGCCGCGCCGAGATGCCGGTGACGGCTTTTCACGGCAACGGCCTGGTCTCCAAGCTGGAGATCCTGCGCGGAGACCTGGTGGACGTGCTCTACCAGGCCACCAGGGCGCGAACCGACTACCGGTTCGGCACCCGCATCACCGAGATCGACGACACCACCGCCACACTCAGTGACGGCAGCACCGTCACCGCGGATCTGATCGTCGGGGCCGACGGACCGCATTCGGCCGTGCGCCGCCTGGTATTCGGCCCCGAAGACCGGTTCACCACGCCGCTCGGTGGCTACAACGCATGGTTCAGCGCCCCGGACGCGGTGGGACTCGACGGCTGGTACCTGCTGTACCAGGAGCCCGGCCTGAACGCCTCGATGCGACCCTCCCACGATCCCGCGGTGGCCAAGGCCGGGCTGGCCTTCCGGTCCGGTCCACTCGACTACGACCGCCGCGATACCGAAGCCCAGATCGACCTGCTGCGAAGCCATTTCGCGGAGGCGCAATGGCATTGTCCGCAACTGCTGGCGGCCGCGGCCGAGGCCGATGACTTCCACTTCGACGCGTTCCTGCAGGTCCACATGGACTCGTTCACCCGGGGGCGCGTCGCACTGGTCGGCGACGCCGGGTATTGCGCCTCACCCCTGTCCGGGATGGGTACCAGCCTGGCCCTGGTCGGGGCGTACGTGCTGGCCGGCGAGCTGGGTCCGGCGGATCTCTTTGCCGCTGAGACACTTCCGGCGGCGATGGCACGCTACGAGACGGTGATGCGTCCGTATATCGACCGCTGCCAGACGCTGGCCAACGGAATCGACGGCTACCTGCCGAAATCGAACAGCGATATCGCGGTGACCGCCGCGGTGATGAAGTGGATGCAACGCTGGCCGCTGCGGCCCATCGCCGAGCGGAAGTGGTTCACCACCGCCGATTCGATAGCGCTGCCGGAATACTGAGCGCCGTTCAGAACGGTGGTGGTTTGGCGTTCTCGTCGAGGGTGTGTTGGTTGAGGCGGCGTTCGGCGTTGATGCGGGCGGCTTGGGTGTGGGTGCGGGTGTGGCCGCGATCCACTCTCAGACACCCACCGCATCGAGCGCCCGGCGCGCATAGGCCCGGACATCGGCGTCGGCATCCGCCAGCGCCAGCCCCAGCGCCTCCCGGGCCGCAGACTCCGAGGTCGCCCACCGGGTGAGGCTGAGCACCGCGGCCTTGCGCACATCCAGATGCGAATCGGTCAGGGTGCGTGACAGCGACGGCACTGCGATATCGGGCGTCACCCCGGACAGCGCCCGCGCCGCGCCCTCGCGGACCTGCCAGGCCGACTCCCCCAGCGCCCGCTCGATCAACGCGACGTCACCGGCATCCCCGCCGAGACTGCCCAACGCGCTCAGGGCGGCGGCACGGACCAGCGGATCGTCATCCATCAGGCCGGCCCGCACCGTCTCGACACCGGCGCCGATGGTGGCGAGCCCCTTCAGCGCGGTGATCCGGACCTCGCGGTTGTCGTCGGTGGCCGCCAGCGCCACCCCGTCGGCGTCGTCGACGGACACCAGGGCCCGTACCGCTTCGATCCGCACCCGATGGTCGCCATCGCCCAGTGCGGCCCGGAAGTCTGCCGGCACCCGGCGTGAGCTGGTCACATACAACGCCACTGCCCGTACCACCGCGTCCGGCGAATTAACCTGTCCGGCAATGGCTTCCGGCGAAGGCAACACCTCCACCAATTCCCTTGCCGCGTCGGCCGCCTCGTGGCGCACGCCGGCGTCGGGGTCGGCCAGCGCCGCCAGCAAGGCGCCACCGTAGCCGTCGGGCAGGTTCTCGACCAGTGTCGCCACCGCGGTACGCCGCACCCCGGCGTCGGTGTCCGAGAGGAACTCGGCCAGATCCGCGACCGTCGGCTCCTGCAGGGCCAGCACCGCAGCGATCCGTGGCGACGGTGGTGGTGCGGGAGCCGCCGCCACCCGGGACACCACCGATGCCGGCGCCCTCCCACCGAACAACGGGGGTTGTTCGACGGGTACGACGGGCTTGTCCGACGGCACATGCTCCAGACCGGGCACCGGAACGAAGTATTCGGCGACCGGGCGTTTGAGGAACTCCATCTCCCCGGAGGCACCCTTACGCAGGTTCAGGTGGTAGTTCCACTGCCGGTCGTCACGCTCCGGCACATCCGAGCGCTCGTGATAGAGCCCCCAGCGCGATTCGGTACGGGTCAGCGAGGACCGGGCCGCCATCTCCGCGCAGTCCCGGATGAACGAGACCTCCGCCGCGCGCATCAGCTCGTGCGGGGTGCGCGCACCGATCCCGGCCACCTCATCGCGCATCCGGTCGAAGGTCTGCACCGCGATGGACAGTTTGGGGGCCGTCTTCGGTGGTGCCACATAGTCGTTGACGAAGCGCCGCAACTTGTACTCGACCTGCGGTTGCGGTGGGCCGTCGGGCTGTCGCAGCGGGCGGTAGATCAATTCGTGGGCATCGGCCAGCTGATCGGCAGGCAGCTCGGCGGGCGCGTCGGTGTCGGCCAGGGTCGACGCGGCGTGCTCACCGGCCAGATCGCCGTAGACGAACGCACCGATCATGTAGTTGTGCGGCACGCACGCCAGGTCGCCGGCGGCGTACAGTCCGGGCACGGTGGTGCGGGCATGCTCGTCGACCCAGACCCCGGACGCGGAATGCCCACTGCACAAGCCGATTTCGGAGATGTGCATCTCGATGTCGTGGGTACGGTAGTCGTGCCCGCGGTTGGCGTGGAAGGTACCGCGGGTCGGTCGCTCCGTGGTGTGCAGGATGTTCTCCAGCGCGGACAACGTCTCGTCCGGCAGGTGCGTCACCTTGAGATAGATGGGGCCGCGGGCGGATTCGATCTCGCTGCGGACCTCGCTCATCATCTGCCCGGACCAGTAGTCCGAATCCACGAACCGCTCGCCCGCGGCGTTGACCTGATAGCCGCCGAACGGGTTGGCCACATACGCGCACGCCGGCCCGTTGTAGTCCTTGATGAGCGGGTTCACCTGGAAGCATTCGATACCGGAGAGCTCTGCCCCGGCGTGATACGCCATCGCGTACCCGTCGCCTGCGTTGGTCGGATTCTCGTAGGTGCCATACAGATAACCCGAGGCGGGCAGGCCGAGCCGACCGCAGGCCCCGGTGGCCAGGATGACGGCCTTGGCGGCGACGGCGACGAACTCGCCGGTGCGGGTGTTCAGCGCGGCCGCCCCGACGGCTCTCCCCTCCGAAACCAGCACCCGCACCGGCATCAGCCTGTTCTCGATCTGGATCTTCTCCCGCATCGAGCGTTGCCGCAGCACCCGGTAGAGCGCCTTCTTGACGTCCTTGCCCTCCGGCATCGGCAGCACGTAGGACCCCGACCGATGCACCCGGCGAACGGCGTATTCGCCGTGTTCGTCCTTCTCGAACTTGACCCCGTAGCGTTCCAGCCGCTGCACCATCGCGAAACCACGGGTCGCAGTCTGATAGATGGTGCGCTGATTGACGATTCCGTCGTTGGCCCTGGTGATCTCGGCGACGTAGTCCTCCGGCTCCGCCTTGCCCGGGATGACGGCGTTGTTCACCCCGTCCATGCCCATCGCCAGCGCGCCCGAATGCCGCACGTGCGCCTTCTCCAGCAACAGGACCCGCGCACCGTTCTCGGCGGCGGTCAGCGCGGCCATGGTGCCCGCGGTGCCACCACCGATCACCAGTACATCGCAGTCCAACCGGACGGTGTCGGCAAGGTCGGGAATCTCGGTCATGAATTGTCCAATGCCTCAATGATCTCGGTGCGCAACGCGCTGCGGTCGACCTTCTCGGTGCGGGGCTGGGGGATGTCCTGCAGCACGCGCAGGCCGCCGCCACCCAACACCGCCACCCGGTCGCCGAGGATCAGTGCCTCGTCGACATCGTGGGTGACGAACACGATGGTGGTGGGATGCGCCCGCCAGGTGGCGATCAGCAGCCGCTGCATGGCGGCGCGGGTCTGGGCGTCGAGTGCCCCGAACGGTTCGTCCATCATCACCGCGCGCGGCGCGCCAGCCAGCCCGCGGGCCAGTTGCACCCGCTGTCGCATGCCGCCGGACAGGCTCTTGGGCAGGTAGTCGGCGAACCCGGTCAGTCCGACCTCGTCGATCCAGCGCTCGGCCCGGGCCCGCCGGGTCGACCGGGGCTCGCCCCGGAGTTGAAGGGCCAGTTCGATATTCGAGCGCACACTGCGCCACGGCAGCAGGGCGCTGTCCTGGAACACCATGCCGCGGTCACGTGACGTCCCGGTGATCTGCGCGCCATCGGCGCGCACCCGGCCGGCGTCCGGTACCAGCAGGCCGGCCAGCGCCCGCAGCACCGTGGACTTACCGCACCCCGACGGGCCGGTCAGCACCAGGATCTCCCCCGGCTGCACGGCGAGCGTCAGTCCACTCAGCACCGGCGCCCCGGTGTAGGACAACGTGACCTCGTCGAGCTCGAGCAGCAGGCCGGTGGCCGAGGCGGTGGTCATCGCGAACTCTCCTCACCGCGCGGCAGCCAGCGGGTGGCGCGGCGCCCGATCAGCTCGATCGCCGCCGCGGTGCCGAAACCCAGTGCACCGATGGTGATGATCCCGACGAACACCCCCGGGTAGTCCAGCACGGTATAGGCCTGCCAGGTGCGGTAGCCCACGCCGAGGCGGCCGGAGATCATCTCCGCGGAGATGACGCAGATCCACGCCACCCCGATCCCGACCGAGAGGCCGCCGAACAGTCCGGGCAGGATGCCGGGCAGCACCACCTGGCGCAGCACGTCCCAGCGCCCGCCGCCCAGCGTGCGCACCGAGTCCTCCCAGATGGTCGGCAACGCCCGCACCGCGTGCCGGGTGCTGACCATGATCGGGAAATAGGCGGCCAGAAAGGTGATGGCCACGATGCCTGTCTCATCGCTCGGGAAGAGCAGGATCGCCACCGGCACGATGGCGATCGCCGGGATCGGGCGCAGCAGTTCGGTGATCGGGCCGAAGACATCGGCGAACAGCGCCGAACGGCCGAGCAGGATTCCGGTGATGACACCGGCCACCGCGGCCAGCCCGAACCCCGTGAGGATGCGGATCAGCGACTGCCCCAGATCCAGCCAGTACTCACCGGTGCCGAGCAGGTGCGCCAGCGCCGCCCCGATCTCGGTGACGGTCGGCAGCGTGTCGAAGCGCAGCCAGAGCCGAACCCCGTTGGCGGTCAACACCTGCCAGAGGCCGATCGCAGCCAGCACGGACAGCACCTGGATCAGCCGGTGCCGCCAGACCCCACCGCCACCGGTGCCGCGCGGCGCCGCGACGGGTGCCTTCGGCCGCGTCAGCAGGTCTGTCATATCGCACCCGCGAGCGCCTGCTGGTAGTCCACGGTGCTACTGCCGGGGTGGGCGGCGACGTAACGCTCGGCACCGGCCGGGGTGTCGAAGGGCAGGTAGTTCTGCCCGTCGCGCACCCAGGTGGACTTGTCCGCGAACCAGCGGGTGCCCAATTCGGTGTCGGGCACATAGGCGGCCCGCACCGTGGCCCCACGTGCCTGCGCCTCACGCACCGCGCGCAACAGCTGTGTCGGGCCGGCCACGGACTGGGTCGTGTCGGCGCCCTGCAGCCAGAGTTCGCCCGTCGCCGGGGTACTCGTCGCCTTGATCGCCGTGTCGTAGTCGAGCTTGCGTTCGGCGAACGCGGCCCGCAACGGTCCGTCCTCGATGAATCCGGGGACATCGAGTTCGGCGAAGTCGCCGATCGATTTCAGGTACGGCACATCACCTTTGAGCGCCTCGATCAGGGACGGCTTCAGCGTGGTGTCGAAGGAGGTGCCGCCCGGACCGTTGTAGAGGTACACCACCTCCTGCGGAAGTCCGCTGCCCTCGGCGACGATCCGCGCCGCCTCCAGCGGTTTGGTGTTGAGGAAGTCGGTGGCGTCGAGCTGGGCCTGCAGGAAGGCGTCGAGCACCTCGGGGTGCTTGCCCGCGTAGTCCCGCCGGACCACCACTCCGTGCAGCGTCGGGTAGTTCAGTTGAGCGCCATCGTAGAGCAACCTGGCCTTGTCCTGGAACACCAACAGGCCCGGCCACGCCACGAACTGCGAAAGTCCCTGTACCTGACCGGATTCCAACGCCGAGGCACCGACCTGTGGCTGCTGGTTGAGCACCTCGACACCGGTCTTGGGATCCAGACCGGCCTGCGCGAGCGCCCGCACCAGCGTGCCGTGCCCAGCCGAGCCGACGCTGGCGGAGACCTTCTTCCCGGCCAGATCGGTCAGGGTGCGGGCGGTCGAATCGGGTGGCACCACAACCATGTTCAGCGCACCCTTGGGGTTGTATCCGGTGACCGAGACGATTTCGGTGCGGGCGCGCTCGTTGGCTTGGGTCTTGGACCCGTTGATCAGCATCGGGTAATCGCCCATCGATCCGATGTCGATCTTCTCGGCGACCATCTGCGCGGTGATCGGCGCTCCGGTGTCGTAATCCTGCCAGGTCACCTGGTACTTGGTGCCGGTGCGGGTGGTAATGTCGGCCAGCCGGTGCTCCAGGTAGCCCTGCGCCTTGAGCAGCGTCCCGGCGGTGACGGTGTTGATGGTCTTGGACTGGTAGCCGATGACGACGTCGACGACATCATCGGATTTGGCGGTCGAGTCGAGCGAGCACCCCGACAGTGTCAGGGCAGCAAGCAGCACCGCGAGAGATTTCTTCATGGCAGGTCCTTTGGCGACTAACGGATGAGGTAGGGCATGTTGACGGTGACGGCACCGGTGGGACAGCGGGCGGCACACGGCCCGCAGTACCAGCACTCGTCCACGTGCATATAGGCCTTACCGTTGTCCGGGTTGATCGCCAGCGAATCCATCGGACAGATCTCGACGCACAGCGTGCAGCCCTCGATGCACAGGGATTCATCGATGGTCACCGGCACATCGACGCGGGTGTTCACCAAAGCCATGTCAGCTCCTGATCGGCTAGTTTCGGAAAAGATTGCCGCGCATGGTGATCCGGTCACCACGCATGCGGATGTACTCGAGGTCGACGGGACGCCCGTCACTCAGGCTGGTGAGCCGTTCCAGCATCAGCAGTGCCGCGCCGTCGGGTACCGCCAGGGTCGCCGCGGAATGCGGGTCGGCCGAAATCGCCTCCAGGGCAAGGGTTGCCGAGCCCAAACGCTGGCCGCTGACCTGCTCGATGAGCGTGAAGACGTCGTTGCTTTCCAGCGGGTGTTCGACCACCAGATCCCCGATATCGGGCACCAGATAGGTCAGGTCCAGGGACAGTGGCAGATCACCGAGGTAGCGCAACCGCTCGATGTAGACCACCTGGGTGCCCGGCGCCAGGGCGAGCTTGCGCGCCACCGCCGGCGGTGCGGCCATTCGCAGCACGGCGCGGACCTCGTTGCGCACCTCGCCGTAGTCCTTGAAGGTCTCCTTGAGACCGACCAGCGCGTCCAGTCCGTGGTCGTATTTGCGCACCGCGACGTGGGTGCCGACCTTGGTGCCGCGGTCGATCAGCCCCTCGTCCTTGAGCACGGTGAGCGCTTCGCGGATGGCGTTGCGCGACACCGAGAAATCCGCGGCGAGTTCGCTCTCGGCGGGCAATCCGTCCGGATAGCCACCGGCGTGGATGTGGTGGCGGAGCACATCGGCGACCAACCGGGCCTGGTCGGCGCGGGACCGGCGGATCGGAGTGGGCTCAGGGGCTGGTGGCACCCACCCACCGTAAGGGTGCCGCGGGGCCGGTTTCGGGGCGCTGAGCGGCCCCGATGCGCGCGAGAACCGATTGCGCCGCCTGTACCGGGACGGGTACCTGCCACGTACCAGCCCTAAATCTCGGCGATGATGCTATTGCGCCACCTGCGCGACGCCACCGGCAGTTCGGATCGCGCTGAGCCGAACGCTGGGCCCTCACATCGACCGCGAGAGCACCCGGCCGAATTGCAGCAGCCGCTCCATCTGCGCCAGCCCGCCGTTTCCGACCGACTTGGTATAGCGGAACGACTCGCAGTACAGATCGCTCTCGGTCGCCGACGTCTGGCGGGCCCGGGTGACCAGTTGGGTGTACATCCGCAGCCGGACCTCCGAGAGCCTGCGGGTCCCGTCGTCGAGCACGTCGAACTCGGTGCTCAGGATGTGGTCGGTGATCGTCGACAACAGGATGGTCCGCACCGAGGACGCCAGCTGCCGGCGATCGTCGCGGTACTCGTCGTCGGCGCGCCACATGATCAGCCGGCGGCCGTCGGTGGCGACCACTTCCTGCCACAGGGCGCTGCCCCAGGACTCCTCGCTCTCGCCCCGCGACATGATGAACGACGCGATACCGGGGAATTCGACGACCGACCTCAGCTGCTCCAGGGCCAGCTCGGGGTCTCGCAGATACACCGTCGCAGCGTCCTGCACGCTCATATAGGGCGCCCAGTCCTGAGGTGCATTCATCGCGTCTAGTGCTCCTGGGACCCGCGCAGCGCCGCGGCCGCGGCCCGGATCTGCGGCGTCACCAGCATCACCTGGCCCAGCACCCCGTTGACGAACCCGGGTGAGTCGTCGGTGGACAGCTCCTTGGCCAGCTCGACGGCCTCGTCCACGGCGACCGGCTCCGGCACATCCTGCGCATGCAACAGCTCCCACACCGCCACCCGCAGGATGGCGCGGTCCACGGCGGGCAGCCGGTCCAGCGTCCAGCCCTGCAGGTGGGCCGAGATGAGTTCGTCGACGTGCTCGGCGTTGTCGGTGACGCCACGCGCCACCGTGACCGTGTACGGGTTCAGCGGATTCATATCGGCCTGCGAGTGGGACAGGGCGTTGCGCCCGTCGGCCACCTCGGCGGCCGTCAGGTGACGGGCCTCGGCTTCGAAGAGCAGGTCGACGGCGCGCTTGCGGGCTTGATGCCGACCGCGATCCCCCCTGCGGTCACTCACCCCGTCGCTCCGCTGCGCTTCGCTCGCCCTGGCTAGGCATTGACCCTTCCCAGGTAGCTGCCGTCACGCGAATCGACCTTCAGCTTGTCGCCGGTGTTGATGAACAGCGGAACCTGAAGTTCGGCGCCGGTCTCGACGGTGGCGGGCTTGGTGCCGGCACTGGAACGGTCACCCTGCAGACCGGGCTCGGTGTGGGTGACGACCAGTTCGACGGTGACCGGCAGTTCCAGGTACAGCGGTACGCCCTCGTGGAAGGCGATCTGCACCACCATGCCCTCGAGCAGGAAGCCGGCCAGCCGGCCGACCAGCGCCTCGGGCAGCGGGTGCTGCTCGTAGTCTTCCGAATCCATGAAGACGAAGTCGGCACCGTCGCGGTACAGGTAGGTGGCATCGCGGCGGTCGACGGTCGCGGTCTCGACCTTCACCCCGGCGTTGAACGTCTTGTCGACGACCTTGCCGGTCAGCACGTTCTTGAGCTTGGTACGCACGAAGGCCGGGCCCTTACCTGGCTTGACGTGCTGGAACTCGGTGATCTGCCACAACTGGCCCTCGAGGTTGAGGACGAGTCCATTCTTGAAGTCGGCGGTTGATGCCACGGTCTGTACAGCTCCTAGATCAGTTAACGACGACCAGTTCCTTGGGGAACCGGGTGAGCAACTCGGGTGTGGGTGCGTCCTGGCTGCCCACGACCAGGGTGTCCTCGATGCGGACACCGCCCCGGCCGGGCAGGTAGACGCCGGGCTCCACGGTCACCGCAGCGCCAGCAAGCAGTGTACCGACGGATGACGCGCTGATTCCCGGCGCTTCGTGGATCTGCAGCCCGACCCCGTGTCCGAGCCCGTGCCCGAAGTTCTCCGCGTACCCGGCATCGGCGATGACCTGCCGCGATGCCGTGTCGACATCCTTGAGTGCGGCGCCGGACACCAGTGCCTCGCGGCCGGCCCGTTGGGCGGTGGCGACCAGGTCGTAGATCTCGCGCTGCCAGGTGGCCAGGGGGGCCAGCACGAAGGTGCGCGTCATATCCGAGTGGTAGCCGGCCACCAGCGCGCCGAAGTCGATTTTCACGAAGTCACCCGGCGCCAGCACCGTATCGGTCGGGCGGTGGTGCGGGATCGCCGAATTCGCCCCTGCGGCCACGATCGTCTCGAAGGACACCCCGTCGGCGCCGTGGTCGAGCATCAGCGACTCCAGCTCACGGCCCACCTCCTTCTCGGTGCGCCCGGCCCGCAGCCCGCCGCCCTCGACGAGCTCGCGCAGCGCGGCGTCGGCGGCCTCGCACGCGAGTCGCAGCATCGCGATCTCCCCCGCGTCCTTGATCTCGCGCAGCCGTTCCACCATGCCGGCCGCCCGGACGAACTCGATACCCTCGGCGGCCCGTTCCAGCAGACCGAACCCGTCGACGGTCACCACATGGCTTTCGAACCCGAGCCGGTGGATACCGGTGGCGGCGGCGCGGCCGGCCAGATGCGGTCCGCAGGCTCGTTCGATCACCAATTCCGCGTCGGGAGCCTGCGCCGCGGCCTGCGTGACGTAGCGGCCATCGGTGGCCAGCAGCGGCGTGTCGTCGTCCGCACGGATCAGCAGCGCGGCGTTGGAACCGGTGAAACCCGACAGATAGCGCACGTTGACCAGGTCGGTTACCAGTATCGCGTCCAGCTTGGCGATGGCCAGCCGCTGCCTCAATCGATCCCTGCGCTGCGAAATCGTCACGACCGCTGACGGTACTCGCTACGCTGTGCCCTCATGAGTAAGTGGTTGCTGCGTGGACTCGTGTTCGCGGCGTTGGTGGTTGTCCTGCGATTGATCCAGGGTGCGCTGGTCGACGCCTTCCCGACGCAAGCCGGTCTGATCAGCCCCGCGCTCGGTTTGTTCCTGGCCGTCCCCGCTCTGGTCTGGGCGTATTTCGACGGCCGCGCCGACGCGAACGCGCAGTCCGACCCGGACCGCCGCGCCGATCTGGCGATGGTCTGGTTGCTGGCCGGTCTGGTGGCCGGCCTGCTGGGCGACCTGGTCACCTGGTTCATCGGGCTGATCTACCCGGCGGTCTACACGGGCAACCTGATCAGTGAGCTGACCTCGTTCGCCGCGTTCACCGCCCTGCTGGTCTTCCTGGCCGGTGTCGTCGCGGTGACCATCGGCCGGTGGAACGTCGACCGCAAGGCGCCGCCGTACGAGCGCCGCCGCGAAGGTGACGACCGCGCGGACACCGACGTGTTCGCCGCGGTGACACCCGCGCCCGCCGAGGCGGGCGAAGCGCCCACCACCGCCATCGAGAAGGACTAGCTTCCGACCACCGAGTACGCCGCGACCAGCAGGCTGGGATCGGGTCCTTCCAGACGTCCCGGCTTGGCCAGGCCGTCGAGCACGACGAACCGCAGGATGCCGGACCGGTTCTTCTTGTCCCCCGCCATGTACTCCAGCAGTTGAGGCAGCGCGTCGGGGTCGTAGCTCACCGGGAGCCCGAGGGCGGTGAGCACCCGGCGATGACGGTCGGCGGTGTCATCGTCGAGACGCCCGGCGAGCCGGCCGAGTTCGGCGGCGAAGATCAGTCCCACCGACACCGCGGCGCCGTGACGCCACTTGTAGCGCTCGCGGCGTTCGATGGCGTGCGCCAAGGTGTGTCCGTAGTTGAGGATCTCGCGTAGCGCCGATTCCTTCTCGTCGGCGGCGACCACCTCGGCCTTGACCGCGATCGCGCGCCGGATCAGCTCGGGCAGCACGGATCCGGACGGATCGATCGCGGCTTCGGGGTCGGCCTCGATGAGGTCCAGGATCACCGGGTCGGCGATGAACCCGGCCTTCACGATCTCCGCCATACCGGCGACGATCTCGTTGCGGGGCAACGTCTGCAGGGTCGCCAGATCCACCAACACCGCCAGCGGCTGGTGGAAGGCGCCGACGAGGTTCTTGCCCGCGTCGGTGTTGATACCGGTCTTGCCACCGACGGCCGCGTCGACCATGCCGAGCAGCGTGGTGGGCACGTGCACGATGTCCACCCCACGCAGCCAGGTCGCCGCCGCGAAGCCCGCGACATCGGTGGCCGCCCCGCCGCCGAGGCTCACCAGGGCGTCCTTGCGGCCCACCCCGATACGGCCGAGCACCTCCCAGATATAGCCGACGACAGGCAGTTCCTTCCCGGCTTCGGCATCCGGGATCTCGACGCGGTGCGCGTCGATTCCCTTGTCTTCCAAGTGCTTACGGATCGCTTCGGCGGTCTGGGTGAGGGTGGGCTGGTGCAGTATCGCCACCTTGTGCCGACCCGCCAGCACCCGGCCCAGATCCTCGAGCAGACCGGTGCCGATGATCACCGGGTACGGCCGGTCCACGAGGACATCCACGGTCACCGGATCTGTCACGGATTCACTCATTGCGCGCCTCTGCTCGTTTGGCCAGCGCCGCGGGGGTGGGCGGCGCATCTGTGGTGGGTGCCGGGTTGAGGATGGTGGGCCGCCGCCACGCGGGGCGCCGGCGCCGGCGTGAACGGTGATTTTGGCCGCAACCGTCCAGCCTGGTGACGATGTGGCGGACCACGGCACCGGGGTTGCGCCGATTGGTGTTGACCCGCATGGTGGCCACCTCGCGATACAGCGGGACCCGCTCGGCGATCAGCGTGCGGTACCGCTCCCCTGGATCGTCACCGGCCAGCAGCGGTCGCCCGCTGCCGCTGGTGCGGCGAATGCCTTCTGCCGCACTGATTTCCAGATAGATGACGGTGTGTCCGGCCAATGCTTCGCGCACCGCCGGGGTGGTGATGGCGCCACCGCCGAGCGAGACCACACCCTCGTGTTCGGCCAGCGCCGCACGCACCACGTCGGCTTCGATCCGGCGGAACTCCTGCTCGCCCTCGGTGAAGATCTCGGCGATGCTGCGGCCCGTGGTCTCCACGATCTTGGCATCGGTGTCCAGCAGCGGCACCTGCAATGCCTTGGCCAGCCGCCGCCCGATGGTGGACTTGCCGGAACCCGGCATCCCCACCAACACAGCCTTGGGCGCCATGGGTTACCCCGCCTGTGGGGCTGTGTCGTTCCCCGCGTCGGCGTTCCCCGTGTCGCCACGCTCCTGCCCGCCGGAGCGTTCGCGGACCGCCGCCAGGTAGCTCTCGATATTGGCCTTGGTCTCGTCCAGCGAGTCGCCGCCGAACTTCTCCAGCGCGGCCCGGGCCAGCACCAGCGCGACCATGGTCTCCACCACGACACCCGCGGCGGGCACCGCGCACACATCGGAGCGCTGGTGGATGGCCACCGCCTCCTGGCCGGTGGCCATATCGACGGTGGCCAGCGCGCGCGGCACCGTCGAGATCGGCTTCATCGCGGCGCGTACCCGCAGCGGCTGACCGTTGGTCATGCCCCCCTCCAGACCGCCCGCGCGGTTGGTGGACCGCAGCACGCCGTCGGGACCGGGGTACATCTCGTCATGGGCGACACTGCCGCGCCGGCGCGCGGTCTCGAAACCGTCGCCGATCTCGACACCCTTGATGGCCTGGATCCCCATCACCGCGGCAGCCAACTGGCTGTCGAGGCGGTTGTCGCCGCTGGTGAACGAACCCAGCCCGATCGGCAGACCGGTGACCACCACCTCGACCACACCGCCGAGGGTGTCGCCGTCCTTCTTGGCCGCCTCGATCTCGGCGATCATGAGTGCTTCGGACTGCTCATCGAAGGCGCGGACCGGGCTCGCGTCGATCCGATCCAGATCCTGCGGCAACGGCGAGGGGCCGTCGTACGGCTTGGCGGCGCCGATGGCGATGACATGGGAGATGACCTCGACACCAAGGGCCTGGCGCAGGAACGCGCGGGCCACGGTGCCCGCCGCCACCCGGGCCGCGGTCTCGCGGGCGCTGGCCCGTTCCAGCACCGGGCGGGCGTCGTCGAAGCCGTACTTGAGCATGCCCGCGTAATCCGCGTGGCCGGGGCGGGGGCGGGTCAGCGGGGCGTTGCGCGCCGCGTCACCGTCCAATCGGTCCGCGTCGACGGGGTCGGCGGCCATCACCGTCTCCCACTTGGGCCATTCGGTGTTGCCGATCTCGATGGCGATAGGACCGCCGAGCGTGACCCCGTGCCGGACCCCGGCGAGCACCGTCACCTGGTCCTTCTCGAACTTCATCCGCGCGCCGCGGCCGTAGCCGAGGCGGCGGCGCTGCAGTTGGGTCCCGATATCGTCGGAGGTGACGGACAGTCCCGCAACCATGCCTTCAACCATCGCGACCAGGGCACGGCCATGGGATTCACCAGCGGTAGTCCAACGCAACACGGGTGTCATTCTCCCATGCGGGTATCCGCGCGACCCAATCCGTTAACCGGCACTCCACTGCAGCAGCACCGTGTCGATCCAGCGCTCGTGTTTGTACCCGACGCGCACCAGCCGACCTGCGTCCCGAAACCCGAACCGCCGGTGCAGCCCGAGGGAAGCCGGATCACCGGAATCGGCGATGACGGCGATGACCTCGCGCACCCCCACACCGCGGCATCGGTGCAGCAGCTCCGCCAGGAGTTCGGCGCCGCACCCGGTCCCGATGGCCCACGGTGCGACGTAGACCGAGTCCTCGACGGTGGCCCGGTAGGCCGGGCGTGTCTTCCACGGCGCGCAGTAGGCGTAGGCGGCCACCGCACCGTCGCGCTCAGCGACCACGATCGGCAACCCGGCTTCGACGATCGCGGAGAACCTGTCGGTCCATTCGGCGAGATCGGGCGCGTCGAGTTCGAACGTCGCGACACTGGTGGCGACGTAGTGGGCATAGATATCGGCGATGGCGGGCAGGTCATCGGCGGTCGCCGTGCGCACGGACATGCTTTCTCACGGTAGGGCTACACCCACACCAGGGCGACCGATGCTGCGGAGGCCGCGCACATCGACGGCCCGTGCGGCAGCGGATCACGCCGGCCCGTGGCCAGAGCGGTCAGCGCCACGAGTCCGGTCAGCATCGGGGCCCCCGCGGCGGCCAAAATCCACACGTCGGGGCCGAACGCCCCCGTCAACCCGCCCAACCCGATCGCCAGCTTGACGTCGCCGGCGCCCAGGCCGGCCGGCGCGGCGAGGTGCACCAGCAGGTACACCGCCGTCAGCGCCGCCGCCCCGGCGAGTGCAGGCCAGCCCCGGCCCGCCGTCGCCGCGCCACCCAGCACCACGACGGCGCCGGGCAGGGTCAGCACATTGGGCAACCGGCGTTGCCGGATATCGAAGGCGCTCAAGGCGATCAGCCACCCCGCCACCAGCGCCGCCACCTCTCGAGGCTAAAGGCCGGCCAGCGCCTGCCTCATCACCTCTTTCGGGGCGGGCTGCCCGGTGAACTGTTCCACCTGGGCGAAAGCCTGGTTCAGCAGCATGTGCAGGCCGCTGATCACCCGGCCGCCCGCCGCCGACACCGCGCCGGCCAGCGGGGTGGGCCACGGATCGTAGATCGCGTCCAGCAGCACGGGCACCCCCGCGACGGTGGGCGCGTATGCGGCGGCGACCTCTGCCGGCAGCGTGTTGACCACCACATCCGCCCTGATCGGCGTGCCCAGTTCGACCCAGTGCACGGTCACGTCGAGGGGTTCGGAGAGCGCCACCAGCGGCGCCGCCTTGTCCGCGTTGCGGGCGACGACGGCGATCTCGCGGACCCCGAGGGAGGCCAGGCCCACCACCGCGGCCGGCGCCGTGCCACCGGAGCCCAGCACCGCCGCACGCGCGCCGGGCAAGGCATATCCCCCGTCGCTTCGCTCGCCCGACCCCTCGAGCGCGCCGATCACCCCGTCGATATCGGTGTTGTCGGCCCGCCACCCCGAGGGTGTGCGCACCAGGGTGTTGGCCGAGCCGACGAGCGCGGCGCGCGCGGTGTGTTCGGCGGCGAACCGCAGCGCCGCGAACTTGCCGGGCATGGTGACCGACAGCCCGACCCACTCCGGGCCCAGACCGGCGACCAGGGCGGGCAGCTGCTCGGCGGTGCACTCGATGCGCTCGTAGGTCCAGTCGGTCAGCCCCAGCGCACGGTAGGCCGCCAGGTGCAGATCGGGCGAGCGTGAATGTGCGATGGGCGAGCCGAGAACCGCTGCTTTTCGGCCGGCCCGGCTACCGTGCACTGTCGAGGACACCGTTGTGCTTGGCCAGCTCGATATTCGCCAGGTGCTGCTCGTAGTCGCGGGTGAACAGCGTGGTGCCCTGCATATCGATGGTCACGAAGTACAGCCAGTCCCCCGGTGCCGGGTTCTCGGCCGCAGCCAGGGCGGGTTGTCCCGGCGAGCAGATCGGGGTGGCCGGAAGCCCCTCGGAGGCATAGGTGTTCCACGGTGTGACGCGTTCGCGATCGGCGTCGGTGGTGGCCACCTCCTGGCGGTCCAGCGAGTAGTTCACCGTGGAGTCGAACTCCAGCTTGCGGTGTTCGGCCAGCCGGTTGTAGATCACCCGGGCCACCTTGGCGAAGTCCTGCGGTTTGGCCTCGCGCTGCACCAGCGACGCGACCACCAGGATCTGGTACGGCGTCAGATGGGTGGCGGCCGCGGCGTCGAGCAGGCCGTTGGCCTCGTACTGCGCGGTACTCGCCGTGATCAGGCTGGTGAGGATGTCCTGCGGCGTGCCGGAGGGGTTGACGTTCCAACTGCCCGGCGCGATCAGTCCCTCCAGCCGGCGGTGGTCCGGGCCCATCGCCGTCACCGGCGCGGTGGCCCAGTCCGGCACCGCCAGCGCCGCCAGATTCCCGGTGGCGGCGACGTTCTTGAGATCCGCGGCCGGCACACATTTGTGGTCACCGTCGATATCCACGCAGGAGGCTTTCGAGATCAGCGTGAAGATGCCGTCGGTGACCGCATTGGTCTTCACATCGGCGACATCGTCGAGTTGCCGGCCCTCGGGGATCACCAGCTGACCCACCCGGTTCTTCGGGTCCGCCAGCCGGGTGACCGCCCCGGAGGCGGGAATCTCGGTGCGCAGCTTGTAGAAGCCGGGCTGAATCGCCGCGATGGCCTGATTACCCGACGCGGCCTCGACGAACGCCTTGGCCGAGGACACCACGTTCTGCTGCTGCAGCGTCTGGCCGATCGCGGTGGTCGAGTCTCCGCTGTGCACCTCGACGACGACGTCGGCGGTGCCGTCACCCGCGAAATCACTGCTCGACCCGAACATGCCGTGCCACATCCGTGAGCCGAGGAACACCACGACGAGCACAACGGCGACGAGCACCACCACCGCCATACCGCTGTAGAACCGCCGGCGCCGCTGCATGCGGCGCGCGCGGGCCCGCGAGGCGCGGCTCATCCGCCGTCGCGGCGGTCCCACCGCGACGGGCTCGTGACGGTCGGTACCCCAGTCGTCAGTCATCGGCAACCCCTAGTCCGGACCGGCGCTGGTCCAACCAGGTCTGCAGAATTGCTACTGCGGCAACCTGATCGACCATGGTCCGCTGGTTCTTGGCTCGGATACCCGCATCCCGCAGTGAACGTTGTGCGCTCACCGTAGTCAGTCGCTCGTCGACGAGGCGCACCGGTGTCGGTGCGATCCGTGCGGCGATGGTGTCGGCCAGCTCGACGGCGTCGTGCGCCGAGGAGCCGGCCCGGTCGGCGAGCGTACGCGGCAGTCCGACCACGACCTCGACGGCCTCGTGTTCGGTGGCGAGTTTGACCAGCCGGCGCAGGTGACGTCCGTCGCGTTCGCGGCGGACGGTCTCCAGCGGGGTGGCCAGGATGCCGTCGGGATCGCACACGGCGACACCGATCCGGACGGTGCCGACATCGATACCGAGCCGGCGACCGCGGCCGGGATCATCGGGACCCGGCCGGTCCGGCAGACGCTCGGCATCGTCTCCCACCCGGCTCAGCTCCGGGCGATCTCTGCGCGTAGCGCGGCCAATGCCGCGTCGATACCCGCCGCCCCCTTGCCGGAACCCTGTGCCAGATCGGCCTTGCCGCCCCCACGGCCGTTGACCGCGGCACTCAACTGCTTCACCAGGTCGTTGGCACTCAACCCGAGGTCCTGAGCACCGGCATTGACCGCCACCACGAACGGCACCGAGTCGTCCTCGCCCTCCGCGATCAAAGCGACGACACCGGGCTCGCTGCCCAGCTTGCCCTTGATATCGCCGACCAGGCTGCGCAGGTCACCGGCGGAGATCCCGCCGGCCATCCGCTGGGCCACCAAGCGCACCTTGCCGACGGTCTCGGCGCCCGCGGCGGCGTTCACCGCGGCCGCCCTGGCATTGGCCAGCCGGACCCGGTCCAGTTCCTTCTCGGCCACCTTGAGCCGCTCCACCAGATTGGCGACGCGGGCCGGCACCTCCTCCGACGGCACCTTCAGCGAGGACGCCAGCCCGGCCATCAGGGCGCGTTCCTTGGACAGGTGCCGGAACGATTCCAGCCCGACATAGGCCTCGACGCGGCGCACACCCGACCCGACGGAGGATTCGCCGAGCAGCGTGACCGGACCGATCTGGGCGGAGCTGCGCACATGGGTGCCGCCGCACAATTCCAGCGAGAACGGTCCGCCGATCTCGACCACCCGCACCTCGTCGGGGTAGTTCTCGCCGAACAACGCCATCGCACCCATGGCCTTGGCCTGCTCGAGTCCGGTGTTGAAGGTGTTCACCGCGAAGTCGGCCTGCACCGCCTCATTGGCCACCGTCTCGATCTCGGTGCGCTGGTCCTCCGAGAGCGCACCCTGCCAGTTGAAGTCGAACCGCAGGTAGCCCGGCCGGTTCAGCGAGCCGGCCTGAACGGCGTTGGGCCCCAGGATCTGCCGCAGTGCGGCGTGCACCATATGCGTGCCCGAGTGGCCCTGGGTGGCGCCGTGGCGCCACTGCGGGTCGACCTCGGCGGTGACGGTGTCACCCTCGACGAACTCGCCGGACTCCACCGTGACCCGGTGCGCCCACAGCGTCTTGGCGATCTTCTGCACATCCGTGACGGCCGCTTTCGCGGTGCTCGAGGAGCCGGTTCCGCTGATGGCGCCCTCGTCGGCGATCTGCCCGCCGGATTCGGCGTAGAACGGGGTGCGGTCCAGGATCAGCTCGACCCGATGGCCCCGCGCGCTCTCGTGATCCACCACGGGAACCCGCTTACCCTCCACAAAGATGCCGAGAATCTTTGCCTGCGAGGACAATTCGTCGAATCCGGTGAACTCGGTGGGGCCGGCGTCCACCAGCTCGCGGTAGGCGGACAGATCGGCATGGGCCTGTTTGCGGGAAGCGGCGTCGGCCTTGGCGCGTTGGCGCTGCTGTGCCATCAGGCCGCGGAAACCCTCCTCGTCGACGGTCAGGCCGGCCTCGGCGGCCATCTCGAGGGTGAGGTCGATCGGGAAGCCGTAGGTGTCGTGCAGGGTGAAGGCGTCGTCACCGGACAGCGTGGACTTCCCGGCAGCCCGGGTGGCCGCCGCGGCGTCGTCGAACAGTCGGGACCCGGCGGCCAGGGTGCGGTTGAACGCCGTCTCCTCGGCCACCGCGATGCGGTTGATGCGCTCGAAATCGGTCACCAGTTCCGGGTAGGACGGCCCCATCTCGTCGCGCACCGTGGCCATCAGCTCGGCCATGATCGGGCGTTCCACGCCGAGCAGTTTGGCCGCCCGGATGATGCGGCGCAGCAGCCGGCGCAGCACGTAACCGCGGCCCTCGTTACCGGGGGTGACCCCGTCGCCGATGATGATGGCCGCGGTGCGGCTGTGGTCGCCGATGATCCGGTAGCGCACATCGTCGTCGTGGTTGCCCTGCCCGTATCCGCGGGGCGCGATACCGGCGACGACGTCGATGACGGGACGGACCAGATCGGTCTCGTAGACGTTGTCCACGTTCTGCAGCAGGCAGGCGATGCGCTCGATACCCATACCGGTGTCGATGTTCTTGCGCGGCAGCGGCCCGAGGATCTCGAAGTTCTCCTTCGAGGTGCCCTCACCCCGCTCGTTCTGCATGAACACGAGATTCCAGATCTCGATATAGCGGTCCTCGTTGGCCTCGGGACCGCCGTCGATGCCGTACTCGGGCCCACGGTCGTAGTAGATCTCCGAACAGGGTCCGCACGGCCCGGGGATGCCCATCGACCAGTAGTTGTCGGCCATCCCGCGGCGCTGGATACGCTCGGCCGGCAGGCCGGCGACCTCCCGCCACAGGCCGATCGCCTCATCGTCGTCGAGATAGACTGTCGCCCAGAGCTTTTCGGGGTCGAACCCGTAGCCGCCTTCGGACACCGGGTTGGTCAGCAGCGACCAGGCCAACTCGATGGCGCCCTTCTTGAAGTAGGCGCCGAACGAGAAGTTGCCCGCCATCTGGAAGAAGGTGTTGTGCCGGGTGGTGATACCGACTTCTTCGATATCGGGGGTCCGGATGCATTTCTGCACGCTGGTGGCGGTCTCGTACGGCGGGGTGCGGGCACCCAGGAAGTACGGGACGAACTGGACCATGCCGGCGTTGACGAACAGCAGGTTGGGGTCATCGAGGATCACCGAGGCGCTGGGCACCTCGGTGTGTCCCGCCTTCACGAAATGATCGAGGAAACGTTTCCTGATCTCGTGTGTTTGCACGTGCTGCTGTCCTTCATTCGCTGGGCCGGTGGTCGACCGCATAACACTACCGGGAACCGTGTTGACCGCCTGCGCGGTGCGCAGCCAATGACTATTGTGCGTGGCGCAGCGCGGGAGGACAGTGGTGGGTGACCGGTGGCGCCGCCGGGGCGCTGCCCCGAACCAAGAGGGGGTGGACCGTGTTCGCACGTTCTACCACGGTGATGGCGCGCCTTGACAAGATCGACGCCGGCATCGCTCACGTCCGAGACGAGGTCATGACCGCATTGCCGGAACTGCCCGGCTGGGTCGGATTGTCTCTGATGGTCGACCGCGAGTCCGGCCGGTGCATCGTCACCACCGCCTGGGAATCCGAGGACGCGATGCGCTCCAGTTTCGAGGAGACGGCGCAGATGCGGAACCAGGCGGCCAACGAGTTCGGCGGCACCGCGTGGACGGAGAACTGGGAGATCGCCGTCCTGCACCGCACGCACAGCTCCGACAGCCGGCGGGCATGTGTGCGGGCCACCTGGGTGTCGGTGCCGTTGGATCTGATCGACGCCGGGATCGACTATTTCCGCGGCGCGGTGCTGCCGCAGGTGGAGCATCTGCCCGGGTTCTGCAGTGCCAGCCTGATGATCGACCGGGCCACCGGGCGCGGGGTCTCGTCGGTGTCGTTCAGCAGCCACGACGCCATGGTGGACAACCGCGACCAGGCCACCGCGCTGAAGATGGCGTCGATGCGCGCGGCCGGGGCGTCCGAGGTCGACGAGGCCGAGTTCGAACTGGCCGTCGCCCACCTGAGGGTGCCCGAACTGGTCTGACCGGCCCGTCAGCGGGTGCGCCGCACGATGGCGCGCAACTTGTCCAGCCGGGTGGTGATCTCGCGCTCGGCGCCGTGCGTGGTGGGCCGGTAGTAGTCGGTTCCCACCAGTTCGTCCGGTGGATACTGTTGGGCCGCAACACCACCCGGCGCGTCATGGGCGTACTTGTAGCCGACCGCATTGCCCAGCTTCGACGCCCCGGAGTAGTGCCCGTCACGCAGGTGCGGCGGCACCAGGCCGGCTTTGCCCGCCCGGATATCGCCCATCGCCTGCCCGAGCGCGGTGGTGACGGCGTTCGATTTCGGCGCGGTGGCCAGGTGCACGGTGGCGTGGGCGAGCGTCAGCTGAGCCTCGGGCAGCCCGATCAGCGCCACGGTCTGCGCCGCGGCCACCGCGGTCGGCAGGGCGGTCGGATCGGCCATCCCGACGTCCTCGCTGGCCAAGATCATCAGCCGGCGTGCGATGAACCGCGGATCCTCCCCGGCCGTCAGCATCCGGGCCAGGTAGTGCAGGGCGGCATCCACATCGGAGCCGCGCACCGATTTGATGAAGGCGCTGATGACGTCGTAATGCTGATCCCCGTCGCGGTCGTAGCGCACCGCGGCCTGGTCCAGCGACTGCTCGACCACCGCGACGGTGATCTGTTCCCCCGCCTCGGAGGCGACTTCGAGGGCGGTCAGCGCCCGGCGCGCATCGCCGGCCGACAGCTTCACCAGCAGTTCCACCGCGTCGTCGTCGATCCCGACCGCGCCGCCCAGGCCGCGCGGGTCGGCGACGGCCCGGCGGATCACGGTGCGGATATCCGCCGCGCCCAGCGGCTGCAACTGCAGGATCAGCGACCGGCTCAACAACGGCGCGACGACGGAGAACGACGGATTCTCGGTGGTGGCGGCGACCAGCAGCACCACCCGGTTCTCGACGGCCGCCAGCAGCGCGTCCTGCTGGGTCTTGGAGAACCGGTGCACCTCGTCGATGAACAACACCGTCTGCTCGCCCCTGATGAGGGCGTGGCGCGCCTTGTCGATGACGGCGCGGACCTCCTTGACGCCGGCCGACAACGCCGAGAGCGCCTCGAACCGGCGGCCGGTGGCACCGGAGATCAGGGACGCCAGCGTGGTCTTGCCGGTGCCGGGCGGCCCGTACAGGATGACCGACGCGGCACCGGAGCCCTCGACCAGGCGGCGCAGCGGTGAACCCGGTTTGAGCAGGTGCTGCTGGCCGACGACATCGTCGAGAGTGGCGGGACGCATCCGCACCGCGAGCGGGCTGGCGGCCGACGGCGCGTCGATGCCGGCCGAGGACGACTGCTCCCCACCCGGTACGTCGAACAGGCTGTCAGACACGCCTTCTGCTTACCACGCCGCACCGACCGCAGCTCAGGGCTGCACCGTGACGAAGTCGATGAGTTCCTCAACCCGGCCGATCAGTGCAGGTTCCAGGTCGTTCCAGTCCCGCACCCGGCCGCGGATGCGCTGCCAGGCCCCGGCGATATCGGCCTGCGTCGCGTGCGGCCAGCCCAGCGCCTCGCAGATCCCGTGCTTCCAGTCGGTGCCCCGGGGGATCACCGGCCACTGCTTCATGCCCAGTCGTTCTGGTTTGACGGCCTGCCAGATGTCGATGAACGGATGCCCCACCACCAGGCAGTGCTCACCATGGGGCCCACGACGCACCGCGTCCGCGATCCGCGATTCCTTGGATCCCTGCACCAGGTGGTCGACCAACACCCCGAGCTTGCGGCCGGGCCCGGGCCGGAACTCCGCCACGATCCCGGCCAGATCGTCCACACCACCCAGATACTCGACGACCACACCCTCGATCCGCAGGTCCGCGCCCCACACCTGCTCGACGAGCTCGGCATCGTGACGGCCCTCGACGTAGATCCGGCTGGCCAGCGCCACCTTGGCTTTGGCCCCGGACACCGCGACCGAGCCGGATGCCGTGCGTACCGGGGCCTTGACCACCTTCGGCACCGTCAGGATGACGGGTTTGCCCTCGACCAGGAATCCCGGGCCCATCGGAAAGGACCGGACCCGGCCGTGGCGGTCCTCCAGCTCCACCCGGTTGTTCCCGACCCGCACCACCGCGCCGACGAACCCACTGGTCGGTTCCTCGACCACCAGGCCCTTGTCCGCGGGATGTTCCACCGAACGAACCCGCTTCGGGGTGTGCGGGTTTCGGGCCAGGATGTCGGAACCGTAACGATCACTCACCCGCGCGATGCTAGGAACGGCGGGCGCCGCAGCGCCGCTGCGACATGCCCGCGTCACCGGACCGTGACCAGTGAGGCGAACCACACTTGACTTGAAGCGGTTCAAGTTCGGCAGAGTGCAGGTATGCCCATCGACCTGGCCGTCCCCGTCCTCGCCGACCTGACCATCCAACAGGTGGCCCGGCGCACCGGGTTGAGTGAGTCGGCGCTGCGTTACTACGAGCGCATCGGGCTGCTCGACCCGGTTCCCCGCGACCCGAGCAGCGGACACCGCCGGTACCCGCCGGAGCTGGTCACGGCGGTCGAATCACTGGCCTGCCTGCGCGGCACCGGGATGTCGGTGCGGGATATGCGGACCTACGTGGACAACATGCGCGGCGGCCCCGACTCGGCGGCCGACCAGCAGCGGCTGTTCGCCGCACACGCGCAGCGCCTGGGCGACGAGATCAGGCGGCTGCAGGTGCGCCGGCGCTATGTCGCGGCCAAGGCTGATATGTGGGCGGCCCGCCAATGCGGTGACAGCGACGCCGAACAACGCCTGATCCCGGAGATCATCGCGCTGGGCAACCGACTACTTGAGGAAGAGGCAACACACCATGACTGAACCCACGGCCCTGACCCTGGTCACCGGCGGATCGGGATTCCTTGCCGGACACACCATTGCGCAACTGCTCGCGGCCGGACACCGGGTGCGCACCACGGCGCGATCGGCCGCCGGTGAAGCCGAGGTGCGCGACACCCTCACCAGGGCGGGCGCGGACACCACCGAGCTGAGTTTCGCCGCGGCCGACCTCACCGAGGACACCGGCTGGGCCGAGGCGGTGGCCGGTGTCACCTACGTCCTGCACATGGCGTCGCCCTTTCCCCCGCAGCAGCCCGACGATCCCGACGATCTCATCGTGCCGGCCCGTGCAGGAACCCTGAGGGTGCTGCGCGCCGCGACGGCGGGCGGTGTCCGGCGCGTGGTGCTGACCTCATCCTTCGCCGCCGTCGGGTACAGCCCCCGACCGGCGGGATGGGTCTACGACGAATCCGACTGGACCGACCCGTCCGACGACAACAGCCCCTATGTGCTGTCGAAGACCCTCGCCGAACGGGCCGCGTGGGACTTCGTCGCGGCCACGCCGGGGGCACCCGAGCTGACGGTGATCAATCCGGTGGGCGTGTTCGGGCCGGTTCTCGGGCCGAAGCTGTCCAGCTCGGTCGGCATCATCGCCATGCTGCTGAGCGGTCGACCCTCACCGCTGCCGAGGGCGTCCTTCGCCGTGGTCGACGTCCGCGACGTGGCCGACCTGCACCTGCGGGCCATGGCCAGCCCGGTGGCGGCCGGACAGCGCTACCTGGCCAGCGCCGGTGCCGCGGTGACGCTGCCCGAGATCGCCGCGACGCTTCGCTCCCGGCTGGGTGACCGCGCGGCGCAGGTGCCCGAACTCGTCGTCGACGATGACGACTTCCGTGCCGTCGCCGCCACCCGTCCGGAGCTGGCGATCTTCGCCGGTCTGCTCGGCGAGCCGAAACAGGTGTCGCACGCCAAGGCCACCGAAATGCTGGGCTGGCAGCCACGTTCGGCGGCCGATGCGGTCACCGCCACCGCCCAGAGTCTGCTCGAGCTCAGCGCGTCGAGGCGCTGAGCTCGGCCGGCTTGGCCGAGGTCGACTCGTCGACCACGGTATGGATGAACCGCATCTTCTCCAGCACAGCCGGGGGCAGCACGAACGGATACAGATCGTCCTTGCCCATCGACCGGTTCTCCATGTTCAGCGCCCAGGCCAGCGGCAGCCACATCTCGATGATGGTGTCAAAGCCACTGGGGCCCAACATCTTACGATCGAAGGTGGCGCTGGCCGGAGCGAACCCGAACGCCGCAGAGGTGTCCAGGGTGTCGCGGATGTGCAGATAGTGGGCGAAGGTCTCGGCCCAGTCCTCGGCCGGGTGCATGGTCGCATAGGAGGACACGTAGGTCTCCTCCCAGCCCTGCGGCGCTCCGTTGTTGTAATGCCGGTTCAGCGCGGCCTGATAGTCGGCATCGGGATCGCCGAACAGCGCCTCGAACCGCGCCCGGTAGTCGGGCGACGGTCCCACCAACCGGTAGAAGTAGTAGTGCCCGATCTCGTGGCGGAAGTGCCCGAGCAGGGTGCGGTACGGCTCGGACATCTCGATACGCAACTGCTCGCGGTGCACATCGTCGCCCTCGGCCAGATCCAGGGTGATGACGCCGTTGACGTGACCGGTGAGCACCTTCTCGTGCTCACTGGAGAGCAGATCGAACGCCAGGCCGTACTGCGGGTCGACATCGCGCCCGACCACCGGCAGGTGCAACTCGTACAGTTCGACGAACAGTCGGCGTTTGGCCCGTTCCGCCCCCGCGAACGATGCCAACGCCTTTTCGTCGCCGTCACTGGGCCGGGTCCGGGTGAGCATGCACGAGGCACAGAGCTGCGGCGGCCCCGCCGTTCGGACCAGCCAGTTACATTCGGCCACATGAAGATTGGCGCACAGCTGATACTCGCTGCTGGCCACCGCGCCGGCATGCCCGCTGTGCTCGGCGGACGCGATCACCAGCAGCGCCTTGTCCTCGAGCGAAAATCCCAGCGCGGCACCGCAGGACAAACATACCGAGTTTTCGAAAGCCAGGTGCTGACCACAGTTCGGGCACGTGAAATCCCGCATGAACCCTCCCCCTAGTACGGCGCGACGTCGACCGCGACGTCTATCACGCTACTCTCCGAGTCGGTGTAGATGATGCCGCGCAACGGGGGAACATCGGCGTAATCGCGGCCGAAGCCGACGACGACGTAGCGTTCGTCGATCAATTGGTTGTTCGTGGGATCGAAGGCGAGCCACCGATCCCCCGGTGTCCACACCGAGGCCCAGGCATGGGTGGCGTCGACCCCGACCATCCGCTCCTTGCCCGGCGGCGGGTCGGTGGCCAGATAGCCCGAAACGTAGCTCGCGGCCAACCCGTTGGCGCGCAGGCAGGCGATGGCCAACCGGGCGAAATCCTGGCACACGCCCTCGCGCTCGGTGAGCACCTCGGCGACACCGGTGGACACCGTGGTGGACCCGGGCAGGTAGGTGAAATCGTGGTAGATCCGCGAAGTGAGCTCGCGCACCACCTCGATGAGCGGCCGCCCCGGCGTGAAACTCGGTGCCGCGTAAGCACGTATCTCGTCGGTGATCTCCGGCGGCACCAGATCCATGGCGAATTCGCAGGCCAACCCGACCGGGCGCGCCTGCTCCCACGGCAGCTGTAGGGCGGCATCGGTGTAATAGTCCGGCGGCGGCGCGTCGACCTCGACGACCGCGCGGCTGGTGACCGTCAACGTGCGATGGCGTTCGGTGACGTGGAAGTAGGAGCTGATATTGCCGTAGGCGTCGCGGCTGGTGGAGCTGTCGGCGGGATCCGGGTCGATGAGCAGTTCGTGGGCCAGGCAGCGCTGCCGTGACGAACTGCGCGGGATGAGGAAGCCCCGGCCGTAGGAGCTGGTCACCACGTCGGAGTACCGGTAGGTGGTGCGGTGGGTGATCTCGTAACCCCTGGAGCTCACGGTAATTCCCGCCTCTCGTCGGGTCCCCACAGCGGTTGCATACCGCCGGGCAGGGACAGATGCGACGCGGTGATGAGGTTGGACAGATCACGCAGACTGGCGTGGATCCCGTCGAGCAGCTCGGCCAGTTCGGCGCGGGTGCCATCCGTGGCGACCACCTCCAGATCCAGCGGGTCGATACGACGCAACCGGGTGGCGATCTCCTCGACCAGCCGTTCCGGGCGCGAGGCACCCGACGCGGACGGCAACCGTTTCAGGCCGGCGCGCAACCGTTCGAACTGATAGGCCAACGATCGCGGGTTCTCCCCGTCGAAGAGCACCAGTTCGGTCAGCGCGGCCAGGCTGACCTGGCCCAGCATCCGGCGCCGGTAGATGACCGACGATTCACAGGCCACCAGCGTGGATTCGGTGACCGTCTGCTCGGCGTCCCGGCTGCGCACCTCGGTGAGGGTGGCCCGCAGCAACGCGGTGAGGCCCAGGCCCCGCTCGATGCGCTTGCCGATGTCCATCATCGTCCAGCCGATGTCCTGCACCATCGACTCGGCCGCCATCCCGGAGAGCGCCAGCATGCCGGCCAGGGTCTTGCTGTGCGCGGCGGCCAGGTAGGCGTCACCGTCGGTCTGCGATTCGGGCGGGGTGGCGGCCCGGTGTCCCACGGCGCGCTCCACCGAGGCCAGCACCATCCAGGTGTCGTTGGACATCTGGTCGCGCACACCGCGGGCGGCCAGGCCCAGACGTTCCACCGCCTGCGCCAACGACCCGGAGCGCCGCCGGTCGGCGGTCACCGCCCACAGCGTGCTGGGCGCGATGGCGATCATCTCGTGATCGTCACTGCCCGCGCCGATATTGGTACCGGTGATGGAACCGATCGCGGACAGCAGCACCGGCACACACTGGCTGCCGTCCATGTCCTGGCGGTAGCGGTATTCGTGATACCGCTCGCGCGTGACCGTCAGCAGACGCGCCATGTTCTCGGCGCGCTCGGCGTAGCGACCCATCCAGAACAGATCCGACAGCACGCGCGGCGAACTCACCGCGCGGGTCGGGCTCGGTGTCATCACCGGCAGCTCGATCGACGGCGCCGGCACCGCCCTGACCCGGTCCGGGGTGCGCACCCAGATGTCCTTGGCGGCCACGGTGTTCATCGTGTACGCCGAACTTCCCTGCGCCGGAAGGAATCCCAGTCCGCCGATCATCGGCGCGTAGCCGCCGCGCTGGGCCACGGTGAACAGCCGCATACCCACACTGGCCGCGGACAGCCCACCCTTGTAGTAATCGGTGGGCGCGGAGGAGAACTCGGGCAGTTCCTGTGCCACCCATCGCCACGGCGTCGCGGCGATCCGGTCAGCGAGCTCGTCGCGACGAGCCGGCGGCAGCGTCGGGCCCACGATGGTGCGACCGCCGTCGACCGGTTTGATCAGCAGCGTGGCCAGGTTCGCCCGGATGTGTGAGAGCTCGTTGGCATAGCCGGCCCAATACACCCCACCGCTGTGCAACTGGGGTACCTCGCCGACCAGCAGTTCGGCCAGCTCGGGCAGAAAGCGAAGCAGCGCAGGGCTTTCCAGGACACCGCTGCCCAGTGTGTTGACCACCGTCACGGCCCCGCGGCGCAGCACCTCGACGAGGCCGACCACCCCGAGCCGCGAGTCGGCACGCAGGTCGAGTGGGTCGACGTACTCGGCGTCGACCCGGCGCAACACCACGTCGACCCGTTTGAGCGTGCCCAGTGAACGCATCCACAACCGGCCGTCGCGCACCACCAGGTCGGCACTCTCGACCAGCGGGAAACCGAGCACGGTGGCCAGGTACGCCTGGTCGAAGGCGGTCTCGGAATGCGCACCCGGACTGAGCACCACCACGACCGGTTCCTCGGCGGTCTCAGGCGCCGCGTCGATCAATGCCAGTCGCAACGCCTGCGCCCAGGGCGATGCGGGGCGCGGACCGACCCGCTCGTACAGATCGGGAACGGCGTGCGCGATGACGCGCCGCCCGGCCATCGCGTATCCGGCGCCCGAGGGCGCCTGGGTCCAGTCGGCGTTCACCCGGAAGCTGCCGTCGGCGGCGCGGCTGACATCACAGCCGTGCAGGAACAACTGGTGGCGGCCCGGCACCTCGATACCGTGTGCCGCACGCACATAGCCCGGGTGGGCGAACAGCAACTGGGGCGGCAGCACGCCGCTGGTGATGGACCGGCGTTCGCCGTACAGATCGGTCAGTACGGCGTCCAGCAGCCGGGAGCGCTGCACCAGGCCCGCCTCCAGCACGTTCCAGTCCGCGGCCGACACCAGCAGGGGCAGCGCGTCCAGGTGCCACGGCACCGAGACGCCGTCACTCGCCGGCGAGGACGGATCCACGTGCACGTAGGTGATGCCGTCGTCGTCGACCAGCCCGCGGACGATACCGCGCAGCTGATCCAGACCGTCGCGACCGCGCTCGCCGACGCACTCGGCCAGTTCACGCCAGGTGGGCCGAACGCCGCCCGCGGGGTCGACGAACTCGTCGTATCCGCTGCCCGCCATGCCCCGGACATCGAACAACGCCTGCTGGGCGCGGGCAGCGCGGTACCCCACCAGCACATCGTCGGTCGAAGCCGAGGTGGTGCCGGACACACCGATATTCGGCTCCGGTGAGCCGTTTGCGCGAAGGACCATTACCGCAGAACGGTACGCACCCGGCGCAAGTCAAGAATCCCCGGCGCACCCATATCGGTGGACTGGCGCGCCTGCTTCTCCCGGAGATCGGACAGATCCAGCCGGCCCGGAGTGAATCCGGCCACCTCGAACCGGCGTCCGCGGCGCGATTCGGCCTCGACGGCGTTCACCGGTGGGCTGTCGTAGGCGCGGCCGCCGGGATGGGCCACGTGGTAGGTGCAGCCACCCTTCGACGAACCGGTGAGGGTGTCGATGAGCTCGAAGCGCAGCGGCCCGTCGACGGTGATGGTGGGGTGCAGCGCGCTGGGCGGCTGCCAGGCGCGGAAGCGCACACCGCCGACCTGGACGTCGGCCTTGTCGGTGGCCAGCAACGGGATCGGCTGGTCGTTGACGGTGACGATGTACCGGTGCCGGTCCGCGCCGATCAGGCGCACCTGCACGCGCTCCACCGACGAGTCGACATAACGTGCGGTGCCCCCGGCGGTGGACTCCTCCCCCAGCACGTTCCACGGCTCGATGGCGCCCCGCAGTTCGATCTCGACGCCGTCGAACACCGCGGTGCCGATCCGCGGGAAGCGGAACTCGGTGAACGGGTCCAGCCAGCTGGTGTCGAAGTCGACCCCGTGCGCACGCAGATCACCGGCGACATCGGCGATATCCTGAATCAGGAAGTGCGGCAACAGGTATCGGCCGTGCAGATTCTCCCCGTGCCGGATCAACGGGGCGCGCAGCGGCTCATCCCAGAACCACGCCACCAACGAGCGCACCAGCAGCGACTGCACCATGGCCATCTGGTGGTGCGGTGGCATCTCGAACCCGCGCAGCTCCAGCAGGCCGAGCCGGCCACGCGGGCTGTCGGGGCTGTAGAGCTTGTCGATGCAGAACTCGGCCCGGTGCGTGTTGCCGGTGATATCGGTGAGCAGATGCCGCAGCGCGCGGTCGGTCACCCACGGTTTGGCGGCACCGATCTCGGCCAGCCGGGCGATCTCGGCGAACGCGATCTCCAATTCGTACAGGGATTCCGAGCGGCCCTCGTCGACCCGCGGCGCCTGCGAGGTGGTGCCGATGAAGCGACCCGCGAACAGGTAGGACAACGAGGGGTGGCGCTGCCAGTAGGTCAACAGCGACACCAGCAGATCGGGACGGCGCAGCAGCGGCGAGTCCGCCGGGGTGATGCCGCCCAGGGTGATGTGGTTGCCACCGCCGGTGCCGCCGTGGGTGCCGTCCACGTCGAACGACTCGGTGGAAAGGCGCGCCAGCCGGGCTTCTTCGTACAACGTCTCCAGCTGCGCTCGCTGGTCGGCGAAGCTGGCCGTGGGCGCCACGTTGACCTCGATGACACCCGGGTCGGGGGTGACCGTCATGGACGTCAGCCGGCCGTCGTGGGGTGGCCCGTACCCCTCGATGACCACGGGGCATGCGATCGCCGCCGCCGCGGCTTCCACCCGTGACACCAGGTCGAGGAAGTCCTCCAGGGTGTCGGTGGGCGGCAGGAAGACGTAGAGGAAACCGTCCCGGATCTCGGCCACCAGTGCGGTGGGGGGTGCATCCTCGGTCGGCTCGACGGATGCCTCGGCCTGCTGGGCTGGGCCCCGTAGCAGGGTGCCGTCCTGGGTCAGCGGGTCGGCCTCGAAGGTCCGTCGCGGCGCATGCCAGCTGATGGCGTTCAGCGGCAGGCGCAGACCGGCCGGTGAATCCCCCTCGAGCAGGACGATGCGGCCGCGCCGCAGCTGCCAGTCCGCACTGGCCCAGCCCGAGTCGTCGTCGCGGCGGTGCAGCGGCAGCACGTGCGCGGCGGGTTCGACGACGGATTCGTCGAGGCGGGCCAGCAACGCGGCGCGGGACGCCGCATCGTCGGCACTCAGGTCGTCGGCCGTGTCGACCGGGTCACCGGCGGGCAGCCGCACCGCACCCGCCAACCGGCTCAGCGCATCCTCGAAGGCCGGCCGGACCTGGCTGGCCGGCAGCGTCAGCCCGTCGGCGACCGCTCCCAGCAGTGCGGCGTCGGCCCCGTCGGGGGCCGGCTCGGGATTGGTCTGGCCCCAGGGGTCGGCGAGCAGCGACGGGTCGCTCCACAGCGGCGCACCGTCGACCCGCCAGAACAACCCGATCTGCCAGCGCGGCAACGGTTCTCCCGGATACCACTTGCCCTGGCTGCGCTGCACCAGTCCCTGCGGTGCCCACACCTTCTTCAGCCGGGCAGCCAGCGCCGAGGCCCGCTGGCGTTTGTGCGGGCCGTCGGCCTCGGTGGTCCATTCGGGATCGGTCTGGTTGTCGATGGAGACGAAGGTCGGTTCGCCGCCCACGGTCAGGCGGACATCGCCCGCCGACAGCCGGGCGTCCACCTTCTCCCCCAGATCGATGATCGAGGCCCAGGCGGCCGGGGTGTAGGGCAGCGTGACGCGCGGATCCTCGTGCACCCGGGTGACGACGTTGGAGAATTCCAGCGTGGTCTCGCACTTTCCGGTCGAGCCGGTGATCGGCGCGGCGGACTCCGGGTGCGGCGTGGCCGACAGCGGGATGTGACCTTCCCCGGCGAACAGACCCGAGGTGGGATCCAGGCCGATCCACCCGGCGCCGGGCACGTACACCTCGGTCCAGGCGTGCAGATCGGTGAAGTCGGCGGCCGGGCCGGACGGACCGTCGAGCGCCTCGACATCGGAGGTCAGCTGCACCAGGTAGCCGGAGACGAACCGCGCGGCGTAGCCCAACTGGCGCAGGATCGACACCAGCAGCCACGCCGAATCGCGGCAGGAACCGATCGCGGTGCGCAGCGTGTGGTCCGGGGTCTGCACACCCGGCTCCATCCGGACGCTGTAGCCGACGTCGGCGTTCACGGCGCGGTTGAGCGCCACCAGAAAATCGATGGTGCGCGTGCCGTCGGGGACGTGGAAGTTCTTCACCCAGGCTGCGACCAGCTCACCGGGGCCGGTGCCGGCACCGGCCTCGTCGACCGGGCGCAGGTAGGGCTTGAGATCCTCGGCCAGCGCCCGCGGGTAGGTGAACGGGACCGTTTCGGCCCATTCCTCGATGAAGAAGTCGAAGGGGTTGATCACCTTCAGGTCGGCGATCAGACCGACGGTGATGGTGAGGCTGCTGGCCCGGTTCGGGAACACCAGCCTGGCCAGGAAGTTGCCGAAGGCGTCCTGCTGCCAGTTGATGAAGTGGTCGGCCGGCTCGACCTGTAACGAGTAGGCCTCGATCGGGGTGCGGGAGTGCGGGGCGGGGCGCAGCCGCACCACATGCGGATACAACTCCACGAGTCTGTCGAACGTGTAGCTGGTGCGGTGCTCCAGCGCCACCTTGATTCCCATGACGGGAATCCCACCACACCACAGGGGCCCGCGCAGCACGGTTACGCGTCGTGCAGCCTCCGGTGTGCTGCCAGCACCACGACGCCGGCCGCCACGATGCCGATCAGATTGACCATCAGCTGCAAGACCGAGTACGCCGCGATGTCCCAATCGCCGACGGTGGCAGCAACCACCGCGAAGCCCGCGGCGGGCACCGTGGTGACCGAGATGAAAACCCCTACCAGGGCAGCCGATTTGGCAGACACCAGCGACAGCATTCCGGCAGCTCCAGCCAGCAGCGCCACCACGAAGGAGAACGGGCCCACCTGGAAGATGAAGTCGACCTGCTCGAGGTTCCGGGTGCTGGTCAGTGCCACCCAGCCGAGCGCCTCGAAACCGAGGGTGGCGACACCCGTCAGGACCATCGCCAGCGGAAAGCCGATCAACAGCGCCGCGGCCGCCCGCCGCGCCAGGGCTGCGCGGCGCCGCACCAGCGCCACCGCCAACGCGGCCAGCGGACCGAATTCCGGACCCACCACCATGGCGCCGACGACCGTGACCGCCGAATCTGTCAGCACACCCACCGCGGCCAGCAAGCAGGCGATGCACAGAAAAGCGAGGAAGGTCACCGACAGACTGGACTCCTCGCGGGTGCGCGCCAGCAACTCGTCCCACAACACCGCGTCGGCCCCGTCGCCCTCGGCCTCGTCGTCGGCCCTGAACCCGGCCTTGGACAGCACCGTGCCGAGGGCCTCCAGGGTGATGGCGCCGTCGTCGGTCAAACCGAGCGCCTTGAGCCGGCCGACCATCCTGTCGGCCGACTCCCGCGCCACGTCGACGGCGACGAGGTCGCCGGCCGGTTCGACGGCGGCACCGCGGTGCACGACGACATGCGCGACGCCCGGAGTGTGCCGGCAGAGCTCAAGCACCGACTCGGTCAGTTCCGCCGGCGCGATCACCCGTATCTGCAGCACGCCTGAAGGCTATCCGGCGCCCACCGGCGCTACTCCACGTCGGCGCTCAGACCCAAGTCCGTCAGCGCCTGCCGCACCGATTCCACGAGTGCCGCTTTGGTATTCGCAGCGCCGGGCTCCCACGCCACCACGGACAGGCACACCTTGCCCGCCACGTTGCCCGAGGCGAGCATCATGCGGCCGCCCATCCGGTCCAGATCGGCCTCGGTCAGACCGGGCTCGGCCAACCGCGAGGTGAAGAAGTCCGCCTCCGAGCCGTCCGGACGGTTGACCTCCTTGGGCAGGTCGGCCATGTTCGACACCCCGATGGGCTTACCGACCTTGAGCGCCACCATCTCCAGGCGGCGCAGCAGGAATTTCGGGGTGTAGGGCACCAGCGGCAGGGGCGCCAGCAACAACTCCCGCTTCCCCGCCAACTGGGTGAGTTCGGTCTTGATCCCGCGCCGCACCTCCCCGAGATCGGAGGTGACCGCCGCGGCGCCGGTGTGGACGGTGATCGAGTTGAGGGCGTTTCCCCGGGTGTCCCCCTCGACCCGCTCGCTGACCGGTAACGACAGCATCGCCTGCCCGTCGGCGCCGACGCGCCCCATCAGCACCCCGACCCGGATACCCAGACCGGTCAGCAACACGTTGCTGGTGCCGCCCAGCGCTTTGGCCCGCTCGTCCCAGGCGGTCTGGTCGACCGCCGCCGCCACCATGGGCAGCCCGACCGGGCGGTCCGACCGCCGGGCCCGCACCGTCGGCGTCGAACGCGCCGAGGCCGACAGCTCACCCGACTGCTCGCGGGCCAGCCGAGCGGCGCCGGCCAGGGCGCCGGGAACCTCCCGGAGCGCGCGACACGCGGTGCGCAGGTCGGCACCGAACGCCTGCCGCCGCGTCCGCGCGCCCGGCGCCGGATAGTTCAGGTTCCGGCCGGTGCCCGAGACCGCGCCGACGATCGAGTCGATCAGCGCACCGGCGTCGGCCACGGTGTGCGACACCACCAGCGTGACGACCGCGCCGCCCCCGATCAGCGGTTGCACCCCGAGATGCCAGGGCGGCCCGTGTTCGGGGTCGACGGGCACGTTCACCCGTTCCTCGACGTAGTCCCAGACCTCGTCGCGGCTGCGCTCGACGGTTGCGATGTCGAGGCTCTCCGGGTTGTCCGACCGGACCCAGTGGTGCCTGCCGAACGGGACCACCGACCGCTCCAGCCGACGGCCCAGCAAACCGTCGTGCAGGTTGGCGTGGAAGGTCCGCAGACCGGCCAGGTCGACACTGCGGTCGTAGATCCAGACGTATTGGATGACCGGGGCGCGCCCCAGCGCCCGCAGGGCGAGATAGGAGCCCTGGTCCATATAGGCCAGCGTATTGTCAGGCGGGAGCGTCATACCGGTGTGGGGGCCTTTCTCGCCGTGGCTGATCGATCGGCACGCGGCTGGGCCCCCCTGGCTCACGTGATCTCGAATTCCGCGAGGAGCATATGACATCCCGGTGGATGGCGTGAGCGTTTGCTATGTGCGGCTTGTGCCCCTTCTGGCCAGCCGCATACCGAGTTCGGCCGGCGGCACCGGGTGGCCCTGCGCGCACCGGACCTCCACTCCCGCGTCGGACCCGCAGTCCAGGTGGGTGAGCCGCAGGCCGCTGTCCTTGAGGTGTTTTCGACCCCACTCGAACATCGCCCACACCACGGGCATCAGGTCGGTGCCCGCCTCGGTGAGCACGTACTCGTCCCGGCTGCGCTGCCCCGGTTCCCGGTAGGGCTGCTTGGTCAGCAGCCCGGCGTCGACCAGTTCGGACAGCCGCGCCGACGCGGCGGCCTTGGTGATCCCGACCCGGCGGGCGAAGTCGTCGAACCGGGTCGTGCCGTAGAAGGCCTCACGCATGATCAACATCGCCGACTTGGTGCCGATCAGCCCCATCGCCTTCTCGATGGGGCAATGCCCCGCCGCCGACCAGGCATCGCGGTCCGCGAGCACTCCCTGCAGAACTGTCATGCACATCACTCTACCGCTGGGTTGATGTAGATATACCCAGGTGTTACATCTGAGTATAGAAAGCAATACTCAGTGGCGAGGAGAGCGAACATGTCCGGATACTCAGGTCGCGATGCGGTGATCGTCGGTGCGGTACGCACCCCGATCGGCAAGGGCAAGGCCAACGGCGCCTTGCACGGCGTGCTGCCGGCCGATCTGCTGGCGCACAGCCTGCGCGAGCTGATCGCCCGCACCGGCGTCGACCCGGCTCAGGTCGACGATGTCATCGCCGGCGCGGTCACCCAGGTCGGCGACCAGGCGGTGAACATCGCCCGTAACGCCCTGCTGGGCGCGGGGTTCCCGGAGACGGTGCCCGGTACCACGGTGGACCGCCAGTGCGGCAGCAGCCAGCAGGCCATCAGCTTCGCCGCCCAGGGCGTGCTGGCCGGCGCCTACGACATCGTCATCGCCGCGGGTGTGGAGTCCATGTCGCGGGTGCCGATGGGCTCGTCGGTGCTGCCCGGAAGCGACCCCTTCGGCCTCGATATGGCGGCCCGCTACCCGGACGGCCTTGTCCCGCAGGGCATCAGCGCGGAGCTGATCGCGGCGAAGTGGCAGCTCTCGCGCGCCCAGCTGGACGAGTTCTCGGCGGGCAGCCATGAGAAGGCGGCGGCCGCGACGAAGGCCGGCCTGTTCGACAACGAGCTGGCCCCACTCGCCGGGCTGAGCACCGACGAGATCGTCCGGCCGGGCACCACCGTGGAAACCCTGGCCGGTCTGCGGCCCGCGTTCTACAACGAGGCGTACGCCGCGCGCTTCCCGCAGATCGCCTGGGAGATCACCCCCGGCAACTCGTCACCGCTGTCCGACGGCAGTGCCGCGGTGATGATCACCAGCGGTGCGACCGCCGCGCGGCTGGGGTTGACACCGCTGGCCCGGATCCACACCACCACCGTCGTGGGTTCCGATCCGCTGTACATGCTGACCGGCGTCATCCCGGCCACCGAGAAGGTGCTGCGCAAGGCAGGACTGGCGCTGTCGGACATCGACCTGTTCGAGGTGAACGAGGCGTTCGCGCCGGTCGTGCTGAGCTGGGCTTCGGAGGTCGGTGCCGACCTGGCCAAGGTGAACGTCAACGGCGGCGCCATCGCCCTCGGGCACCCGCTGGGCGCCAGTGGCGCGCGGATCATGACCACCCTGGTCAATGCCCTGCAGCAACGCGGCGGCCGCTACGGGCTGCAGACGATGTGCGAGGGTGGGGGCATGGCCAACGCCACCATCATCGAACGGCTCTAGTACTCGGCCGCCGTCAGTGCTCGATCACGGCCGACAGCCCGAATTCCGCGAACGCTCCGATCACCGCTTCGGACAGTCCCGCAACGGAATTCGGGCCGTCGACCGACCACGACCTGATGTTCAGCGACATCCTGCCGTGCAGGAAGGCCACCGCAAGCCAGAGCAGGCCGCCACGACCGGCGAAATCGGCTGCGGTGACACCGGGTTCGACCAGCCTGGCATCGAAGTAGTCCGCGTGGGTGCCGTCGGGACGGTTCAGCTGATCCGGCAGATCGCCGAGATTCGAGCAGCCGATCGGTCCCCCGACCTTGAGCACCATCTTCTCCAGGCGCCGCACCGCGAACTTCGGGATGAACGGCGTCAACGGCAGCGGGGCCATCAGGGCGTCGCGCCGCTCGCCCATCGTGACCAGCGCCCGCTTCATCTCGGCACGCAGCCCGCGGAGATCGTCGAGGACGGTGGCCGGGTCGACGAGCACCGTGATGGTGTTCAGGGCGTTACCCGTGGTGTCACCCTCTGAGCGCTCACTCACCGGGAAGGACAACATCGCCCGGCCCGCACCGTCCACCCGTCCGATGAGCTGGCCCAGTCGTGCGGCCACCGCGGCGAACAGGACGTTGCGGGTGCCACCGAGCGCCGAGGCCACCGCATCGAATTCGGCGAGGTCGACGTTGACCGCCAGCGTCGGCACGGTGACCGAGTCCGCGACGTGGGGGCGCACCGGCTGGACCGCCTTCGCCGAATCGGTCAGCTCGTCTTTCTGCTCACGCGCTATCCGCGCCGCGCCGATCACCGCCGACGGGACTCGGCGCAGCGTGCTCAGCGTCGTGCCGAGATCCTGACGCAGGGCGGTGGGCAACGAGCGCGACCGCGGCGGTGGATAGCCGAGATCGCGCGCGGTGCCGTCGAGTGCCTCCGCGATCGACATGATGATCCCGCCGGCATCGGACACGGTGTGCGACACCGCAAGCGACACCGCATCGCCACCACCGGTCAGTGGTTGCACCGCGAGATGCCATGCGGGCCCCGTCTCGGGGTCCACCGGTTTGTCGGCACGCGCGCTCACCCATTCCCAGATGGACTCACGGGTGCGTTCGACGGCCATCACCTCGATATCGCCGGGTGGCGGCGCCGCCACCCAGCGGTGCCTGCCGAACGGCAGCGGGGACCGCTCCAACCGGCGACCGAGGATCGTCTGCCCGAGATTGCGGCAGAGCCGGCGCAACCCGTCGAGATCGACACCGCGCTCGTAGATCCAGGTGAACTGGATGACCGGGCCGCGACCAAGTGCGCGCAGGCCCACATAGGACGCCTGGTCGATATAGGCCACCGTGTTGTCGGCGCGCTGTGGCGCACGATCAGCGAAAACGCGTTCTGACAGAGTCTCCAAAATCCCCCCATGGGAAGTGGTGAGTCGAGCCCGGTAGTCAGCGACCCAGCAAGACATTCCGGGAGTCGGCCGCCGACTACTTCGTCGGCGTCGTATGCAGCACTGTTACTGCCACCCTAAGGGAAAACTGGGAATGCGCGAACGCAAACGGCAAACGTGACAATTGCAGGTTTCGGGCCCCGAACTTTGATTTCGGGGTGACGCGGTAACCGTCGCAACCACGTTCGGGACCATCGCCCCTGCTCGGGGCGCGCATTCAGACCCGCTGCAGCTCGAACAGCGGGATGACCCGGCTGGTCTTGGCCTGATACTCGGCGAACGCGGCCGCCGCGGCGGCGATCTTCGGATAGATCTCGTCACGCTCGGGCAGCGGCAGCTCGCGCACCGCTACGTCATACGCGTCGGTGCCGACCTCGATCCTGGCGTGCGGATCGGCCCGCAGGTTGTGCACCCACGCGGGATCCTTCGGCGCACCCGCGTACGAACCCACGATGTACATCCGGCCGTCGATGCTCAGGTAGGCCAGCGGCGTCACCCGCGGATGGCCGGTCCTGGCGCCGATGCTGTGCAGCAACAGCAGGTTGCCACCCTCGAACGCGGCCACCTTGCCGGCGTTCGCGCGGAATTCTTCGATGATGTTGCGGTTGAACTCGTCGAGGGCCGCGGGGTCGGCGACGAGCTTTTCCTTGTCGATGTCACTCATGTGTGGAGTCAGCCGTCTTGGGCTTGGCGTCTATTCCCGACTCCTTGCGCTGGGCCGCGGTGATCGGGGCCGGCGCATCGGTCAACGGGTCCACCCCGCCACCGGACTTCGGGAACGCGATGACCTCGCGGATGGAGTCCAACCCGGCCAGCAGCGCGGTGATGCGGTCCCAGCCGAACGCGATACCGCCGTGCGGCGGGGCGCCGAAAGTGAAGGCGTCCAACAGGAATCCGAACTTGTCCTGGGCCTCGGCGTGATCGATGCCCATCATCGCGAAGACCCGCTCCTGGACGTCGCGGCGGTGGATACGGATCGAGCCGCCACCGATCTCGTTGCCGTTGCACACGATGTCGTAGGCGTCGGCCAGCGCGGTACCGGGATCGGTGTCGAAGGTGTCCACCGACTGGGCCTGCGGCGCGGTGAAGGCGTGGTGCACCGCGGTCCAGGCACCGGAGCCGACCGCCACGTCACCGGAGGCGGTGGCATCGTCGGCGGGCTCGAACAGCGGCCAGTCCACCACCCAGGTGAACGCCCACGCCGTCGGGTCGATCAGGTCCAGCCGCTTGGCGATCTCGATCCGGGTGGCACCGAGCAGGGCGCGTCCCGCCTTGGGGGTGCCGGCGGCGAAGAAGACGCAGTCCCCCGGCTTCGCCCCGACGTGCGCGGCCAGTCCCGCACGCTCGGCATCGGTCAGGTTCTTGGCGACCGGACCGCTCAGCGTGCCGTCCTCACCGATCAGCACATAGGCCAAGCCCTTGTGGCCACGCTGCTTGGCGAACTCCTGCCAGCCGTCCAGCGTGCGCCGCGGCTGCGACGCCCCGCCCGGCATGACCACCGCACCCACGTAGGGCGCCTGGAACACCCGGAACGGCGTGTCCTTGAAATAGTCGGTGCACTCGACGAGTTCGACGGCGAACCGCAGGTCGGGCTTGTCGGAGCCGAAACGGCGCATCGCCTCGTCATAGCCGATCCGCGGCAACGGCAACGGCAGGTCGTAGCCGATCAGCGCCCAGACCGCCTTGAGCACCTGCTCGGAGACCGCGATCACATCGTCGGCCTCGACGAAGCTGAGCTCCATGTCCAGCTGGGTGAACTCCGGTTGACGGTCGGCGCGGAAATCCTCATCGCGGTAACACCGGGCGATCTGGTAGTAGCGCTCCATCCCGGCGACCATGAGCAACTGCTTGAACAGCTGCGGGCTCTGCGGCAGGGCGTAGAAGGAACCCGGCTGCAGCCGTGCCGGCACCAGGAAATCGCGCGCGCCCTCCGGGGTGGACCGGGTCAGCGTCGGGGTCTCGATCTCGACGAAATCGTGCTCGGCCAGCACATTGCGGGCCGCCGCATTGACCTTGGAGCGCAACCGGATTGCGTTGCCCGGGCCCTCCCGGCGCAGGTCCAGGTACCGGTACTTCAGCCGGGCTTCCTCACCGGCGGTCTCGTCGAGCTGGAACGGCAGCGGTGCGCTTTCGCCGAGCACGGTCAGCGAGGTGGTGTTGACCTCGATCTCACCGGTGGGGATCTCGGTGTTGGCGTTACCCTCGGGCCGCACCTCGACGGTGCCGGTCACCGCGACGCAGTATTCGGCGCGCAGCCGGTGCGCCTGCTCCAGCACCGCCGCATCACGGAAGACCACCTGGGACACCCCGGACGCGTCACGCAGGTCGATGAAGATGACGCCGCCGTGGTCGCGCCGGCGTGCCACCCAGCCCGCCAGCGTCACCGTCTGACCGGCATCGGTGGACCGCAACGAACCGGCGGCATGGCTGCGCAGCACTAAAACTCCTCATGAAGACGGGTGGGACGACTGAGCCAGTCTAGAGAGTGCGATCGGCTCGTCCCGACACCGCTACACGATGAGCATTCCCCGGACCACCCCGGATAGGGTCGACGGGTGCCGAAAATGTATCCGTGCGAACCCGTGGATCTGGACTTCATCTCCGAGGCACCGTTCCGTTTCGTCAGCACCGTCGACCTCGCCATCACACCGGAGCAGGTGTTCGAGGTGCTCTCCGACGCGCAGTCCTGGCCGCACTGGGCCTCCGTCATCACCAAGGTGACCTGGACCAGCCCGCAGCCGTACGGCGTCGGCACCACCCGCACCGTCCACATGCGTGGCGGCATCATCGGCGATGAAGAGTTCCTGTCCTGGGAACCGCACAGCCATATGGCTTTCCGGTTCAATCAGGCCTCGACCAACAGCATCGCGGCGTTCGCCGAGGACTACTGGGTGGTGCCCACCGAAGGCGGCTGCAACCTGACCTGGGTGATGGCGATGAAGCCCAACGGCACCGCTGCTCGTCTCGGCATGACCGCGGGCCGCCCGGTGATGGGTTGGCTGTTCCAGCGATTCCTGCACAACCTGCGCCGGTACACCGACCGGCGTTACGCCCGCTAGTACACGCCGGCCCAGGCCGCACGCCGGCGTTCGTCGGGGTCCTCCACCGTCACGTCCCGTGCGCTGCCGATCAGCCGGGTGGCCCGGCGCTGCGCGTCGTAGAACGGCCACTCGTCCAGCCCGCCCCTGGCGAACTCCAGCCACGAACGCTGCATCCGCCGGCCGACCGCAGGCTGCACCCGCCGGCCCAGTGGATGCAGCTTACGGCCCAGATAGGAGCCGTAGCTGTGCTGAATGTGCACGATCTCGCTGCCGTGCGTGGCGCCCAGGCCCAGGGCACGCAACGTCCAGGTGGTGTGGTCGAACCGGTACATGTGCACCGGCGCATGGGCACTGTAGGCGTCGGCGAACGCCCAGGTCGGGGCGCCGAACATGGCATCGGAGCCGAAATCCACCAGTGCCCGGCGGCGCGGGTAGGCCGGGTACGCACCGAGCACCCGGTTGCGGGCGTGCGGCGCCCTGCGCGCGAAGAATCCGTCGATCGACTCCAGCGTGGTCGGCAGCATCGGGGGTTTGCCCCACGCGAACATCGACGCCTCATGACTGTTGGTGCCGATGATCAGCGGGATGGCGTGCACCGCGCCGGCCCGGGCCGCCTCGATGGGATGCCGTGGCAGCAGGTCGACACCATGGGTGAGCCCGAAGGCCAGCGTCGGCGTGTCGGCGGCGCTGGCCGCCTGCACCACACCGGCGGCCCGGCGCAACCGGCGCTGCGGCAGCTGTTTGAGATGGTCGACGTCGGCGCCGAGTTCCCCGAGAAAAGTCTGCGCCTGCCGCGCCCTGGTCTGCCGGTCGGCGATCAGCGGCAGCGCGGGACTCTGCGCGATCGCCCTGGTGAACAATCCCTCGGCGGCCGGACTGGCCAGCAGCGCCAATACCGATGTGGCACCGGCGGATTCGCCGAACACGGTGACACGCTGCGGGTCACCGCCGAACGCCGCGATATTGTCGCGCACCCATTGCAGCGCAGCGATCTGGTCACGCAGGCACAGGTTGTCGTCGAAGCCGTCGCCCAGGTCGCCCAGCTCGAAGCCACCGAACACCCCGAGCCGGTAGGTGACGTTGACGACCACCACATCGCCGTTACGGGCCAGCCTGGACCCGTTGTACAACTGCAGCTGCCCGGCACCGTAGACGAACGCACCACCGGGGATCCACACCATCACCGGCAACGAGCCCGACACGTCCGGCGACCACACGGTCACCGTGAGACAGGCCTCATCCCGCATCTTGGGGTCGTCCCGGCCACCCCCCACGAAGGACCGGCCCTGCGGCGGCAGCGGACCGTGCTCGAGAGCATCGCGCACCCCCGACCACGGCTGCAGGGGCGCCGGCCCCTGGAAACGCAGCTCCCCCAACGGCTGTTCGGCGTAGCCGACACCGCGCCACACTCCGACACCGCCTTCGGTGCTGCCGCGCAGCTTGCCGTGCGAGGTCGCCACGATCGTCGGGAGTTCAGCGACGAGAGACACACCGCAATCGTAGTGTGGGAAGCTGAGCCCAGCCGGTTGCCGACGATGCAGAGGGAGTTGGTGGGGGAAATGACCTTCAACGAAGGCATGCAGATCGATACGAGCACCACCTCCAGCAGCGGTGGCGGCCGCGGTCCGGGCCGCGGCATCGCGATCGGCGGCGGCCTGGGCGGTCTGCTGATCGTGGTGGTGGCGATGTTCCTGGGAGTCGACCCCAACAGCGTGCTCGGGCAGAACGAGGTCACCCAGAACCAGCAGTCGGTCACCCCGGGGTTCGACGTGTCCCAGTGCAAGACCGGCGCCGACGCGAACGACATCCTGGGCTGCCGCATCATCGCCACCGGTAACTCGGTGGACGGGGTCTGGTCACAACTGCTGAAGGGCTACACCCGGCCGCACGTCCGGTTGTTCACCGGCAGTGTGGACACCGGTTGCGGGCCGGCCACCACCGACGTCGGCCCGTTCTACTGCCCGGCGGACAAGACGGCCTATTTCGACACCGACTTCTTCCAGGTGCTGGTCGACCAATTCGGTTCCAGCGGCGGCCCGCTGGCCCAGGAGTATGTGGTGGCCCACGAGTTCGGCCACCACGTGCAGGACCTGCTCGGCAACCTGGGCCGCGCCCAGCAGGGCCCGGGCGGTGCCGAGGGCAACGGGGTGCGCACCGAGCTGCAGGCCGACTGCTACGCCGGCATCTGGGCGCACTACGCGTCGATCACCAGACAGGAGAGCACCGGCGTTCCGTTCCTGGAGCCGTTGAGCGACAAGGATATTGCCGACGCACTGTCGGCGGCGTCCTCCGTCGGCGACGACCGCATCCAGAAGGCGTCGACGGGCCGGATCAACCCCGAACAGTGGACGCACGGATCCTCGGCCGAACGCCAGAAGTGGTTCACCACCGGCTATCAGACCGGCGATCCGAAGAAGTGCGACACCTTCGCCGCCCGCGATCTGGGATGAGCACCGATCCGGTCACACCGGACACCAAAGACTGGACCTGGGTGCTGGACCGCCGTTGTCCGGACTGCGGATTCGACCCGGCACGGGTGGCCCACACCGACGTCGCCGAGCGCATCGCCACCGATGCCACCCACTGGGTCGACCGGTTGACCCGCTCCGGTGTGCGGCAGCGCCCGGCGCCCGATGTGTGGTCGATCCTGGAATACGGCTGCCACATCCGCGACGTGCACCGCATCTTCGCCCACCGGGTCCGGCTGATGCTCACCGAGGACGTACCCCGATTCCCGAACTGGGATCAGGATGCCACCGCGCTGGCCGACGACTACGGCGCCCAGGACCCCGCGGTGGTCGCGCTCGAGCTGTTCGATGCCGCCACCACGGTGTCGGACACCTATCGCTCCGTCCCCGACGACGCCTGGTCCCGGCGCGGGTTACGCAGCAACGGAAGCGAATTCACCATCGCCACCATCGCCCTCTATCACCTGCACGATATCGCGCACCACGCTTGGGACGTCACCGGCGAACTCTTCTGACCCTGATCGCCGCCGGCGTCAATGGCCGCCCTCGGTGCGGCGGATCTGGTCGGAGGTGTCCGCGGCGTTGAGCGCCGCGCTGCGAAACGCCTCGGTCTGCGGCACGGACAGGTGCAACTCGCTGAGCTGAGCGACCTCGATGGTCCCGCTGGACATCTGGAAGTCCAGGCAGTGCCCGCCCCGGCGCTGGTCGGCGGTCAGGAAATGCAGGTGGTACCCGGCCACCGAGATACCCTGCTCGAACTCGGGCATCCGGAACCCGGCCAGCGTGCCGGAGACATCGGTGAACCGCGCTTTCGCCTGGCTCGCGGTGGCCTCCACCAGCGGCGGGTAGGGGTGGTGCTGGGCGGCCACGGTGCGGGTTTGCAGTGCCGTGAAGTCACCGCGGATCCGGACCGCGCACATCACGTTGTCGCTGCCGACCAGATCGTCGATCCGCGCGGTGACCTCGGCCCAGTTCGCGGGCTCGGTGAGCGAGACGGTGCGGCCGGGTCCGAAACGGGTGACGGCGGCAAAGGGTGTGCGCTCGTCGGGCGCGGCCGACACCGCGGTGCCGTCGGCGCGCAGGTGATGGCACGTCCCGTCGAGGACGACCATCTCACCGTCGAGCCCGTTGAACGTGCCGAGGCCGAAATCGCCGTGGCGCAACAGTTCTGCGACCGTGACATCGCCGTCGTAGACGCCGGCGAGCAGGGCGTCCATCGTCGAGGTCTGGTACAGCTGCCCGGCACGGGCCACCGGCGACTGGGCGCGGCGGTGCTCGACCACCGACCGGGCCCAGTCCCAGAAACCGGAGCGGGCGTCGGTCATTCGAAGACGTCGCCGTGCAGGTGGGCGGCAAGTTCGATGTTGCGGCTGTAGTCGACGAGCACGTCTATCAGCGTAGGTCCGTCCTGGTTCAGGGCCTCGGCGAGCACGGCGGTGAACTCCTCCAGCGTGTGCACGCGGTAACCCCGAGCTCCGAATGCCTTGGCGTAGGCCACGATATCGTAATCGGCCAGCTGAACCCCTGACCTGCGCCCGTACTTCAGCACCTCCTGGAAGCCGACCATGTCGTAGGAGTTGTCGCGCATCACCACATGGGTGAATGTCAGGCCGAGGCGCTTGGCGGTCTCCAGCTCCTGGGCCGAGAACAGGAAGCCGCCGTCCCCGGAGATCGAGACCACCTGGGTGCCGGGCCGAACCAGGCTGGCGGCCATGGCCCACGGCAGCCCGACGCCGAGGGTCTGCTGACCGTTGGAGAACAGCAGGTGCCGCGGTTGGTAGACGCGGAAGTGCCGGGCCATGTGGATGTAGACCGAGCCGATATCGCATGCCACGGTGGCGTCGTCGTCCAGTCCGTCGCGCAGCGCGAGGACGAGCCTGGCGGGATCGATCCCCGCCGGGGTCGCCGGTGTCGCGCGGGCGGCCTCGTCGGCTGCCCCGAGATCGGCACGGTACCCGGCCAACTCGGCGGTGAACTCCTCCGACGGCGCCACCCCGGACAACTGCGGTACCAGGCGGCCCAGGGTGGCGGCCACCGATCCGCGCAGCTCGGCGACGGGTTGGTAGTGTTCGTCGATCTCGGCGCCGACCGTGTCGACGTGGATGATCGCACGGCCGGGATCGGAGTTCCACAGTGCCGGGTCGTACTCGACGGCGTCGTAGCCGATGGCGAGGACGAGATCGGCATGCGCGAGCAGAACGTCCCCCGGCTGATTGCGGAACAGGCCGACCCGTCCGACGTAGTGCTGCTCGAGGTCCCGCGACATCACCCCGGCCGCCTGGAAGGTCTCGACGACGGGAAGTCCGGTGGCCGAGATCAGGGCGCGCACCGCCGCACAACTGCCGGGGTCGGCGGCGCGGATACCCACCAGCACCACCGGGCGCCGAGCCCGGCGAATGAGTTCGGCCGCAGCGCCCGTCGCGCCGTCGGGTGCGCTGCCCAGCTCCGGTACCGGGCGGGCTCCGGCGAGCGTGGACGCCGTCACGGCCGCGAGCACATCCGACGGAAGTACCACCGCGGCCGCCCCGTAGGGCTCGGTCGTGGCGGCGCGGAATGCGGTGACGACCGCCTCGGCGACATCGTCGGGATCATCGACCTCGCCGGTGTACTTGGTCACGGTACGCAGCATGGCGGCGGCGTTCATCGACTGATGGGTGCGCTTGAGCCGGGCGCCACGGCTGACGGCGCCGCACAGCGCCACCACCGGATCCTGCTCGGTGTTCGCGGTCAGCAGTCCGGTCGCGAGGTTCGCGGTGCCTGGACCGGAGGTCACCAGCACCACCCCGGGGCGTCCGGTGAGCCGGCCGATCGCACCGGCCATGAAGACCGCGTTCTGCTCGTGGCGGCACACCACCACCTCGGGTCCGCCGTCCAGCAGGGCATCGAACACGGCGTCGATCTTGGCGCCCGGGACGCCGAAGACGTACTGGACACCGTGGTCGGTCAGGACGTCGACCACTCGGTCGGCGCTGCGCTTGGCGGATCGGGTCATGGTGGCAGTCTTCAAGCCGGCACGGCCATTTGCCATCAGTCGGGTGACTGACCACAGGGTCACCGCAAGATCGGAGCTACAACCGCGACTGATGCGTGATGTCGGTATCGGTGGTGCGCAGTGGGCGGATCAGCGCGTCCTGGGTGAAGGAGGCCAGCAGCTCCCCCTCCTCGGTGTGCACGGTGCCGCGCACATAGGACATCCCGGCGCCGACCTGGGTGCTCTCGTGGCCGTACAACAACCAGCCCTTCCACTCCACGGGTTCGTGGAAGCTCACCGAAACGGTCATCGGCGCGGTGGACACCGTCAGGTGCGCCTGGGCCGTGCCGATCCCCTCATGTGCTCGCATGGTCGTCGAAATCCCCAGGTGTCCGGTGAAATACGCGATGAGCGCCTTGGCCAGGTCGGCCCGCGGCGGAACCGGATCGTAGCGCAGCCAGGCATACAGCTCCGGCGGTCCGACCTCGTCGGGGCTGTTGACGTCGACGATATCGACCAGCCGCAGTTCGCGGCCGGTCATCGGCATATGCCCGACGTTGGCGTCGGCCGGGGCCGCCACGTCCGGCTTGGGCAGGTGGTGCCGGATGACGTCGCCGGACGGCACATCCAGCAGCACGGTGACGGTGATACACCGTTTTCCGTGCTGGGAGGCGGAGATCACCGCCGTCGCCGTCGAGCGCCCTTCCGCCACCACGTCGATATCGAGTTGCACCGGCGGCCCGACCAGCACCACTCGGGCGAACACCGCCTGCACCGAGCGCACCGACTTGTCGGGAAAGCGTGCGGCCGCCGCGACGATCGCCTGTGCCAGCACCTGGGTGCCCTCCACGACCTGGCGGTCGTCGGCGCCGGCCAGACCGGTCTGGGCCAGGAACCGGTTCGGCCCGTCGGCGGCCGGCTCGAAGAGGTCGAGCAGACCTTCCAGGGTCCACTGCACCTCGTCGGTCGCCCGCTCCGCTGTGGTGTCCGAGTTCGTCATGTGTCCTTCCCGGCAGCGGCAGGCCCGCGTACTCGCTCTACAAAAACGGTAACGCCATTCTCGCTGATCGCACAATACGGTTCACGAAGTCCGCGCTGACCATCCTCGGCAACCTCGGGTATACGGATGCGCAATGGTGCCCACGCTGGTGTCTCTCGCCACACCCAAGTGGTAACTTCATTACCACTACAGGATAACTAGACTTCCCGGAGGCGGACATGCCCTCACGCATCCTCGACTACCCGGTCTTCCGCGCCGGCTGATGACGAACCCCGAACAGCTGCTGTTCGCCTCGACGGCGCGGGCATTCCTGGACAAAGAGGCATCCCTTGGCACGGTCCGCGATCTGCATGCGCGGGCCGTCTCCTTCGAACCCGGCTGGTGGCAGCGAGCCGCGGAGCTCGGCTGGACCAGCGTGCTGGTACCCGAAGAACTCGGTGGCGGAAGTGTGTCCGGCGCCGGGGTGGCCGACCTTGCCCTGGTCGCCGAACAAGCCGGACGCACCGTCGCACCCGGTCCGCTACACCCGGTCAGCGTGGTGCTCAGCGGCCTGGTCGAGGCACCGGACGGTCATACCGACCTCATCGAGGCGCTGGTGTCCGGGGAAACGGTCGCCTCCTGGGCCGTCTATGAGCCACACCGCCCATTCGAACCCTCGTCCGCGCACACCACCGCGAGCCGCACCGAGAGCGGGTATCGCATCGACGGCGTCAAGGACCGCGTCGAGGCCGGGACGCAGGCCGACCTGTTCCTGGTCGTCGCCGAATCCGACGGTGCGCTGCGCCAATTCCTGGTTCCCGCCGACGCACCCGGGGTGAGCGTCACGACGCAGAAGTCCGTCGACCTGGTGAAGACCTATGCCAGAGTGCAATTCGACGGCGTCGACATCGACGCATCCGCGGTGCTCGGCAGCGCCGAGCAGACCGGCGCGGTGATCGAACGGCAGCGCCAGGTGGCCCTGATACTGCAGTGCGCCGAGATCGTCGGCATCCTGGATGCCGTCCTGGCGATGACCAACCAGTGGTTGTTGGACCGGCACAGTTTCGGTCGGCCGCTGGCTTCCTACCAAGCGCTCAAACACCGTTTCGCCGATATGAAGATGTGGTTCGAAGCGTGCCGGGCCACCACCGCGGGCGCGGTGGAAGCCGTCGGCGCGCGATCACCGGAGGCACCGATGTTGGTGAGTGTCGCGAAAGCCTATGTCGCCGAACGCGCGCCGATGATGTTGCAGGACTGCGTGCAGCTACACGGTGGTATCGGGGTGACCTGGGAACACGACCTGCATCTGTATCTGCGACGCACGGTGCTGAACCGGGCCATGTACGGCTCCCCCGAAGACCATCACCGCGCCGTGTTCGAACTCAGCCGCACACTGCCCGAGGAGGCGTTCGTATGACAGACACGGCGATCTCGACGGGCACCGACGAGTCGGTGGCGGACTTCACCGTGCGCGCCAGGGCATGGCTGGCCGAGAACATGCCGCGCATCGATCCCGACAACCCGCCGTTCTCCGTACGCGCCGAGGAGAAGTCCTGGGAACGCGCCCGGCACCTGCAGAAGCGGCTCTATGAAGGCGGTTTCGCCGGCATCTGCTTCCCGCGCGCGTACGGCGGCCTCGGTCTGGACGACGCCTATCAGAAGGCGTTCAACGCCGAGTGCCGCTGCTACGAGATGCCGCTGATCCTGAACACCCCCTCGTTCACCATCTGCGGCGCCACCATTCTCGATATGGGCAGCGAGGAGCAGAAGCGCGCGCGCATCTCGGCCGCCATCCGCGGCGACGAGGTGCTGTGCCAGCTGCTCTCCGAGCCCAGCGGCGGATCCGATCTTGCCGGGGTCCTCACCCGGGCCGACCGCGTCGGCGACAAGTGGATCATCAACGGCGCCAAGACCTGGAGCACCAGCGCCTTCGCCGCCGACTACGGACTGATGCTGGCCCGCACCGACTGGACGGTGCCCAAGCATGAGGGCCTCACCATGTTCCTGGTCCCACTGACTGCATCGGGTATCACGATGCGCCGGATCACCGAGGTCAACGGCAACGAGGAATTCTGCGAAGAATTCTTCGACGGCCTGGAGCTCGGCGACGAGGCCGTGGTGGGTGCGGTCAACGACGGCTGGACCGTGGCAACGCGTCAGCTGCATCACGAGCGCCGGGCGGTCGGCGGCGGATCCGAGTTCGCCAGTGGCACCGGCGCCGAGAACGCCAACGAGATGCCGCCCGACCATGTGGGCCTGGCGGCGGCCACCGGACAGCTCGACGACGCGATGGTGCAGAACCTCGCGGGCCGGGCATTGGTCCGACGCACCGTGAAAAGTCAACTGATCGATCATGTTTCGGCGTCCATCGCCAACGGCTCGCTGCCCCCGAACGCGGGCACGCTGATCCGGCTGTTCCACGCGGAGACCACCGAACTCGAGGTCGACACCGCACTGGCGATCTCCGGGGCGGCCGGTGTCGTGGATGAGGGATCGGGCCTGCTGGATATCGGGGTGCGCTACTTGTCCCGGCAGACCGGCTCACTGGGCGGTGGCAGTTCGGAGATGGCCCGCAACGTCATCGGTGAACGGGTGCTCGGCTTCCCGCGCGAGGCCGCCGCCGACCGCGGGGTGCCGTTCAATCAGGTCAAACGCGGGCGCACCTAGAACAGGGTGGGGTGCGCCGGTGCCGCGACTTCGGAGGAAACGGCACCGGCGCTCGCCATGGGCGCTCGCCCAGTCAACCCGTACCGGGCCACCAACGGTGCGACCCGGGTACGAAGCATGTCGCGATAGTCCTGCGGGAGGTACGCGCCGCGACGGTAGAGCTGGCGGTAATCGGACACCAGCTCCGGGTGGCTGCGTTGCAGCCACTGCATGAACCAGCCCCGTGTCGAACCGCGCAGATGCAGGCCGAAGACCGTCACCCCGGTGGCGCCGGCCTCGGCGATCCGGCGCAGCAGATCGTCCAGGTGCTCGGGTGAATCGGTCAGCCGCGGCAACACCGGCGCCACCATCACATGACAGTCCAGCCCGGCCTCGCGCACCGCGGAGATCAAGCCCAGCCGCGCCTGCGGCGACGGGGTGCCCGGCTCGACTGCCCGGTGCAACTCGGGGTCCCCGATGGCCAGCGAGAGGGACACGTTGACCGAAACCAGTTGGGCGGCTTCGGCGATCAACGGCAGATCACGGCGCAGCAGGGTGCCTTTGGTCAGGATCGAGAACGGGGTGCCGGAGGTGGCGAGCGCTCGCAGGATGCCCGGCATCAGGGCGTACCGGCCCTCGGCCCGCTGATACGGATCGGTATTGGTGCCCAGTGCCACCGTCTCCCGGGTCCAGGACGGCCGGGACAGCTCACGTTGCAGCACGGCGACCACGTTGGTCTTGACGACGACCTGGGTGTCGAAGTCGGCTCCGGAGTCGAACTCCAGGTACTCGTGGGTGGGCCGGGCGAAGCAGTACCGGCAGGCGTGCGAGCAACCCCGGTAGCCGTTGACGGTGTACCGGAAGGGAAGCATGGATGCACCGGGCACCTTGTTCAGCGCCGACTTGCACAACACCTCGTGGAAGGTGATCCCGTCGAACTGCGGGGTGCACACGCTGCGGACCAGCCCCATCCGCTGCAGGCCGGGCAGGGCGCCGTCATCGACGCGTACGCTCTGTCCGTCCCACCGCATGCGGTACATCGAACAATTGTTCGATGGCAGTTGTCAAGGGCGCGCCTCGAACACCAGGTTGAACGGTGTCTCGGCGGCACGACGGAACCGGGTGAATCCACCGTCGCGGACCATCACCTCGGCCAGTCGGCGCTCCCCCGCCTGGGCGCCCAGCGCTGGGCCCCGCTGCGCCAGCGAGACGGGCACGCAGATCAGCGTGGACGCGCCGTAGAACACCCGGCCGACGGGATTCAGGTTGTCCGACAGGACATCCCCCGCGAAGGGTTCGACCAGCAGACAGTGGCCGTCGGACTTGAGCGACCGCCGTGCGTGACGGGCAACGCCGGACGGGTCGGCCATATCGTGCAGGCAGTCGAAGAACGCGATCAGGTCGAACTCCCCGCCGCCGTAGGTGGTCGCATCGGCCACCTCGAACGTCGCGTTGGGGACACCCGCCTGCGCCGCATGCTCGCGCGCCGTCGCGATCGACGCCTCGTGGTAATCGACACCGACGAACCGGGAGTCCGGAAACGCCTGCGCCATGAGAATCGTCGTCACGCCGTGCCCGCAGCCGATATCGGCCACCCGGGCGCCGGCCCTGAGCTTCTCCACGACACCGTCGAGCGCGGGCAGCCAGGAGGACAGCAGGTGGGCGTGGTAGCCCGCCCGGAAGAACCGCTCAGTCCCGCGGAACAGACACGGATGGTGTTCGCCCCACTCCATGCCCGCACCGGTGCGGAAGTTCTCGACTGCGCGCGCCTTGACGTGAAACAGGTCCTCCACCACCGCATAACCGCCCGGCAGATCCACCGGCCCGTCCGGATTCGCCAGGCACAGCGCCTGTTCCTCGGTGAGGTGGTAGGTGTCCGCCGCGCTGTCGTACTCGACGTAACCACCCGCGGCCTGATTGGCCAGCCACTCCCGCACGTAGCGTTCGTCGGTACCGGTCCGTTCGGCCAGTCCGGCGGAGGACCATGCCCCCTCGGCAAGTGCCGAGTACAGCCCGAGCTCATCGCCGATCAGCACCAGCATGGCGCTCATCGCCGCGCCGAGATCGCCTATCGCGCGACCCAGAAACGCCTGGAGCTTGTCTTCGTCGATGGCCATCGCGGGCTCCTTCGCCCATAGGTATGGACGACTTCGAAGCTACTCGCGTCCGTGCACCGGCGGAACCGTTCGAGCAAAGATCCGATCAGCGGACCTGCCGTCGCCGGTCAGATGGCCGATGCGCCGGTAGGCCCATCAGCCTCGCCACCATCGACGATGGCCATCGCCGCGGCGAGTCCCGCCTGAAGTACTTGTTGTTGCGCATGACTGCCGGGAATCATTGCCCGCGAAACCGTCACCGCACCGACCATCAGGGCGACGAGGCTCCATGCGCGGTGCTGAGCCTGCTGAGGCTCGCCGCCGAGAGCGTTGGCGATTCGCGTGGCAAAGACCGTGGCCTGACGGTCGTAGACTTCTCGGGCTGCCGGATGCCTGGCCACATCTTCGCTCAATGCGGGCATGACGCAACCATTTTCGATATCGAGACAGTGCGCATTGCCGATGTAGTAGGTCAGGAAATCTCTCAGTCCGTCTATGTCGTCCCGCGGGGAATCGGCAGCGCCGGAGACCTGGCCCAGGTACGTCTCGATGATCGCAGCGAGCAGCCCAGCCTTGTTGGTGAAGTGTGAGTAGACGGCCCCAGAGGTGACACCGGCAGCGCCGGCGATGCCGTCGACGCCGATCCCCATGAAGCCGTTGACCTTCATTTGTTGGACTGCGGCTTCCAGCAGCACAGCACGGAGCTTCTCCTTGTGGTCCGGTGGATACCGCACAACCAGCGCCTCTCGGTCGATTGACAGACTGCCGCAGTTATCATACCGTGCGTTACGGTAACGGTCGTTATCAATGCCTGCAGGCACGATCCTTCGCCCTCATTCCCGAGCTGCGGACGTGTCAGCGAGAGAAGAGATGAAGATGCCTTCTGTTTTGGTTACCGGCGCCGGGAGGGGCATCGGGCTGGCAATCACCGAGCACATGAGCTCGCGGGGCTGGGATGTGTATGCCACCGCCCGCTCTGATGCCGCGTTGCACAGTCTGAATCGATTACCCCACGTGCATCCGATCCCGCTGGACATCACCGACCGCTCCGATATCGCCGCACTGCCCGCCCGGTTGCCGGCAGGTCTCAACGGCCTCGTCAACAATGCAGGGATCATCGTCAACGGACCGGTGGAGGGATTGTCGCTGGATGACCTGACCGACCAGCTTGACGTCAACGTGATCTCTCAGATCGCGGTGACCCAGGCGGTGCTGCCGAAAATCCGCGAAGCCGGCGGGCGGCTGGTGTTCATGTCCTCGGTCAGCGGGTTGATCACCACTCCGGGCACCGGCGCGTACAACGCATCGAAGTATGCGATCGAGTCGTTGGCCGATGCGCTGCGAATGGAGTTGCGCCCATGGAAGATTCCGGTCTCGCTCATCGAGCCTGGCCCGATCCGCACCGATATGTGGGGCAGCGCACTCGACGACTACGACCGCATGACCGAACAACTGTCCGAGACGCATCGCCGGCTGTACGCTTCGCACCTGGTCGGCAGCCGCAAACTGATGGGCCGTATGCAGAAGCTGGCCGCCGACCCCAAACGGGTCACCAAGGCGGTCAACCACGCACTGACATCGAGACATCCCAAACGTCGGTACCTGCTCGACACCCTCAGTCGCGCCCAGAAACTCACCTTCGCGGTCACCCCGGCCGCGATCAGTGACGCGATCCTGGCTGCCGCCACGACGTCGAAATGAGGAACGCAAACATGGAGCGCGCGGTGTCTCAACCCGGCAACGGTCGGAGTCGCCGAGGACTGCAGTGGACACTGGCGGCGGTGGCGGTGATCCCGATGGCCAGCGCGGTCGGTGAGATCGTTCGTGGCGCCCAGGGTGTACCGGGCGGATCGCCGAATGTACCGCCCACGGTGGACAGTTCACTTCGATATGCCAACGTGTTCAAGTTCGCGATGGCACTCATGATGTGGCCTCAACTCGGCCGTGTCGAGCGGTCGCGGACGGTGACGTTCTCGTTGGCAACCACGTTCATCGGTGGTCTGGCCCGCATGCGTTCATGGCAACAGCGCGGACGACCGCACCCAGTCGCGGTAGGAGCGATGGCTCTGGAGACCATCGGCGCGGCGAGTCTCCTCGCATGGCAGAGGTCACTGCCTTCACATTGCGCCGGCGAGGTCATTCCAGACTATCGAGTATCCGAAGTGCATTGTTGATCCCGGCGTCGAGCACTTCGGCGGAGACCGCGGGGTCGGTGATCGCTCGGGCGAGTTGCAGGGACGCGACCAGAATGCTGAACAGACCCCACGCTCTCTGCATTCGATCCACTTCCGACCTCGCGGCCGGGAGGTGCACGGCAATCTCCTGGACGATCGACTGCGCCCCAGCGGAATAGGCGTCCCGGACGATGCCGTCGCACCGTCCGATTTCGCTCAGCAATGCCGCCGTCGGGCAGCCCTCGGGTTGATTGTCCCGGTGTTCGATGGACAGATAGCCCCGGATATAACCTTCCAGCGAATCTCGATCAGCAGGTAGGGCGCTGACGGCGGCACGCTGCCGTTCGAGTTGATCGGTGACGACATTCGCGACGAGATCATTCTTGGATCCGAAATGCGCGTAGAACGCACCGTTGGTGAGGTCGGCGTCGGACATCACCGCGGCGATCCCCGAACCGTCGATACCGTCGCGCTTGAGACGCCGGCCGGCTGCCGCGATGATGCGCCGACGGGTCTCAGTCTTGTGTTCCGCTCCATATCGCGCCATGGAACCCACCTCCGCTTGTGTCCCGAACCACCCTTGACGATGATAATACAGTCATAATATTATGCTCGTAATATCAATGCGTCGCGTCGAGAGGCTCAGATGAACGCCCTGCACCAACCGCTCCGGCTACCCAATGGCCTGGTCTTGCCCAACCGGATCATGAAGGCCGCAATGAGTGAGGCGCTGACAGACGGCCACCACGCCCCCGATGACCGTTTGGTACGTCTCTACGACCGATGGAGTCGCGGAGGTTACGGGCTGCTCATCACCGGCAACGTGATGGTCGACCGCACCCAGTTGGGCGAACCGGGGAACGTGGTGATCGAGGACGACCGGGATCTCGCAGCGCTGTCACGGTGGGTCAAGTCCACTCACGACGCGGGTGTGCCGATCTGGGCACAGCTCAATCATCCCGGGCGGCAATCCAACCCGCTGTCCCTCGGCCATACACCGGTCGCCCCCAGTGCCGTGCCTTTGAGTCTGCCTGGCTCGCCCACGCCGCGCGCGTTGACCGGCCCGCAGATCGAGAACATCATCGACCGTTTCGTGACCGCGGCGCAGGTATGCGAAACGGCGGGATTCGACGGCGTGCAGATCCACGGTGCACACGGATATCTGGTCACCCAATTCCTGTCGCCGCTGACCAACCTGCGCGAGGACGGGTGGGGTGGCGACAGTGTGCGCAGGATGCGATTCCTTCTGGACGTGATCCGTGGTATCCGAGCCCGGGTATCACCATCATTCGCGGTGAGCGTGAAACTCAACTCGGCCGACTTTCAACGGGGTGGATTCACCGAAGATGATTCGCGCGACGTGGTGAGCGCTCTGGCCGGAGAAGCCATCGACCTGATCGAGATCAGCGGCGGGAATTACGAGTCGCCGGCCATGTCGGGATCGACTGCAGCCAGCACCCGAGCCCGCGAAGCCTACTTCCTCGACTACGCGCGCACCGTTCGCGCGGCGGCGGGACAGGTGCCGCTGGCGGTCACCGGCGGTTTCCGGTCGAGGGAGGCCATGGCGCAGGCGGTCGAATCAGGAGACTGCGACGTGGTCGGCCTGGCTCGCCCGACGGTGACCATGCCCGATGCCGCCGAAGCCATCCTGTCCGGCCGGCTGGACGTTCTTCCGACCCGCGAACTCAAGTACGGAATGCGAAGGCTGATAAGTCGATTCGTCGATGTCAAAGCGCTCGACGGCGTGCTCAACATCAGCTGGAGCACCGATCAGCTCCACCGGCTCGGAGCCGGGAACGAACCTGACCTTGACCGCGGTCGACTTGCCACCACCCTCGCGATGCTCAAGCGCAACGGATCCGCGTCCCTGCGTCCCAAACGCGGGATCCGATAACGCCCTGAACTCCACACTCCCATCGACGCCGAGAGGTTTGACATGCTCACCTGGAAAGACATACCCACCAAGACAATCGATGTCGACGGAGTGCCGTTCGCATACCGGGAACTCGGCATCGAATCCGACGTGCCCGTCGTGTTCCTGCATCACTTCACCGCTGTGCTCGACGACTGGGACCCGAGAGTCATCGACGGCATTGCGGCATACCACCGCGTCATCGCTTTCGACAACCGAGGCGTCGGGGCCACCGGATCCAAAGTCCCGGACAACGTCGACCAGATGGCCGACGATGCAATCGCGTTCATCCGAGCGCTCGGCTTGACGAAGGTGGATCTGATCGGGTTCTCCCTCGGCGGAGGCGTAGCCCAGCTGGTGGCCCTCAAATCGCCCGATCTGGTTCACCGAATGATCCTGGCGGGTACCGGGCCTCGCGGTGGCGGCGGAATCGACGCGATGCGCAGAATCGTCGCCGGCGCCTACACCAAGGCTCTCCTGTCGCGGAAGGACCCCCGCGAATACCTGTTCTTCCCCCGGACCGCAGAAGGCAAACGTGCTGCCTCCCAATACCTTACCCGCCTGCAGGAGCGAACCTTCGATCGGGACGAGAAGGTCTCGCTGCAGGCGCGGCTGGCGCAGCTCAGAGCGATCGTCGACGGCGGCAAGGCCACTCCCGATGACCTGTCACGGATCACGGTCCCCGTCCTGGTCGCCAACGGCGATGACGACCTCATGGTGGCGAGCAGCTTGTCCGCAGACATGGCACGCCGAATCCCCAACGCAGAGCTGAAGATCTACCCGAACTCGGGGCACGGCGGGATATTCCAGCATCACCTCACCTTCGTGGCTGACGCTCTCGAGTTCCTCGCCGACTGAGCCGAAGTCGGGTCACTCAAATCGCGTGCATCACCACACTATTGAAGAAACGAGTACCTCATGAGCAGCATCAGTGAATTCATCACGTCCTACGCCAAGGCACAGTCGCACACTGTGACCGCCGACGGCACCACCTATGCCTACCGTGAACTCGGTCCCAAAGGCGGCATCCCGGTGGTCTTCTTCGTGCACCTCGCCGCGACCTTGGACAATTGGGATCCACGAATCATCGACCCGATCGCCAAGAACCGCCACGTGATCGCCTTCGACAACAAGGGCGTGGGCGCGTCCAGCGGGTCAGTGCCGGGCACCATCGAAGAAGCTGCCGACGATGCCTACACCTTCGTCACCGCGTTGGGATTCAGCAGGATCGATGTGTTCTCGTTCTCGATGGGCGGCATGATTGCTCAGGATTTGGCACTGAAGCATCCCCAACTGGTCCGCAGGCTGGTGCTGACCGGGACCGGACCGCGCGGCGGCAAAGACATCGACAAGGTTGCGGGTATCACCTACTGGGACACGCTGCGGGCCACACTGACACGTTCCGATCCCAAGGAGTTCCTGTTCTTCAACCGTGATGCCGAGGGTAGGCGCGCCGGCAAGCAGTTCGTCGACCGACTCAAGGAGCGCACCACCGACCGCGACAAGGACATCACGATCAGCGCCTTCCAGACCCAGCTCAAAGCGATCAAGGCGTACGGCCGATCCAGACCGTCGGATCTGTCGAAGATCACTCAGCCGACGTTGATCGCCAACGGTGACCACGACCGGATGGTGCCCTCGGTGCTATCCGAGGATCTACATCGGCGCATCGCGGGATCGGAATTGATCATCTATCCCAACTCCGGACATGGCGGCATATTCCAGTACCACGAGCAGTTCGCACCGATCGCCGCGGCATTCCTCGCCGATGGCGAGTCGTAGCGACAACGCCCGAGAGGACCCCTTGCGCGCCGTGCCCGCGGCGCAGACCAACCACTGCACCGAGAAGGCCATCCGATGAAAGCGTTCGCCCTCACCCGCTACGGCAAGAAGGACACGGTCAGCGCCGTCGAGCGCGCCGTCCCTGACTTGCGCGACGATGACGTGCTCGTGCAGATACACGCCACCAGCGTCAATCCCCTGGATCTCAAGATCAGGAACGGCGAGCTCAAGCCGCTGCTGCCCTACAACCTTCCACTCGTCCTCGGAAACGATCTGGCGGGCATCGTGGTCAAGACCGGTCCTCGCGTGCGGCGATTTGCCCCCGGCGACGCGGTCTACGCCAAACCCCGTCAGGACCGGATCGGCACCTTCGCCGAATACCTCGCCGTCAACGAGAATGACGTAGCGAAGAAGCCGGCCGGCGTAGACATGAACGAAGCCGCCGCGCTGCCGCTGGTCAGCCTGACCGCCTGGCAAGCGTTGGTCGACAAGGCACAGTTGCGGCCAGGGCAGAAAGTGCTCATCCACGCCGGCTCCGGTGGCCTGGGCACCATCGCGATTCAGCTGGCCAAACATCTGGGGGCCACCGTCGCGACCACCACCGGCACCCAGAACGTCGAATGGGTCAGGAAGCTCGGCGCCGATATCGTGATCGACTACAAAACCCAGGATTTCGCCACCGAGCTGCGTGACTATGACCTCGTCCTGGACACTCAGGGTGGTAAGACCCTGGACAGGTCCTTTCAGGTCGTCAAACCCGGCGGCGCGGTCATCTCGGTCGCGGGGCCGCCCGAGCCGACCTTTGCACGTGAGTTCGGGGCGAACTGGCTGCTGGTGCAGGCGATGCGCGCACTGAGTTTCTCGGTGCGGCGCAAAGCGAAACAGCGCTCGGTGACCTACTCATTCCTGTTCATGACCGCGAACGGGGATCAACTACGCGAGTTGGCGACCCTCGTCGATGCGGGTGTCATCCGTCCTGTCATCGATCGGGTGTATCCGTTCGGCTCCACGCTCGACGCCTTGGCCTACGTCGAAAGCGGCCACGCCAGAGGAAAGGTCGTGGTGAACGTCAGAGACGATCATGAATACCGGTGATGGGCCTCGCAGGAGTTCCTTCCGCAGCCCGAGGTATGACGTCATTCGCCGACGGCCCCAAGTCCACACCTCACGGTGTGGTGCGGCAGGTGCTCGACGGTGTCGAATCCGGAGCCGGCGAGGTCCTTGCCGATGACTTCACCCGTCAGGCGAAGGCAGAGCCGGGCACCCAGCTAGCGGTGGGTCACCACTGCGAGCCCTGGCACACCACGCTGTACGGCGCATCCTGGGCCACGATGACCTGACCGTCGACGGCGACATCGCAATGCGGGTTCGGTGCACCGACCCCACCCTTGGTGGTGCTGCTCACCTGCAGGATCGCCCACTGCGGATCGGCCAGCGTGGTCTCGAAAACGAACGGCCGGTCCGGCGCGACGTTGATGGTCTCGCGCTTCACATAGGAGTAGGCATCGGCGTTGTAGGCGGCCTTGTCGGCCGGCTGGGCCGTCAGATACAGCACCTGGAAGTCATACGGGGCAGTTGAGGTGAGGGTGTAGCGCACTTGGTGCCCCGCCGCCGGCTCGGCGTGTGCCACGCCGGTGGTCGCCATGAGGGCCGCGCCCGAGATCAACACCGCTCCGACCTTGCTCATACCTTTTCGCATGTCCGTCACATCGCCGGACGCTACCCGATCGTTACAACTGCCACATCAGCACCTCGGCGCCCCCGGCTAACGACGGACCAATACCGATCGACCAACAGGTTAATTTGTTCGTCACATACAGAAATTCCACAGAAACCTGCCAGCTCTAACGTCCCGATTCGACACGCCTCCCGCGTGTGCACGTGAGCCCGCGATTCCCTCGCGATAAGCGAAATCGATGGAAAGGCAATAGATGCGACTCAACAGGTCGGTCCTGGCAGCCGGAAGCGTGGTCGCAGCGACCGCCCTCGTGCTGTCGGGATGTGGCAGCAAGGCCAGCGAGAGCGACAGCACCGCAGCGGCCGCGTCCTGCGTGGACACCTCCGGTTCGACCATCAAGGTCGGCTCACTGAACTCGCTGTCGGGCACCATGGCCATCTCCGAGGTGACGGTGCGCGACGCCATCAAACTGGCCGTCGAGGAGATCAATGCCAAGGGCGGCGTGCAGGGCAAGCAGATCCAGATCGTCGGCGAGGACGGCGCCTCCGATCCCGCGGTCTTCGCCCAGAAGGCCGAGAAGCTGATCAAGGACGACTGTGTCGCGGCCGTCTTCGGCGGTTGGACATCGTCGAGCCGCAAGGCCATGCTGCCGGTCTTCGAGAGCAACAACTCGCTGCTGTACTACCCGGTGCAGTACGAGGGCCTGGAATCCAGCAAGAACATCTTCTATACGGGCGCCACCACCAATCAGCAGATCGTGCCGGCGCTGGACTACCTCAAGGAGAAGGGCGTCAAGTCGCTCTACCTGGTGGGCAGCGACTACGTCTTCCCGCAGACCGCCAACCGGATCATCAAGGCCTACGCCGGCGCCAACGGGATCGAGATCAAGGGCGAGGACTACACCCCCCTGGGCTCGACCGACTTCTCCACGATCGTCAACAAGGTGCGGGCGTCCAATGCCGGTGCGGTGTTCAACACCCTCAACGGTGACTCCAACGTGGCGTTCTTCAAGGAGTACACCAACGCCGGCTTGACCCCGCAGAAGATGCCCGTGGTGTCGGTGTCCATCGCCGAGGAAGAGGTCACCGGAATCGGCGCCAAGAACATCGAGGGACAGCTCACCGCCTGGAACTACTACCAGACCATCGACACCCCGGTGAACAAGGCGTTCGTCGCGGCCTACAAGAAAGCCTACGGCGAGAACAAGCCGACGTCGGACCCCATGGAGGCGGCCTACGTCTCGGTGTACCTGTGGAAGAACACGGTGGAGAAGGCGAAGGCCTTCGACACCAAGGCCATTCAGGACAATGCGGGTGGCGTGACCTTCGACGCCCCCGAGGGGCTGGTCACCATCGACGGCGAGAACCACCACATCACCAAGACCGCCCGGATCGGCGAGATCCACCCCGACGGCCTGATCTACACCATCTGGGAGTCCAAGGGTCCGATCAAGCCGGATCCTTACCTCAAGTCCTACCCCTGGGCTGCCGGTCTGTCCGGATAGCGCCGGGGCGAGCGAAAGCGACGGGGAACTAGCACCGTGGATGTCCTGATCGGACAGCTGGCAACGGGATTGAGCCTCGGCTCGATCCTGTTGCTGGCTGCACTGGGCCTGTCACTCACCTTCGGGCAGATGGGCGTCATCAATATGGCGCACGGCGAATTCATCATGGCCGGCTGCTACACCGCCTACCTGGTGCAGCAACTGGTGTCCAATGCCGGTGCCTCACTGCTCATCTCGCTGTTGGTCGGGTTCGTCGTCGGCGGCCTGCTCGGAGTTCTGCTGGAGACCACACTGATCCAGCGGATGTATCACCGTCCGCTGGACACCCTGTTGGTGACCTTCGGCGTGGGCCTGATCCTGCAGCAGGTGGCGCGCGACATCTTCGGTGCACCCGCGGTCAACGTCGGCGCACCCAGCTGGCTGTCCGGCGGCGTCGAGATCCTCGGCGCGGTGGTGCCCAGAACCCGGATCTTCATCCTGGTACTGGCCGTCCTGTGCGTCACCGTGCTGGCCGTGGTGCTCAAGGCCAGCCCGATGGGACGGCGGATCCGCGCCGTCGTGCAGAACCGCGATCTCGCCGAGACCAGTGGAATCTCCTCGCGCAGAACCGATATCACTACCTTCTTCATCGGCTCCGGTCTGGCCGGGGTGGCCGGGGTGGCACTGACCCTGATCGGGTCCACCAGCCCCACCACCGGGCAGAGCTACCTGATCGATGCCTTCCTGGTGGTGGTCGTCGGTGGACTCGGCCAGATCAAGGGCACCGTCATCGCGGCCTTCAGCCTCGGTCTGCTGAATTCGTTCATCGAGTACAGCACCACCGCGTCGCTGGCGAAGGTCATCGTGTTCGTGGTGATCGTGATCTTCCTGCAGGCCAGGCCCCAGGGTCTGTTCACCGTGCGGACAAGGAGTCTCGTATGAGGACACTGATCGGCCGCTGGCAGACCTGGGCCGGGTTCGCCGTGGCCGCAGCACTGCTGTTCGGCGTCGCACCGGCGGTGCTGTCCAGCTTCCGGCTCGGCCTGCTCGGCCAGTACCTGTGCTACGCGATCGTCGCCGCCGGTATCGGATTGGCCTGGGGCCGTGGCGGAATGCTCACCCTGGGACAGGGTGTCTTCTTCGGTCTCGGTGCCTACATGATGGGTATGCATCTCAAGATCGCCGACGCCGAGATCCGCAAGCAGACGGTCCCGGACTTCATGCAGATCGCCGGTATCCCCAAACTGCCCGCCTACTGGGAGCCGTTCGCCTCCCCCGCCTTCACGATGCTGGCGATCCTCATCGTGCCCACGGCCATCGCCGCACTGCTCGGTCTGGGCGTGTTCAAGCGCCGGGTCAAGGGTGCCTACTTCGCGATCCTCTCGCAGGCCCTGGCCGCCGCCCTGGCGATCCTGCTCGTCGGACAGGCCACCCTCGGGGGCAGCAACGGGCTCAACGGCTTCCGGACCTTCTTCGGCTTCCGGCTGTCCGATCCGGTGAACCGGCAAATGCTGTACTTCATCGCCGCGGCGGTGCTGCTCATCGTCGTCGCCGTGGTACGCCAGCTGATGCAGAGCCGCTACGGCGAACTGCTGGTCGCGGTCCGCGACGGCGAGGAGCGGGTCCGGTTCCTGGGCTATGACCCGGCCAATATCAAGGTGGTGGCGTACACCACGGCAGCACTGTTCGCCGGCATCGCCGGCGCCCTGTTCGCACCGATCATCGGATTCATCACCCCGGCGCAGGTCGGCATCGTGCCCTCCATCGCCTTCCTGATCGGTGTCGCGATCGGCGGACGCACCACGCTGTTGGGCCCGGTGCTCGGCGCCATCGGGGTCGCCTGGGCGCAAACCGCGTTCTCCGAACAGTTTCCGTCGGCCTGGACCTACGCCCAGGGGCTGCTGTTCATCGTCGTCGTCGGATTCTTCCCGGCCGGTCTGGCCGGACTCGGGGTGTTCCTCAAGCGCCGGCGCGCCGCACCGACACCCGATCCCGCCCCGGATCCAGAACCCGAGAAGGTGGGTGCCGCCACATGACCGACACCAAGGCCGAGACCGCCACCGAGCCGGTGGCCGGCGGCAATGTGGGCATGGGCACGCAGTACCTCGAGGTACGGGGCCTGACCGTCGATTTCGACGGGTTCAAGGCCGTCAGCGATGTCGACCTGACCCTGTTCCAAGGTGACTTGCGTTTCCTGATCGGGCCCAACGGCGCCGGCAAGACCACGGTGATCGACGCCATCACCGGCCTCGTCGCCGCCACCGGTTCGGTCAGCAAGTCCGGGAAGGAACTGCTGGGCCGCAAGGTCCATCAGATCGCCCGGCTCGGGGTGGGACGCACATTCCAGACCGCCACGGTCTTCGAGCAGCTCACCGTGCTGCAGAACCTCGATATCGCCGCCGGGGCGGGCCGGTCCCCGTGGACGTTGCTGCGGCGCCGATCGGGCATCCTGCCCTCGATCGAGGAGGCCCTGGAGACGACGGGCCTGACGGCCCTGGCCGACAAGCCGGCCGGGGTGCTGGCACACGGGCAGAAACAGTGGCTGGAGATCGGCATGCTGCTGGTGCAGAACGCCGATGTGCTGTTGCTCGACGAGCCGGTGGCGGGCATGAGCCATGAGGAACGGGAAGAGACCGGAAATCTCTTGCGCCGCATCGGCAGTGAACGCACCGTGGTGGTCGTCGAACACGATATGGATTTCATGCGTGCCTTCGCCACCTCGGTGACCGTGCTGGCCCGCGGCCAGGTGATCGCCGAAGGCTCGGTCGCCGAGGTGCAGGCCAATCCGAAGGTGCAGGAGGTCTACCTCGGCACCGCCGCGGCCGGCCTCTCCGAGGAGGACGCCTGATGCTCGAATTGATCGACGTACACAGCGGTTACGGCCGTTCCGAGGTCATCCACGGGGTCAGCATCGAGGTGCCGTCGGCCGGGGTGGCCGCGGTGATGGGGCACAACGGCGCGGGCAAGACCACCCTGTTGCGGGCCGCGGTCGGACTGCTGAAATGCACGGCGGGCAAGGTGCGCTTCGACGGCGCCGATATCACCAAACTGAGGCCCAGTGCCCGCGTCGCCAAAGGCCTGGCCTATGTGCCGCAGGGCCAGCAGTCCTTCGGCCAGCTCACCACCGCGGAGAACCTGCAGGTCGTGGCCGACGGCCGGAAGAACGGCAAGGCTCTCATCGATGAGCAGCTCGATCTGTTTCCCGCGCTCAAGGAGCTGCTCACCCGGCGGGCCGGGCTGCTCTCCGGCGGGCAGCGCCAGCAACTGGCCATCGCACGCGCGCTGATCACCGGCCCCAAGTGCCTGATTCTCGACGAGCCCACCGAAGGCATCCAGCCCTCGGTGGTGGCGGAGATCGAGGCCGCGATCACCGCACTCACCGCGCGCGGTGACCTCGGCGTGCTGCTGGTCGAGCAGCACATCGGGTTCGCGCTGGAATCCGCACAGCAGTACTACATCCTGGAGTCCGGGCGGGTCACCTCGTCGGGCACCGGCGGCTCGGCCTCCGAAGCAGAGGTCCGCGCCGCGATGGCCATCTGACGGCACCGCCGTCGTGGCAATCTGACGGCACCGACCTACCCGGCAGGCGGGGCTACAACTCCAGCAGCACCGTCACCGGACCGTCGTTGACCAACTCGACCGCCATATCCGCGCCGAACACCCCGGTGCTCACCTCGGCACCCAGGCCCCGCAGCGCATCCGCGAACGCGTGGATCAGCGGTTCTGCGACGGGCCGGGGTGCCGCGGCGTTCCAGGACGGCCGGCGCCCCTTCACGGTGTTGGCGTACAGGGTGAACTGACTGACGACCAGGATCGGCGCGGCGACGTCGGCGGCGGCCTGTTCCCCATCGAGAATCCTTAGTCGCCAAAGCTTTTCGGCCATCTTCGCGGCGAGTGCGGTGTCGTCGGCATGCGTGATGCCGACCAGTGCCAGCAGTCCCTGCCCCTCCGGGTCGATCCGTCCGACGATCTCGCCGTCGACCACCACGCGGGCCGAGGTCACCCGTTGCACCAGAACTCGCATGCCCTGACCTTAAGGTGTGGTGGTGAGCGCACCATCGCAGCCGCACATCCTGGCCGACCGGGGCGGTCTGGTGATCGCGCAGACCGGACCCGACATCCTGGTGATCGACCGCGGTGGCGGCGGGTGGCAGATCGCGACGTTCGTCCTGGCGATCCTGACCCTGGTGTGTGGCGGCTTCGGGATGATCGCACTGTTCACCGCGGAGGTCCCGCTCGCCCTCAGCGCAGTGCTGCTGATCGTGGGCCTGACCGCCGGCGTGGGAGCGCTCGGCACGGCCGGGGCGATCCGCAGGCGCAGACGGGCCCCGGTCAGCGCCTTCACCCCGGTCGCGGTGTTCGACCGGGCCCGCCGCGTCTACCGCGACGGTGCGGGCCGGCCGGTGGCACCGTTGGACCAGGTGCGGTTCGAGTGCCGGGTACAACTCACCTCCAGCTCGGCGATGCTGGTGGCGGTCACCCCCACGGGAACGCGGATTCTCAAGCGCGGCAACCCGTTCGGCGGCAGCGTCGGCAACCTGGACCGCGTGCTCACCGCAGCGGTGTTCGGGCCCTAGCTGTCATCACACCTAGCCCAACCGGGACAACACCTCGGCCACCACGTCACCGGCGGCGACATCGCTCTGCTCACCGTTGGAGAGATCCTTCACACCGATGGTGCCGGCCTCGATATCGCGGTCACCGGCCACCAGGGCGATGCGCGCCCCGGAACGGTCGGCACCCTTCATCGCGCCCTTGAGGCTGCGGTCACCGTAGGCCAGGTCGACGCGCGCCCCCGCGTTTCGCAGCGCCGCCGCGATCTTGGCCAGTTCCAGTTTGGCCGTCTCACCGAGCGGGACCCCGTAGACATCGACGCGTCCCACCGCACCGACGGACTTGCCCTCCGCCTTCAGCGCCAGCATGGTGCGATCCACCCCGAGGCCGAACCCGATTCCGGACAGGTCCTGGCCACCGAGTTGACGCATCAGCCCGTCGTAGCGGCCGCCGCCACCGATACCGGACTGGGCGCCCAGGCCGTCGTGCACGAACTCGAACGTCGTCTTGGTGTAGTAGTCCAGCCCGCGCACCATCCGTGGGTTGACCACATAGGGCACGCCGAGGGCGTCCAGGTGCCCCAGCACCGTCTCGAAATGCGCCTTGGCGATATCGGAGAGGTGATCGAGCATCAGCGGCGCGCCGGCGGTCATCTCGCGCACCGCCGGGCGCTTGTCGTCGAGCACGCGCAGCGGGTTGATCTCCGCGCGGCGGCGGGTCTCCTCGTCGAGGTCGAGCCGGAACAGGAACTCCTGCAGCAACTCCCGGTACTGCGGGCGGCAGCTGTCATCGCCCAGCGAGGTGATCTCGAGGCGGAACCCCTCGAGTCCGAGGGACCGGAAGCCGCCGTCGGCGATGGCAATCACCTCGGCGTCCAGGGCGGGATCGTCCACACCGATGGCCTCGACACCCACCTGCTGCAACTGCCGGTAGCGGCCGGCCTGCGGACGCTCGTAGCGGAAGAACGGCCCGGCGTAGCAGAGCTTGACGGGTAGCTGGCCACGATCCAGACCGTGTTCGATGACCGCCCGCATCACCCCGGCGGTGCCTTCGGGACGCAGGGTCACCGAACGCTCTCCGCGGTCGGCGAAGGTGTACATCTCCTTGCTCACCACATCGGTGGACTCGCCGACGCCGCGGGCGAACAACGCGGTGTCCTCGAAGATCGGCAACTCGATATCGCCGTACCCGGCCCGCCGGGCGGGCCCGAGCAGACCGTCACGCACCGCCACGAACTGCGCGGAGTCGGGAGGCAGGTAGTCCGGTACGCCCTTGGGCGCTTTGAAATCAGCCACAGTAATCAGTCACAATCGCAAACCTTCGAGGAACGGGTTGGTGCGGCGCTCGAGCCCGATCGTGGACTTCTCACCGTGTCCCGGTAGTACCACGGTGTCATCGTCGAGCACCAACAGTTTTGTCACGATCGAGGTGAGCAGTTGACGTCCGCTGCTGCCGAGCAGGTCGCTACGGCCGATCGCACCTTTGAACAGGGTGTCACCGGTGAAGGCGGAGGCCGGGCTGATCCCCCCGTCGCCACGCTCGTGGGCGCCGACACGGAAGACGACCGATCCCGGGGTATGCCCCGGGGTGTGGTCCACCGTGACCGGGATACCACCGAGATCCAGCAGCTCGCCGTCGCCGGTGAGTTCGACGACCTGCCGGGGCTCGGTGAAGAACGCGGCCACCGCACGCTTGCCGAAGCCCAGCAGCAGCGATTGCGCCTTCCCCGCCACACCCAGATCCATGATCGGATCGGTGAGCATCGCGCGGTCATCCGGATGGATGTAGACCGGGCAACCGTAGGTGTCGGCCACCTTCTGCGCCGACCACATGTGATCGATGTGGCCGTGGGTGAGCAGCACCGCCGCCGGGGTCAGCCGATGCCGGTCCAGAATCTGCTGTAGGGGCCGCGACGCCCGCTGTCCGGGGTCGATGATCACCGCATCGGCACCCTCGTGCGGAGCGATGACGTAGCAGTTGCACGCCAGCGCTCCGGTCGGGAACCCGGTGATGAGCATGCCCCCATTTTCCCATGCGCGGTTACGCGACCGCGGGTCGCGCCACACGCACTCAGTTACGCCTGGCAGACTCGTTGCCGAGTGTGACCCAGACGTAGGAGGACAGCGGCGGTGCCGACGAACAAACAACGACGCGAAACGGCCCAGCGCAAGCTCGACAGGCAGCTCGAACGCCGGGCCGCGCAGGCCCGCCGGCGGCGTCTGTTGACGATCATCGCCTCGGTGGCAGGCGTCATCGCGGTCGTGGCCGCCGCGGTGTTCACCGTCATCTACACCAACAAGGACTCCGGGAGCGCGACGGCGTCGGCCTCACCCAGTTCCTCCACCGCCCCGCAGCCGGCCGCCGACGGCAAGCTGCCCGCCTTCGTGGCTCCCGCGGACCTGGGCGCCAACTGCCAGTACCCCGCGACCACCGAGGCGGCCGCCAAGAAGGTGAACCCGCCGCGCACCGGCAAGGTGCCGACGGACCCGGCGCAGATCAGCACGAGCATGGCCACCAATCAGGGCAATATCGGCCTGCAGCTGGACAATGCCAAGGCCCCGTGCACGGTGAACAGCTTCGCCAGCCTGGCCCAGCAGGGGTACTTCAACGACACCCCGTGCCACCGGCTGACCACCGGCGGGCTGGCGGTCCTGCAGTGCGGCGACCCGACCGGCCAGGGCACCGGCGGCCCCGGCTACCAGTTCGCCAACGAGTACCCGACCAACCAGTACCAGCCGGACAACCCGGCGCTGCAGCAGCCCGTGCTGTACCCGCGCGGCACCCTGGCCATGGCCAACGCCGGTCCGGGCACCAACGGCAGCCAGTTCTTCCTGGTGTACCAGGACTCTCAGCTGCCGCCGAACTACACCGTGTTCGGCACCATCGATCAGACCGGCCTGGAGACGCTGGACAAGATCGCCAAGGCCGGCGTGGCGGGCGGCGGCCAAGACGGCAAGCCCGCGCAAGAAGTCACGGTGAAGTCCATTCAGCTGGACTGAGTCGGTGACGGTCCCCCCGCCGTACGGCGGCTATCCCCCGCCGTACGGCTATCCACCGCCGCCGCGCCCGACCAACGCCCTCGCGATCGCCTCGCTGATCTGTGCGTTCCTGATCGCGCCGCTGGGCATCGTGTTCGGCCACATCTCGCTGTCGCAGATCAAGCGCAGCGGCGAAGAGGGCCGCGGCATGGCGATCGCCGGCCTGGTGATCGGGTATGTGGTGACCGTGCTCGGCACGCTGGTCCTGGTCTTCACCATCGTGGTGACCCGGCTGCTGCTCCAGGATTTCCGCAACGGGCTCGACCGGTACGAGTGGAATCCGACCATCACCGCCGCCCCCGCCGCCGGTCAGCCGCTCCCCCCGTTCCAGCCGCCGGTCAACCTCGGCGCCAACTGCCAATACCCGGCCACCACCGAGGCTGCCGTGCGGCCGGTGCGCCCGCCCCGCGTCGGCAAGGTGCCGACCGCCCCGGCGACGGTGAACGCGGTCATCACCACCGACCGCGGGGTGATCCCGGTGGTGCTCGACAACGCCAAGGCGCCGTGCACGGTCAACAACTTCGCCAGCCTGGCCGCACAGGCCTATTTCAACAGCACACCCTGCCATCGGCTGACCGTCGGCGCAGACCTCGGCGTGCTGCAGTGCGGTGACCCGTCCGGAACCGGCAAGGGCGGACCCGGCTACCAGTTCCCCAACGAGTACCCGACCAACCAGTACCGGCTGACCGATCCGGCCGCCAAGACTCCGGTGGTCTATCCGCGCGGCACCCTGGCCATGGCCAATGCCGGACCGGGCACCAACGGCAGCCAGTTCTTCCTGGTCTACAAGGACTCCGAACTGCCGCCGACGTACACCGCGTTCGGCACCATCGCGGCCCCCGGGCTGGCGGTGCTCGACCGGATCGCCGCGAGCGGTGTCGCCGGCGGTGGTGACGACGGGAAGCCGGCCGATCCGGTGAACATCACGACGGTGCGGGTGCAGTAGCCGACCGACGGCTAGGCTGGGGTGACGATACCTGTACCGCCGGCTGGCGGCATGGGAAATATCAACCAGGAGAACGAAATTCATGCGCAGCACGGCTGCTGTTGCCGGCGTTGGGGACTCCACGGCACGAATGCGCGTACCGGCGCAGTGTTGGCTGACCGACATGGACGGCGTCCTGGTACGGGAAGAGCACGCCCTTCCCGGTGCCGCCGAGTTCCTGGCGCGGCTGACCGAGAAGGAACGCCCCTTCCTGGTCCTCACGAACAATTCGATCTTCACCCCCCGCGATCTGGCTGCGCGGCTGAGCCGGTCGGGGCTGACCGTGCCCGAGGAGTCGATCTGGACCTCGGCGCTGGCCACCGCCACCTTTCTCGATGATCAGCTCGCCGGCGGGTCGGCGTATGTCATCGGCGAAGCCGGCCTCACCACCGCGCTGCACGAAGTCGGCTACACCCTGACCGACACCGACCCCGATTTCGTCGTCCTCGGCGAGACACGGACGTATTCGTTCGAGGCCATCACCAAGGCGGTCCGGCTGATCGGCGACGGCGCCCGGTTCATCGCCACCAATCCGGATGTGACCGGGCCCTCGGCGCAGGGGCCGCTCCCGGCGACCGGTTCGGTGGCGGCCATGATCACCAAGGCCACCGGACGCGAACCGTACTTCGTCGGGAAACCGAACCCGATGATGTTCCGCAGCGCCCTCAATCGCATCGCCGCGCATTCGGAGACCACCGTCATGGTCGGCGATCGGATGGACACCGACGTGGTTGCCGGTATCGAAGCGGGCCTGGAGACCATCCTGGTGCTCACCGGCTCGACCACCGAGGCCGATATCACCCGCTACCCGTTCCGGCCGGGCCTCGTGCTGCCGTCGATCGCCGAGGCCATCGAGCTCATCTGAGCCGCGGGCTCAGTCCCGCTTGGACTGGATGTAGAACTCGACATCGTCGCCGCTGACCTTGGTGATCTTCATATGCGCGGTGTAGTTGCCGTCCGGGCCGGTGAAGTGGCAGTCGAACTGGGTGCCGACCTCAGCCTTCACCCCCGACGGGCATGTCACGTCGGTCGGCTTGAATCCGGTCTTGGACACCACCTTGACCACCTGTTCGGCGGCACCCTCGGGCTTGATGGTGGAACCACAGCCGGCCGCCAGGACGGCCAGGGAAGCAAGGAGTACGGCCATGGCTGCACGCATCGTCGCAGTATCGCAGCCTGTGAGATCCGTGTCACCCGGCTGGTTGAGATGATGTCCGGCGGCACGCGTGTTGCACGAGAAACTTGTGCCGACCACCACCCCGAGGAGACATCGTGACGGCGGACGCGGCCACACCCGTCGAAGTGCAGCGGGGCGCCTACACCCTGCTGCTGGTACTCAGCGGCGTGGCGCTGGGCGTGTCCGGGGTGCCCGCCCCGTTGTACGGGATGTACGAAGAGGTCTGGCACCTCACCCCGCTGGCCACCACGGTCATCTTCGCCGTCTATGCGGTGGCCGCACTGGGCGCGGTGCTGGTGTCGGGCCGGATCTCCGACGCAATCGGACGCAAACCGGTGCTGCTGGGTGCGCTGGTGGCGATGATCGTCGGGCTCGTCGTGTTCCTGATCGCCGACAACATGGCGATGCTCCTGCTTGCCCGTGTCATCCACGGCGCCGCCGTCGGTTCCATCGTGGTCGCCGGTGCCGCCGCCCTGCTGGATCTGCGGCCACACCACCGGGTGCGCTCGGGCCAGTTGTCCGGCGTCGCGTTCAACATCGGGATGACCGTCGCCATCGTCGGCTCGTCGGTCCTCGCGCAATACGCACCGCACCCCATGCGCACGCCGTACGCGGTGGTGGCGGCGATCGTCGCCCTCGTCGGTATCGGGGTGATCGCCCTGCGCGAACCACACCTGGCCCGCACCCGTGGGCCCATCCGGCTCGCCCGCCCGTCCGTGCCCGCACACATCCGCAGCGACTTCTGGTTCGCCGCGCTGGGCGCGGCCGCCTCCTGGTCGGTGCTCGGCGTGCTGCTGTCGTTGTATCCCTCCCTGGCCGCCCAGCAGACCCATGTGCACAACGTGGTGTTCGGCGGCGTCGTGGTGGGCACCACCGCCTTCGCGGCCGCCTTGGCCCAGTTGTGGTCTGCCCGGGTGCCGGCACACAGGGCCGCGATCTACGGCGATATCGGGATGGCGGTGGCGCTGGTCCTCACCATTCCGGTGCTCGCCACCGGGAATCAGTGGCTGGTCTTCGCCGCGGCCGCGCTGCTGGGCGCCACCTTCGGGCTCGGGTTCGGCGGTTCACTGCGCCACCTGTCGGAGGTGGTACCCGCCGACCGTCGCGGCGAGACCATGTCGGCGTTCTATCTGCTGGCCTACACCGCGATGGCAGTGCCCACCATCGTCGCCGGCTGGGCGGCCACGCAGTGGCAGCTGCACGCGGTGTTCCCGTGGTTCGCCGGTGCGGTGGCGCTCGCCTGCCTGGGCGCGGCGGGTGTCGGCGCGCTGACCACCCGCCGAGCAGCTGCGGCTCACGCCGCTCAGGCCTGACTGCGGCTCACGCCGCTCAGGCCTGACTGCGGCTCACGCCGCGGAAGTCACCCGGTAGACGTCGTACACACCCTCGACATTGCGCACCACGTTGAGCACGTGGCCCAGATGCTTGGGATCGCCCATCTCGAAGGTGAACCGGCTGATCGCCACCCGGTCATTGGACGTCGTCACCGACGCCGACAGGATGTTCACCTTCTCGTCGGCCAAGACCCGGGTGACATCGGAGAGCAACCGGTGCCGGTCCAGGGCCTCCACCTGGATCGCCACCAGGAACACCGAGGACGGCGACGGTGCCCAATGCACCTCGATGATGCGTTCGGACTGCTGTTGCAGCGACGTCGCGTTGGTGCAGTCGGTGCGGTGCACGCTGACCCCACCACCACGGGTGACGAAGCCGAGGATGTTGTCGCCCGGCACCGGGGTGCAGCATTTCGCGAGCTTGGTCAGCACACCGACCGCCCCGGGCACCGACACCCCGACGTCATCGCTGGTGCGTTGCCGCACCTGCATGGTGGTCGGTGTGGCGCGCTCGGCGATCTCGTCCTCGGCCTCTTCGTCACCACCGAGTTGGGCTACCAGGCGCTGCACCACGTGCCGTGCCGAGATGTGCCCCTCACCGACGGCGGTGTACAGCGCCGAGACGTCGGCGTAGTGCAGCTCCCGGGCCAGCGACGACATCGACTCGGCATTGAGCAAGCGCTGCAACGGAAGTCCGCTGCGGCGCACCTCACGGGCGATCCCGTCCTTGCCGGCCTCCAGCGCCTCTTCGCGACGCTCCTTGGCGAACCACTGCCTGATCTTGGCCTTGGCCCGCGGTGACACCACGAACGTCTGCCAGTCGCGCGACGGTCCCGCCGTGGTGGCCTTGGAGGTGAAAACCTCGACCTGGTCCCCGTTTTCGAGCTTGCGCTCCAGCGCCACCAGTCGGCCGTTGACCCGTGCGCCGATACAGCGGTGCCCGACCTCGGTGTGCACCGCGTACGCGAAGTCCACCGGCGTCGACCCGGTGGGCAGCGTGACGACGTCGCCCTTCGGGGTGAACACGAAGATCTCCTGCACGGCAAGGTCGTAACGCAGCGACTCCAGGAACTCCCCCGGGTCGGCGGCTTCCCGCTGCCAGTCCAGGAGCTGGCGCATCCAGGCCATCTCGTCGATCTCGTTGGCCGTGTGACCGGCGGGCAAACCGTTGCGGCCCTTGGCTTCCTTGTAGCGCCAGTGCGCGGCGATGCCGAACTCGGCGGTGTTGTGCATCTCGTTGGTGCGGATCTGCACCTCCAGCGGCTTGCCTTCCGGCCCGACCACCGTGGTGTGCAGAGACTGGTACACGCCGTAGCGCGGCTGCGCGATGTAGTCCTTGAACCGGCCCGCCATCGGCTGCCAGAGCGAATGCACCACGCCCACCGCGGCGTAACAGTCGCGCATATCGTCACACAGGATGCGGACGCCGACCAGGTCGTGGATATCGTCGAAATCGCGGCCCTTGACGATCATCTTCTGATAGATCGACCAGTAGTGCTTGGGCCGGCCCTCCACCTTCGCGCTGATCTTCATCGCCGACAGCGCCGTACCGATCTCGGCCCGCACCTTGGCCAGGTACGTGTCCCGCGACGGCGCCCGGTCGGCCACCAGGCGCACGATCTCCTCGTAGCGCTTCGGGTGCAGGATCGCGAACGACAGATCCTCCAACTCCCACTTCACCGTCGCCATACCGAGTCGATGAGCAAGGGGGGCAATGACTTCCAGCGTCTCGCGGGCCTTGCGGGCCTGCTTCTCCGGCGGCAGGAAGCGCATCGTGCGCATGTTGTGCAGCCGGTCGGCGACCTTGATGACCAGTACCCGGGGATCCCGGGCCATGGCGATGATCATCTTGCGGATGGTCTCGCCCTCGGCGGCGGTGCCCAGGGCCACCTTGTCCAGCTTGGTCACCCCGTCGACCAGATGTCCCACCTCGCTGCCGAAGTCGGTGGTCAGCGCCTCCAGCGAGTAACCGGTGTCCTCGACGGTGTCGTGCAGCAGCGCGGCCACCAGGGTGGTGGTGTCCATACCGAGCTCGGCCAGGATGTTCGCCACCGCCAGCGGGTGGGTGATGTACGGGTCACCGGAGCGGCGCAGCTGATCGGCATGCCGCTCCTCGGCCACATCGTAGGCGCGCTGCAGAATCGCCAGATCGGCCTTCGGATGGAACTCGCGGTGCACCGCGACCAGCGGCTCGAGCACCGGGTTGACCAGGCTGCGCTGCGCCGTCATCCGGCGGGCCAGCCGGGCCCGCACCCGGCGCGAGGCGCTGGTCTTGGAGGTGTCCAGCGCGGCGGTATCCCCCGGCTGTGGCGGGACCGCGACGGCCTGCCCTGTGACGGGTTCGTCGGGCATGATCACCTCCTGAAATTAAAGGATATCCCCCACGCCGTTCACACCGTGGTCAGGCTGGTGACGCGCAACGGCTGCACCGCCGCACGCCCGGGCAGGGCGGTCAGTTCGAGCACCACCGCCGCTCCGGTGACGTGCGCACCGCTGCGTTCCAACAGCCGGGCCGCCGCCGCCAGCGTTCCTCCGGTGGCCAGCACATCGTCGATGACCAGAACGCGCCGGCCGACCATATCGATACCGTCGGCCGGGATCTCCAGCGTCGCCGACCCGTACTCGAGCTCATACCGCTCGGCGTGCACGGGCGGCGGCAGCTTGCCGCCCTTACGCACGGCCAGCACCCCGGTGCCCAGCTTCAGGGCGACGGCCGCGCCCAGCAGGAAACCCCTGGCGTCGATCCCGGCGATCAGATCGGCGCCGTCGGCCGCCTCGGCCAGCGCGTCGGTGACGATGGCCAACCCGCGGGCGTCGGCCAGCACCGGGGTGAGGTCCTTGAACTGGACACCCGGCTGCGGGAAATCGGCGACGGTGCGGGTCAGTTCGGCGATCACGGCGGCGGCACTAGACATAACTCAACCTGCTCACTATTCCAAGACCCATCGGTCCATATTCCATCCCGCACCCCAGCGGGTCGGGTTGGCCTGCACCGCCGACACCCGCTTCGAGGTGACCAGGGTGCGCTGCTGACGGTACAGCGGCAGGGTCGGAATATCGCCCCACAGGATCGGCCCGGCCTCGCCGAGCAGCCTGCTCAGCTCCTTAGGGTCCGCGGTCACCGCGAGCGCGTCGATGATGCCGTCGATGCGCTCGTTGGCGTACCCGGACAGATTGTTGCCGTTGCCGTATCGCAGATCATAGGCGTCCAGCGCGGAGGATCCCGTGGATCCGCTGCCGACCGCGCCACCCGTGCTACCGATGAGGACGTCGATGCTGTTGTCGCGCAAGCCCTGCGGGCCGACGGAGTCACCGGACTCGTCGGTGACGGTGATCCCCGCCGGCGCACATGACTGCGCGATCGCCCCGACCGTCGCGGCGATCCGGGCGTTGGGGGTCTGGTAACCGATTCGCACGGTCAGCGGCTGATTGTTCAGGGCCGCGCGGGCGGCGTCCGGGTTGGCCACGCTGAACTGCCCTGCCTCGCCCGCACTTTCGGCGGCCGCCAGCGCGTCGTCGACGGTCGGGCTGAGCCGCACGTTGGCGATCGGGACCCCGGCGTTGCGGGCGATGGTGTCGCGCGGTGTGCACAGGGCCAGCGCACGCCGGGCCGGCGGCGCGGCCAGCGGACCCTGCGCGGAGAAGATCAGCTGCTCGATCCCGGCCGACGGCGTGTCGGTACGGGTGTAACCCGCGGGCAGGTTCAGCGTGCCCGACGAACCGGTGGCGATGTCCACCACGTCGAACGCGCCGCGGTTCACCCGGTCCTGGATATCAGCTCCCCTGGGCCACACCGTGACCCGCTGGGCGACGGGCTTGGCGCCCCACCATTTGTCGTTCGCGGTCAGTACCACGGCGCCGTCCTTGGCCACCGACGCGATCTTGTAGGGACCCGATGACGGGAACTTCTTGAGGTCGATATCGGGGCCGAGATTCCACAGCGTGTTCCAGGCTTTGGCGATGCGGTCGATGGCCGGGGCGTCACCGGTCTGCAGGGCCGTCGTCACCGCGCCGTCGCCGAGGCCGAGCTCGTCGGCGATCACATGGGACGGCATCAGCGAGGTGGCCCCGAACAGTTGGCCGTAGTCCACGACACCGCGGTCCGGGGCGAACGTGACCCTGGCCTTCTTCGCACCCGGGGCGCAGTCGACGGTGGCGACATCGCGGTACCCGGCGGTGCTGGCCGCGTCGAAGCCCGGGTTGCGCCCCGACTGCGCGGCCCAGGCCAGCACCATGTCGTCGCAGGTGATCGGTTTGCCGTCGGAATACACGGCATTGGCGTTGATCTCGTAGTCCAGGATCAGCGGAGAGCGGCCGACCACCGCGACACTGCCGTAGTCGCGGTCACCGATGATCTGGCCGTCGGGGCCACGGTAGGTGAACCCGGTCTGCACGCGCGCGAACGCCTGCGGCCCGCCCGATGCGGCACCCACCACCGTGTTGGTGTTGTAGGTGATCAGCGTGCCGTCGACGGCGTAGTCGATGACGTGGTCCTCGGCCGACGAACAGGCGACCGAGGTACCGACCACCAGCATCAGCGCGGCAACCGCCGCACCGATTCGTGCGATCGACCGTCCGCGCACTAGCGACGCCGCTTGCCCGACGGTCGGGTCGGCCGGACGGGACGCGCCCCGGGAACGGGCTTGTCCGGAGCCGGCGTGGTGACGACATCCGCCGCGACGGAATCCTCGATCTCCGTGCCGGTCGCGCCCTCGGTGACCGCGCCGGCCTTGGCCGCCGCGTTGCGCCGGCGCAGCACCCGCTTGGTGTGTGCGCTCACCAGCTCGGTGCGCTCTCGCATCGTGACCAGCAGCGGCGTCGCGAAGTAGATGGACGAGTAGGTACCCACGATGATGCCGACCAGCTGCACCAGCGCGAGGTCCTTGAGCGTGCCGACGCCGAGCAGCCAGACCGCCACCACGATGAGCGCGAGGATCGGCAGCAGCGAGATGAGGCTGGTGTTGATCGACCGCATGAACGTCTGGTTCACCGCGAGGTTGGCCTGTTCGGCGAAGGTGCGCCGAGTGGTGTGCTCGAACCCGTGGGTGTTCTCCTCCACCTTGTCGAACACGATGACGGTGTCATAGATGGAGAAACCGAGAATCGTGAGCAGACCGATGACGGTGGCGGGGGTGACCTCGAATCCGACCAGCGCGTACACCCCGGCGGTCACGATGATGTCGAAGAACATGGCCGCCAGCGCCGCGATGGCCATATACCGCTCGTAGCGCACGGTGATGTAGATCGAGACGATCACCAGGAACACCACCAGCGCGATGAGCGCCTTCTTGGTGATCTGGCCACCCCAGGTCGAGGACACCGCCGAGTCGCTGATGGCCTGCTTGCTGGGCTTGCCGTCCGAGCCCTTGGGCTCGAACGCGTCGAACAGTGCCACGCGCAGCTTCTCGGTATCGGCATTGCTCAGCGTCTCGGTGCGGATCTGCACCGTGGCCGAGGCGCCGTTGCCGACGATCACCACCGACTCCGGTGCGGTACCGAGGGCCTTGCTGAAGACCGTCTCGACCTGCTCCGAGGTGGCCTGGCCCTTGACCCCGTCGACGGGCATGGACACCTTGGTGCCGCCCTCGAAGTCGATACCGAAGGTGAAGCCGCGCAGCAGCATCGCGGCGATCGCCACCGCCACGATGACACCGCTGATGATGAACCACATCTTGCGCTTGCCGATGACCTCGAACGCACCCGTGCCGGTGTAGAGCCGGACGAAGAAACTGTGCTGCGGCAGGTTCGACGACTCGGCCGAATCCAGAGCCGGTGCCTCGACGGCGCCGGAGTCTTCCAGGTCGGTGCTGTCAGTGCTGTGCTTGGCCGACATGTGTCATCCCCGTCCCGTGGTGTGCGCGGCACGCCGCTCGCGAGCGATCTGCTGCACCGCGCCGAGACCGTTGAACGCGGGCTTGGACAGCGTCGCCGATTTGGTCGTCAGGTACACCAGCGGCCACGTGACCAGGAAGACCACGAGCACGTCCAGGATGGTCGTCAGGCCGAGGGTGAACGCGAATCCCTTGACCTGGCCGACCGCCAGCACGTAGAGCACGGCCGCGGCCAGGAAGGTGACCGCGTTACCCGACAGGATCGTCTTGCGGGCGCGGGCCCAACCGCGCGGCACCGCCGACCGGTAGGAGCGGCCCTCCCGGATCTCGTCCTTGATGCGTTCGAAGAACACCACGAACGAGTCGGCGGTGGTGCCGATACCGATGATCAAACCGGCGATGCCGGCCAGATCCAGGGTGTAGTTGATATACCTGCCCAACAGCACCAGTAGTGCGAAAACCATGGCGCCGGAAGCGACCAGGGACAGTGCTGTCAGCAGACCGAGTACCCGGTAGTACAGCAACGCGTACGCCAGGACCAGCGCCATCCCCACCGCGCCGGCGATGAGGCCGGCCCGCAGTGACGTCAAACCGAGTGTGGCGGAGACGGTTTCGGCCTCCGACGACTCGAACGACAGCGGCAGTGAGCCGTATTTCAGCACGTTGGCCAGCTCCCGGGCCGAGTCCTGGGTGAACCGGCCGGTGATCTGGGTGCGCCCACCGGGGATCGCCTCCTGGATCTCCGGCGCGCTGACCACCTGGGAGTCGAGCGTGAACGCGGTCTGGGTGCCGACATTGGCGGCGGTGAAGTCCGCCCAGATCTTGGCGCCCTCCGGCTTGAACTGCACGTCGACCACATAGTCGCCGCGCTGCTGATCCAGCCCCGAGCTGGCGCTCTCGATCTGCTCGCCGCTCATGATCGACTTGTCGAGCAGGTACACCGTGGTGTGGTCCGAGGAACAGGTCACCAGCGGCAGGTTCGGATCGTCGTTACCCGCCAGCACGTCCTCGTCATTGCAGCGGGTGGCCTGAAACTGCAGGGCCAGCAACTGGATGCTCTGGTCGGCGCTCTGGCGCAGCTGCTTCTCATCGGAGATGCGTTGGGCCAGATCGGCTTTGGATCCCGGCGGCGCAGGGGCCGGTGCGCCCGGCGCGGGCGGTGCACCCGGCGCTGGTGCGCCCGGCGCGGGCGTACCGGGTGCGGGTGGTGCCGGCGTCGGCGCGGGTTCCTGCGGATACGGACGCGGCTGAGCCGGTGGGGCCGCCGGGGCCGGCGTACCCGCCTGGCCCGGCGCGGTGACCGGGGCTTCAGGCTCGGCCGGTGCCAACGCCGGCAAGCCACCACCGGGCGGCATACCGGGTGGTGCTCCCGGCGGTGCACCCGGAGCGCCCTGGGGCGGCTGCTGCCCCTTGCCCTGCGCGGGGATCGCGTGGATCACCGGGCGGATGTAGAGCCGTGCGGTCTGCCCCAGGTTGCGGGCCTCGCTGCCGTCGTTACCCGGGACGGTGATGACGAGGTTGTTGCCGTCGATGACGACCTCGGAGCCCGACACACCGAGACCGTTCACACGCGAGCTGATGATCTCCTGCGCCTGCATCAGGGATTCCCGGGACGGCTCGGAGCCGTCCGGGGTACGCGCAGTCAGGGTGACGCGGGTGCCGCCCTGCAGGTCGATGCCCAACTTGGGCTCGGCCTGCTTGTCGCCGGTGAGAAAGACGAGAAGGTAGACGCCGACCAGGAGGATCAGAAAGAGCGCCAGATAGCGGGCAGGATGCACCGGCGCCGAAGTCGATGCCACGGTTGTTGGGTCTCCTTGGAAAGCGGTCTACGCGGGGCGAGTGTTACGGGGAGGGTACGCGGTGAGCCTGAGCCGGTTGCGGTCAGTTGCCGTCGGCCTTGGGAGCCGGACGATCCGTGAGCTCCACGGCACCGGACTCCTCGTCGACATGGTCGAACTCCTCGTCATCGGCGGAGTCCTCGATGCGGTCACGCACCGCAAGCTTCATCCACGTAGTGATCACACCGGGTGCGATCTCCAGCTCGATGTTGTCGTCGGAGATGCCGGTGATGGTGCCCTGCAGCCCCGACGTGGTGTGGATCCGGTCGCCGACACTCAGCGATTCGTGCAGGTCGATGGTGGCCTGCATGGCTTTCTTCTGCTTACGCGAAGCAAAGAACATGAAGGCGCCCATGATGAGGATGAGCGGCAGGAATACGACCAAGTCCATGAAACGGCTGTCTTTCGTGATTGTTGCGCGGGCATGGCTGTGCGAGCTCGGTCGCGGCGCCTCGTCGCACCCAGTGTGCCATCATCGCCGACGGGAACCGCGACGCCCTGCCTGCGCCACCGCGGGCGCCCGAGCCGGCAAACCGACCGTCGGATGCGTTCAACACGACGGAAATCGTGGCAAGATAGACCGTGCAACACTCGATCCGAAGTCACACAGCTGTTCAACTTCTGTTTTCACCCGCGTGAGCGGTTGGCGGATTAGGCTTCCGATTGCGTGTCATCCCCGCCGTGCACACCGAGCAGGAGTCAACCGTGACTGCCGTCGAGCAGACCCGCCATCTCGCCACCACCATCCCCGGGCCGAAGTCATCGGCCCTGGCCGACCGCAAGAATGCTGCGGTATCCCGCGGAATCGGCACCACCATGCCGGTCTACGCCGCGCGCGCCGCCGGCGGCATCGTCGAAGACATCGACGGCAACAGGCTCATCGACCTCGGCTCCGGCATCGCCGTCACGACCATCGGCAACGCGTCACCGCGCGTGGTCGACGCGGTGGCGGCCCAGGCCGCCCGGTTCACCCACACCTGCTTCATGGTCACCCCGTACGAGGAGTACGTGGCCGTCTGCGAGCAGCTCAACCGGCTGACACCGGTGGCCGGGGACAAGCGCTCGGCATTGTTCAACTCCGGTTCCGAAGCGGTCGAGAACGCGATCAAGATCGCCCGGTCCTACACCCGTAAGCAGGCGGTCGTCTCGTTCGACCACGCCTATCACGGTCGCACCAACCTGACGATGGCGCTGACGGCGAAGTCGATGCCCTACAAGCACGGCTTCGGCCCGTTCGCCCCCGAGGTGTACCGCGCTCCCCTGTCCTACCCGTTCCGTGACGCGGAGTTCGGCAAGGAACTGGCCACCGACGGCGAGCTCGCCGCCAAGCGTGCCCTCAGTGTGATCGACAAGCAGGTGGGCGCGGACAACCTGGCCGCGCTGATCATCGAGCCGATCCAGGGCGAGGGTGGCTTCATCGTGCCCGCCGAGGGTTTCCTGCCCACCCTGCTGGACTGGTGCCGCAAGAACGATGTCGTCTTCATCGCCGACGAGGTGCAGACCGGGTTCGCCCGCACCGGCAAGATGTTCGCCTGCGAGCACGAGGGCATCGACCCCGACCTGATCGTCACCGCCAAGGGCATCGCCGACGGCCTTCCGCTGTCGGCGGTCACCGGCCGCGCAGAGATCATGGATGCCCCGCACGTATCCGGGCTGGGCGGCACCTACGGCGGTAATCCGGTGGCATGCGCGGCGGCCCTGGCGACCATCACGACCATCGAGGCCGACGGATTGGTGGCCCGCGCCGCCGAGATCGAGACGCTGATGAAGGAGCGGCTGGGGCGGATCCAGGCCGACGACGACCGCATCGGCGATGTCCGTGGCCGCGGCGCGATGATCGCCGTCGAACTGGTCAAGGCCGGGACGACGGAGCCCGACGCCGAGCTCACCAAGTCCCTGTGCACCGCCGCGCACGCCCAGGGCGTCATCGTATTGTCTTGTGGGACATACGGAAACGTGCTGCGTTTCCTGCCCCCGCTGGCCATCTCGGATGACCTGCTCCACGAAGGTCTCGACGTGCTGGCCGCGGCGCTCGCCACACTCTGAGCCCGGCGCCCGGCACCGCCGGGCATGTGACGGTGTTCACACCGTAGCCGAGCCGGTGGGTAGCATCCGTCGGAACACTCTCCTGACCGACGGATGACCGATGAGGGCCTACATCGCCGCGTTGAGGTCGTGGTGGCGCCAGCCCGACCACTACGACTGGCTGTCGAGCTATCTCGCGACACAGGGACTGCGTGGCCCCACGCGACTGATGATGGTGCTGGTCATCCTCCTGCTGGGTGCCGGACCGCTGCTCCTGCACTGGAGCCCGAGCGGTCCGACCGCCGGGCTGCCCCGCACGCTTTCCAGCGGGGTGACGGTGATCACGGCCACCCTGGCGGTGCCCTGGGCGCTGCACTGGCCGACGCGGCGGGAGTCCCGGCTCTTCGCCGTGGTCGCCGCCGCCTGTATCGCCGCGGCCGCACTGCTGGTACGCGATCCGGCCGCCGGTCTGCTGGGCTGCGCCGTCTTCGCCGCGATCGCGGGCTACGTCGCGTTCTTCCACACCAGCCCGGTTCTGGTCAGCGTGATCGTGCTGGCACTGGTCACCAGTGCGATCAACGCCGCCCGGCTGGCCGCGGCCGGCGATCCGGCCGGCGCCACGGCCGAACTTCTCGTCGTGACAGTCGGAGTGCTCGCCGTGCCGTGCTCGGTACAGGTACTCGTCCACCTGCTGGGCAGCGACGCCGCCGAATCGGATCTGGACGCACTCACCGGCGTGTACAACCGGCGCGGCTTCCGTCGCGTGGGCTGCGACCTGTTCGCCCGGGCCCGCGAGGCCGGTGTCACGACCGGCATGGTGCTCGTCGACCTCGACGGGTTCAAACGGATCAACGACACCCGCGGGCACTCCGCCGGCGATCAACTGCTGGTGGCGGTCAGCGACATCCTGCGCAGGCACGCCCCCCGCGATACCGTCGCAGCCCGGTTCGGGGGCGAGGAGTTCGTCATCGCCGGCCATCTCGACGAAAGCAGAGCAGCGGTCTTGGCTGAGCACGTACGTCGTGACGTGGCGGCGCTACCGGATGCGATCACCGTCAGCATCGGGGCTGCCACAGCGGATATCCGCGACGCGGAGGATCACGAGTTGCAGCTCATCCTGGACCGCCTCGTGGATGCCGCCGACGACGCCATGTACAGCGCCAAACGAGCCGGTGGCAACCGGGTCCACATGTCGCGGTGAGCGCGGATCAGTGCGGCACCGGCGTGCGCCGATGCCAGAAGTGGCGACGGGGCCGCGGCTCCCGCATGTCCTGCGGTTCGTCGACGTCGGTCGCGACCGGGCGCCGCGCGTAACTCGCGTCGCGAACGCTGCGTACCGACAGCCGGCCCACCGCCATCGCCGCCAGAACCGCGATCAGCGATCCCAGCCCCGTGAAGAACGCCAATTCCAGCAGCAGCACACCCTGGGCATTGAGCGTGGCCGTCGGGGTGCCGAGGTCGCCGATCGCCAGTGTGGCGGTGAACGACCTGCCCACCACGAACCAGACCCCGGCCGCCACGCCCAGCCACCCGCCGAGCATGGCCGTCGCCCGGTTACCCGACATCAGCAGCAGCAGGCCACCCACCACCGCGACCGCTCCCGGGAGCACCTCCAGCCAACCCCGGGCCGCGGTCCAGGTCCAGGCCTGGGCCGGGGTGTACGCGAAGTCCAGATAGGGACCGACGAACGGCGCCAGCGCGCCCCAGGCCCCCAGCAGAACCACCAGAAATCCGCTCGCCGCGCCGCGGCTGCGCGGAATCGCCAGCCGTCCGCGACGGGCTGAAACCACCGTTTCGGTCATGTCTCCTCCTCGGTCCAGAAGCGGGATACCCACCCTTGGCGCCGCTCAATCGGGCAAGTCGCAGCAAACCCTCAAACGGCTGCGTACTATCGGTTCGGAATGCCCCAACCGCAAACGAACGAGCTGACAGTGGACTGGATACGCAGGTGGTGGCGGCAACCCGACCACTACGACTGGCTGTCGGACTATCTGGAGTCACAGGGCCAGCAACGGCCGATTCGCATCTTTCTTGCGGTGACGCTCGCGGTGCTCAGTGCCATCCCGGTGTTGATACAGCTCGGTCGTGGTGGACCTTCGGGCGCGCTCGCCGTCATCGTAATGGTCACCGCCACCGGGCTGTGTCTCGCCATGGCGGCGATGTGGCTACGCCGATGGCCCACCCGCACCCAGTCCCGGGTGTTCGCGATCGGCTCGGCGGTCTGCGTCGGCGTCGCCTGCGTGGCCGAGCCCGATCCGCAAGCCGGTCTGATCGGCTGCAGCATCTTCGCGGCCATCGCCGGTCTGGTCGCCTTCACCCACACCAGTCCGTACCTGGCGCTCATCTGCGGGATCGCGCTGGCGACCGTCGCCGGTTGCGCGGCCAAGATCGCCATGCTCGGCGACCCGCTGGGCGGAGTGAGCAAGGCGATCATCGTGCTGGTGGGCATCGTCACCGTGCCCGGAGTGGGACAGATCATGGTGCAGATGCTGGGCACGGGCGCGGTGCAGTCCGATGTCGACGCGCTGACCGGACTGCACAACCGGCGCGGTTTCTACCGGGGCGCCGCAGAGCAGATCACCCGTGCGCGTAGTTACCGCAGCTCCCGCGTCGGTGTCGTGCTCGTCGACATCGACGACTTCAAGCGGATCAACGACACCGAGGGGCACGCGGCCGGTGACCGGGTGCTGATCGCGGTGGCTGCCACTCTTCGCCGGGTCGCAGGTAAGTCGGCCGTCACCGCCAGGGTGGGCGGCGAGGAATTCCTGATCGCCATGGCGCTCGGCGGCAGCGGCCTGCGCGCATTGGCCGAGCGGGTCCGCGCCGAGGTGAACCACCTCCCGCACGGCGTCACCATCAGCGTCGGCGCCGCGTGTACCCCGTCGGCCACCGACGGTGACATCCGGTCACTGCTGGATCGGCTCGTCGAATTGGCCGACGAGGCGATGTACACCGCGAAACGCGCCGGCGGCAACCGGGTCGACTGTCGCGAACTGGACGCCCCGCCGCCGTCTAAACCAGCCCCACCGCCAGCAGCACCACCGCGATCAGCGGGAACACACCCTGTGTGACCGCGGCGCGCGCCTTCTCGGGCGACGACACCAGCAGCACCAGCGCGGCGGCCAACATCGATCCGACGCCGGCGAAGATCAGCGCCGCACCGACGGCGGTGTGTCCCGTCAGCAGCGCGCCGATCCCGATGCCCGACACGATGGCCAGGAACAGGTTGTAGAAACCCTGGTTGAACGCGAGTTCCTTGGTGGCGGCGGCTTCTTCGGCCGTGAGACCGAAGGTCGCCCTGGTGCGGGCCGAGGTCCAGGTCAGCGACTCCATCACGAAGATGTAGACGTGCAGCAACGCGGCGAGGCCCGCGACGATCACACCGGCAGTCAGCATGTCGTCTATTCAAACAGTCCGACCCCGCCCAGACCGGCGACTGGTGGTTGGAGGCCGAGGTGTGTCCAGGCTTGCGAGGTCGCCACCCGGCCGCGCGGGGTGCGGGCGATCATCCCGGCCCGCACCAGGAACGGCTCGCAGACCTCCTCCACGGTGGTGGGTTCCTCTCCGACCGCGACAGCCAGCGTCGACACCCCGACCGGCCCACCGCCGAAACTGCGGGTCAGTGCGGACAGCACCGCACGGTCCAGCCGGTCCAGGCCCAGCTCGTCGACGTCGTAGACCTCCAGCGCCGCCTTGGCGATATCGCGGGTGATGACGCCGTCGGCCCGGACCTCGGCGTAGTCACGCACCCGGCGCAACAGCCGGTTGGCGATCCGGGGTGTGCCGCGGGAGCGCCGGGCCACCTCGGCACCGGCCTCGGCGCCGAGTTCGATGCCGAGGATTCCGGCCGAGCGGGCCAGCACCCGCTCCAGGTCCGTGGGCTCGTAGAAGTCCATGTGGGCGGTGAAGCCGAACCGGTCACGTAGCGGCCCGGTCAGCGCGCCGGACCGGGTGGTGGCACCGACCAGGGTGAAGGGCGCGACGTCGAGCGGAATCGAGGTGGCGCCAGGACCTTTGCCCACGACGACGTCCACCCGGAAGTCCTCCATCGCGAGATAGAGCATCTCCTCGGCGGGCCGGGCGATCCGGTGGATCTCGTCGATGAAGAGCACATCGCCTTCGACCAGATTGGACAGCATCGCCGCCAGGTCGCCCGCGCGTTCCAGGGCGGGCCCGGACGTGACCCGAAGCGCCGCACCGAGCTCGGCGGCGATGATCATCGCCAGCGAGGTCTTGCCCAGGCCCGGCGGCCCCGACAGCAGGATGTGATCCGGTGTGCCGCCGCGGTTCTTGGCGCCCTCGAGGACGAGCTGAAGCTGTTCGCGGACCCGATGCTGGCCGATGAACTCCGCCAGTGAGCGCGGCCGCAGGCTGGCGTCGACATCGCCCTCGCCGACCGTCAGCGCGGGTGAGACTTCCCGCTCGTCGGGATCCTCGGTGTCTTCACCGAACCGACCCATGTCTACTTCTTACCGAGCATGGACAATGCGGCGCGCAGCGCACTGGAGGTGGTGGCCTCCGGGTCGCCGGCGAGCACCTTGTCGGTGGCCTCCTCGGCCTGTTTGGCCGCAAAGCCAAGCCCGACAAGGGCTTCCACCACGGGGCCGCGAACGCCGAACCCGCCCACCGCGGCCGGGCCCGCCCCGGCGACCGCGCCGATCTTGTCGCGCAGTTCGAGCACCAGGCGCTCGGCGCCCCGCTTTCCGATACCGGGAACCCGGGTGAGTGCGGTGACATCGCCGTCGGCGAGCGCCTGACGCAGCGCCTGGGCGTCGTAGACCGCAAGGGTCGCTAGCGCGATCTTGGGACCCACTCCGGATACCCCGAGCAGGGTGGCGAACAGGTCCCGGGCCTCGCCGTCGACGAACCCGTACAGCGTCATCGAATCCTCGCGCACGATCATCGCGGTGATCAGTCTGGTCTCGTCGCCACGGCGCAGAGTCGCCAGTGTGGACGGGGTGGCCATCACCTTGTAGCCCACCCCCGCCGCCTCGATGACCGCGTGATCCAGGGCGATGTCGATCACCTCGCCGCGTACCGATGCGATCATGCGCGGGCCGCCTTCAGTCGGGCCTGGTAGGTACGTCGGGCTTCGGCGGCCTTGGCCTCGGCTTCGGCCATCCGGGCGATCATCGGCGCCCGCCAACAGTGGCAGATGGCCAGTGCGAGGGCATCTGCGGCGTCGGCGGGGGTCGGCTTCTGCTGCAGGGCAAGGATTTTGGTGACCATCGTGGTGACCTGCGCCTTATCCGCCCGGCCGTTTCCGGTGACGGCGGCTTTGACCTCGCTGGGCGTGTGGAAGTGCACGTCGATATCGCGTTTGGCCGCGGCCAGCGCGATGACCCCGCCGGCCTGGGCGGTGCCCATCGCGGTGTTGGCGTTCTGATTGGCGAACACCCGCTCGATGGCGATGACATCGGGGCGATGGGTGTCCATCCAGTACTCGACGGTGTCGCTGATGGTGAGCAGTCGCTTGTGCAGCGGACTGTCGGCAGGCGTGCGCACCACATCGACATCGAGGGCGATGACATGCCTGCCCCGCCCGGTCTCGATGACCGACAGACCGCAGCGCGTCAGCCCGGGATCGACTCCCATTACCCGCACGCCAACCCCTTCTCCGAACAGAACACGTGTTCGATTAGCCTAGCGGCCCGGTCTGTCACCGCCGGGCAGGGACACGCACGGATCAGATCGTGTAGTGCCCTGATCGCCAGCCCTGCGCCAGTTCCCGGGCACGTTCGTCGATGCGCGCGCCGGACCGTCGCCAGCCGCGCACCAGTTCGGTCTCCACTTCGTGCCCACCACGTTCGATGACGATGCGCCACCGCGCACCCAACCCCTTGGACAACAACCAGAACGGCCACAGCAGTACGAACGGCGCGGCCAGCAACCAGGTGAACCAGTCCAGATCCAGCACATCGGACATGTCCGGGAACGGCCACCACCGTCGGTGCACCGACCACTGCGCCCCATTGGGGTCCGTGACGACTGCCATGGGAGACATCTTGCTGTGCGTCGGCCGTCGTGTCAGCGAATGGCACAGTGGACGGCATGCGCGTCGTCATCGCCGGTGGACACGGCAAGATCGCCCTCATCCTGGAACGCCTGCTGGCCGAACGTGGTGACACGGTCACCGGCATCACCCGCAACCCGTCCCAGGCCGCCGACCTCGAGGCCGCCGGCGCTGCGCCGGCCGTGCTCGATCTGGAGCAGGCGTCGGTCGATCAGGTCGCCGAGGTGGTCCGCGGCGCCGACGCGGTGGTGTTCGCCGCCGGCGCCGGGCCGGGCAGCGGGGCCGCGCGCAAGCAGACCGTCGATCGTGATGCCGCGGTGCTGCTCGCCGATGCCGCGGAAGCGGCGGGGGTGGCGCGGTACGTGATGGTATCGGCGATCTCCGCCGATGACCGCAGCCTCGACGCCGGCTATGACGAGGTGTTCCGCGCGTACATCCGGGCCAAGTCCGAGGCGGATGCGAACGTGCGGGCCCGCGCCGGGTTGCAGACGACGATCGTGCGGCCCGGCCGGCTCACCGACGAGCCGGGCACCGGCCTGGTGGATATCGCCGAGTCGACCGGGCGGGGCGCGGTCCCCCGCGCCGACGTGGCCGCCGTGCTGCTGGCGGTGCTGGACACACCGAGCACCGCCGGGCGCACGTTCGAGCTGATCGGCGGCAACACCCCGATCAGCGAGGCGCTCTAGTCCTCGTCGAGCGCAGCCGCGACATCCTCGGGGATGTCGACGTTGGTGTAGACCTCTTGCACATCGTCGCTGTCCTCCAGCGCGTCGACGAGCTTGAGGACCTTGCGGGCGGCCTCCAGGTCGACCTGCACGCTCACCGACGGCTGGAAGCCGGACTCGGCCGAGTCGTAGTCGATCCCGGCGTCCTGCAGCGCGGTGCGCACCGCGACCAGGTCGGTGGGCTCGGAGATGATCTCGAAGCTCTCGCCCAGGTCGTTGATCTCCTCGGCGCCGGCCTCCAGGACCGCGGCCAGCACGTCATCCTCGGACAGCCCGTTCTTCTCCAGTGTCACCACGCCTTTGCGGGAGAACAGGTAGGACACCGAACCGGGATCGGCCATATTGCCGCCGTTGCGGGTCATCGCCACCCGGACCTCGCCGGCCGCCCGGTTCTTGTTGTCGGTCAGGCACTCCACCAGGACCGCGACACCGTTGGGTCCGTAGCCCTCGTAGGTGATGGTCTGCCAGTCGGCGCCGCCGGCCTCTTCACCCGCGCCCCGCTTGCGGGCCCGCTCGATGTTGTCATTGGGGACCGAGGACTTCTTGGCCTTCTGGATGGCGTCGTAGAGGGTCGGGTTGCCACCCGGATCACCACCACCGGTCCGCGCGGCCACCTCGATGTTTTTGATCAGTTTGGCGAAGTTCTTGCCTCGACGGGCGTCGATGATCGCCTTCTTGTGCTTTGTGGTGGCCCACTTGGAATGGCCGCTCATGCAGGTACGCCCTCTTTCTGGTCTAACTCCGGCTGTCCACTCTACTTGGACAGCTCCCCTTCGATATAGCGCTGGAGGTTCGGCGCGACGGCGGCGACCAGTTCGTCCTCGGTCATGGTGGCCACCGGCTCGATCTGCCAGATGTAGCGCATCATCGCCAAGCCCATGATCTGCGAGGACACCAGGCCGCTGCGCACCTTGCGATCGCGCTCGTCGGCACCCAGCTGCGCCACCCCCATCAGCTGACCTTCGACCACGCGACGCAACTTCTCCCGGGTGCTCTGCTCGTGGGCCGCGGTCTGCAGCACCGAGCGCAGTACGGGCCCGATCTCGTCATCGGCCCACGCGCCGAGCATCAGCCGTAGCAGTGCGGCACCGAGGTCGGGCAGCGGTGTCGCCCAGGTCTTGGCGACGTTCTCCAACCAGCGCGTGGGCGGTGTCGTCGCCGCATCCAGCAGCCGATCCTTGGACCCGAAGTAGTGGTAGACCAGCGCCGGATCGACATCGGCCGCCCGCGCCACCGACCGGATCGTCGTCCCGGCGTATCCGGTGTCCGCGAAGGCATCGCGGGCAGCGGCCAGGATGCGCGCCTGCAGGACGCCGCGTTCGTCTCGCGGCCCCGGGGGCACCGCCTTCTTCGCCATGGCGACACCCTATCAATATTTTCACGTTGCGTTGAGACTAGTTTCAACGTACCGTGAGACTATGGCAACGTCCCTCCTGAAAGCCCCACTGAACGGGCCGCAGACCACCGGCCGCACGTTCCGCAATCTCAGCGAGCCGCAGTACGGCATCCGGCACGACATCAACGTCGGCGTGCCGGTCCGCGACGGCACCTCCTTGATGGCCGACGTACACCGGCCCGACGCCGACGGCCGCTTCCCCGCCCTGATCGCCGCCTCGCCCTACCCACGTCAGATCCAGGACCTCGGCGCGCCGATGGGCTTCATCGAGGCCGGCAACACCCCGTTCTGGGTATCGCGCGGCTACGCACACGTGATCGCCAACGTCCGCGGGAGGGGCGGATCGGGTGGCGAATTCGGCTTCTTCGACGGGCAGGAACGTCGCGATATGCACGACCTCGTCGAATGGGCCGCGGCCCAACCGTGGTGTGACGGCAACGTGGGGATGATCGGCATCAGCTACTTCGCGATGACCCAACTGGAAGCCGCGGTCGAGCGACCTCCGCACCTCAAGGCCATCTTCCCGCTGGCCGTCACCTCGGACCTGTTCGAGGCGGCCTCACACCACGGCCTGGTGAGTTCGGCCTTCATCACGCCGTTCCTGTCGATGATGGGGTTGACCGCCGCCCGCAGCGACGACTTCTGGCGCAGCCTGCCGCTCCAGATTGCCCGCAAGGTGCTCAATCTGCCGCCGCTGCACCGCAAGTTCGGCACCATGAACGGCGAGGCCGCGGTGACGCTGATGCACCAACTGCTCAAGCTGCCGCACGACCCGCACCCCTGGGATGACCTCTGGCTGGATGTGTTCGTCACCCACCCCGTGCGCGACGAATGGTGGGACGACCGGGATCTCACACCGCTGCTGGGCAATATCGACATCCCCGTCTACCTGGGCTGCGACTGGGAGAACGTACCGCTGCACCTGCCCTCGACGTTCATCACGTGGAAAGCGCTGGCGCACAACCCGAATGTGCAACTGGGCATGCTCGACCGATACGGCTTGACGTGGCCCTGGGAAAGCATGCACACCGAGGCGCTGGCCTGGTACGACCACTGGCTCAAGGGTCGCGACACCGGGATCCTCGACGGCGACCGCGTCCGGTACGCCCTTCCCGGAGGTGAGCCAGCGGAATGGCACACCAGCACGTCCTGGCCGCCGGCAGCGACCGCCACCGAATTCGCGCTGCGCGCCGACGGCGTTCTCGGCCCGGACGAAGGGCAGCCCGGCACAAGGGAGTACATGACCTTGGGCGCCGGGACCGGCCGGGTCAAGGCCGGCGAGCTCGACCCGCCGGCATTGCTCACCTGGACATCGCCGGAGCTGCCGGCCGAGCTGGACGTCGTCGGGGAGATCGAGCTGCGGCTCATCGCGTCGGCCACCGCCGCCGACACGGCCTGGCTGGCCACCCTGCAGGATGTGGCACCCGACGGCGAGGTGACCGATGTGACGGCCGGCTGGTTGCGGGCCGGTCTGCGTGAGGTGGACCCGGCCGCGAGTACGCCCGGAGCCCCGGTGCTACCCTGCCGCCGACCCATCGCGGTCCCGATCGGCGAGCCCGTCGAATATCGAATTCCGCTGGTACCCAACGCCCGGCGCTTCGGTAAGGGGCACCGTATCCAGCTGGTGCTGGCCGGCGATGATCAGGATCCGAACGTGCCCGCGATCATGAACTTCCGGCACGCGAGTGTGGGCACCAGCAGTCTGAACACCGTCGCCTCGTCGTCACGACTGCTACTGCCCGTGGTCTGAGCGCTGACCGGCCTTCGGTGCGGTGAGGTCATAGACCGTGTCGGTGCCCACCTTGACCGGCGTGAAATGCGCCTGGACCCAGTCGGAGATATCGGTGTGCACGTTGCGACCGAAGGCGCCGTGACCGTTGGCGGCCGGCAGGATGTAATAGGTGATCTGGTGGCCCGCCACATCGTCCTTGAATTGACTCAGAGTGGGCACCGGGTCGCTGCCGATGAATCCGCCGATCGCCATGACCGCTGTGCCGCTGGACAATTCGAGCGACGACGCGGCCGAGGATCGGTTGATCGCCGCCGACCACGCCGTCGTGGTGCCCTTGAGCATGGCATCCAGTTGCGGGCTGTCGATGTCCTGGCCCCAGCCGCCGTGCCGGTCACCGGCCTGAGCCGGACCCACCAACGGTCCCCCGCCGGTGTGCGGTTGGCCGATGGTGGCCACCGAGTAGGCCGCCGAACCCGCGAGCCCGCCCAACACGGCCACCGTCACCGCGACCGTCGCGGCCCGTCCGCGCCGGGACGAGGCCAGCGCCCACAGCAGCGCGGCCGTGGCGAGAACACTCACCCCGAGGATGACCCAGCGCAGGGGTGGCACCCAGCTCGCGTTGCGGCCCAGGATCCACCAACTCCAGACACCGGTGCTCAGCAGCAGCACGGCCAGACCGATGCGACCGAACCAGCCGGCGCGGCGCCGCCACATCTCCTGCAGCCCGATGGCGAACATCGCGGCCACCGCCGGTGCCAGTGACATGCAGTAGTACGGGTGCACATTCGTTTTCATGAAGCTCAGTACCAGGCCGTCGATCAGCAGCCAACCGCCGAACAGGATGGTGCCGGCCCGCACCCGGTCGGTGCGCGGTGCACGCCCACGGGACACGAGCACCAGCACCGTCGCCAGCAGCGCACCCACCAGCAGCCAGCCGATCTCATAGCCGAACTCCCCGGTGAACAGCCTTGGCAGCCCCTGCTTCTGGTCACCCCAGCCACCCATACCGTGATGCGGTTGTGCCACGGCCTGACCGGCCGAGGCGCCGATCTGCGCCTCGTCCTGGAATCCGTAGTTGTTGTGCCCGAGCACCCGGCCGAACCCGTTGTAGCCCAGCACCAGATTCATGAAGTTGTTGTCGGTGGACCCGGCGAGATACGGCCGCGACGACGCCGGCCACGCCAGCGTCAGCAGCACGTACCAGCCCGCCGAGACCAGGAACGCGACCAGCGCCCCGAGCAGGTGCACCAACCGCGACCGCATTGCCACCGGCGCCGCGATCAGATAGACCACCCCCACCGCAGGCATCGACATGAGCCCTTCGAGCATCTTGGCCAGGAACGCGAAACCCAGCGCGACACCGGCCAATGCCATCCACCGCAAGCCATGCCGTTCCAGAGCCCGCACCGTGCAATACGCCGCCGCGGTCATCAACAACACCATCACCGCATCGGGATTGTTGAACCGGAACATCAACGCCGCCACCGGCGTCAACGCCAACCCCGCACCGGCCAGCAGCCC
>NZ_JACKUC010000039.1:0-1007 GCF_025822555.1 Mycobacterium hackensackense
GGCCCGCGCCGCCACCCACCAGTCCGGTGGCCTGCGCTCTGCCGAGGCTGAGGTGCTCAGCACCGTCGCCGACCCGGAGGTCACCGACGCGCTGGCCGAACTGCCCGACGGTTTCACCGAGGCCATGTTCTACGCGTACGTGGAGGGCTACACCTACGCCGAAACCGCCGCCATCATGGACATCCCGATGGGAACCGTGATGTCGAGGGTGTCACGCGGCCGTCAACGGCTGCGCACGTCGCTGGCTCCGCTCGAGCGCCGCATCGCCTGATATGGAACTGGCACGACACACCGCCCTGGTCACCGGGGGCACCGCCGGGATCGGGCTGGCCGCGGCCCGCTTGCTGGCCGAGGCCGGCGCGTCGGTGATGCTCACCGGCCGGGACCCGGCCCGCGGCGACGCCGCCGCGCGCGAGATCGGCGCCAGGTTCGTCCGGGCCGACCTGTCCGATATCGAATCGGTGAAAGCCCTTGTGCAGCAAGCGGGTGCGGTGGACATCCTGGTCAACAACGCCGCAGGGTTCCCCGCCGCCCTGACCGTCGACCAGCAGATCGCACCCTTCCAGCACACCTTCGACACCAATGTCCGGGGCCTGTATTTCCTGACCGCCGGGCTGGCTCCCGGCATGCTCGCCCGCCGGCGGGGCAGCATCGTCAACGTCACCACCATGGTGGCCACCAAGGGCGTACCGGGGGCGTCGGCGTACAGCGCCTCCAAGGCCGCGGTGGAATCCCTCACCCGCACCTGGGCGGCCGAATTCGGCGCCGCCGGTGTACGGGTGAACAGCGTCGCACCCGGCCCCACCAGAACCGAAGGCGTACAAGCAGAATGGGGTGACACCAATGAGGAGCTCGGCCGTTCGCTCCCGCTGGGACGTACGGCAGCCCCCGAGGAGATCGCCCAAGCAGTGCTCTTCCTGGCCTCACCGCGGGCCAGTTTCATCACCGGTTCCACCCTGCACGCCGACGGCGGCGGCAGCGCCATCTGAACCCCACACCGGAAGGAG
>NZ_JACKUC010000040.1:0-1038 GCF_025822555.1 Mycobacterium hackensackense
ATCCGCGATGTGCGGATCGAACCCGAATTCGCGCTCTGGGCCGGTGTGGCACAGGACCAGGGCTACCGGGCCATCGTCGCCGTACCCCTGATCGCCGGCACCGAGGTACTCGGGACGCTCAACGGCTACTACGCCTCGGTGCACACCTTCACCCGCTACGAGATCGAACGGTTGATCCTGCTCGCCAACCATGCGGCGATCGCGCTGACCTCGGCACGCCGACTCGAGGAGCTACGCGCCTTGACCGGCTCGCTGCGCGAACAACGCGACGCTCTTGCGCGTTCGGAACAGATCCACGAGCGGCTACTGGCGGTCACCTTGCGCTCCGGCGGCATCGCAGGCATCGCCGCCGCCCTCAGCGACCTGATCGGCCGGCCCGTGCTCATCGACGACGCCCGCGGGGGCGAGATCGCCCGCTCCGCCGACGGCGTCGACTATCCCACCGCCGCCGTGCGTTCCGCGATGTCCGACGGCGAGCCCACAGCGTCCCCGGCCACTGTCGCCGAGGCCGTCGACGGTGCGGATGTGCCCACCGGTTGGCTCGTCGCGAGCGTGCGGCTCGGCAGCGACGTGGCGGCACGGATCTGGTTTCCCGGAACCCTCGATTCGCTTGACCCCCTGCAGATTCGTGCGGTGGAGCACGCGTCCATCGTGATCTCGGTGGAGTTGCTGCGCGTGCAGACCGCAGCGGAAGTGGAGCGCCGGGTGCGCGGGGAGTTGCTGACCGATGTGCTGACCGGCAGCGGGCGACTGACACCGCAGCTGGTGCAGCGGGCCCAGCGCCTGGGTCACGACCTCACCGTGGCACATATCGCGATCGTCGCCACCCTCACCGGCTCCGGCGAGGTGGCCACCCGACGGGCGTGGCAGCGTGCGCTCTCGGCGGTCACTGAAGTGGCAGCGGGTTATCAGCCGCGTCCACTGGTCGCCATACACGGCGGAGTGCTGGTCGCGCTGTGGCCCGACGCCACCGACACCGACGTGCCGCCAGGCGTGATGGTCCATCGAGCGATGACCCGGGCGGCGCCGGATGTCACC
>NZ_JACKUC010000041.1:0-448 GCF_025822555.1 Mycobacterium hackensackense
CTCGGTATGCGTGGCGTTGAGTCTGCCCACCCGAGAGAACGTGAGCAGGTCGTTGATCAGCACCTGCATGCGTTTGGCGCCGTCCACCGCGAAGGCGATGTACTCGGTACCCCGCTCGTCGAGCTTGTCCCCGTAACGCTTTTCCAGCAGCTGACAGAAGGAGGCGACCTTACGCAACGGTTCCTGCAGATCATGGGAGGCCACATAGGCGAACTGCTCGAGCTCGGCGTTGGAGCGCCGCAGTTCCTCGGCCTGCTCGTCGAGGGAGTCACGTGCCGCCTGCGACACGGCCAGTTCCTCGACGATCCGCTGCCGCATATCTTCCACGCCCGCGGCAATCGCCCGAATATCACTGGGCCCCTGCGGGATGATGCGCTCGCCGAAGTTCCCCTCGGTGATCCTGCGGCAGGACGCCGCCAGCAGACCCAGTGGCCGGGTCACGGCGTTG
>NZ_JACKUC010000042.1:0-517 GCF_025822555.1 Mycobacterium hackensackense
CTCGGAGGGGTTCAGCGCGGCGGGCCGGAAAGCGCGGCGTGCAGCCAGCGCGCCGTAGCCGATCAGGAAGACGGCCCCGCTCGGAGGGGTTCAGCGCGGCGGGCCGGAAAGCGCGGCGTGCAGCCAGCGCGCCGTAGCCGATCAGGAAGACGGCCCCGCCCAGCTTGGCGACGGTCATCGCGTCGGGATGGGCGGTGACGAGCGCACCGACCCCGGCAATACCGGCGGCGATGAGGATCAGATCCGACACCGTGCACAGTGCGATCACCGGGACGACATGTTCGCCGCGGATGCCCTGACGCAGCACGAACGCGTTCTGTGCGCCGTGGTAGGCGATGAGCGCCATGGTGGTCAGGAAGCCGAGGAGGACGGGCGAGCTCATACCCCTGACGCTAGGGCCGTCGGTGGTATCAGTACAGCTAAATATTCTTACCTAGAATTAGATGAACTTAATCAGCTCCCCCCGGGCTGCACGCCGGGTCCTCACGCGGCTTCGAGATCGAGGAGCACTCGCTTG
>NZ_JACKUC010000043.1:0-552 GCF_025822555.1 Mycobacterium hackensackense
CCACCGAGAGCTTATGCGCGTAAGCACAGCGCGTCCAGAGGCGTGGGCGGGAAATACTCGCCGACGCGCAGCCCGGCCACCGATGCATGACCCGAGCAGCGCCCGGCCCCGACCTCGGGTTCCCGCCCGAATATCGTTGCCGAACAGCACTTTTCGCGAAAGCGTGCGACTGGACCGCCCGGCGCCCGCACGCCGAGGGCGCGGCGCGTTTCGGGGCCGCCGACTTTGCTCCTACCGCGCGTGAGGATCGATACTCACAAAATGAACGGCCGAAGCGTCTACTCAGTGTGACAACCAAGCAGCCCTTCCCCTCGGTGGTCTCCGAGCACGGCGCCACCGTGCTACGGGTCTGTCGGGTCATCGTCGGCCCCGTCGACGCCGACGATGCCTGGTCAGAGACCTTTCTGTCCGCGTTGAAGGCTTACCCCGACCTGCCGGCCGAAGCGAACGTCGAGGCCTGGCTGGTGACCATCGCCCACCGCAAGGCTGTCGACATCATCCGGCACCGGTCCCGGCACGCCGTTCCCACCGGCGACATCCCGGACCGACCGA
>NZ_JACKUC010000044.1:0-557 GCF_025822555.1 Mycobacterium hackensackense
TGTTCTACCGCAGCCTCAGTGCGGTCGAGCAGGACCATATCGTCGAGGCCTTCACCTTCGAATTGGGCAAGGTGTACGAAAAGGCGATCAAGGAACGCGAACTGCTCGTGCTGGCCAATGTCGACACCGACCTGTGCCGGCAGGTGGCCGCCGGCCTGGGGCTACCGGCCCCGAAGGGCGAGCCCGTCGCCGAGGTCACACCCTCGGCCGCGCTGGCGCAGCTGCCGGTCAAGGACGGCCCGGTGGCCGGCCGCAAGATCGGGATCATCGCGGATGCGGGTTCAGACCTGGCCGGTGTGGCCAGACTGGTCAAAGACACTGCGGCGCTCGGTGTTACGGCTCTGGTGATCGCGCCCGTCGGGGGAACCCTCAAATCGGGCCGACGGCAGATCGTGGTGGATCGGACGTCGGCGACGGCTCGGTCGATCGAGTTCGATGCGCTGGTGGTGGCAGCGGGAACCGATCCCAACCCCGATCTCAAAACGGTCGTGATGCTGCAGGAGGCGTTCCGGCACTGCAAGGCGCTAGCGGCGTGGGGAGACGGTGCCGGACTGCTC
>NZ_JACKUC010000045.1:0-587 GCF_025822555.1 Mycobacterium hackensackense
GATCCACGCTTCGCCCGCCGCGGCAGCACGCATCAGGGCGCCGTACTCACCGAAGTAGTCGGCAACAGCACCCAACCAGGGCAGCATGCCCAGGTACCGGAACACGCCCTTCGGGTGGGGCCGCTTCCCGAGTTCGGCACCGATGGCGTTCAGGATGCCCGCCAAGTGCCACACCTTGCGGGGCAGAGACATCGCAGACCAGCCGGGATCCTGGACGGCCGGTTCGGACTCCGCTTGGTCGGAGACCTCCCGTGCGCACAGCACCGCCGCCAGCATCCGCACCCTGGTCTGGGTATCCGTGATGCCGTACTCACGCGCGACGGCGCACAGCACGATCGCCTGATTGGTGAACCCGAGCAGATCCTGGACGGGCAGCCGGTCGGCTACCACACCGAACACCCCGGGGAACGCGACCAGCACCGTGTCCAGCGCACCGACACGGCGAACCCACCACCGGATGCGCGCGGCGCGGTCCTTCGCCTCCCACGCCTTGGTCCCGGGGATGTCCACGCAGTCCAGCCGTCGCCGTAACCCCAGCGGGTCGGCTTCGGCCAGCACATCCAGGATGAGGTCGATCAGGCTCACCG
>NZ_JACKUC010000046.1:0-594 GCF_025822555.1 Mycobacterium hackensackense
TGGCGTGCAGCTTATAGCTGCGCAGGATGTCCTCCTCCGCCGACGACGTGGTGAGCACGACAACCGGGATATGGCAGAGATCGGCGTCCGACTTCACCTTCTCCAGCAGTTGGCGTCCGTCGTACTTGGGCAGGTTGAGGTCGAGCAGGATCAGATCCGGTCGCGGGGCGTCGCCGTACACACCGCGCCGGTAGAGGAAGTCCAGGCCCTCCTCACCGTCGCGCGCGACGTGCAAGGTGTTCTTGATCTTGTTGTGCTCGAAGGCTTCCCGGGTGATCAGCTCGTCTCCCGGGTCGTCTTCGACCAGCAGAATGTCGATAGCTCTGCTCTCGGGCGCGCTCATTCGCGATGTCCTTCCGACACGACTTCTGGGATGGGGTTCGGCTCGGTGGCGGGGGTGATGGGCAGAGTGAAGACGAAGCGGGATCCGCCCGTGTACGACGTGTCGATCCAGATGAGCCCACCATGGTGTTCGACGATCTTCTTGCACAGTGCGAGCCCGATACCGGTGCCGGAGTAGGCGTCCCGGCCGTGCAACCGCTGGAAGATGACGAAGACCTTGTCCACGAACTCCACCCCGATACCGATGCCGTT
>NZ_JACKUC010000047.1:0-626 GCF_025822555.1 Mycobacterium hackensackense
TGACCCCCGGCCCGAAGCAGAACCTCGACATCGCGCGGGTCTGACCCCCGGCCCGAAGCAGAACCTCGACATCGCGCGGGTCACCGCGCTGGCACAGTTGCTGGAGGTGGCGCGCCCGGTCGTGCTGTTCGACGAACCCACGACCGCGCTGGACTCCGAGCACGAGGACAACTTCCTGCGTCTGCTGGAACGGCTGCGCGGCGTCGCCGCGGTGGTGTTCGTCTCGCACCGACTGCCCGAGATCATCGAATCCACCGACCGCATCACGGTATTCAAGGACGGCGAGTCGGTGGCGCACCGTCCGACCGAAGGCGTCGACGAGAACGAACTGCACCGTCTCATGGTGGGCCGGGTGCGCACCGAGAACTACTACCGCGAACACGCTCAGCGCACGATAGGCAGGGACGTGGCGCCCCGGTTGGTGATCGACGGTATCGGCGGCGCCGGCGTGTTGCGGGAGGCCTCGCTGGAGGTGGCACCCGGCGAGATCATCGGCCTGGCGGGCACCGAGGGGTCCGGCAAGCGCGTACTCGGCGAGATCATCGCCGGGGCGGTACGCCCGGACCGGGGTCGTATCCTGGTCGACGGCAAACCGGTCGGTGGCACCATCGGCGACCATGTCCGCG
>NZ_JACKUC010000048.1:0-697 GCF_025822555.1 Mycobacterium hackensackense
CTCGTAGCCGAAGTCGTCGGCCGCGGCGTACACACCGTCGATCAGTTCGGCATGGAACTCCTGTCCGGCAGCGAAGGTGACCCCCAGCAGCTTGGTGCGCAGCTGGCGCAGTCGTCGGGCTCGTGGATCGGGCCGGTATCCGATGTCGTCGGCGGCCCGCCGCACCCTGGCCCGTGTCTCCTCGCTGGCGCCGGGGGCATCACGCATGACGATGGACACCAGGGCGCGCGAGACGCCCGCATGGCGGGCGACGTCCTCCAACGTCGGTCGGGACTGCATCCCAAGAGGCTAGAAGGTTCTAGTTCTTCGTGCTTTACTAGTCTCCACTAGAACGTTCTAGTCGATCGGAGAAGGAAGATGTCGGAGTCACTGTCATGTGGTCTCATCGGGGCCGGCTGGATCGGCTCGTATCACGGCGAGACGCTGGCGCACCGGCTTCCCGATGTGCATCTGGAAGCGGTCGCCGATCTCGACGAGACTGCCGCACAGCGGCTTTCCGCTCAGCGGCACTACCGTGACCCGCTTGAGCTGATCGCCGATCCGGCGATCGACGCCGTCGCCATCTGCTCACCCGCCGCCACGCATACCGACCTCGTGGTCGCCGCGGCCCAGGCGGGCAAGCATGTGTTCTGCGAGAAGCCGATGGCACTCACCCTGCCCGACGCGGACCGCGCCATCGAGGCGGCCCGGGACGCCG
>NZ_JACKUC010000049.1:0-414 GCF_025822555.1 Mycobacterium hackensackense
GCGCGCACGTGCCCCTGGCGTAGGGTTGGTTCAGGTTGAGTTCACAGCCGGCTGCGGAACGTCGAAGATGACGGTGCGGAGGCTGCCGATATCCCCTGCCCCACGGTTTCTGGTCCGCCAGCGCCGGCGCCCCAGATAGCTCCGCAGGTCGAACACGCTATTCCGACTGATGGAGTCACCATGAGAACCGCATCCACCGCCCGGCAGCTTCCCGTCCCAGGAGGCAGTCTCGCCACCTTCTCCACCTGCTGGCTGCAGACGTCGACCCCGGCGGTGACCGTGCACGGCGAGCTCGATGCGGCCAACTGCCCCGAGTTCATCCGCTACGCATCGGCACTGCTGCCCCGCTGCGCTCACCTGATCCTGGATCTGAGCGCTGTTCAGTTCTTCGGCACCGCCGGGTTGTCCGCCGTG
>NZ_JACKUC010000050.1:0-429 GCF_025822555.1 Mycobacterium hackensackense
CTGGGCGATGATGTTGGCGAAGACGCTCGGCAGCGTGGTGGTCAGGGTGACAGTCCAGGGGAGCGTGCTGAACCGCGCCTCCTGCGACTGTGCATGCTCGTCGACATAGCTGATCATGCCCGCGGTACCCGCGGGTCCGTACACCTCATACGTCACGTATTTGGGCACGGTCGAGACGATGTTCTCCGCACGTCCGCCGCCGGTCTCCTGACCGGATCCGAACACACCGTGGAATCGGTTGATGATCACCCCACCGACGCCGACCACGACGACAATGACCAGGGGTACCCAGATTCTGGCCAGGGCGCGTACCACTGCGTTCATCGCCATACCCCGTTCGCGACGGCGCACATACGCGCCTGGTCGGTAACCATGGTGGCTGACCTTACGATAGTAAGGAAACGAGTGTAAAGTTAGCGTGAGCCAGCT
>NZ_JACKUC010000051.1:0-23134 GCF_025822555.1 Mycobacterium hackensackense
CTGCCAGCGATCGTGCAGGTGCTCGGTGAGCCGGTCCAGTCGCTGCTGCGGCGTGGAGGCGCCGGTGGCCCAGTCCCCGGATACATCGAGGCGCTGAAACTCTCGGATCAGCGCCGCCACCAGCAGATGGGTTTTGGCTGGAAAGTATCGGTAGAGCGTGCCCACAGCGATACCGACCCGCTCGGCAACTGTCCGCATGTGGACCGCGTCGTAGCCGCCGGTGGCAGCAACAGCGAGCGCGGCATCCATAATCGCTTCCCGGCGACGTGCGGAGGCGCGTGAACGCAGCCCGCCAGCTGTGTGGCCCTGGTCGCCAGCCGAAACCCCCTGAGCCTGTACCGTTTCGCTGCTAACCCGCGCGCTGGCGGCGGTCATGATGCTTGGTCGCCGCCGCGGCGCGAGAACTGTTCGAGAAGCTCACCAAATCCACTGATGTCGCCGTGAGCGGCGAAATGCGCGGTGTCGACCACGACGAACACCGCATTCGCGGTAAACCGAGTAACGCCTTCCTGGACCCCTGCCGCCGCGACATGAAGCGCCCGCCCCTCACGGCCGGTGATATGCGCGGTGATGCGGTGAGGCTGGTGCAGTGGCACCGGCTGCAGATACTCCACCGTCAGAGCGCGCGTCACCGCCGGTGTGCCGGCGATCCACAGCGTGAAGCCCAGCACGTCATCGCACGCCGCCGCCACCGCCCCACCATGGGCTAAGCCAGGGGCCCCGATGTGGCGCTCATCGAAGGTCACATCGGCATACACCACGTCGGCGCTGCGATAGACCACCAGCCCCAGCCCGTGCGGATTGTCCGGGCCGCACCCCATGCACGTCGGGGTGTGAGAAGGCAGCCGTTCCGACGGCGCCGCGCTTTCAGGCACTAAACCGCTCCCAGTACTATTGGTTTCGCTGCGATACTCTTAGTACCACAACGGCTAGACTGTCGTTCACGACATCGCCCGAAATTCAATGCCGAGGTGAACCTGTGAACGACAGCAGCCAATCAGCGCTACCCCCCGATGACGACATCGACCCGCGAAGAATCCGCTCACGCAACCGGCTACTGGATGCTGCCGCAACACTTCTCAGCACAGGAGGGGTCGAAGCCGTCACCATCGATGCGGTCACCAAAGCCTCCAAGGTGGCCCGCACCACGCTGTATCGGCATTTCCAGAGTTCATCGCATCTGCTTGCAGCCACATTCGAGCGACTCCTTCCGCAGGTGACCACACCGGCGCCGACCAGCGGATCCCTGCGCGATCAACTCATCGAATTACTCAGCCGCCAAGCCACCCTGTTCAACGACGCTCCGCTGCACGTCACCACCCTGGCATGGCTTTCGCTCGGACCTACCGGCGCCAAAGACGACACCGACGACCGCCACGCATCCAGAGCACTGCGAGCCCGTGTCGTCGACCAATACCGACAACCATTCGACGCGCTACTGCACAGCGATGAAGCCCGAACCGAAATCAACGACTTCGACCTCGAACTGGCACTGTGCCAACTCGTCGGCCCACTCGCCTTCGCCCGCATGACCGGAATTCGCACCATCACCCACCACGACTGCGCGGACATCGTCGACGACTTCCTCGCCGCCCACCGCCGCCGAACTGCCAACCCTTCAGGCGTAGAGGAAGTGGTCTGACAGCCCAAAAAGACGACCTATTGAGTGACAGGGCGAACACGGGATTTGCGACCTGGGCAAAAACGTCAGTCGGGTGTCCCAGAATCGTGTCCCAGACCGCGAGGAACGGGGACACCTTTAAAGACACAGATGGCTCCCGCCCGGGCCGCAAGCGTCCCGGTTGGGTCCGAATTCCGTGCCCCACTGACGAGGGAGGACCTACCGGTGACGCTGCTGGGATACGCGCGAGTCTCGACGCTGCACCAGTCCCCCGACATGCAGGTAAAGGCGCTCACGGAGGCTGGGGCCGAAAGGATCTGGACCGATCGCATGTCCGGTGCTCGCGACGACCGCCCCGAGCTGGCCGCGCTGCTCGACTACGCCCGCCGCGGTGACGTGCTCATGGTGTGGCGGCTGGATCGCCTCGGCCGCTCGCTCCCGCACCTGCTCACTATCGCCAACGACCTCCAGGCCCGCGGCGTCGAGCTCCGCTCCCTCACCGAAGTCATCGACACCACCACTGCCGGCGGCCGGCTGATCTTCCACGTCTTCGGGGCCGTCGCCGAGTTCGAGCGAGCCATCGCCGCCGAACGCACCGCCGCTGGAGTCGCAGCAGCCCGCGCCGCTGGCCGTCATCCTGGGCGGCCGGGACTCACTGTCGACATCATCGCCTCGGCCCAGGCTCTCGACCAGGCTGGCACACCCCGCGCTCAGATCGCCCGCACGCTGGGCATATCCCGGTCTAGCGTCTACCGCTGCCTCGACCAATCCGCTACGGTGGCCGCCGCACGGAATTCACAGCCGTGAATGGGTGAGACGCCGGTGGCATCCTGAACTCGTGACGAACGAGGGCGGTGACGACACCGGGTTGGAACCCACCTCCCCACGCCGCTTCGGCCAACTGCCCGACCTGGGTGTCCCAGATGACTTCGACGAGCCGCTACCTCAAAGTGAAGTCGCTGTGTGGGAAGCGTCCGACACGTCGGCCCAGGGCGACAGCGAACCCCCCGACGAGTGACCCTCGCCGAATCTCGGTGACCGTCCCGCGAGGTCGAGCCCGCATTTAGATCAGGCGGGGGTCGCCGTCTTCGTCGAGCACGATGTGCCGGTCGCCGCGCTGGAGCGCGTCGAGCGCAAGGTCAATCTCGTGGACGGCGAGATCGGCTATGCGGCTGGGTCCGAGGACGATGATGTGCTCAGCTTGATCAGTGCCGCCGCCGGCCGACAGGCCGACGAACTCGGGGTTGCCCGCGACGACGAACTGCAGATCCCAGCCGATGTGGCGGCCGACCTCACGGGCTCGTCGGTCGAGAGCTTGCACGTCGTCGTCGGTAAGCACGCGATGGCCTTCCCGTCAGGTGTCGTCGGAGTTGTTGCGGCGCAGCGTGTTCAGCTCGTCGACCAGCTGCTCGTAGCGCTGAATGGACATGACGACGGCCGCGGGCTTGCCGGCGGTGTCGGCCAGGACGACGTTGCCTGTGCCGGTGGCCACCTGATTGATCAGGTGCTGGTGCAGTTCGCGGGCCGGGATCAGCTCACTGGGGACGGCTTGCGCGCCGCCGAGGGCTTCAACGGTGGTACGGATCATCGGATTGCCTTTTCAGAGGTGGTAGGTCTGGTGTCCTCTCGGCCCGTTTGCCGAGCCGAGAGGACACCGCCGAATTCGGTTCTTGCTCAACCGCGTTCGGTGACCGTGGTGTTGGGGTGACGCGCCGCGGTGGAGCCCTTCACGAACTTGCCGGTGATGGCGCTGCGGTGATGGGTTCCACTGCTGTGGTTGGCGCCCCGTTCGGTGACCGTGGTCTTGGGGTTGCGCGCCGCGGTCGACGCCTTGACGAACTTGCCGCTGACGGCGCTGCGGTGATGTCCCTTGGCCATTGTTTTGTCCTTTCGTTTTTTCCGGCCCGGTATTGAGCCGGATACCGGTCTATAAGTGCGCGTGTCGGCCCGATCCCTGAATTTCTCCGAGATGTCTTGCCGGTGCCCACCATCGGCGGCGCGCCGGGCCAGTGCGTCGCCTTCGGCGGCCGTCACCGACGTGCGTGCTGCACGCGCGGAGCGGGTGCCCAGCGAGCTGGCGTCGATGAGCGCGGTGAGGTGCTTGATGGTGGTCACGACGTCCTCTTTCGGAGTTGGCGGAGTTGGTAGCCAATGAGGTTTTCCACGCTCTTGGCATCAGGCAGGCCCAGCTCGTCGGCGATCTCGCGCTGGGAGAAGCCGTGCTCCTGCATGAACAGCGCTCGACGTGCCCGGTCGGTGCTCAGCAGCGCCATCGCTTCGGCGACCGTGTCGTTGGCGACGATGGTGGCCTCGATGCCCTTGATGATGTCGAACCGGTCTTCGGGTACGTCGTCGATCGGAGTGGTGGCGTGCTCTATGCGTTCGAGTTCGGCTCGCAGTGCGCTGCGGTAGATGTTGGCGAACTGATAGAGGCACTGGCCGACGAAGAAGGTACCCAGCGACGCACCTCCCGAGGACTGCCAGCGGTGGGTCATGAGCACCTTGTCGCGGAAGTAAATCAGCGCGGCGACCACGGTGTCAGCGGCGATGTCCTCGACGACCTCGTCGTTGGGCCAGCCCTCGATGCGGCCCAGGCCGTAGCCGGTCAGCGCTTTGGCCTTGCCGTAGATGGTTCCGTAGCGGATCCAGGCGCGCAGCACGCCGAGGCCGTAGCGGGCCAGCTCGCGGGAGAACCGGTCCCACGGTCGGCCGGTGAACTGGTGCAGCTGCAGGGTCAGGAGCAGGTCCTCGTCTGCTTGAAGACGCCGGAGTCGTTCCAGTTCGTCAGCGAGTTCGGCGGCGAGGTCGGGGTCGTCGAGCCAGGCAGCGACCAAGCCTTCGTCGATGGGCTGGTCGACGTGCTGGATGTCGGCCTGGTTGTCCGGTTGTAAGCGCGCGGCATCAACGGGCGGGCCGGGGCGGCGTGCCGGTCGATCCATGGCTACATCTCCAGGAGGCGAGAAAGAGACAACCGATCCCTACGGTTGTCGCTTCCTCTTAAGTGCGCGCGTACCGCGAACCCCTGAATCCGGGAAAAAGTTTTTTCCAGGCACGCGGTCCTCGGCCGTGCTACCACCATTGTCCCAGGTCGAGCCGACAAGCCCCGGCATAGAAAGGAGGGGCTACTGGTCGGCCCAAAAGCGTCGTCCGCGGATTCTCTGGGTGCGGTCGCTCGTCGTCGACGTTGCAGCTGCAAGAAAGGAAGGTGGCTTTCAGCCGCGGGCAACGCTGTTGAAAGCAAAGAGCCCGGGTCGGTCGCAAGGACCGAATACCGGGCTCTTCATGGCTTCAACCGGGCACGCGCTACACGTCACACCGGTCTGTATGCACTCAATCGTACGTGGAGCCCTGATAGAACTCAACGGTGACGGCACCGGGCCCCTGGGTTGAACAATGGTTGAGCCCCCAGCGATTCCACACGTACATGCTCCTGGCCGGCGGTGACCGCACCCGCGCTCTCGACCTGCACGAATGGAACACCCAGCTCAACGCCGCACTGCTGCACGACTTCGCCCACCTCGAAGTCGGTCTCCGCAACTTCTATGACCGGGCACTCATGAGTGCCGTCCAGCCAGGCGAGGCCCACTGGACCGACCCAGCTTCGTTCAGCGCGCTGTTCCCGGCGGTCCCGGGCAACGACGCCCGCACCCACGCCGACCTGGCCTCCGCACGCACCAAGGCTGGCGGCCCGGCCGCACCTCCCGGAAAGATCCTCGCCGAGCTGACCTTCGGGTTCTGGGTCTTGCTGACCAGCTCACGGCACACGACGCTCCTCTGGACCCCGCACTTGGAAGCCCTCTACCCGGCCGGTTCGCAGCGACACAAAATCCACTTCGGCCTCGATGACATGCGCAAGGCGCGCAACCGGGTAGCTCACCACGAGCCCGTCCGCGTCCCCGACGTCAACAACCTGATCCGCCGAATGCGCCGCTACGCCGGTTACATCTCTCCCGATCTCCGGCGCTACATCCGCCAGACCAGCACAGTCGACGCGCTGATGAACTCACGTCCATGACGTGACGGTGCGAGCCGAGGTCTACCGCGAGTCTGCGAGTTTCTGCACTCGCGCATCAACGGGACGCCCAGTCTTCTTGCTGGCGGTGACGGCCGCGCGGGCAGCAGCCTGACGGACAGCCAAGCTACGACCCGTCTTCGGGTTCGGCTTCGGGGGGTTGTTGTCGCTGGCGTTCGTCGTGGCCATCGACACTCCCCTCTTCCGCTTCGTCGTCCTGGTCTTCCACCTCGTCCAAGGCGGTGTGCTCACCGATGACCTGGACGATATCGGAGTCTCCGCGTGTAGCCAGCTTAGATTGCAGCAGCGTATCGAGCATCTTCCAACCCAACGCCGCCTCGGTGTCATCAGCGCTGAAGGTCCGCTCGAATGCCCACGTCACGCGACGCCACCACTCACTGCGGCGATCGGCGGTGTTCTTCTGCCACCACGTGATCAGCACCCCACCGATCGCGACCAACCCGACGATCAACGTCACCCACGCTTGTGCAGGCATCCGCCCGTTTCCTCACTGTCCGCACCGACTGAACCCGTCGCATCGGACAGTAGAGATCGACCGTGCAGAACCACGACTGATGACCGCCGTTTGCGACTTCCACCTGGGAAGTACCGGCCGAATCAGCGGATTCCGTCACCTTGTGGGCGACTTATTTGGCGTCGCCGTCCTCGGGGACCTTCATCTTGTCGAGGAATTCGGTCAAGGCGGCATCCACGATGTCGGTCACGGTGTAGCCGCCATGGGCGCGCAGCCATTCGACTCTCTGCTGGGTCAACGGCGGCAGATAGGTGTTGAACGGGACCTTCGTATTGCGCTTGCGAGCTTGCAACTTCGTGCCAGCTGGCGCCGGTGTGGGTGGCGGCGTCGCCTCGGCAACGGGTGAACCTGCCGCCGGCTGGACACGCTCGGCCTCGCGGCGCCGGTCCTCACGGCTCGGCCGCGTGGGCTCCTGAGATCCCAGTCCTCTAGACACTGGCCGTCATCCTCTCCGCGATCCTCTTCGCCACCCGCTGATAGTCCTCAGCTGCCGTGCAACCCGGTGCATGAACCGCGATCGGGACACCCCGAGCCTTGGCCTCACGCACCCGCACAGTCGAGGAGATCTCCCCGAGGTACTCAGTCGGCCAATCCGTACTCAAGCTGCGCCGCACGTCTCTGGCCAGCTGGGACCGCCCATCGAAGTCAGTGGCCAACACGTGGCGGATCTCCAGACGCGGGTTGAGCCCCTCCTGCACGTCCAAAACCGTGCTGCCCAGCACTCGCAGTGCGCTCAACTCATCGGCACCGGGACTGACCGGAGCCAGAACGTCATCGGCGGCCGCCAGCGCCGCCACCGTCAGATCCCCCAGGGCCGGCGGGCAATCGATGACCACCACTTCGTAGCGCTCTGACACCGACTCCAGTCCTTGAGCGAGACGGAGCTGGCCCGCGGTACCGAGTCCTGTGCGTTCCAACGAGCGCAGGGCGTACGCCCCCGGGGCGACGTCGACCCCGAACGCCGAATGTTGAATCACGTCACTCAGCGGCACGCGTTCCTGGCGATCAGGGTGGAGGACCTCGAACATCGTCGCGTCGTCTGGCCCCACGGTGACACCGAGACCTGACGTCGCATGCGCCTGCTGGTCGACGTCGATCAACAGCACCGCCAAACCGTGTTGGCCCAGTTCATAGGCGACGTTCATGGCGGTGGTGGTCTTGCCGACCCCGCCTTTTTGCATCGCAACTGCAAGCACGTGAGCATGCATGCAAGCGAGCATACAGGCATGCTGGCAGATTCTCAGGCTGCGCGTAACCGTCCGTGTTCGTCGACCAGGGCGTCGAGCGGGATCTTTCCGTCGATCGCCGCTGTCATCGCCCGCTCCAGCGATTCGTCGGCCGCCGCCGCTCGCTCGAGGAGATCCAGGAGCCTCTCGGCCGCGTCGACATTGAACGGATTGGCGGACAGCGCCCCGCATGCCGCACGTACCTGGCTGACGAACTCACACACCACACCTGCGTCATCATTTCGACCATTGCAAGCAAGCATGCATGCAAACTAGCATGCACTTATGGCGCTGCCAAGACGTGAAGTCCGATCGTGTAGGCCACTCGCTGTTCGATGCCCTTTCCACCGGCAGCTAATCGTGGTGAACGGGGTGGTGGCAGCCCTCAAGGCCACGCCGCTACGCGGGCGACCCCGATCGAGCCTTGACCGCCACCACCACCCCGCACCAGAAGGCCTGTACGGGGGAAAGGGCAGAAGAGGTCTTCCCAGCGCAACCGTGCAGCCGGCCGCCACACCGAGGTCGACCGGGTGAGCCGGTTTCCGGCGCGCACCGAGCGGCCCCGCCGCGTCCACGCCTGCACGTCCGAGGACATGCCGCCACCGGTCGATCCGGCAATTCACCGCGCCGTCCAGACGATCTACACCACCGACCTCGGGCTCCCCGAGGAATGGACCGACGCCCAGCGTGCGGAGTTCATCGACGAAGAGGTCGACATCATCACCTGGAAGGCTCGCGCCCATGCCGCCACTCTGGGCGACCGCAGCATTCGCGACTGGACACGCCGCCACGGCGGCCAGCCCCCGGACCTGTCGACGCAAACCGCGTTGCGGGCGCAGGCCCGCGCCGAGGCGGTGCGCCAGGTCCTCAGCGCCGAGCTGTACGAACTCATCGCCGATCCCGACGCCGACTAACAGGGAGGGCAGCGGTTGGTATGACCTCACCAGTCACAAAAACATCACGGACCCCGGCGTGTCCCGTATCAGATACCCGGCTGCTGCTGGCAGTCTTCGATCATGCCTCGACCCCGTAAAGGTGACCGCGTGGAACTGCTAACCCGCCCGGAGCGTCTCGTTTCCGAAAAGATCAAGCAGCAAGCCGCCGCCCGAGGCATGTCTGTCTCGCAATACGTGGCTGACCTGCTGGCCATCCAAGCCGGCCATCCCGAGCTGGTTCGCGAACTCAACAAGGAGGCCCTGCCGCTGGCGATGTGACGACATACGTCAGAGGCTCAACCTCTCGTCTTGGCGGCGAGCCTCTTGGCAGATGTGACATCTGAATAGCTGGCGTGCGGAAACCCCGCTGAATTGACGAAGGCCCCGCCTAGGGCGGGGCCACGTCTGGAGATTCAAATCGAGTTGGCGCTCGGTTCGGGGTTCTCCGCACCCATATCCCCGAAGGGACTGTCTGATGGACAGCTCTCACGGTAGCGCACGCCTGCTCGACGTACCAGGTACGCCGCGCAGCCAGTATGCGAATCGTGACCTCTCAACCGCCCGATCACGTCGGGCGAGCAGCACGTGGCCGACACCGCTCGGCTCGGCTGTAACTCCTGCCTCTCCCAGCCCGCATGTCGTGCGCGCGCTGACCAACGAACGACGCCGCGAATGGGTGCAGCGCGCCGGGGCCTGCACCCCACGCGCGCCGATGTGGACCAGTCGCGCCGGCTGGCTGAACGGTCTGCGCCAGTGGGCGCAGTCACCAGCACTGGGCCAGCTGTGCGCCGAGGAACGCGTGTCGATCACAGCGGCGACGCTGTTGTCGATCGCCACGGTGATGGCCGAGCACGCCGACCACGCCACCGGCCGCCACGTCGCCGTCACCCGCGCGACAATCGCCGACAAGGTGGGTTGCGACGTGCGCACCGTCACGGCCGCCTGGCGGGTCCTACGGGTGTCCCAGTGGGCCGTCGAGGCGCAGCGTGGCCACGGCTCGGCAAACACCCCCAGTATCGGCCGCAGACCCTCGGTGTACCACCTCGTGCCGCGCCGCGAAGCCCGCCCAGTGCCCCGCCCAGTTGTGCATGATTTCCACCTACCGCCGTCAGGCGGCGTTGGTCTTTCTTCTCCCGTAGGGAGTTACTCACCAAGCGAGCGCGCAAGCGCGCCCGCCAAACGAATCTGCGACAAAACGCGACAAACACGGCCATGGCGGCGCACCGCGCGTCCACTGGCCGTCCAACGGCTTGCCGCTGGACTCGTCGCGATCACGCACGGCCTGGACCGCGCCCACATCGGCGCCATCTGCGACGCACTCACCGCCACCGGCATCGACCCCGACGTGTGGTCAGCACGCGCGGTCAACGACAAGCTCAACGCCGACATGCGCGCCCGAGGGCTGACCTGGCCCGACCACATCGCCAATCCTGGCGCGTTCCTGCACAGCCGGTTACGTCGGCTGTCCTGGTCACCCCCCGAGGCCCCGACAAAGGCCAGCGGCTCCGCCGCCGCCAGCATCGACCAGACGCCGCGACCGGTGGTGCTCACCGAGGCGTCGCGGGCTCGGATCGCCGCGGCCCGAGAAGAGATCCGCCGCGTGCTCACCGACAGCGCTCAACGCACCCGTAGTGGGCACACCAACCGCACGCTCAACGCACCTTCAGCGACACCGCGACGGCATGCCGCTGGAGGCACGGCTCGGCGGCGCGAGGAGTGCACCGTTGGCAGCCTGGTCGACGACGCACCTAGTGGTTGCGAAACGGTGCGCTGACGTTCGAGCGGGACGCCACGTTCAGCATCTCTCAACCAGCCCCATCTTGTTCGTTCCCTGCCCGCTTTTTCCCCGTCTCAACTTCCCTTACGCCGTTCTTCCCACACTTCCATCTTCACCCACTCGCCTCGCTTCCGCTGTCCACTCCCACCTGCTCGCCGCCCACCAGCGTTCCTACACCTTAACGATATGGCACATTTGCACAAGGTGTGCGAAGCTGGGCGGTAGCGCGCCGGGGGCGCGCTACCGCGAGAGCGGCGGTGGTCCAGTGGGCGGGAGGTGACGGAGCGGTGTTGACGATCGCCAAGCTCGGCCAGTGGTCGGTGTCCTACTACGTCGACACCGCCCGCCAAGCGTCGGCAGAAGCGCTCAATGGCCGCGCGGCCGGCGGGGGCTTGGGCGAGTACTACAGCGAGTCCGAGACGCGGCTTCCGGCGTGGCTTTCCGCCGGCCGCGACGTGGCCGAGGCGATGGGTTTGACGGGTGCCGGCCGCAATGGGGAGACCGCAGATTTGGATGCGGTGACGCGGTGGCTGGACGACGGAATATCGCCGTGCGAAGCGAGTGGCCGCGCGTTCAATAAACGCGACGGGGTGCACGGGTATGACTTGACGTTTTGTGCCCCCAAGAGCGTGTCACTGCTGCGCGGTCTCGGTGACGATGTGATGGGCAAGGCGGTCGCCGAAGCTCACGCCTACGCCGTCGCCGAAGCGATGGAGTATCTGGCCGAACACGGGGGCTACACCCGGGTCCACAACCCCATCACCGGACAGAAGGATCTGGTGCGGTTGCCGGGAATTGTGGCGGCCACTTTTCAGCACGAAACCTCCCGCGCCGGAGACCCGCATCTGCACACGCACACAGTCGTTCCGAACCGTCAGGCACGCGCTGACGGCAAGCTGGTGTCCTTGGATGGAACGAGCCTGTATCACGAAGCGCGGGCCGCCGGAATCGTCTACCAAGCCTCCTTGCGTCGCGAGCTGACGCGCATGATTGGCATCGAGTGGGGCGAGGTTGATCCGCGCACCGGGATGGCCGATATCGCCGGGGCGAACCGCGGCGATATGACGTCGTGGTCGCAGCGTGCGACACAGCTGCGCGAGTGGGCCAGTGGGCATCTGAGAGTCGAGTGCGACGAGCTTTCCGCAGGGCAGTTGGCGACCGCGCAGAAGGCCACCAGGCCGCGGAAGCCCGAGGGTGTCGCATGGGCGTCGCTGCGTGTCGCATGGGCCGCTGATGACCGCACTTTCCGCATCAGTCGGCCAGCTCAGCAGGCCGCGCGGGAGGCCCGTCGAGAGGCCGGCGTCGACTACGCCGACGTGGTGCGTCGCGCCGTGGCGCATGGACTCAAACAGGCCGCATTCACCCGGGCCGATTTGGTCGAGGCGATCGGCGCGCGGCTGCCCATCGACGACGCCGACGGACCGTCCCCGCGGGAGGTCATCGAGCGCCTGGCCGATGATGTCGCACTGCGCATCGGAGACGAACGGGCTGCGCATCAACGCGAAGGGTCGATCCGCTATACGGCAGCCGATTTGGTCGTCGAAGAACGCGCCATCGTCGAGCTGATGGGCCGCCGCGACAGCCGCGCCGCACTGCCCTCTGTCGACACCGCTGGACTGTCGCCGGATCAGGCCCGGGCCATCACCGCGATAGCCACCTCGGAGCGGCTCGTGCAGCCTCTTAGCGCGCCCGCAGGGGCTGGGAAAACTCACTCGCTGCGGGCACTGCGGCGCGCGGCGAATGCGGCCGGGAAACGCGTTCTGGTGGTCGCTCCGACCGGTCGTGCGGTCGACGTCGCGGTGCGTGAGCAAGCCGGGGATCGTGGCGCCACTCTCGATGCGTTGTTGGGTCAGCTCGAGCGCGGTACCGAGGTCCTCGACAGTGACACCCTGGTCATTGTCGACGAGGCCGGCATGGTCGGCACCCAACACCTGCGCACGTTGCTCGACGCGGCCACCGCCGCCGGGACGAAGGTGGTGCCAGTTGGGGACGAACACCAGCTTGCGCCGGTTGCTCAACGCGGCGGCACCTTCGCTCAACTGGTCACCGATCTGCCCTGGGCGCAACGACTGTCCGAGGTGTGGCGGATGCACGACCACGACGAGCGGGACGCTTCGCTGGCCGTGCGTGAGGGAGGCCCGGCCGCGCTGCGTCGCGCCGTGGGTTGGTATCGCCGCCAGGACCGCCTCCACACTGGGGACGCAGTCACCATGGCCGATGACGCACGGACGGCGTGGCAGGCCGACATCACCGCCGGCCGGGACGCACTGCTCATTGCCGATCGGTGGGAGATGGCCGATGCGATCAACATTCGGATTCACTCCGAGCGGATCGACGAGGACGCGCCTACGGTGCCCGCGGCTCGCGGGCACCGCCTCGCGGCCGGCGACGTGGTGATCACCCGGCAAAACACCATCGACGTCGACACCTACACCGATCACACACTGGCGACCGCGGCCGACCCGATCCGCAACGGCCAACGCTGGGAAGTCCTCGCCGTCGACACCGACAAGGGGCGGATCGCGGCGCGGCGTCTCGACGACGGCGCGCTGGCCACCTTGGCGGGTGACTACCTACGCCAGCAGGTCCACCTGGGCTACGCGGTCACCGTGCACGCCGCCCAGGGCGTCACCGCCGACACTTGCCACACGCTGCTCTCCGCAGACAGCGCCACGCGCGCCATCGCCTACGTCGGCCTGACCCGCGGCCGGCACGCCAACACCGTCCACCTGTACGACACCCGCGCCGGGGAAGGCGATCACGAACACGCCGAGACCGCCCCTGGCCAGCACACCGCGCGCCGGGGCACCCCCGGTGAGGCCGCCGCCGCACTACGTCGTGTCTTGGGCCGCAGCGACCACGCCACCACCATCACCGACGCGGCTCGCGAGGCCGACGAAGGCCAGCTCCCCCAACCGGTCGCCGAACTACGCCGCTACCACCGCACCGTCACCCACCGGTTGCGCCGCGAACACCGCACCGAGCGCGACACCGCACAAGAACGCAGCATGCACGCCCGCATGCATGCATCCGATCGCGCGTTGGTCGAGGTGTTGGCCGCCGCCAACCGCTACGGCGCACCGCTGCCGTCCTCGGGGCTTCGCCGCGACCCGGTGGCCGTCGCGCTCTCCATGCCCAAGGTCGTGACCACGCTGGCGGCAGAGCGCTACACCCCCGAACTCGTCGAAGCGATCACCACCGCGGCCGCCGACGCCGGCCGAAACCTGGCCCGCATCAGCGCCACACCGCAACCCGGTCAAGTCAGCCTTGCCCAGCTCGCCAAGGGCCTCCACGACCACGCGACCGCGGGAGCCGTCGTCGTCGTCGAAGACGCCGCCACAGCCAACCCCGCACATCTGGCGGCCGTGGCCACCGCCCTGGTCCCCCACCGCGGCCGGCTCCTGCTCGTCGACAGCGGCGAGCCCGGGAACGCCCGACGACTCCTCGATGGACTCGGCCTGCCGTGGAATGAAAATCCAGTCCCCGCAATGGATATCGACGATCCAGTATTGGCGGCCACCGCAGAGCGTCACCGCGCCGAGGCCGCCCGCAGCTGGCGGATCCGCACCAATCCGCCGACCCGCGACCGAAGTCGAGACCGTGACCGCGGACACGGCCTCGACATCGACTAATTCGTCAGTTGATTACTGGTTGGCGATAGCGCTCGGTTGCCAATTATCTTTTCTGACAGAGCATTTCGCCACAGCCTCGGGGAAAGTTGCTTCAAGTCTGTTGAGCACCGATTCGCAATGGGAGTCATCGAATCCCGCGCGGGTCAGATCTCGCATGCAGCAGACGAGAACGTCGGACATGCCAGGGCCGGCCAGTGCCGCGAACATGCCGCCGTAGGTCGCCGCCACCGCATCGGCGTAGGCGTCCCGCACGGTTGCGAAGGCCTCGTCGAGGAGTTCTTGCACCGCAACGGCGTACCAACTCAGCTCGACGGTGGACGTCTGCACCGAGGACAAGAATTCTTGCGCGTATCCGAGTGATTCGCGCCAAAGGGCTTGATGGGTAACCCGATAACGGCTTTGTGGCTCCAGCCCCACGACGAAGTCGACGCCCTCGAAATGCGTCACCGGAGAGCCCGGCACCGGCGCAACAGATCCCACCGCCGCCGGGGCTTGCATCCCGGCATCGGGGCACGGAGCCATCGAGGTCACCACCGCCGCCAGCGCCGTAGCCAGCCGCACGTGCAGCCCCTCCAGGACGACGGCATGCGACACCAACGGATAGGCGAAATCAAAGTCCTCTCCGCTGTGATCAGGGATGGGAGTGCAAAACGCTCGGGCCCACTGAGCTGCCCGAGCAACGAAGAACGCCAGATCGGCATGGCGCGTGCCCAGCTCCAGGCCTTGGTATTCCGCGTCGATCAGAAAGTCGTCACCGGTCGTCATCGTTCGCCCAAGTCTTCCTCGACACTGGTCAGCTCTTTGACGATGACGTCGCGAAGATGGATGTCCCCGGCGGCGGCTGCGGCGTAACACATATCGGGGAGCGGCAGTGGGCGCGTGGCCCACCCGCCGATCAGCTCAGCGGTACGGGCCACCATCCAGTGCGCCCGGTAGCGCGCCAGCTCCTCAACGGTGTCGCTCGGATCGGACTGGCCCACGAATCCTGGCCGGAAGATCGAGGTCACCGTGTTGAAGTCCTTGGCCGCGGCGTCATACTCAGCCCACTGCTGGGGGCTGGGATCAATGTCCCCGCCGCGAGTCAGCCAGATCACGCGCACTGCATTCGGAATGCCGCCCTCGACGGCCTGGGCCTGGGTGGTCGCTGAGTTGACCAACGACGCGCTGACCCGCGAGACGATCCTGTCTTGGAGCATCGGGTCGGTGTCCATGATGCGAAGCAGCCGCGGATACACCTCCGGCCACAGCACCGCCAGACGGTGCACGTGCATTCCGTCCAAGGCTGGGGCCGGAGCCTGGACACCAGGCTGCAGTAGCGAGTTGGTCTGACGCGTGCATGACGGTGGGTGCTCGACCCCGGCGTCGCGCAGCGCACTCACTCCGACCGTGGTCGCTGCGGCGACCAGACGCCAGCCCAGCTCGGCGCGCAGCTGCGCGTACTCGACGAGGACCCGTGATGGATCGGACCAGCCAAACCACAACTGCCGGAAATGGTCGTCCACCAATGGATCTGTGGCCAGCACACGAACCGATCGAGGAACGAACACGCCCGCGGGAATGTAGCTCGCACCGTCATTGGAGGTGATGACCGTTTCCGTGCCGCTTGGAGAGCGGAAGACCCCCACCGCCCATTCGATCGGATAGTTGACCGCTTGAGCCGCGTGCTGGAGCTTCCAGGCCAGCTCCTTGGCCGCCGCGGCGTCGGCCGACTCGCGCCGCTCACGAGCCGCCGCCGTCTGCCCCGCGGCCACCACACTCGCCGGAATCAGCGTCGCGCCCGCGCCCGCACCAGAGGGCGGCGGTGAAGCCGGTGGAGCATTACTGGCAGCGCCGACCGTTCCGGCCGGCATCGTCGTCGGGGGCGGGACAGCACCCGCGGGCGGCCCCATCGACCCGGGCGGAAGCATCATCGGCGCACCCCCGCCGGTACCCATCCCCGCCCCGGTAGGAGTCGCGGCCGGGGCCACCATCCCTGGCTGCGCCGCGGCCGGCGCTACGCCACTGCCCGCCGCCGCCGACACTGGCGTGGCAGGCCCGCCCGCCGACAAGGCCGGCGACGGACTTGCCGGAGCGGGCGGCGGTGGGGGTGCCGAGGGGATTCCCCCGCCGACGCCACTCGTCGTCGATATTCCCTGAGTGAACGCAGACAGAGGCGACCCGGCCCCGGTGCCCGAGCCAGGTACTCCCCCGGCATTCGGTAAACCGCCTCCCGCACCGGGCATTTGGCCCACACCGCCACCCAGCGGATTGGACCCCATCCCCGGCATGCCGCCACTTCCCAGGCCGCCCGGCATCTTCGGCACACCGCCGCCCATGCCGCCCATCGACGGCATACCGCCACCACCGAGCGCCGAGGCCGCCGGTGATGAAGCCACCCCTGGCGTCGGCTGCGTCACCGGCCCGGCCGCCGCCTTGATCGCCTCGTCGCCTGTAGCCGTCTTGATCCCAGGACCAACTCCCGGCTGAGTGGTTGACGTACCTGCAGGATCGGTCGGGGCGTCGTCCACAGGCTTAGGTGCGTCGGCCCCGGCTTTCCGCTTTTCGGTGTAGCGGTAGGGGTTTTCGTCCTGTTCGATACCGGGCGACGTCTCATGGTCGACTGGTTGCGCGGGAGGTGCTGCGGGAACGTCACCCCACTTTGTCAAAAGGTCTAGTGCCCTTGTGTTTTCGGTGCTTGCCTTGAAGGCGGTATGGGAGGCCATTGCGGCGGTTACTCCCGACTCGGTCTGGTATCGGGCTATGCCGTGGTACTGGGTTACCAGGGCTTCGGCTTCGCCTGGCAGTTTTGCGCTCGCAATTTTGGCGTCAGCTTCGCGGACGAGCTAGCACCGTGGCAATATCGGCGCACTTTGTCTGCGACCTTGGCGTGCCATTCGGCGATCGTCTTGGCTTCCTCGGCCAGCACCGCGCCCGCTCGGTGTGCTTCGTCGAAGCCCTGCGAATCGGCGGCCTCGCGGAACGCTGCGTTGTCCTGGATGATCTGCCGGTGGATTCCGTCCCATGACGTAGCGCCAGCCCGGTAGGTCTGCTCCTGGGTGTCCCAGTGCGTCGCGTCCGGTGGCTCCATGTCCGGCGTAACTATCAGCCGCCCATACGATCCCGCAGACCCTCCGACAGCAGGCATCAGCGCAACCCGCACTCGGACGTGATGACATCGATCAGAGCGTTACCGCGTTTTAGTTCGCGAGCGGCCTCGTCCCAGTGCCGCATGTTTAGCGCGTGCAACATGTCGATGTTGGCCGCCATCCAGTCGTGCAGCGGTATTGCTGTCGAAGCTGGTGTGGCGTCAGTCAGCTGCGTACGCAGATACGCGACCGCAGCCATACCGGTACGTTTCTCCGTGGCCAATGCTGCGCGGCTCTCCGGGCTTGTCCAGCTCGGCTCCAACGCCTCGGCGCTGGACCTGCTCGCCAACGCCGTCGACCGCGCCGCCCGATCCCACGCGGCGCATGCGGCAGCGCTCGCGGCTTGCGTTTCGCTGCTGTTGTAACGTCGGTGGCGGTGGCGGAACCACGTTCACTGTGTGCCGTGCCGGTTCGATTGGACGGGCGAGGGCCAGGCCGCTGGTCACTACGGCACCGACTGCGACCACGAACGCCGCCGCGGCGGCGGTGATCCCGGTGCGGTGACGCCGCCGGTACCCCATGGTCATGACACGACGGTATCGCGAGCGGGTGACATCAGGCCACCACGGCGGGCGCATTCGATATGGCGACTTTCCGCAGGTCTGTTGCCTATAGATTACACCGGGCAAATCAGCGCAGGTGGTCGAGGGTGTGCCTAAAATGACTATTTTAGAAGCACTCGAAGCGTGGTGATCACCGATTGCGGCTGAGCAGCTCGCGCAGTCGCTTGGCTCCGCGGTCGGACACCGATTGCGACGACAAGGCATACGCAGCGGCCTGATCGGGAGTCAGTCGACCGCCGCTGATGTGATCGCTTAGAAACCGCCGCACTTGCGCCTTTTCATCTGCCCCTGTCCAGCCGTTACGACCGCCGTAGAAAATGACGGAATCAAGGTCTTTGCGGACATCATCGTCGACTTGGGACGTAGTGACCTGCCCGGTCAGCAGGTTGATCGCGGCCGCGCCAGCAGCCCATTCGGCTAAGGGCGTGGAGCCCTCGACGACAGCAAGCGAATAGCCCCGAGCCAAGCCCATCGCGAAGTGCAACGACCGTTCGTCTGGCACGAACGCCAGAACCGGACCGCGATCGGGTCGGCTACGGCTCTGGGGTGTGGCGTGACCCCCCGCTCGGATGATCTCGTCGAGGTCGGCATAACCAAAGGTCGCCGCGTTTTGCGCGTTGCTCACCAGCAGCGGCGCTAGCTCCTCCTCGCGACTGCGTTCCCAAATCCAGTCGGCGGCCAGGGCGACGGCTTCCTCCCACGGCCGATCTTCGACGTCATCGGGGACCCACGCTGCGGCCCGCAGGTGAGTGGAGGGATGCAAATCCTCGGCGGCCATCACGCGATTCCTGACTGAGAACTGAGTTTGGCCAGGTAGCGGTAGGCCGTCGCCCGGCTCACCCCGAACGCTTGGGCAAGTTCGTGTACGGGTTCGCCCGTCCCGGCGAGGCGGCGCAGCTGTTCTTGTCGTTCGGGGGTCAATTTGGCCGGCTTGGTAGCCGGCAGTTGGCGGGCTCGCCGGGAGTCGCGCGAGGCAGCGCGACGCTCACGGCCGAGTTCGAGTTCAAGCTCGGCCAGCGTCGCCATGATGGTGGCCACCGCACGGCCTGTTGGTGTGCCGGTGTCCACACCTTCACGTAAGGCGCGTAACAGAATTCGGCGCTCACTCAGATCCGCGATGGTGCGGGTTACTTCCGCGACGGATCGGCCCAGTCGATCGATGGCGGTGACCACCACAGTGTCGCCCTCGCGGGCGTAATGCAGCAGGGCCGCCAGGCCCGGCCGAACGGTGTTCACCGCACCCGACAGCTTGTCGGTAAAGATTTGGCCGGATTCGACGCCCTGGGCGGTAAGCGCGGCGAGCTGTGCATCGAGGTCCTGGCCCAAGGTGCTGACCCGCGCGTATCCGAGAATCGCTGTCACACCGCTACCGTCTCATTGTCCTCTGACATCGAGGATCTGAGACACGCCGTGTGAGACAAGAAATGAGACACCGCGACCTGGCGCGATGTGACCACAACGCGGGCCATGTGGGGCCGTCTCACTTCTTTAGAAATGGGACACGCAACGGATGCGCGGCGTGGGACGTGAAGGGCTCAGGCTCGCTGATCAGTAGGGCGAGAATGGCAACGAATTCTTGTCATGGGTGTGCTTCGGCTGGGTTCGAAGGTAGGGCTGGTTGTTGTCGTGTGGGTCGCTGGGGCCACCAGCTGGCTTCGCGTAGGAGTGTGGCGATGGCGGGCACGGTGAGGGTGCGTACGACGAAGGTGTCGAGTAGCAGTCCGGCGCCGATGATGAGGCCGGCTTGGATCATGATGGCGACGGAGCCGACCATGAGGCCGAACATGCTGGCGGCGAAGATTAGACCTGCTGAGGTGATGACGGCGCCGGTGTTTGCGACGGTGCGCAGGACGCCGACACGGATGTTTCGGCCGGATTCTTCGCGCAGGCGTGAGACGAGCAGCATGTTGTAGTCGGCGCCGACGGCAACGAGAATGATGAACGCCAATAGCGGTACGGGCCAGGCGATTTCCTGGCCGAATCCCCATTGGAAGACCAGGACGCCGATGCCGAGGGAGGCCAGGTAATTGAGCAGGACTGTGCCTAGCAGGTAGAGCGGTGCCAGGAGCGCGCGCAGCAGCAGGACCAGGATGAGTCCGACGATGAGGGTGGTGGCGATGGCCAACTGTGCGAAGTCTGCCCAGAGGAATCGTTGGATGTCGGAGTTGACGGCGGGGAAGCCGGCGACGGAGACGGTGGCTTCTGCCAGTGAGGTGTTGGGTCGTGCGGTGCTGGCGGTGTGGGTGATCTGGTTGGCGAGGTCCATGGCTTCGACGCTGTAGGGGTCGTAGCTGGTTTCGATCATGAAGCGCGCGGTCTTGCCGTCGGGTGAGAGGAACTGTTTGGCGACGTCGGTGAATTGCCTGTTCTCGAAGGCGTTGGTGGGCAGGTAGAACCCGCTCGATGAGTCGGAGTCCTTGGCTGCGCGTGCAGAGTTTTGCAGTTGGGTCGCGATTTGGCTCATGCCGGAGAGCATTTCGATGTTGCTGTCGGCGAGGGTGCGCACACCGGTCGCGAGCGCTTGGGCGCCGGAGGCGAGTTGGCCGATTCCGTCCTGGAGGCGGCGAAGGTTGGCGGCCAGGTCGTCGGGGTTGCCGAGGGCGCCGAACGCTTTGTCCAGGGTGGCGACCGCGTTTTGGACGTTGGTGAGGGTGCCGGTGACGGTGGCATTGGTGGCGGGGTTGTAGCGGTCGCCGAGGGCGGCGATCTGGTCGAAGAATCCGCCGTCACGCAGGGTGGTCAGGATTCGTACTTGGTCGCGGATCTGGGCGCATTGCGGTGTGGTCGCACACCATGGCGAGGTGTTGAGGGCGCCGACGAGCGGGTCGAGCATGGTGATCGCGTTCGCTGCTTGTTCGGCCAGCGGTCGCAGGCCGGGGCCAGCTTGGATGGCTTGATCGGCGGTAGGGGCGGTGGCCGAAAGTTGTTGCAGTAGTGGTCGGAACTGGTTGATCTGGGTGCCGGCGGATTGTGCTTGGCCGAGGATTACGGCGAGGGGGGTCAGGGCGGTGCGCACGGTGGTGTCGAGTTGGGCTAGCCCGCCGGCGAGTTGATCGGCGCCGTCGGTGAGTTTGGCGAGGTCGCCTTTGCGGGCGTTGCCCTCGGCGACTGCGCCGGCCATTTTGTCTCCGATCTGGCCGTTTTGCCAGGCCAGTTCCGCTTGGTCGAGGCGTTCCCCGGTAGGGCGGGTGACTCCGGAAACCTTGGTGACACCGCTGACTTGGGAGACGCGGGAGGCCATTTCGTCGAGGTCGGCGAGTCCTTTGCCGGTGCGCATGTCGGTGGGGTTTTCGACGACGAGGAATTGGGTGATGACGATGTCTTTGCGGAAGTGTCGGTCCAGCAGCTGGTAGCCCTGGTTGCTTGCGGTGCTGGCTGGTTGACCTTTGCGGTCGTCGTAGCTGATTTTGATGGTTGCTGCGACCGCGGACAGTGCGAGCAGGATGACGAGGCTGACGATCAGCAGCGGCACGGGGCGACGAACCACGGCCACGGCCACCGAGTTCCAGTAGCGGCGGGTGCGATCGGATTTGGGTTCCCCGATGCCGCGTTTGGCGGCGATCGCCAGTACTGGCGGGAGCAGGGTGACGGTGGCCAGGAAACCGAACAGGACGGCGATGGCGCACGCCGGGCCGAGGGCGGCGAAGACGCTGAGTCGGGCAAAGACCATGGCCAGGAAGGCGAAGGCAACGGTCGCGGCGGAGGCGAGGATGACGCGTCCGATGCTGGCGGTGGCGTGGATGATGGCTTGGTCGGGGGGTACCTGCGCGCGGCGCTGTTCGTGGTAGCGGCTGATCAGGAAGACGGTGTAGTCGGTGCCAGCGCCGAGCAGGATCGCGGTCATGAATGCCACGGTGAACTGTGAGACGGGCATACCCATCTCCCCGAGCGCGGAGAGCACACCGCGTCCGACGGCCAGGCTCAGCCCGATCACCAGCAGCGGGAGCAACGCGGTGAACACCGACCGATAGACGATCAGCAGGATCAGGGCGATGATGCCGACGGTAGCGATCGAGATCAGCAGCAGATCGTGCTCGGCGGAGGCGATCATGTCGCTGAACGTCGCTGGCGGTCCGGTCACCTGCGCGGTGACCGTTGATCCGGCGAATACTTCTGCGGCGATGCTGCGCACCGCCTTCACCGACTCGGCGGCGGTGGGGTCTCCCAGTGTGCCGGTCACCCCTACCGGCAGGTACCAGGCGTTGCGGTCGGGGCTGAGGGCCTGCGCTTCGGTGACCGGATCGGCCAGCAGGTCTTGAACCAGCAGAACGTGGTCGTGCTCGGCCTGCAACCGGGCGACGAGTTCGTCGTAGCGCTGCCGTGCTGCCGGTGTCAGACCGTTGGGGTCTTCCATGGCCACAAAGAGCAGGGTTTTCGACCCTTCTTCGCCGAAGGCGGTGCTCATGCGTTCCACCGTCTGCAGGGAGGGCGCATCGCGGGGAATGAGGTCCACCGACTGCTGGCGTACCACGGTTTCCAATTGCGGAAACAGCAACGCCAACACCACGGCCGTGCCCAGCCAGGCCCCGATGACCAGTGCTTTGTGGCGGAGGGTGAACCGACCCAGGGCTGCCAGCCGGGCGCTGTACTCGCGGTTGTCCGCCGGGTCGCGAGAGTCGTTACCGCGGCGCTGAGTTTGCGAGGCGGGGCCGGGGGAATCGGTCATGCCGTCGGTCACCGAACCTCCATGAGTCAACGATACTGTCGGTATCGCTACGCTACAGCATGTAGCACAAAGGCGGCGCCGGTGCGTCGGACACCAGCTCGCCCGAAAAAGCGGCCTACCGCGGGTTGACGATGTTGGCGTTGTCGTCCTCGGGCACGTCGTGGCGCACCACGCGCACCCGACCGTGGGGCAGGCACGCCATGTAGCCGTGACGTTTGCCGTACAGCTCCCACGCGGTCTCCTCAGCGTCGGGATCGACGTCGATGCGGTGTCCACGTGAAAAGCTCAGGTGCAGTCCTCCCTCGTCGTCGGACCAGGCCTGGGTGCACACCGCGCCAGCCAAATTGAGCAAGGGGCGCTCGTACACCGAGATTCGCAAAGGGTCGATGAGGACGGCCTCGACCGGAAATCGGTCGACAGCGGGCAGGGTCAGTATCAGGGGGCGCGAGATGACGATTTCGTTGTAGTCATCGAGGTCCAGAACCAGGCCGTCACGCACAGAGACGCGTTGTACGACACAGTCTTCGATCCATTGGGTGTACATGGCCGTCTCCTTCGGCGCATCGGTGAGCCGCACCCCGAATAGTACTACCAATGGTATCGCTGCGATACTGAAAGTATCGTTACGGTGTAATGCTGCCCGCATTCGCCTGGTGGACGACTCGTCGGGTGGCCCGATCGATGCGGTCTCGGGTTTCGGCCGCTGACACCCGGTCGCTGATGAAGGCCACGAGATTGGCCAGCCAGATATCGGCGACGATTCCGGCGAGGCGCAGATCGGCCGGGGTGGGTTCACCGCCGGCGAGGGTGCGGGCCAACAGGGTTTCGATCGCCGCGGCGGCGCGGTCGAGTTCAGCGGCGGCGCGGGTGTCAGCCATGACGAAGGCGCGTGTCATCGCGTCGGTCAACAGCGGGTCACGCTGCCAGCGATCGTGCAGGTGCTCGGTGAGCCGGTCCAGTCGCTGCTGCGGCGTGGAGGCGCCGGTGGCCCAGTCCCCGGATACATCGAGGCGCTGAAACTCTCGGATCAGCGCCGCCACCA
>NZ_JACKUC010000052.1:0-1140 GCF_025822555.1 Mycobacterium hackensackense
GCTGATGGAGGTCGCCGCCGGCTATGCCGAACACGTCGACGTCCAGGTGGGGCGCATTGATGGAGGTCGCCGCCGGCTNNGNCGAGCACGTCGACGTCCAGGTGGGGCGCATCGCCGACGAACTCGACCACCTGGGCTATGGCGACAACACGTTGTTCTTGTACATCTGGGGCGACAACGGATCATCCGGACGGTGCGTCAGCATCACCATCGCAGAGTTGTTGGCGCAGAACGGTATTCCCACCACGGTGCGTCAGCATATCGACACCCTGGAGGAGCTGGGCGGTCTGGACGTGCTGGGCTCGCCACTGGTGGACAACCAGTATCACGCCGCCTGGGCCTGGGCCGGCAGCACNCCGTACAAGGGTATGAAGCTGCTGGCGTCACACCTGGGCGGCACCCGCAATCCGTTGGCGGTGCGCTGGCCGGCGAAGATCGCCGCCGACCCGGTGCCACGTGATGTGTTCCTGCACTGCACCGATGTCGTCCCCACCCTCTACGAGCTGGTAGGCATCGAGGCGCCCCGGGTGGTGTACGGGGAACCGCAGATGCCCTTGGCAGGTGCCAGTTTTGCGCGGACCCTGGCTGACCGGGCCGCGCCGGGCGGCAAACGGACCCAGTACTTCGAGATCATGGGCAGCCGGGCGATCTACCACGACGGGTGGCTGGCGAGCGCCCGCGGGCCGCGGCTCCCGTGGGTTCCCGGCCAGCCCGAGGGTATCGCCACCTGGACCCCGGACAACGATCGGTGGGAGCTCTACCACCTCGACCAGGACTGGTCGCAGGCGAACGATCTCGCTGATTCACTGCCCGACAAGCTCATGCAGATGCGCGAGATGTTCGCCATCGAGGCGGCGCGCAATGCGGTGCTGCCCATCGGCGGCGGCCTGTGGGTGCCCGTCTATCACCCCGAGCTGCGGATCTCGCCCCCGTACCGCGAATGGGAGTTCGCCGGGGACATGGTCCGGATGCCCGAATTCTGTGCTCCCGCACTGGGGAACAAGAACAACGTCGTGGTCATCGAGGCCGATATCCCCGAGGCTGCCAGCGGTGTGCTGTACGCGCTCGGTGCCGCCGCCGGTGGGCTGACCTGCTATCTCGACAACGGCTACCTGTGCTACGAGTACAACCTCTTCATCT
>NZ_JACKUC010000053.1:0-232888 GCF_025822555.1 Mycobacterium hackensackense
CCCCCGCGCCCGGCTTCGCCGGGAGCTGGGGCCGGGCTGCGCCCGGCGGTCGGAACGGCCGCCTGCGGCGGACCTCGATTGACTCTAGTTATGTTGTACTGCAACAGCCCCCGCGCCCGGCTTCGCCGGGAGCTGGGGCCGGGCTGCGCCCGGCGGTCGGAACGGCCGCCTGCGGCGGACCTCGATTGACTCTAGTTATGTTGTACTGCAACAGTTTTCGAGTGGTCAATACGGGTATTGGGCTCCGCCCAATGTGCCATACCTGAATTATATTGAACTGTACCGGTTTTCGATACTTGCGACCGCTCACGGCTCCGCCGTGCGCTCACAGTCAAACCTATTGTATTGCAATGTGTTACGAGAACAGCACCGTGCGCCGGCTGCGCCGCGCCCATACCCTCACTCATGACTACATCCTATCAGTGTTTGCTGGAAGCATCACCGATCCACACTCACCAAACCGGACGCCGGCTCACGCCGGCCCCTCCCCCCAACCACCATGACACACACCCCACCAACCAACCCACCGCCACCCACGGGCTACGCCCTAAAACCATCAACAACACAACGCAGCATTTACACCACCGGTCCACCCTCGATTACCCGGTAACTGACCGAGCGCTCATCGACATACTGAAAGAGGATGCGGTCAGAATTGTCCTCCTGACACCAAAGTTCTTCTCCCCGGTTGCCGTAGTCCGTCACCTCTTGCTCATCCTCGGAAAAACCGAACTCCCAGTCATCGGGCACTTCAAACTCTGCCGTGTAGTTCACAGTTTCAGATACTTCGAGCCAGATCTTCATATCGAGCTCCCCTCTCCAATTACGGGGTACACCAGCCGTGGCCGTCGGTACCCCCGGTCTGACACACCGGGGGTACCGACAACCCACACCAGAGGGTCACGCCCCCGGGCAGCACGCGTCACAGCACCAACTCGCCCCAGCGCTCACACCGCATCGCCTCACGGTTCCAACACTGGCAGTCACGAATGTGCTCATAACAATCACTGCACGAACGGCACTGAACGCAGTAACCCTGTTCATCGACCTCACCCCACCAACACAGACCACAATGACCACCCGCCACACCGCCGCTACCCAACGTCGACCCGACTGGAATCGCACCCCTAAGGAAGTCCTCGTTGCTGTGCCAGATCCCGGTACCGGCATCCCACCGGCCCGAACCCTCATTGATCAGATAAGAGTTGCGCTGATAGCGCGGGTCGACGGTCAGGATCACCAGCTTGTTGCCGGTCCCGCACCAGCGGGACAGGGCATCGTGGGCGCGGCGGCGATCAAGGCGGCGGAAGCGCGTCGGCAGAATTTCGTCGGCGAACTTGCGCGTGTCCGACCTGTCATCTCCCGCCGCCGGGTGCGCCTCTGCGGGCAGGATGCCGTTGTGCGCCACGACGGTCATCTCCGAGCCGCCCACGGCGAAGGGGTGCACGTTTTGGAGGTTGACGCTGCCGTGGGTGGCCCACCGACTGTGAAACAGCGCTGGGCCTGCCCGGTACCGTTCGCGGGCCGCTACGAACGAGTCCAGCGCTTCTGCCAGGTCCAACGACTTGCCGGTGACGATCTTCCCGCGTTCTACGATGGCCCACCCGTGACCGTCGGGGTTGCTAATTCCCCCGTTCCATAGGCTGTCTGCGTCGACAGCAACCCCCGGAGGTAAAAGACTTAGAATGCACATTTTTGATGTTCCTTTTTGTCCCGAAAGACTCGACGTAAGAGTGAATTTACGAAATTCGCGCTAGCGCATGAATTCAGAATGTGAATTCGATTTCCGCCGATAGGTTCGGATAATTCCGCGTTTCAACCCACTGAGCGAAATGGCTCCATGTCAGGGCATTGCTGGCCAGAACGTCATTGATGCGCAGGGCTTGCGTGTATTGCACGCTCGCGTCGGCGAATTCCAGCGCAGCAAGGAATTCTCGTGCGTTCAGAGTCGCTGCGAAGAACCGCAATTCGAATGTCTTCTCATTCCGGCAATTGACGGCCACGTATCGGTCTCCGTCGTCCACGCTGGTTGCCTTGCGCGCCAACTCGCCCGGAACTGGCGCGGCGAATGACGCCCACTGGTCGGACTCGCGTCGAGCCAGGGCAGTCAGTTCGGTTACGTTGCGATACATGAATAGCAGCCACAGCATTTGGTGGGCACACGACTGCCTGCCATTCCGCCGAAATGCGTTGCGGGACACGTGAATGTGTAGTCCGTATTCGTCTCCGACGTCGCATCCTTGTGCTCTAAGACCGGCCAGCAGGTTCTCAAACGGGTACTGACGCGCCCACGCCAGCGTCATAGGATGCGTCACGATCTCGACACCCTCGATTGACCCGTCGTGCTTCATGTACAGGTGGTCCTCGCACGCATCGTAGGTCTGGACCACGTCGACGATTCGCGACTCTCGGCCACCTACTTCGAGTTCGACGCCGAACAGCACTTCACCGGGATAATTACCCTTGGGCCTAAACGACGACGGCCGATAGTCGTAAGGGCGGACGTCGTCAGATCCTTCAGAGCACCCGCACGATGAACAGTCGTCGCAGAACACAGCCGAGCAGTCGTCGCACGACCAGCCGTACTGCTCGTAATCGAATTCGTCACCGCAGGATTCGCAGTACCGTAAATCGGTCTCAGTGAGCGTTGATGGCATAAGAAATGCACCCCTCTCAATGGGTGGTCGGGGTCTGCCGGGAATGGTTGACCCTCGCTATTAATTCTATCAACTACCAACGACAAGTGAATGCCGAAAACAGCTGTCTCCTGGGGCTTTTCACCGCAAATAGCCTGCACCCCACCCTGCACCGAGCAGGGTGGGGTGGCGTTCTTGTGCTGGCGCGTGGTGTGCTCGATTCACTCCCTCGCACGACGGGGTTGCGAGGACCGCCGGCCGGCGCCGGCCCCGTCTCCTACCCAAGTGAGCAGACGATTGAGGGGACCGACGCCGACCCGGCGGTGGTCGCGGCTAGGCGGCCGCGGCGCCGCCCGTGTCGGTGCGCACGGTCTCGGCGATCGCGGCGTCGACTTCTGCGAGCTCGGCTCGCGCTGCCAGCAGGTCGGCGGGTTCGGATAGGTCGACGTCCTCGGCGGTGGTCCGCGCGTCCTGGGCGCGCTGTTGCCATTGCGCCATGCTGGCCTCGGTGTCGGCGCGCTCGGCGTCTAGGCCGCCGGTCCATGCAGCCACCCACCCCGAGACCCACCCGGCGACCGCCGCTGCTCCCCGGCGTCGCACCTTGCCCGGCAGCGCTTCGCTCCACAGGGTGCGGTAGTCGAACAGCAGTTCAAGGCGTTGGCCGGGATCGGTGTCGACGATGCGCACTGACACCCGATCGTGTCGCCACTCCCCCCGCGCGGCCGACCAGCCGAGCGACGCGCGTTCTGAGCACGCCTCTTCGGCGATCTGCGCCGCGTCGACCTCCCCGAGACTGGGGAGGTACTTGGCGAAGTCGTCGAGGGCCGCTAGGCGCCGCTCAGCGGCCGTTGCGGACGCCTCCGCACTGGCTGCCTGGGTGAGCAAGGTCCGGACATTCTGCGTGACCGTGACGTGGCCCAGTCGCAGGGTCCGCACACGGCGCGCCAATTTGTGCTGGCGGCGCAGCAGATCATTGCCGGCGGCGGCGGCTTTCAGCTCGGCGAACGTCAGCGTTCCGTCCCCACCGACGTCCTCGATCTCCCGGGCTTGCCCATCGACGCGATACAGCTGCTCGAACCCACGCGACTTCCGTTCGACGGTGCCGAACATATAGGCGTCAAAGGTCCCCCGCGACACGAAACTAAAGATGTCGACGACATCGTTCTGATTGCCGTTGCGGATGGCCCTGCCGTTGCGTTGCTCCCACGCCGCGGCGGTCCACGTCGGGTCGACGTGGAACAACGCCGCCAGTCGCGATTGAATGTTGGTGCCGATGCCGACTTTCGACGTCGAACCGATCAGCACCGCGACTCGCCCGTCACGGCATGCGGCGAACAGCCCTTCACGCGCCTTGGGGGTGGTGGCCTCGTGCACGAAACGGATTTTGTCTGCCGGCACCCCCGCAACGATCATGGCCGCCCGCAGCCGGCCGTAGCTGCTCGAATCGCCCGGCTTGGGGGTTCCGAGGTCGCAGAGCACCAACTGAAAGGACCCTGGCGTCTCCGAACCCGTATACAGACGGTCGACATTCTGGTGGTAAACCTCGGCCACCCTCTCGGCCACTTGGGCCAACTTCGGCGCGGCCTCGTTGATACCGACCAGGTTGGGGTCCAGCGCCACCTTACGGCCGTCCCCGCACACCACCAGCATGTTGTCCCCGCCCGGCTGCGTACGGCCCGTACGCAGCGCGTCAGCGCGGCGAACCAGCTCCGCCATGAACACGCGCTGTCCGGCTGTCGGCTCGCTGACTTCGGTGTGACGGATAGCCTCGGGACGGCTCAGCCCGACACTCTCAGCGCGCACCATCGACATGAACTCCGAGAGCATCGTTCGCATCTCGGGTACGTTCTGGATCACAGACGGGCGCCGCTTCGACCGGAATCCCGAACCGTCGGGGCTGGTTTCAATCAGCACTTCGTATCGCACGAATTGCGCTGCCCAGGCGTCGAAGTGAGCTAATCCGGTGTCCGACAGTCGATCTGGCGTTAGCATGCTTTGCCAGACGAAGCCCTCGGCCAACGTGTTGGTGAACGGAGTTCCGGTCATCAGGCAGGCATGAGGTCGCTGCGGATTGGCGCGCCGGAGCAGCGAAATCTTCAGGAACAGATCAAGCGCTCGCTTCGAGGAACCTAAGCTGAACCCATCGGCTCGAGTTGCCACGGGCAGTCGACGGAATTTGTCCGCTTCATCGACGATGACGTAATCCAAGCCCAGGTGCGCGAAGTTGATGGCGTTGGCGTCGTTGAACGACTCGCGCAGCCGATCGATACGGCCCTTCAAAGAGCGCACCGCCGCGGCGATCCGCTTACCACTGCCGTAACCGACACTACGGGTGTAGCTTTCGAGCTCGCCCAATTGATCCTCCAAACAGGCCAGCTCCACCGTAGCCGGTACCGGAATCGACGAGAATGTCTCATGGGTCATGATGACCAGATCCCAATCCCCAGTTGCGCATCGGGCAACGAAACGGCGCCGCGCATCGCCGTGCAAGTCAGCCCGAGTGACGATCAGAAACCGCCCCGAGGGCCAGGCCTGGTAGCACTGCCGTGTCGCTTGCTCTATGAGGTGCTGCGGGACGATGTACCCGACCCGGTTTGCCAACCCGAATTGCCGCAGCGTCATCGCCAAACCTATTGCAGTCAAGGTCTTTCCAAGCCCGACCTCGTGTGCGCAGAACGCGGCGGGCGTACTGACTGCCCGGTCGACGAAATCGGCCTGCCACGGCCATAGGTCGAGACCGTCGGCCAGCCCAGGGAACGTCAGGTGGCTCCCGTCGTGCTGGCGCAACACCCGCGCGTTCATGGTGTGGTTGTAGCGTTCCACGATTCGACGTTCGCGGGCTTGGTCCTCCCACACCCAGAGGGAGAATCGCTCGCCAATGGCGGCGAGTTTCTGTTCGGCGGCCTCGGTGGCATCGGCATTCCGTACCTTGCGGTAAGAGCGGGATTCCGGGTCGTAAACGTCATCCCACACGACTGGCGCCGCGCCGTTGAGTCCGATCTGCAGCAACTCAAAGGCATCGAATCGGCTTGTGCAGTAGGCGATCTGCGCGTCGGCGGAGATGCTTCGCCGCGCACCGCCGGCAACCTCCCACGCCGCCAGCGGAGCGATGTGTTCGACGCGCGCCCGCGCGCCGAACACCTCCGCACAGAAGTTGCTGACATCCGAGGCACTCACCCACGGTGATCCGAGTTCGATCCGAATCTCCTCGCGCCCCAGCCATGGCGGTAGCACCGCCTGCAGCGCCGCGACATTGCGTTCATATGTCGCATCGATCGCCGCACCGGCCAGAGCCTCCCGCAGCTTGTCACGGACGTTGCCGCTGAGATAGTCACGGGCGTTGACGGCCCGCCCATCGGCGGCGGGATCGCGGTACACGAGATCCCCCAGAGCCTCGAATGCGGCCTGCGCGTCGCCTAAGCCGCACAACTGCGCTACCCGTTCGAGGTCCAACCCGCGGCCTTCGCCGAGGCAGATCGCCAACGCCTCACCCGCAGAGCCCGCACACTCGGCCGGGCGGGGACGCTTGTTGACTCGGCGAGACAGGATGGGCGCCGCTGCGGCCTCTCCGGTGTCTTGGTCGAAAGTTTCCAGCGCCAGCACCAAAGGGGCGTCCGGATCGGACCGAAAGCCGCCAAGCGGAGCCACCCGCCACCCGAGCCGGGGCAACCCCGTCTCGGGGTCCGGCTTCCCTTCCGTGCTCGCCCCGCGGTTGAGCACACCCCAGCGCGCCGTGTAGGCGTCGTAGAGCTCCCGGCACTGCACCCGCAGTGGTTCGATTTCAGCGTCGGGCCGGTCCCAATCTGACTCCGCCTCCACCAGCGCCACCGCAGCGTCGCGTAGCCCGATCAACGCCCGCAACTCCGCACTCGGACGCGCGATCTCCGACAACTCGCCATCGATGACGCGCACCACGCGCCCGTCCACGATGTGCAGCGATCCCTCTTTGCGCCCACAATCGTCGATCAATCGGACGTCGGCCCACTCCTCCGGGAGCGTCCCGGCGTCCGCGTAGGGGACCAGCAGCGGCGTCACGCTCGCGAACGCAGCCGCTACGGCTGTGTCCTGATCCTCCGCGTCAACCGCCAGTGGCAGGCGGTCGAAACCCGTCAGCCGCATTACCCCTGCTACGAGCTCCGGATGCTCTGACCAGAATCCGCTTACCCGTTCCTGGCAGTGCCGGCCTTTAACGGTCGCAGACATCACGGTCGACTCCCCACCCCGAACCGGCAGCCACCCCGCGGGAGTCGCGTCATCCTCGCGGACACGCAACACCAGTACGTCGGCAACTACGGCGGTACCCGAGGCTGCGAAGTAGCCGGAAGGCAACCGCACCGCGGCGATCAGGTCTGCCCGCTCGCGGACTGATGCCGCTAAGCCCTCGCCGGCGTCGAGGGTGTGACGCGAGGTCACCAACACGGCGTAGCCGCCGGGGCGAACCGCCGCCAGCGCACGCAGCACGAAGTACTCATGCAATGGCCCCCAGAAGTCAAAAGCGCCATCATGGACGCGGGCCGCCGAAAACGGCACGTTGCCGACTGCCGCGTCATACCGCCCGGACTGCAGCGTGACCTCCCGCAGATCACCGGCGATGATGTTCGCCTGCGGCGCTAACGCCGCCGCAATCCGCGCTGATATCGGGTCGACCTCGACACCGGTCATCGACGACACCAGATCGGGCGGGGCTTGATGCAGGAACGCACCTGCCCCGCAACCGAGGTCCAGGACTGACCCGCCCGTAAATCCTGCAGCCCGCAGCAGTTCGTAGACGTGTCCAACCAACGCTGGAGGGGTGAAGAATGACGTGTCCACGACGCGCGCCGCCTGCCCCATCAGGTCGCCGATCAGGTCCTCTAGTTCGTCAGCGAGATCCGCCCACACTCCGTCAGGGCGAGGATCGAACACCTTGGCCAGGGGTCCCCAACCGGGGAAGCCGGCCAACGCTTGGCGCTGTCGCTCGTCGGCGGGTGTAGACCCGAGAGCCATGACGGTACGTACCGCGTCGATGGCACGTTGGGCAGGCGGTACTGAACGCTGCTCAGTTGAAGCCGACTCGGCAGCAGAATTGATCGTCAACACGAATGGATCCCCTTTCACTGGGATACCGGGGCCTGCCGGGAGTGGTTGGCCCTACTCGAATGATTCTACCCGAGACGCCCGACAGATCAGGGGATCCGGGCATACCAATACCGCTGCGGCGCAATCCCTCTCCCACTCTCTCCTGTCTGTCTGACTCTGGCTTTTTGGCATCAGTAGCCTGCACCCCACCCTGCACCGAGCAGGGTGGGGACGCCGCACACCACCCTGGGGGAGGCGGCGTCCCCTTTCACGCCGATACCGAGGCGGCCACCGCCGACTCGGTAAAGGCGTCCACCTTCGACGGATCGGAGCGGAACTTGGCTCCATCCGGAAATACGGCCACCGCCGTACGGTGCACGTTGCGCAGCAACGTCAACGCCGCCTCATACCCCGCCCAATCCACCACCCGCCACTGCACCGGCCCCATGTGCACGTCCACCCAGTGCACCGTGCAGCGACGCCGCTGGTCATATCTGGACTGATTCACCACCGACCACTCGGGCGGCCTGGTCCACGTCACCGACACCACCGACACACCCGGCCACTCATCGGCGCCGACGGCCTTCAACGTCGCACTTCCTGCCGCCCCCCGCAATGCCTCCCGGACCGCCCCGAACGCCGCCAACACCGCCGACACCTGCGCGGCCGAAGTGAACCGCATGAAGATGTCCCCCCATTGAAGCGCCACCACTGCTAGATCCGTTCGGGCATCCTGCACCGATACGTGCCCCTCCACCGGACGTACCAACACCATCGTGCGAGTCACCAAACCCGCGGGAATGGACATGCGCTCCACCACCCGCGAACACCGCTCCGCGGACGTCGCGTCCGATTGCTTAACCTTGGCCTGTGACATAGAGAAAGCACCCCTTTCAATGGGTGTTCGGAGTCTGCCGGTACGGTTGACTCTCGATCTCAATTCTACTTGGCGACACCGACATACATGCTCGCGCTCGTCGTCGCTTCTGCGTCTGTCGAGGCGCCCAAACCTGCACCGGCGCCGCCGTCATTCCACCACCACCACGACATCAACAGTTGTGGTGCGCGGCCGCTGCCGCGACCAAACAGATGATGATGATGATGATGAGGAGCCGGCGGCCTCCTTTCCATCCCCCTAAAGCCTTCACCCCACCCTGCACCGAGCAGGGTGGGGTGAAGGCAGGCTTCGGACTAGGCGACAACGCGGACGTCGTATCCGGCGTCTCGCAGTCCTTGCGCGGCCCGGCCGACCGCGGCGTAGTGGACGCCGAGCGGGTAGGGCCGCTGATCGCGCAGGGTGACCGCGGTCTCGACGTGTCGAACTTCCACGCCGGCCATCAGCACCGCCTTGATGTTCCCGACGTCGAGGACGCGGATGTTCGCGGCCTCGACGTCGATGAAGTCCTCAACGGCATGTAGCTCTGCGAGCACGCGGCTGAGGGGCTTCTTTCCTTGCTCGCCTTCGAGGTAGGTCTTCTCGTTGAGGCCGAACAGGGCCGCCGCTTCCTTCCTGGCCAACCCCACCGCACGTCGAAGAACCAGCAGATCGGCGCGTCGTTCACCTCGGCGAACCTCGACATTGCGGCCCTGCCGCTGCAGCTCGCCGCATACCCTGCCAATGGCGTTGTGTTGCAGGGCCATTGGATAACTGACCCCATCACGGCGCGTCTTGGCCCTGGGAAAGGCTGTCTCGAAAGCGGCTTGGTCGATGACCGCATCGAGGACCACGTCTCCGTCATCAGGTACCACGGCGGCCAGCCGGCCAGCTAGATCTGCGACGAAGGCGCTCATCGCGATGAGTTCTCCGACTAGGTGCTGTTGCACATCCTTAGTACCGGTCTCGCGTGCCGTGTAGTTGGCGAGATCGACACGCAGGACCGAAGTCAGCTCATGGATGGACAGCCCTACTGCGGCGCGTGCAGCCACTAGGTCCGCACCGCTGTACCACTTGTTGACGAGCTGTTCCACAACGGAGTCGCCCAGCTCTGCCGCGAGGGCTGCCGTCACGATGGCATCGTCGTTGTTCACAGCTTCACCGTACTGAGGGCGCCTGGGGGATGACCGGTGCGGGCACTGCATCACCCTCGGGTGGTTGGCACCGCTGTCTCGTCGTAGAAGTCCGACGCTCATGGCAGGCATCTCCCTTTCGTGGAGTTTCGGGCCCGCCGGGTGTGGTGGGCCCGCACTGCTTGGTTTGCTCGAAGCTAGCGGCTCCGAGCATTTCCGCGCGTGCGTTCCAGTCTATCAGCGCCCCGCCCTCATCACGTGTATTCCCGAAGCCGGGGTAGCGCCGTAGCAAGTCGACCGAAGAGGTCTGGCCACCCTTTCTGCAGCCATGCGACGTGGCCGTTGGACAGTTTTGATGCGTCAATGATGGAGTCGACCCGGATCTGTGCGTCAGGCATCCCGAGGCTGGCGAATTTGCGGTAGAGCGGGTTGGGTTCGACGCCACGGGCGGCGAGGTACCCGAACACCTGGGAGCGCTGCCAGTCCCAGATCGGCCCATAGGTCACGGTGCCATCGGCGCGTTCGACGACCCCGCCCAACGACCTGCGGGCCGCCTCGCGCCCGAGGTCAGGATGGCGGGCGCTGCGGGCCGCCAACTGCTGCCGATACAGGGCGCGCCGCCCCGAGGATTCCTCGGCGCGCACACCCCAGAGTGCGCCGGGCCCGTGCAGCCGATGAGCCTGCGCCGCAGGCTCTTTGATCATCAAGTCGGCGAGCTCAACACCGCCGAGGCGACGGTCCGGGGCGTCATGGTCAAACCCGCCGAGGGCGATCAGGACGGTCAGAAGATCTGGTTCTGCAGCGATCACGTGGTAGTTCAGGCGCCACTGCCGGGCCCGGTCTTCGAGGTACTGATAGGTCTCGGGAAACTGCAAGCCGCTGTCGAAGAACACCACCGGCACGTGCGGGTCGACCCGGCGCGCCAACTCGACGACGACAGTGGAGTCCTTGCCTCCGCTCCATGAGACGTAGCCGTCGTGACTGTCGAGGTGTTCGGCGACGCGGTCCAGCAGGCGCGGAACCACCGTGGCCGCGCGGCGCCGGCCGGCGATCGCCCTCAACTGCTGGAGATCCAGCCCCGGCTGGGACGCCGTCACCGGCGATCGACCAATGTGATCGAGCGGCGAGGGAAGAGCCGCTTCAGATACGCCTCGACGTAGCCAACAGCTTCTGGTCCTTCAAGGATCGATACCTCGGTGGTGGTGTCATCCCACCACCACCACCGACCACGGTCCTTGAAGCCGAAAGGCGGCGGGACCTCAATGTTGGTGTAGGCGCGGGCGAATGCCCGGGCGGATCCGACGACGAACCACCAGTCCTGCCCACCGAAGGTCAGGGAACCATCCGGGTCGGCAAGTGGACGGAGTCGACGCGGCAACACCACTCGGGCAGTGCACGTCGACTCGGTCACCGGCCGCCGGCGGCGTGGCGCGGGGCGGTAGTGGCCATTGCGGCCGGGTTCGTCGACACCCATCTGTGAACGGTTTGGGTGCACTACCCACTTTTTCGCCGCCATCACCGCTCCCTCAGTTGCACGACGAGGCGCTCACCGTATCCCCGCGGCCGAGTCTGGTACGTCACGAACTCCGCCGACACCACCTCATACGATGTGCCCCGAGGCAGCACGTGCGTGGTGTCCATGCCACTCTCGGACTGGCCGAGATACATTCCCCTGCTGGTCACGAGCTCGAACATCACGTACCGATAGCTGTCGTGGCCCGGGGCCTCACTCAGATCGTGTCGAGCCAGGGTGAACTGATCGAACTCAAGCACCGCTCCCGGCCGCAGATTGGGAGGCATGTCCTCGACTCTGATCACGTTGGGCTGGTTGTCGGGCAACTTCACGGCAACGTACACCTTGTGCATCCGGTCATTACGGCGCTCATAGGACTGAATGAGACGGTCGAGACGCTGCACCGTCGCCCGGTCACCGTCGTCGAGGGTCTGCACGTCGCCGGCACCGCGATGCAACGCGACATTCACCCGGTTCCACTTGCCGGCGTCCTCATCGATGAGCAGCTCGCGCCCCGCGACCCGCTGTGACTCGGGGGCGGCGGCCAGGACCTGATTCTTTACCGCGGATCGAACTTTGCGCTGCCGACCGCTGACGGATCGCCGAAACTCGACCGGAGGAGGGAGGGCTTTGCGTAGCCGGTCGGAGTCGACGTGGCTGGCGTCTCGAGGCGAGGCGCGATCGCGATCACGCCGCGGCCGGGTGAGCGACCTATCGGAATCACGCGCCTCGTCGATGATCCGATTGGCCAACCGCCGGAAGTCGCGGTCGCTCATCGCCGATTCGGCGACCTCACGAGCGGCCTTGATGTCACGTGCGGTGATGGCTCCGCCCTCGATGTCGAGGACCACCCGTTCCCGGTTGGGTCGCGCCGATCTAGCCCCCACCCCCGGAGTGTATGAGCCGGCACGTTATAGCCAGTGCATTGACAGCTGTGATGGGGTGGAAAACGCAGGAGGGGCGACCCCGAACTGATCAACCACGCCCGACGCCGCCCCTGGGTAAGCCTTCACCCAACCCTTGCACGCGTTTCGTGCTCCCAAGTCTATGACACTCCTACGGCTGCGTCGGTCGTAGTCTTGCAGCCACGATGCTCACCGATCCTGCAGCCACGGCCTGGCGAGCTGCCGGCAGCCCTGGGATCCAGGTCGCCGCCTCCGGCAGATGTGGCCGCTGCGGCGCCGACGGCCCGACGACCGCGAGTTCGCGCATCATCTCCAACCGATTCACCGATTTCGACGCCTGGCCCTATGGGTCACGTCGACTGTGCGCGGTGTGCGCGTGGGCCTACAGCCGCCGGCCCACTGCCCAACCCGCCATGGTCATCACCGCCACCGGTGTCACCGAGTACTCCACGCTGGCCCCCATCGCCGAGCTCCTCGCCGCCGGCGCACTGATCGACACCGCGTCCGCGGTCGTGCCCATCACTCGACGCCGACATATCCTGCCCACGGCCCAGTGGGCACACCTGGCGACCGACGGACTCGTCGTGCGCTGGGATGACGCGGCAGCGAAACGCCTGCAGTCAATACGGACACTGCGTCTCGACTTCGACGTCACCTGGAGCGAACTGAGCAACCCCGCTCCGCCGGCTAAGGCCCTCCAGGGCCACCCACCAGACACATGGTCAACCCTCCTTGCCGCATGGAGCGAACTTCAACCTTGGCGGCGAATTCCCCCACTGTGGGCCTGCGCGCGCCTGCTCACGGCTCCGCCACCCGACATCCGCACCGCGGCGGCTCCTCGGGCCGACGACGACCAGCCGTTACAGTGACGCTCATGACGGCGCCGACACCCACCCAGGTGTGGCGAGCCGCCGTTCCTGAACTTCCCTCGCTGCTTGACGAGGCTGGCGACGCCGGCTCTACCGCCCGCGCGGCCGACACCGCTGAGCGGCTGTTGCTGCTGCTGCACTACAGCATCGACTGGGAAACCAGCTGGGTTGCCGACCCCAAGCACCGCAAAACCTACTGGGACGAACTGCTCCCCGGCCGCGTCCGCCGCGCGGCCTACCGCGCCGACACGCTGGATCGCTGGTGGTCGGAAGTTTCTCGACAACTCGGCGCTCCTGCGCCGCGGCGCCGTGACCGCCGCCTCGAGCTCGCCACCCTGCTTCGCGAACCACCCGTACCAGTCATCACCGTGTTACGCGACAGCCTGCCCGCACTACTCCTGCGAGTCCGCATCATCGCCGAAGCCGTTGCCGCACAGCGCAAAAATGACTCCGAAGTCGCAGTCGACGCCGACCCCGACGAACTGACATGACACTATCGACCATCCGCTGGGACGTTGACATCGTGGCCCAGTCATCAATCGTGCACCGCGAAAACTACACGGCAGAGGACAGTGACACCTTCACGCTCTTTCGCCGCGAAAAGATCATCAGCCCTGACGGCCAAATCCTGCAGGTTCCTCTCATCTCCGGAAGCAGCTTCCGAGGAGTCCTGCGACGCATCGGAGAAGCCCTGACCGCCGGCGTCCTCGGCTACGAGGACATCGCCCTCCCTGTCCCCGCCGCCCATCTACTCACCAACGGCGGTCGACTCGCGAAATCGGCGCACCCCCTCAACGACGAAGAGGAGCGCCACCTCAAAACCCTGCTTCCCCAAATCGCGGTCTTCGGCGGGGCAGCATCCAACCGCATCATGTCCGGGCTACTCACCGTGAGCAAGGTGCTACCCGAAGTCGCCGAACTAGCCCACCTGCTGCCCAGGCCGCCGCACTCGACGCCTCTGCGGCCAGCAGTATTCAGCGTCGCCGACGAGTCCTTCACCCATCTGCCAGATCACCGACCCACCGCGGCCCACCCGCCACGCATGGACAGTGCTGACACCAGTCCCCTTGGCAGGTTCGCCGTCGAGACGTTGCCCGCTGGGACTCGCCTACAGGCCTGGGCGCGGCTGGACAACGCCACTGAGTATCAAGCGGCGTTCTTTGACAACGTCCTGACAAGCTTTGCTGCACATGGCCACCTCGGCGGCCGCAGCGCCGCGGGCCACGGTCAGGTCACCGCCACCGTCACTGCCACCGCACTGCGCGGCAACCTCCCCGGCGGCACCGTGGACTGGGCCAGCCAGCTTGCTAACGACCGTGACGCCGCCATCGCCGCGTTGACCCGCCTCAGCTGACGTGCACGAACCCCTCCTGATCACGGCGACCACGCCACACGGGATCGTGCTGTCCCGACCGCACGGCATCGCCCTGGACGGCCTGCTGGCATCGGTCCTATGGCATCGGCACAAATGGGCCGCCCGCTCCGAAGGCGAGCATGTCACCTACACCCCCGCTGATGACCCCGACGTCATCGCCTTACCGCTCGCCACCTGCGGCGACCCCATCACCGACACCGATTGGCACTGGATGGCCACGTTCTCAGACATTCACCCGCGCCGCGACGACGTCACCGAACCGGACATCCGCTGGCGGTTCTCCCGCACCGACCGAGCTCGCCTGCAACACCTCAGCCCGGCCATCGGCCGCGGAATAGTTCACGACAGCATCGGCCGCTATCAACGCCGGGTCGTACCCGTCATGGCCACCCCCACCACCTCCCTGACCTGGCGGGCCGTCGGGGAAGCCGACCAGATCCGCGACCTACTCGCCGACCTGACAGCAATCGGAAAACACCGCGGAGTGGGAGAAGGCGTCGTGACGCACTGGGAAGTCACCTCAACCCCCGACGTCACCGGCTGGTCGGCAGGCCACGAACACGAACCCGGCGTCCTCGGTCGACCGGCCCCACAGCGCTGCCTCACCGACCACCACACCCGCACCGGCCCTGCTGGCTCACACGCCATTCGGCCGCCCTACCTGCATCCCAGCACCCGCGTCTCACCGGCATACCAACCTCATCGCTAGCTCCGCGTGCCGGCGACCAATCACCACGCAGTCGGCCGTGACGGACCCCGCCCCGCAGTAGGGCCCAATTCCCGCAATCGTTCTCACTCACGTCCGTCGTTAGAAAGTCCCCTCCCGATCGTGTCGATACACAGGGGGGTTGCGCTGCCGGACATACTCGGTCGCCAAGTGAAGGCCGTCCCCCGCCGTGCGGCCATCTCCTCGCCCACCGAAGGAGCGGCTACACCCTTATGGCTGACGATGATCGCCATCGAATCGACAGAATCGCCGAAAAGAACGGTTGGACAGTCACTCCCGGCTCAGAGTTCCACGGTGGACAACGACCAGACGGCAACGAGGTAGTCGCCTACGAACGCTTCTCGACTCAGATCCTCGCCGAATGGACACCACAGGGCGGCGTTGCATCAGTCGTGAAGAACCCTCACAACCGCGACGAAGTACGCATTCAGGGGGCGCCGGGGCTACTTGACGTCCAGACATGGCTGCAGGAGCTGCTGTAGAGCAGCGGGCCGCACGCGAAAACTCCAGCCCGCGATCCCGTATGAGCAACCGGACCACACTTCACCCCGCCGTGAAAGAGACAGCCATGCCGAATTACCCACGCAACGACCACTACGACATCGACCTCGCGTCCTCTGGGAACGGTTGGCTGGGCACCTTCGCCATCACGGTCAGCACCACAGCAATAGACATTCTCAGCGACGGTAGCGAATGGGGCCCTGTGTCGATCACGACGAACGAGCCCGCCACGTCTATCGTCGGCACCCTGACCGCCGCAGACGGCGAGATCCTGACCGTACTGGTCGACGGCGAGGACGATCCGCTCCGCATCCCCATCGACACCGTCCTGCGATTCCGCGCCTAAGCTGTGCTGCCTCAGATCGGGCTCGACGCAACTACTTCCGCTATCGCTCTATAGCGTCGAGCCGGCGGCGGAACTCACGTCGGCGGCAATGGCGGATTCGGCCAACGTGCGCAGCACCGTCGCGATGCCCTGTATTTCGGTGCGGATCTTGTCGCGCGCCTGCTGGTCGCGGCAAGCCTCGCAGAGGCGAGTGGAAACGGCTTCAAGTTCGTCGGCTAGTCGCCGATAGGCGTCCGCACCAGCGGCCACGGTGAGGTCCAGGGGAGGCAGCAGGGCCGCGACGACTTCAAGCCCCGGTATTTCTAGCGTCTCCAGCGTGTTTGTGCCTCCGCGGTCGCCAGTCCCCTCCGCGTGACCGCCCAGCTTGGCGAGGGCGCCGGTTGACGTGTTCCTCCTGGATGGCGAGGGTTCGGCCAGGGCGGCGACGAGGCGAGCGCGCCAGGCCCCGCCAACGGTGAGCGACCGTGCCCAGCGGTCACATTTGGTCGCCAGCGTGTGTAGCCGGTTCTCGGCGTCGAAGCGGTCGGTTCGCCTCGACTCTCCTGGCAGGTGGTGCCACCCGTATGCGTACGCGCTCACCTCCTCGGCAATACGCCGCAAGCTCGTTGCACCATGGGCAAATTCATAAGGTTCGCCGTCAGGGGCCTGGTGGGCGAGTGGCGGCAAAAGGCTGTCGATGGTCGATGCCTTCCACCCCTGGTAGCGCGAACCGATCATGGCGTCTGGAGCGGGGAAGGTGCCGGCTCGGATGCGTCCGTTGATCGTGTTGACCGACACCTGCAGCAGGTCGGCAATATCGGTCACTGACAGGAAGCGTTCCACACCAACCAGTGTGACACATTCGAGTGTAAATTCGAATGTGACTCTGGTGTGGCGGTCTGGGCGGTGGTCAGTGCTAGCGCACGTGTCGCGAATACATGGCCAAGATTTCCGGGTATGGCTCGATGAGTTCGGGGTCGGCGAGCGCTACGAGGGTGTCGACTCCGTGATAGTGGTCGTCGTCGGTTCCCAGCTGCCCGAGCACAGCCTTGCCATTGTGGATGCTTCGGATCCGGAACAGACTGGGGTTGCCGCCGACCTCGTACTCGTGCTTCAGCTGGACGAGATCTCCGCGGACGAACTTGGCGGCCATCGCTACAGCACCCCCGGAACATCAGCTTCAGGCCACCTGGTTCGAATACTCTGCTTGGCCGCGTCGTTGAGGTAGGCGCACCATTCCTCGGTCAGCGGGTTATAGAAGGGCCAGTCGGAGCGGGTGTGCGCCACGATGGCCCAGCCGCGGCCGATGTTGTCCGAATCGGTTGACACCACACGAAATCCCATGCGGCCCAGTTCATGGGCAAGACGCTCCTCTGTAACTTCACTCGCAGGGATGGTGGTGGGGGCGACGATGTGGCGGTTGGGGTCGTTGTCGTCCCAGTGGACGATGATCTGCCGATCGGCCCTATCGTGGGCGATCGTGCAGCGGTAGAGCGACATGTCGTGTTTCACACCTTTCGAGTTATGAAGTCTCGGCTACTCACGGAAGCAAACCGGCTGTGCGCCTGCGCTTCTCAGATCGCTTTGCTTTGGGTGTACGGGTGGGTGATGTCAGGTGCGCGGGTAGATCGCGGTGTACCAGTTGGTGCAAGCTTCCATCCACAATCCGTTGGCTTCGAGGGTTTTCACAAGTTCGTTGTGGAGGGCGTACTGCTCGTAGTCGAGATTGAATGCGCCGGCGTGATTGCCGCCGTCGTGGGTGACCAGTAGCAGGGAGGACCGGCCGTACAGCTCTCCCCTGGCCAGCCACTCCGCGGGCGTGTAGAAGCGGCCCCCGCCGCCGTGATCTTGGATGCCTCTGTCCTGCAGGAAGGTGCGGATGACCTCGGCTGCTTTCACACCAAGGGGCGACAGCCCCTCGGGAATCGGCCAGGTCGCGTCGACGGATTGCATGCGGCCAATGGTCGCCGCGATCCCCTTGTCTGCCGTCGACCGACACGTTCGGGCGCTCTCTTTCTGCCGAGTGTGGCCGGGAGACACGCGCACCCAAAATCCGACGGTCAGCGACGCATCCGACCAATGACTTCATGCAGCGACAGGAGTTCATTGTCGGGGGCCCAGTAGGGGCCGCGGTCCCACGTTCGCTTGCGGTACACCCAGCTTCCATTGGGCCTTTTGAGGAAGTAACCGAGGTTGGCTGCACCGTCGATATCGAACGGACCGCGCCGCTTCATCGCTGCGCGGAAGGATGTGCGGTACCAGCGGCTGCAGTACTCCTCCAGTCGGTCCGCGATCACACGGATCTCGGCGTCCGTGGGAACGATGCCGTTGTCGGGAAAGTCACCGGTGCCGACGACGACACCGGTGATGTAGCTCCAGTGGGGCTGTGAGGTGGCGAGCAGCGGAATGCGCAGAGCCGTCGCGAGGGCGGTCTGCTCGGCACTGATGTCGTTGCAGGGCTCCCAGTCACGTTCCTGCGGATAAGCGTCCATTGCGATCACCCGCCCTTCGGTGTCGCGTCCGAATTCGTCTGCTCGACAAGGTATTTGTCGAGATCGGCCAGGTGCACCCGGCGAGTGCGGGGTGCCTCCGCCCGGATCAGCTCTGGGGGTAGCCACCGCAGCGCATAGTCAAGCCCTCGATCGTCCACGCTGATCGCGTGGGTGGGCGGGTCGTTGTCCGGGTCGACGTCCACCACCCCGTTGAGGCGATGGAAGAGTATGCACCATCGAACGGTAAGGACTGCCTGTCGATGGATGGCGCGGTTGAGTTGTGGCAGGTCTATCAAGGAACTCATTTCGCGCTGCTGCACCAGCTCTTCGAGTGTTTGATCGTCCGACATCGTTGCGCTCCCCTTTTCTCGACGTCGGGCCAGATGCTACGAAGCGGCTTCGGTCATGGGAGCTTCCGACACGTTGGCGGCCAACGTTTTTGAGTAGCACACTGCTGTAGCCGCGGATGTGTCCGAAATGCGCGCGCCCGGACCGCCCGGGTCGCGGCCGACGAGTTCCGCTGGAGGGTGACCTAGGTTCCTTCGCGGGGACGAATCTGGCCGCCACGACGGCCAGTTCCGACCGGACGGGCACAGATGGTGCCATTATGCCGGTGTTCGCACCTTGCCAAGGTCTGAGTGATGGGGTTTGACCGATGCAACGATGGGATTCCTTGCGTGGTCCGCTGCAGTATCAACGGCGGGACCCGAAGCAGCAAGCCAACGACGCGCGGCGGGCATACGCGGCCCTCGAACAGAGCAGGCCGTCCAACCTCGGTGAGGCTTCCTATCGGCTTTACCTGGACGTTTTGCGCGCCCGCATGTTGGACACGTCGGCGTCCCTGGCCGAGTTGTCCGCCGCAATGTCACCACCCATGACGAAGGAAGCGTTTGCCGCGCAACTTCGTCGCGCGCATGCCGCCGCGGGCGTGCCGTTCACACTGATCCCGCGCTGAGCGCAACAATCACGACGCACTCATCGCTCGGGACAGCCCCTCGCGGGTGCAAGCTGTCAGCCCCACCGCTTGGCTCCTTCTTCGCGATCGGCGCAGTTCCCGCAGAATCCGTCGAAACCTTCACCGTCGTCGGCGTCTTCGGTGCACCCTTCGGTTCGGCACTGCGACCATTCGTGGTCCTCGCAACGGCCGAAGTAGTCCTCATCCCCGAGTGCAGTGCATCCGTTCCATCCGCATATCGCCACGTTGCTCCCCGATCGCTGTCGTCCCCTCGGCTGCGCGCAGGCTCACCCACCCACCGGACGGCCGGCCGAACGCGTCTCGTGAGGAGTGCCGATGCTATTGGCGCCGGCAGCTCAATAGCGGGGACCGACACGTCCAGCCGGGCTCAAATTCAGACGATCCGATTATCAGTGCAAGGTGATGTCGGTGATCTCGGTGACGGCGAACTCGCGATCGGCCTCGCCGGCCCAGTCCACTTGTTCAGCGATTTCGGGGCCGAGCAGCTCGGCGATGTAGTCGAGGTCGCCCAGGGCGTAGGCGATTCGGACGTCGTCGGCCGCCGGCGGGTAGATGTCGATCGACACAGACATGGTCCGCGGATACTCCTCCCCGTTGACGACCAGCACTCCTTCGACATCGGCTACGACAGTCAAGGCGCCGGGAACGAGTGGTCGACCAAGATCTCGCCATCGCCTCACCGCGTACTGGCTCACTCCGAGCAGCTGGGCGAGCGCCTTGACTCCGCCGGCCGCGTCGATCCTGGTCTGTCGATTGCTGACGCTGGTGTCCAAACCGCGGGGCGTTCGGTTGGTGCGTGCGCTGCGTCGGATGGTGGAGTCGGCGGGGCGCCGACCTGTTTGCCGTTCGATGCGGTTGGCCATCTCGGTGGTGGCTCGGCGCGCCGCTTCGGCTTGCCGTTCCCGTTGAGGCCGCTGCAGCCACCTGCCTCCCAGTTCACGCAACTTGCGGCCGGTGAGCGCTTGGAACGCCGCACTGAAACCTGGGGAGGGCAGGGCCGCCGTGAAGTTGGTGGGCCGCGGCGAGCTCGACGCGGCCCTGCGTGGTGGTTGGGCCGACCTATCTGGAACACCCCAGCGTTCCATCAGCCCTGACCCGAGTTGATGACCTTGACGCGGTATTTGCCGTTGTCGGTGGACTTCTCCTCCAGGACCTCGTACGGGTCGACCTCGGAGGGCAGCCGATATACGAAGGTATCGATGTCGCGCGCAGCGATGGGGTAAATGCCTTGCTCAGTGGCGATCGATGTGGCGTAGCGCAGCGCCCGCCGCCGCGTGTCGGCGTGGATGGCGGCCGCCCAAGCGGGTTGCTGATAGTGCCGCTGACCAGCGGGATGTTGACTGCCCGCCATGCGCCCGATGAACGATTTGTAGATGTTCTTGATCAGGTCTTCTTGGTCCTTGTGTCCCTCGGCGATGGCCTCCATCAGCCTGCTGCGCAGGATGTCGGCCCAGCCGCGCAGCAACCGTGATTTCTGAGGCCACACCCACGCCCGGCTGAACTGCAGTTCGGAGAGTCCTAGACCGGCACCCCCCTCGGAGACGGGTTCCATCAGATGATTCACTGCGAGCGTCGTGGCCCAGAACGTGCTCGATTCCGTCCAGTGCATGTGCTCATGTGGCAGCGGCAGCTTCTGTGTCAGCCCGTCGAGCATTCCCGCCGGCGGGGTGGTGATGCGCCACAGCCCAAACGGGTTCCGTTCAGTGAACACTTCGGGATCTACCTTGCTCATTTCGACGGGGACACCGTATCCGAGGTCGACTTGGCCGGCGCTGGCCAGATAGGCGGCTCGTTGGTCAACTTCGACGTCGACCGCATCGCCTTTGGCGTTGTGCGGCATGTTCTTCCAGGCTTCGAGGTTGGGATCGAGCCTCGGGGTCTCGGCGTGCAACGTGTCTGGCAGGGGGCATGCTTCGATGCGCTTTTGAGTGCGGGCACGTGCACGCACCGAGTCCAACAGGGCGGCCCCGATCGAGGCCGGCCGCGCCGCTGGTAGGACACCCTCGGAAATGCTGGTGAGCCACGCGATGCGGCGCCCGAGTGTTTCGACGGCCTGATCTTCATCGTCGGGCAATTCGGTCTCGGTGTCCCGTGTTCCGGCCAGGCCCTCGTCCTTGGGGCGTTGCGGGGAGGGGTCGAGCCACAAGAAGGGCAGTAGGACGAGATGGACCCGGCGGCTCTCGCCGTCACCCTTGGGCGACCGGAACGCGGCGGTGAACCATCCGGCTCTCGCGCTGGTGATTTCGCAGTCGAACAGTGCTGCGATGGTGGCCGACAGGTCCTCGGACCGTTCGATGGCCTTCTTCGGTGGTGTCATTCCCGCCGCCTGCAACGCGGGCGCGGTGATCCAGATCTGCGGGTGCGCCGCGGCGCCGCGCGCTCCGCGCGCATCGGGCTTGCTCGGCCAACGGTGCCAGACGAACCGGGCGAGGTCCGCGGCGGTGGGCAGGGGTCCGCGGGTGAGAGGCAGGCCCGACGGCGAGATAGCGCCGCGGCTACTCAGGATGGCCACCATGCGGTCACCACTGGCGGGTGTGTCAGACCATTGCCGCTGTCCAGGCACCCATTCCCCGGCATCCTCGTTCTGCCCGCCGGCGTCGGCTTCATCCGTCGCCTCAGAGGCCGAGGATTCCGATGACGCTTCACTTGCTGGTCTCTCCGATTGCGAAGCTGCCGCCGCTAGCCGTGCACTTGCACCGTCCTCCCACTGCTGAACGGCTTGCGGCAACCACCCGCGGGTTCTGCCTCCGCTTTGCCGGCCTTCGTCGCCGATGACGACGCCCGGTTCGGGGAAGTCACTGGGAATAGAACTCCGGCCGATCCGGCTGAGCACCTGCGGGCGGGACAGTGCATTGAGCGTCGTCGGTTCGCCGTGGAATTGGCATAGCCACTCGATGATGCCGTCGATATCGGCCCCGTCGTGGCCGTCTGCGGACACCCGGTACGTCTTTCCTCCGGAGGTGATCAGATGCTCGGCCACGACACCGTCCCTTCTGTATCCACGGCCATACTGCCGTACAGATCATCACACGTGCGCCCGTATATACAGGCATCAACACGCCTACATACTCACATACCCGTATGACGGCTCTTTGTGGTTACACTCAGCCCCAAGCGCGGCGCCAAACCTTTTGACTTGCATAACGTTAGCGCCGCGGCTCCTCGAAGAACGTCGCTGACAGGAAAGGCTCGTTCGATGGCAGACAGTCGTACCGGAAAGAGCAAAACCGCGCGGGCCCGTGGCGCCGACCAGGCTGCTCCTGCTCAACCGTCCGCTCCGCGGGGGAAGAGTCGGCTTACCCTCGATGTTCCTGAGAGCTTGCACTTCGCCATGCGTATGCAGGCCACCGCGACCAAGACTCCCATGGTCGACGAGGTGACCCCGCTCCTGCTTGAGCACTATGCCGACGCGATGCGTCGCTTCCCGCTTCCTCCTACCACCTGAGAACCTCTCCAGACCTCACTGGCAACGGTCAGGTGGGTTTACGTGATTGCACCGCTCACCGAGCGGCGGCCGCGGCTGCGAGTTCGTCGTACGCGGCCAATGCCTCAGCGAGACCAGGGAACTGCTTTTCCAGGCGGTCGACGGTCAAGGCGTAACCACTCTCGGCTCCACGGCTCCACGTCGACAACGTGGCCGTGCGCCCATCACCGATCGGCCGGGTCCAATAGCAACCGACTGACCGCATCTCCCATCCCTCGAACGGGTCTATCTCAGTCAACGCCGCACCCCATCCCCCACAGCGCCGAGTTCACCCGAACTCCACGGTGCGCCCGACGAGGGCCTCATTCGCCGCGGCCAGAATCGTGACTTCGTGAAACCCGTCCACCCGATGGGTGTCGCCGTGACCGTCACCGGTGAACTCGAAGAGGTGGTCACGCAGGGCGTCCTCGTCGGTGGGATCGCCGGCGAACTCTTCAACATCGGTGACCGTCTGCTGGGACTCATGCCCGTCGGAGTATGCGTTGTCGACCCGAATCGTCATCGCCATGGCCATCCCCCTCACTGTTCCAATGTCGGACCAGGCCGGCCACTCTGTTGTTGCGAGCGGTGCCGTAGTCGCGTGTGCGATGCCACCACACCTCAATTACCGTGCCGGCCCGCTCAACGACACGAATCAGGAGGGACTTTCCTAGCCCCAGCCGCAACACTCGGGACCGACTACATGAAGAAACCCGGGGTGGTCGTTTACCAGGGCAGCACGCCGGTAGCGCGTCACCGGGTCAACGCGCGTTGACCGCTTCCCAGAACTCCATTGCGGCCGGATCCTGATCGAAGACGCTGGGCACCAAACCCTCCAAGTCCTTCATCACCGGCCGTATGGCCTCGGCGACGCTATCGAGCGTGTCGTAGTTCCATCGACTCTGTGACCCCAGGGCAGCCATGATTTTGGCCACCGCGTGTTGGGCGGCGCTCGACGGGATCTGCGTTGCGATGGTCGCGACGTCAGCGGACATGATCTTCCCCCTTTGCATTAGCCGCTCGCGGTGTGGGAGGCGGTTCGCGGGTCATGCTCACGCGTCGTGAGCCGCCGACGGAGGACCGACACTTTTACCGACCGGATTTCTTCTGCGCGTCCATGATCGGATCCGCCAGGCCTGACTGGGGCGCCGCGATCACGGGCCCGTCACTGCTCGGTGATTACGTCATACGTATCGAGGCGGGCCGAGTCTTGGGTCTTGTCGATGGTCAGGCCGGTGTCGGTGGTGAACGTCAGCCAGGCTGCACTCAGCCCGTGGATGGTGATCGCTGTGACTTCGTGCCGGTTGCCGTCGGGGTCAACGATGACGTCGCCGGCGCTGAGCTGGATTGCCTGTCGGGGAACGGTTTTCACGGGTCTCTCCTGATTGATCGAGGTAATGTCTGGGCCGTCGACCCGCGAATGTGCAATCCACCGTCGCTGCGTTGACGTGTTTTCGCGCAGGCATGCTGCGGGCCCGGCGACGGGCGCTGTCTATCCACAATCCCAATTCGAGCGGCCGGTGTAGCGGACGAGCACGCATCCAAGACCTGGCATCCCGTAGTCCCGCAACGGTGCGTACACGAACTCCTCCTCGGGTTCGCTCTCTCCGTCCCAGAACAGGGTCCCGGTGACGTAGAGGATGGCGTCGTCGTCGTACATACGGAACTGGTGGCGGTGGGCGTAGCCCGTCGGATTGCCCTGATCATCTAGGCGGGCGTCACGTGGGCCCACAACGCCGACGGTGTTCGGCGGCGCCGATTCCAGGTGGTCTTCGTCAATTCGCCACGCGTAGGCACTGGTCACGATCACTCCCAGGGTGTCATCACCGCCCGTCGATGCCCGGGCTGGTGCGTCATCGTCGCGATTCTCACCGCCCCTGGCCGTCTCGGCCGGGACGTGTTGCGGTGTCGCGCATGTTTCTGGCAGGCCGCGGGTTCAAGCTCGCACACGACCTGCGATGTTGTGCCCCCTCGGGTCGAATCCCAAGCACCGTGGGGTCTCGGCGCACACCCTGGCCAGCATCTCGAAGCGACGGTCCGCGTCGCTCACACCAGGGTGGCGGCGTACTCGTAGCATTCCTCGCATGGTGGGCGGTAAATACAAGGCACAGCAGGTCACCGACATTCTTCGGCAGCGTATCGCTCTGGGCCAGTACGCAGTTGGCGACCGGCTGCCCAGCATCGAGCAGCTCAACGACGAGTTCTTCAGCGTCGACGCCGGGCCGAAACCGGCCCGGGACGCCTATGCCCCGTTGATCCAGGAGGGGATGGTCACCGCTCGCGTCGGCCGAGCCGGCGGACACTTCCTGGTTTCGGCCGAGCCGTTGCCTACACTTCAGTTCCTACAGGAGGTGGCTACGTCACTGACCGACATCGTCGGTGTCGCCATGCAGCTGGCCAACCGCGCGGTCTATGTCGTGGAGTTCCGCAAAGCGCGGTCACGACATGGCTTCGGAGAATGCTTCCTTCCGTCCCGACTGGCCGCAGAATCGTTCGCGGTAGCAGTGCTGCAGGCCTTGGGTGAGCCGCGCCTGAAAGCCGAACGCGCCGCGGCCGCGGCGTCAGAGAGCCCAGCATTGACCCAGCGCGGGGGCTATCACGTCCGCATCTACGGACGTCGCCTGGGCCAACTACGCGATGACACCCCCGGTTCGACGTCCGCAACGCAGATCAACTGAATAATGTCACGCAGTCGCGTCGAAAACGACCGCTGCCCGCCGCGGGGATCACAATCACATCGTGACCGACATTCGGAACGACTCGTCAACCGGTGACCGCACCAAATTGGTTGATGGGCAATGGTATTCCCTACTGCTGCGACACCCACGGACACACAGGTTCGCCCGCTGGGACGGCACCCACGGGCACTTCGTGTGGATTGGAAGCTCTGAGGACCATCTGGTTGGTCTCGACGAGGTCGCCGAGGTGCTCGAGCGTGTCGACGAACCGCCAGCCGACTCGCCCTGGTCTTGATCTGCGCGACGTGCGCCAGCCAGCTGTTCCGTCACCATCGCCTTAACCTCGGTTGCGCGCCGAATCACACGCGCACGCCTCACCGCTGGCGGTGACCTCAGAGGCCGAGTGGCGACCCCAGCTGTCTCCGGTCGGGTGGTCATGATAGGCGATCAGCGGATCGCCTTGGCTGTTGTCGCTGAGGTAGTGACCCGTGATGAACTTGCCGGGCGAGAGTTGGACCAGAACCCGTTCCATTGGCTTCATGCCCGCTCCTCCTTGCCGTTTTCTCTCCCCTGTGCGCGGTGACGCGATCGGCCGTAGCTCAGATGAATCCCGTTCTGTAAGAGCACCTCCGGCGAATCGCGCTACGAGGACCATCTGGCTTGCATCACCGTGCGCCCCTCACATGAGGCCAGGCCCGCAGGTCGAGTTGACCACGAAGCCCGGACAGATCGGCTACTGGCCGGCTCCATTGAACACTGCGTGCGCGTGAGCGTGCAGGAGGTCCACGAAGTGCAACAGGTCTTCTGGTGTTCCGTCGATGATCAGTCCGTCGCCGCCGTCGTTGAACAGGCCAAGCGCGTGGCTTCCGGCGATCTCAGTCGTTCCCCACTCGGCGCGTGCGTCAACTGCTGACAGACCTTGATAGAGCGCACTCTTAGCATCGGTGTGCACGTAGTTATACCGATTTGACACTGACTCCCCCTACCTTGCAAGCAGTCTCGGCACGCGCATTGTGGCGATGCACAACACCGAGCGGCCTGAAACGACGACTTTAGGCAGCCGCCGGCCTTAACGAGGTGACCGACGCCATTGGACAGCCTCTATTTCTGATCCACGGCTCTACGTTGCGGCGGCGGAGAGGGCACGCAGCAACTGGGCTTGCTCGCACCAGCGTCGGCTGTCAAGGTCGAGCGCCGCCTGGCCGAGGTCGGTACGCAGACTCTCGACAGCATCCATGCGTGTGGGGGCAGGCCCGGCGAGGAAGTTGACGGACACCCGCGCGAGATCCTGGTGAATGCTCATGCGCGCAAGCGCGACTGCTCGGGAGCGATCTCCATTGTCGTACGCCAGCGACTGAGCCAGGGTCATGGCGAGCTCCACAGTGGCGCAATCGCCGTGGAAACCGATACCGATGACGTAGCGTTGCTCGACCACCGCCGCCGCGTCCCCGCCGCCGCACGTGGGTGTGCGCTCCCACCCCTGGCGATCTGATTCGGCACCCGTGTCAACCACCCGCTCGCCCCTTTCCAATCGCCGGTAGTTCCGGCCGAACAGCGACGCCACACCCAGGCGCCTTGGAAGTCAAGGGTGACGGTCATGCCCTCAGACGGGTGCTTTGCGATGCGTGTCGCACCGCTTTCTTACCGCTCGGCCTTGGGGGAAGGGGTGCCGATGCCCCGCATTCAGTGGTTAGACGGCGGCGGCTGCGAGATCGCCGGCGAGCCTCTTGAGGATGAAGGCCTGCAGCTTGCCGGCACCCTCGAGTCCTGCGTCGGCGGCCGCGCGTTCCAGCGCCGCACGCTCAGCCGGCAACAGATTGAGCTTGACCTGCTCGGTGCGCTGCCGCTTGGCGGAACCGCTGCGCCCCTTCCGCCTGGGAGCGCCGGCGACGGGCTGATCGATCATCGTCTCCATCAGGGCGGTCATGGCGGTCCTCCGGACTATGATTTGTAGGCGTCTACGTGCGGTGATGCTGCGTTTTGCTGCGTTTTCACCATCATACTGGCGAGTGTGGCACAACGTGCGCCTTGAGGGCGGGCGTGTCGCGCGTACGCGCGTGTTACATTTTGCATCATCAACGCAGTTCACAGTGTATTGCAGTACGAGGATTCGCTAGGGTGGTGCACTCGGGGTCAGTCAAGCGGCAAGGGGCGGAGGTTGGAGCGTTGACAAGCATCCAACGACCACCGAAACCTGGCCGCCCCACCGCATCCCTGCGTCAGGCGGCGCGCCTTCTGCGCCGGGACCCACGCACCGTTCAACGGATGGTCCGTGACGGTGAACTCGAAGGCGGCTATGAATCCACCGCTCATCAGCGGGCCCGCTGGTATGTCTACTCCGATCAGCTCTCCGCGCCGATTCGCCGACCCGCAGATGCAACACCGTCGGACAGCAGCACTGCGTCGCAGGAAATCATGGAGTTACGGGAAGAGGTCGCGGCCGCCAAGGCGCAGGCCGCCCAGGCAATCGAATCCAACCGACTGATCCTGGCAAGCCAGGCGATGCTGCTGACCGCGCTCAGCCAGTATCGCAACGCCAGCAACGAAATCAATGCCATCTCCGAGGACTACCGGGCCATCATCGAGGACTATCGCGGCCTCATCGAGCGCCATGCCGGCGCCGCACAGCGCTACCGCGATTCCGCGGACAGCTTTGCTGACATCCTGGAGAACTACCGCGATATCGTCAGCCAATTCTTCACCCCAAACGATGCGAGCGCTCTGACCGAGCATTAATCAGTGTCAACGCCCGGCGACACGCGCTGCACCGGCGGACACGGTCCCAGAAACGTCGATACTAAAAGGTTGCCGACACGAGGTGCGCCTACCACGGACCCACCCGCCGCGGCCTAGCCTCTTGGCCAGATCGAGCACCCGTACGTCAGCGGGGCCCACCGCACTCCGTGGGGCTCGCACAACCACGGTTCTCACCGGGAGGAATGTCTCACATGCGCGCACCAGAACATGAGCCAGTGCAGATCGCCGAAGGTGTCTGGGTCACCCTCAGCCCCTTGGACATTCCCGATGACTTCCCCAACCCCGAGCCGCATCGCTACCTCTGGGAGTTCACCGGGACTCCCGAACACGACGGTCACAGGACGACGTACTTCCCAACGCCGCACCATGCTTCGGCGATCCGGCGTGCCGCAGGAGGAGTTCAGTTTCATCACGCCAGCTCCGTCGAATCCGCCGTCGAGGCGGCTCGCGAACTCTACGCGCGCGCTCTCAACGAGCACGCGTAATCTCCGCCCCTCCACCAACGGACATGCGGCGCTATACACGCTTGCCGCGCAAGCGGTGCTTTGCGGTATGGGCAGACGTGAAGAAAGCGGCACGCATCGTGAGAACATGAAAATCGGCCGTGACAGTGCATTGTAGGGTCTCGAAGTTGGCGCCATCGCCTGTGCGCACTGCCCTGGGCGTTGCGCAGCGTCTCATGACGTCTGCACCGCGATGTGGCTCACGGACCGCTGCATTTCCTACAACGGTCTGACTGTCTACCTGTGGCCGTTGTGGCAACGGACAGCAGACCGTCGCGATTGTTCTCGGTACAACCGCCAACGAATGGTGCACGCAGAGTTAGGCACTTGTCTTCGGCGCGTGGAAAGCCGACTGACCTTGTCGGCCTCGCCGGATCGACACGGGTGGCAATGAAATGCAGGTAGTCGACTACGTAGGTGCGTCGCCAGTCGCCATGCCACGCTCGAATCCGAAGTGGCCACAACCAACATCGATAACTACCAACGGAGCCCGACGATGCCCATCACGTTTGCCGAACAGCAGGTCCATAACCTCGCGCAGGTAGGAGTTGATTTTAGCGTGGAACGCTCCGACATCGTCGACTGGCTGGGCAACCCCGACTTTACCCCCTACCCCGCAGTCGCACATGGACTGCTAAACCTATTGTCGGCCAACGGTCTACGCCGCCCCGTCTTCATCGATGTTGTCGTCGGCCACTACGAGTCCCTCTCTGCAGGGTCACCCCGTCGCGCTGAGGAGATCAGCGCCGACATTCTTAGCCAGGCCATCATCCAAGCCTCCAATGAACGGTATGGAACCGAGGACACAGACCTCGCCTCGCTGCTGAAGTAGCCAGTGAGTGACACCCGATCCGGCCAGCCCACATGCGACAGGCAGGGACTCGGCGGGACATCCGTTCAGAAGTGTCATGAACCCACTAACACGCCGGCAAGCGTCGTCTTTTGTGCCAGTCACCAGACACCACCCCGCGTCGCGATAGAGAGGTTGATGAATGCCCACACTTGACAGACCCGAGCGGCCCGATTCGTCGCCGAACGGAGGCTTCTTCATTCAGAGCACAGCCGGCCGTGCCGGAAACTACGAAGTAGTCATACCTTGGCCGGACGGGGGGCTCGCACATTTCGCTCGCGACAACGACGCTCACGATCTGCCATGGCACGGCCCCACCATTTTCGGCACGACATCGGCACGCTACGCCGGAGTCTCGCTCATCGAGTCGGATTTCAAAGCCTTCGGCCAACCCAGCTTGAAGAACTTTGAAGTCATTGCCGTCAACGACGACAATGACATCGAGCACTGGTGGCGAGAGAATGGCGGCGAGTTCAGCTGGCATCAAGCCCCCACGCTTCCGATACTGCCAGCGAAGGGCGTTCCCGCCCTCGCATCCACAGGTGCGGTCTTCCTCGAGGACGACTTTGGCTTGGGGATCACGCCCGACCGAGATGCTCACGCACCGAGCAGATTCTACGTGGCCGCGATATTTCCCGAGAAAGGCCTAGGAATCGTCAAACGTGAGAACGCAGCTGGTGGTCCTGGACCATGGGAGTCAATAGAAGACCTCCTCAGCACGACACGGCCGCATCCCAGGGTCGCCGACAACTTCGGTGATGCCGACCCGGCCGACTCCACGCCGTTCACCGGGGGTATCGGCCTGGCGCTCACCACCATGAACGCTGCCGGTGGAGATGGCAATTCGAGCCTATACGCGGGCTGGCGGGCGATGCGAGAAAACGGCGATATGTCGGGCGACATCCTCGCAGCAGCAGTATCGAATGAAGGCGCCCTCAACATCTATTTCTTGAGCGTTGATACCGGCCATATTTGGGATGGCACCTCCCTCAAACTGCCGAATGATCCGAAGCCGTGCCGAGGCCGAGCGGCGATCCTGCAGAGTAACTACGGCGTCGACGAAGCAGGCGGCTTCTTCATCGGCATGCTGCTCGACCGAAAAGAGTACGGGAACTTCGAAGTGATCGCACCTGCGAAAGACGGTGGACTCCTTTACTTCTGGAGAATGAATGACCACAGGGAGCATCGCCCGCTTCGCGAAGGCTGGACCTTCCAGGACCGCTTCGGAGATGCGCTGTACGACGAGGTTTCTCTCATTCAGAGCAGTTATGGATCCGACGACCACTGCACCCTGGAATTGGTCGCAAGAAGGCATGATCAGCGCGGATTCGACTTCTTCTGGCGGGAGCCCGACCGTGTTTGGCGTGGCCCATTTGTTGTTGCCGGTGAGCCAACAGGCGTTGTCCAGCAACCGTTGTCCGCCAGCGACATTCTCACGGATCTTCGCAATATCGGGATCAGCTATACCGTCAGCGAAGTAGCGATCCGAAGTTGGCTCGACAATCCCACCTTCACTCCCTATCCCAGTATTGCGGCGGCGCTGCTACAGCTATTGCGCGGCAGGCGCCTTCGCCGCGAAATTCCCATCGATGAGCTTCGACAGATCTACGAGGAGGGACGCAGGATGCCATCGCCTCGCAAACCGGAGGACGTGAATCTCTCGGTGTTGACCGAGGCGATAGTCGACAACTTCAACAGTCGATACGGAGAGACGGCGGCCAGCCTTGCCGACATTACGACCGCCTGAGATGCAGTCGACCGTGAGAAAATGAAATCGGTTGTGAGACACAACAATTTATGAATAGCCGCGCGCAAGGTCGCGGAACGAGGACATGTGAAGAGTAGACGCAACGGTGCACGTCTTGATCGGACCGTTGCGGTGCTTGGCCAGGATCAGGTCAGCCTCGCCGGCGCGCGGACTGTCGCGGTCATACCCGTCGGGCCGGTTGATGAGAATCACCAAATCCGCATCTTGTTCCAGCTGACCGGTCTCACGCAGGTCAGAGAGTTGCGGAACCTTATCGACGCGCTGTTCCGGGCCCCGGTTGAGCTGACAGACCGCGACCACCGGGACGTCAAGTTCCTTGGCCATCAGCTTCAGACTGCGAGAGAACTCCGCTACCTCCGTTTGCCGGGACTCCACCTTCTTGCCCGAGGTCATCAGCTGTAGGTAGTCGACGACGATCAGCTGCACATCCGACTTCTGTTTGAGACGCCGCGCCTTGGCGCGGATCTCCATCATGGTCAGGTTCGGCGAGTCGTCGATGTAGAGCGGGGCGTCGCCGATCTCACCCATCCTCCGGGCCATCTGGGTCCAATCGTCATCACTCATCCGACCGGCACGCATGTCGGACAGCTTGATGCGCGCCTCAGCTGACAACAGCCGCATCACGATCTCCGACTTGCTCATCTCCAGGCTGAAAATCACGCTGCCCCGGCGGTGTTTGATCGAGCACGACCGCATGAAATCCAATGCCAGAGTGGATTTCCCCTGACCCGGCCTGCCAGCAACAATGACCATCTGGCCCCCGTGCAAACCAGTGGTCACCTCGTCGAGCTCGGCGAACCCAGTCGGGATACCTTGGCCTCGGCCACCGCCTGCCTGGATGGCGTCGATCTCGTCCATGGTGGGCTGCAGGAGGTCCTCCAGCGCCACCATGTCCTCGCTGCCGCGGTCCTCGGTGACGTCGTAGATCTCAGCCTGGGCGCGGTCGACGACCTCGGCTACGTCGGCTCCCTCGGCGCCGGCGTAGCCGTACTGCACCACACGGGTGCCGGCCTCCACCAAACGCCGCAGCACGGCCTTCTCGGCGACGATCCCGGCGTAGTAGCCCGCGTTGGCGGCTGTGGGCACCGTGGCGATCAGGGTGTGCAGGTACGGCGCCCCACCGACGCGCCGCAGCACCCCGCGCCGGTCAAGTTCGGCGGCGACGGTCACCGCGTCTGCCGGCTCACCCTGCCCGAACAGACCCAGGATCGCGTCGTAGATCTGTTGGTGGTTGGGCCGGTAGAAGTCCTTGGGCCGCAACCTTTCGAGCACATCGGCGATAGCGTCCTTGCTGAGCATCATTCCGCCCAACACGGACTGCTCGGCGGCCAAGTCCTGCGGCGGCTGCCGGCCGTTATCGAGGTCGCTATCGGGCTCCACCTGTCGGCGGCGACGTGTGTGCGTCGGTGCGTCGTGAAGATCGGTCATGCCGAGATCGCCTCCTCGAATTCGTCCTCGTCGCCACCGGTAGCGAGGTCGGCCGCGATGTCGGGCCAGCACTGGTCACACACCGTTGCCATGGCTTTCAATGGCAGCTCTGGGCGGTAGACGCCGTGAACGGATCCGCACACCACGCAGTTGCAGCCACCACTGATCGCCAGATCCATCAGGAGTTCCTCGCTCAACGACGGCACCGCAGAAACGGGCGTGACGGCAACGGGTTCCGGTTCGTAGTCGGCGAGGATGTCGCTGGCCCAGCGCTCCAACGCCTCCGCCAACGGCAGCTCGGGGAACATGTGGGTCGCCCTGCGGGCAGCCACCCCCAACGCAGCCATCGGATCCTGTGACCGCCGCCCGAACGTCACCTCGTCGGCAAGAAGAACCTGCGCGCGCAGCTCTGGGCTGGTCATCGCCGCCAGATCAACGAACCGCCGGTCTTTGGCGCTCTCGGCCTCGGCACGCGCTGTCGCCGCCGCCCGCGCGTCCCACGCGGCCTGCAGCGGGCGCAGGCGTGGACCCGCACCCACGACGTTTTGCTGCAGACGCCACACCGCGAGCTTGTACGGGCGCTGCACGTCAGCGGGCATTTCAGCGTTGAGGACCTCGAGGATCTGGTCAGCGCGCCAACCCCGCTTGAGCCGCTGCAGGATTTCACTTCCGAGCTTCCACCGCAGGTGCTTCGGCAGCTGGGCCATCGCCTCGGGCAGCCCGTCCATGACGGTCTTCAGTTCGCCTCGGGGAACCTTCACCACAGTCGGTCGAGAAGTCTCACGCTGCGGGTCGTTGCGGAGGGTAGGGAGGTAACTCCGTTGGTCTATATAAGGAAGCGGCTCGGAAAAGGTGACGGATTTGGACTTGGAATGGCCGCTGTAGTCGACGATCACGCGCCCGAAGGCGTCCCGCTGAAGGACCTCTATGCCCTCGGTGAACCGGGAATGGATGGCGACCACGGCGTGCCTCCCGCGGCCCTGTGCGGGCCGGTAGACGATCAACTCGTCGGCCGCCAAGGAAGCCAGCGCGCGCCCGACGGTCTTGGGGTCGTAACGACGCCACCCGGCTGCTGCGATCAAATCGACGATCTGCGACAGCCCGACACGGTCATCGGTCAGCCTGCTGTAGCCGCACAGCAGCTTGAGCACCGCTGCCAGGGCATGCCGGCGTGCGCCACGCAGACGAAGTTCAGCTGCGCAGGATTCGACGCGTTCCCGCACGGCCGCAGCGTCAGAGAATTCCACGCGCGGACGTGGCCCGACGGCGGCCACGCGGCGTCGACGCGACGACGGCACCGTAGTCGTGAGGTGGCTCATCGCACCGCACCCGGCCTCGGCGCGGTCCACAGTGGAGCTCCGGTCGCCCATAACGCCGAGGCCACCGAAGTCAGTGCGCGGGCGGCAAAGTGGACGCCATAGCGGCCGAGGTAACGGTCCGCCGGACGGTCCGCTGCGGCGCCCTGGCCCCGCCCACAAGGTGTATGCGCGACTCGCTGCGAGGTCAGTGCCCCTACCGGCGTCCGATGCAGGCGGGGGCGTCCGAGCTCGATCAGCGCGACGTTTTGCGACGACATCAACCTCGAACCGGCGCCAAGGGCGCGGTTCTGGCTAATGCATCGAAGGAATGTGCTTGTAGTGCTTGCACTGCTATCAGGGCGTGTTCTACCCTGGAACTCACCTGGCACGGTGAAAGTCCCTTCGCTTCGCGAGGGGCACGAGATCGAAGTTGACGCTTCGCTCTCAAACGGCCCGGAGTTACCGCTCCGGTGGCATGCTTCAAGCGTCCAACTCCCCCGAAGGGGGGACTGCCGTATGTGTCCCTACTGATTTAGTTGTGAGGTCGACTCAGCAGCGCCCCGCTGTCAGGGCGCGCAGTGTCGCGCGATGTACTAGCTGCACCTCCTCATTGCCGCCGCGGATGACACTCCCGTGGATGCGCGCGTACGCGCGCCACCGGTTCATCGCAACATGTCACCGCGGGAAACTCGTGGAACGACACGATCGAGCGAGCCAACGGGCTGCTCAGAACCGTGCTGGGTCTCGGCGAGGTATTCCACTGCCCACCGACACAACCGCTGCCAGTCGACCTCGATATAGCGCGCCAGCGCCGGATCTGAGCGCTTAGCCTCTCCTGCGACCACCGAGGCCACCCAGCGCAACGCTGCAGTCCCCCGTAGCCCCGTGGCCATTCGCGCCGCGTCCAAAATCGTTGGCGGCTCCCCATCGTCTCGGCCGTGCGCCCGATCGGTATATGTGGTGATCCAACAGGCGACCAGCAGCTTCGCCTCGCCGACCAATTCGTGATCGCGCAACGCGGCCATTACTGCCTGCCGGTCAGCGGACACATCGTGGCTCGGCTCGCGCCGCCGCTGCCGACGCCGATGCTGGGCGATGTCGGTCACCGACGGCCGCTCAGAGGACGACACCAAACCATCGAGAGTCACGAGACCACCCCCATCACCAAACGGTCAAACCGGGCGTCATGGTCGTATGAGGCACTCAGCGCGCAGCTCAAACAGCTCAGCGTCGGTGCCCGGCTCGCATCGTCCACGTCCAGCGGCCGACCGTCCGTTGTCCAACCCAACACCGCCAACGAGCCGGAGTGACGGGCCAACTCCTCATGTAGAAGCCCGGCCGCAGCTGCGGCACGATCGACATCAATTGCGTTCCCCCACGCCAGAACCACCAGATCGCGATCGTGAGCCAGTGAACGCAGCGCGGTCAGTTCCGGCAGGTCGGGACCAGCGCTTGGCCCACCGCCAGCAGGTTCCGCCGACGGGCCGATGAAACCGACGTCGACGCCGCCGTAGCCCAGGTCTCGAGCGATCAGTGCGCATCGACGATGAACCGCGGCGGTGCGGTGGTGGGGGCGGTGCTGCGCCGACAGCACCCAGCCAAGCAGTGGTTGCCGAGAGTCCCAGCAGTGCATCAGCCGCCGTTGAGGACCGCTCCTGTCCCGGGCTGGCGCCCCACGCATGGGCCAGACCTGCCGTTGGGACCGCTGCAGGATCACAGCTTGCGCTCGTCCGTTCTGGTCGGTGGGTGTGGTGAGAGCGCGCCGACCAAGCGCTCCACCTCGCGATGCCGGCGTGCCTATGACGTCAGGCGCCGGCTTGCGCCTGCTCAACCAGGCAATGTCGGTCCTCACGGACGCCTCCGTGAGGAGGCGTGCGCGTTACTGGGTCCATCGTTCGGCATCAATCCCGGCGCGGCCGCGAGGACGCCCGGCACTGGGATCGTCGCGGTGTGAGCGTGATGATGCAGCTGAGTGTGCTCGGTCAGCTCAACACTGGCCATCGCCGAGAAAAGCCGACGCGCCTGGCCGGCAACGTCACCACCGACGAAGTCCCAATCGAGGGTGCTCAGGCGCTCGGCAAGGTCGTGAAGGGCCTCCGCCCGTCCCGCCGCAATCATCGTCCCGGTGCGACGGTGCACTAGGGCCAATCCGTCGACTAGGCGCAGCGAACCCAATTCAGACGTGTCGATGCGGGGGGTGATGACCAAACCGGGGCAGGTCGTGCGTTGTGCCGTGAGGTCAACGCACTGCTCACCGACACGCACGGTTTGACTGACGAAAGGGGTCACCGAGGGCGCACGTTCCAGCATTGAGGTCATGGCCGCCCCTTCGAGATCGTCTCCTCGGCAACCTCGTCCGCATCTAGCGTCAACGTAAGCTGCTCCGCGACAACCGAATCCGTGTTCTTACGGCGGATGAGGGCTATCGATATGTCCCCGCCGTAGTCGATGGGGACCGCGCCGAGGGCGATCGCCTGCCGCCGTTTGGAGTCGGTCACGTCGTAGTGCGAAAGGGCCGTCCCAGGATGCTGCGCCCAGGCCCTCTTGAGGCCGAGCTTGGCGGCGAAGGCATTGAGTTCATCGTCGGAGTCGGCCATCAGGTGTGACCACCTGCCCGCGATGGTGCCCACCTGTGCCGGTAGCCGCATGTTGTCGACGTAGACGGTCATGCGCTACGCCACCCCAGGTAGAGGTAAGCCGTAGTCGGCTAGGCATGTCGTGCACGTGTCGACGCCAGCGGGGGCCGCGTGGCGACAGATAGAGCATCGGGCAGGCGGTCGCGGCACGAAGGTCGCCATGGCGAACTTTCCGCCACCGACCGCATCGGAGATCTCAGGAGATGCCATCAGCTGCCCCTTCGCGGCGGGTGGTGGCTCGTACCGGCATGTCACGGCCGGCGGGAACCCGTGGTGATCGCGATGTAGTCATCGGTGGCCTCCAACTGGCGAGGCCGCGGCGCCTGACGCACCAACTGACGCGGCGGCTTCGAGCGAATCGTGAGCGGATGATTGGTCAGCGACCTGCGCCGTCAACGAGCTCCCGTTCGGAGCCCGATTCGCCGCTGCGGCAAGCTCTTCGGCGAACAGACATGCCCGGTCGAGCTGGCAACTAAATGCACTCTTCGTCATCGGAGGAGACATCCTGGCCGCCAGGTCGGCTAAGGAGGCCTGGTCATCAGAGGCGCGCCGCTGCAGCACCTCCAACCAGCGCCGTCGCCAGACCGGTGACGTGGAGAGATTGACCGACGTGAGGACTTCCAGGGCGGCCCGGGCGCGCGCCGACTGTCGCGCCGCAGCGTCTCGCCGCCGGTGTTCGTTGGCGGCACCGAGGGACTCGGCGTTACGCCACGTCCGCCCCGATCCGGGATAGCTGTGACGAGACATCAGAACCGCCTCCCCCACGTCACCGTCCCCCGGAGCAGTGACGTGACGGCCTGATGCTCGCCGCGATGGTGTTCACGCGCGGCGCGGCGCGTCTCCGCGCCAATCACCTGCCCGCATCGCCACCGGGGCCTTTCGCCCACCGAACCCCTCACCCGGTGCGCGAAAGCGTGAGTCTTCGTCACGTAACTGCCGGCCACCGACACGGCATGGGACTGGCGGACAGCCGACGATGTGGATGCCACCGGACTGGCCGAGGGTCGCCCCGCCGCGGTCATCCGGCTTTCCTGATGTCGTCGAAGTCATCCAGGGAGTCGAGGTCGAAGTCCAGGCCCAGGGCGTCCTCATCGACGTCGTCGAGATCATCGTTCTCGTCGTCGATGGCGAGCCCGTCTTCGTCGAACTCATCGAGGTCCTCGATGTCGTCGACGTTCGCAGAAGCAGGGTCGGCGACGCCGCTAGCGGCCTCGAGCCTGCGCTTGAGGCGCCGACGCTCGCGCTCGCTGAGGCCGCCCCAGATCCCGAAGCGTTCGTCACGGGCGAGCGCTTCGTTGAGGCAATCCCCGATGACGGGGCACCGCTGGCAGATCCGTTTGGCGTCGCGGGTGGACCCTCCCTTTTCGGGGAAGAACGCCTCGGGATCGGTTTGGGCGCACAAGCTCTTGCGCTCCCACTGATCGTCGGAGAGATCCAAGCCCAGGAGATGAGCCAGGGAGATGTTGGTGACTGCGGTGGTGGCGGGCCCGTCCTCGTTGTCGCCGATGATGAGTGGCGGTTCGTCGCGAGCGGAGTCTTCGAGGCGAGGGGCCTGCACGTCACCGGTCTCACGCGCGAGCGCGGTATTGCCGGCGAGTAGCGCTTCACGTGCTTCGGTGAATTTAGCCGCGATGTCGGCGCGGGTGCGGCCTTCCTGATCCTGGTAGCTGAGCAGCTTTCCGTCCGGGACGACGCGACGCAATTGGGCCGTGACGGCTGCCAACGGCACGACCATTGCTTGTGCGCGCCAAGCACGTTCGGCGACGTGGTATAGGTCGCAGCGGTCTTTGTCCCATTTGCGCAGCGCGATGGTGCGTGCACCTTCGAGGACGTTGGCTACACCCATCACCAGTTCGTGCGGCGGCGGTGTCGTGACTGTGATGGTGGTTGGTGATGCGGTAATCTCTTGGACGTCGTTCATAGCGATCTCCCCCTTCGGGTGGATGCCGATCCAGTTCGTGGCTCGATCGGCGATAGCAAGGACTAGCCCTCGGTGGCGACCCCCCGGTCACCGAGGGCTGTCGCATTTCTGGGCTGCGCGCCGGACCTTCCCTTCACCACTCGCGGGTGCGTGTCTGTGGAGATTCGCCGGCTCGCGTGAGGTTCGCGTGTGGGGCCGCCTCCTTGAGTTCTTTTGATCAGTGACTCCGAATGGAACCTGTTGGCGTCTCCGTATGGGACTGACTGTAAACCCCGAATAGAGACGCCGTCAACCGCTGAACGGAGACATTTGTCAGATTCAAACGCTCAAACGGTCTCGAACCGATACGCCCGTCGAGGATGTAGCGGACAAAACCGGCACTCATGGTCGGAGTTATGTCCTCTTGCGGCGCTAGGTCCGGCGCTGACCAGGACGTATGATGTTGGCCATGACCGCACCGCCCGGCGGAAATGTCCGGCTCCGCGCCGCCCGCCGTGAACGGGGCCTCATCTCACAAGCGGACTTCGTCGGCGCGTTGACCGCGAAGGCCACCGAACTCGGCCTCGGCCCGCTCTCTGTCACTACGCGCACCGTCCGGCGGTGGGAATCCGACAACCCGGGGTGGCCTCACCGGCCACACGTCGAAGCGCTTGAGGCGCTGTTCGGACTGCCGATCACAGATCTGGGCTTCACCCCCCGCTCTGAGCGGATATCGCCCTCCGCCGTAGAACGCGGCGGTAGACCACCGGGCCCGATCCTTCCGTCAACCCCCGAAGGCCCCACTCCCCCGCCGCACTTCCATGAGATGGCCTCCGCTCAGGCCACCGCCAAGTACACGCAGATGACGACCCTCTACAGCGACATGTACTGGCACGTCCCAGCAAAGATGCTGCAGCAGTCCATATTTCGACACGCAGAACTCGGAACGTCGCTACTGGCAGCCACCGGCACCGAGACCACTGAGCTGGCAACCCCCGTTGCCCTGGCCTGGATGCTCGCCGGCCGAGTGCTGCTCTTCGACCTGCATCGACCCAGCGACTCTCGGGCTTGCTTCACCGAAGCCCTCGAGTGCGCGCGCCTGACTGAAGACGAGTCGCTGGGGGCAGCTGCCCTCGGTCACCTGGCGCTAGCGGTGATGCGTGAGGACGCTGGCGACCTGCCCCACGCACGAGAACTCATCAGGTCCGCCCGCTCCCTCTCACGTCGCGGAGGCAATCCCGCGCGACTGCAAGCATGGCTGGACACCATCGAGGCCGACATTGCCTCACGCGCCGGCGACCACGGGAACGCCGCGACACTCATCGCACACGCCGAGCAGTCCTTTCGTGGGACCGATGGCCGGCCCCCCTGGCTGGACTGGTTCACCACACATCGGATGGCGATAGCCAAAGCCAACACGCTGTTGTCGGCCGGCCGCCTCACCGACGCCCGGATGGCATTGGATCGTGCACTCAACGAGCTGCCCACCGAGGACGTGAAGACGCGAGCATTGACGTTGTGTGACCTGGCTGCCGTCCACGCCGTCGGGCGAGAACCCGAACAAGCCGCCGCACTGCTCACTGCCGCACTTGACGAGATGGGACCCGTACCCTCGGCCGCTTTGAGTCGCCGCATCCACACAGTGCGCACGATGCTCGACGAATGGACTGACAGCACCGCGGTGCACAAACTCGATGACCGCCTCTCTGCGTGGGACACGACCATCACAGCGGCAACGGCATGAGCGCCAACACAACTCCACCCACCTGGGCGGCAGTCATTCAAGCCCGCCGCGACCAGCTGGGCATCTCACAGGCTCAACTCGCGCGCCTGGCCGGCGTTCCTAAGGGCACCTTCCAGCGCTACGAGACCGGCGACAGAGAGCCGCCACTGTCCGTCGCGCGCGCTATCGCCGAAGCCCTGGACGTCTCGCTGGCCGAGCTAGCTGGTCAGGTACCAGCCAGCGAGGACCTGGTGGAGACGCCTGGGTTGTCTGTCGTCGGTGAAGTGATGCAGGCGCGTCGTCGCGAACTCGGGCTGACTCAGACCCGTGTTGCGAACACCGCCGGGCTGGCCCTAGAGGCCTACCAACGGTACGAATCTGGCGATCAAGAGCCGTCGCTAGCTGCCGCGGCGGCTATCTGCGCCGCTCTCGACATCGGTCTGCCCACCCTCGCCGGCGTTGACCCGCGCCCTATAGAACTCAACGGGAAATGGTGGGCGACCTGGCAAGGCGGTTTTGGCCACCACGACCAGGCCGACCTGCACACCGTCGACGCGCTCCGTGCCGGTGACACCCTGTTGCTCGACAACGCATGGAGAGGCGAGCTCCGGATCTTCTCCAACGAGGTCCTCATCGGGTGGTACCGGCCGCCAGGAAGGAGCACGCGCAGCCGTCAGGCCGTTTTCCTCTGGTTACCTGCCAGCGAGGAGTATCTCTACGGCCGGTGGACGGGAGTCGCGGCGAACAACTCGGTGGTATCCGGCTGGTGCGTGCTAGCGCGCGACGAATCAACCTCCCGGGAAGTGTTCGAGAAACTGGCCCGCGACAACGTGCAGCCACGGCCGGCACTGAAGCTGCCGGAACTGGGATCGTGGGGTTCCGGGTAGTTCACGCGCCACCCCTCCCCTCCCCCACCACGCCCTGCGCCCCGATTAGGAAGCGAACGCCGCCCACGCGGTCGGCTGAAAGCTTGTATAGCACCGCTAGTAGTGCTGTTCTGGCACGCGCGCGCGTTACACGCAACCACGTATAGCAGCGCTAGGTCGTAAAGCGGTGCACCGCTCTCGGCGCTGACCTGCCGAAAGCTGCCCAATGCTCAGCAGTAAACCGCCTAGCAAACGTGTGTCTTGCACTGTATGGACTGCCTTGCGGAGCGATGCTGTGCAGATACTCCCCCAGCTTGGAAAGGATCGCCCCGCGATGGCCCGCAGTGCAACACTGTCTAGTGCATACGGGCGCGGTGCTGCGCAGTACGTAGCGGTCTCACGCACCGCACCACATAGCGCCGCACGGCGGTGCTATGCCCTACGTAGCAGCCCTCTGCGGTGCATACCTACGAAAGGACTGCTGCCGGATGTACTGCAGCGGCCTGCGTCGATGTGCACCACAGCGCAGCGCTGCTATATGGACTGCGGTGCGCTCCAGCGCACACTAATGCGCCACACAGCGGTACGGAGTGTTGCAGTCACTTGTAATGCTGCGCGACGTACCACACAGAGCAGCGATGTACCAATTTACGGTGCGACACGCCGTACCGTACTGCGAATGCGTGCTACATGGTGCGACACTAGGTACCGCGATGCACCGCTAGGGATGCTATACACCGCATGTATAGCATCGCTAGGGGCGCAATCACGTAAATCGGTGGAAGACCTGATAGCGGCGAAAGCGCCGCGACCACTGCTAGACGCTCGACACGGAGGAGTAACCAATGAAGAAAACAGCCATCGCCAACCAGAAGGGCGGCGTCGGCAAAACCGCCACCGTCCTGGGCCTATGCAGCGCGGCGACCGCCCTCGGGCACAGGATCCTCGCCGTTGACCTCGACCCGCAGGGCAACCTAACTCGCGGACTGGGCGTGGACGCCAGCCAGCTCGGCGACGACACCGCCACAGCCAACGAACTGCTCCTCGAACTCCAGGAGGGGACCGCCCTGGATGCCGTTGTGGCCTCGCCCTGGCCGGGCATCGACGTCATCCCGGCCACGTTGGACCTCGCCAACCGGGACCTCGACGGCGCCAACGACGTCATCTTCCGCCTCCGAGCCGCTTTCGAAGGCTGTGATCTGAGCGCCTACGACGCGGTCCTCTTCGACTGCCCGCCCAGCGTGGGCCGCCTCCTCGTCGGCGCGCTGGTTGCCGCCGATCAAGTCATCTACGTCACCGAAGCCAGCATCGACAGCCTCGGCGGCATCAAGAACGTGCAGGACACCACTTCTTTCGTCAAGAAACGCGTCAACCCTGCCATCGAGATCGCTGGCATCGTGATCACCAAGCGGGAGAACAACGGCGAAGAGGAGTTCCGCGAGGCCGAGATCCGCGACGTGTATGGCGATTTGGTGGCGAAGACCGTTATTCCGAAACGGGCGGCATGGAAAGACGCCAACGGCCTCGCCACCCCGATCCATTCCATGCGGGGGAGCGCCGGCGCCCGTGCGCTGAGTACAGCCTTCACCGATTTGTTCCTCGAACTCCCCATCACCGAGCCCGTCACCGCAGGAAGGTAGACCACCGCCATGAGCACCACAAAGATCACACGCCAACGCGTTCTGCGCGCCGCCGGCGAGCAGCACCCCGTCGTCGGACTCATCGACCAGGCCGACGGCACCGCCACGCCGCCCTCCGAACACGAGGCCGCCCCGGCGCCGCCGCAGCCCCCAGTAACCTCCGCGCCGGCACCCACGCCGCCACGGGCCCCGAGCGCGCCCATCGCTGCCGAGACACCGGAAGAGCAAGCCTCCAAGAAGCAGGTCAACTACCGTCTCGCCCCCGCCCTGATCGGCGAACTGAAAAAGGCGAGCCTGGTACACAGCTACCGCCAAGGCCGGCAGATCAGCCAGAACCAGATCGTGGAGACAGCACTGCGCGAGTGGCTGGATGCCAACGGTCCGTTCGACCTCTGACCACCTGAACCTAGAAGAGCACAACCGGCGCAAGACCAAGCGCAACGAGCTCCAGGCCGGGCCTCGTCCGCGCGCCGCTTTGCCTCGGCGCCAAACTCTCGCCACCCCCGCGAAATGGACAATCCGTGATCACGATCGACGACCGACGATCGGGTGCCGGCACTAACGTGCCGTACCCGCCCATGCCCTCCCGCGACACCCGCAGGGCCAAGCGGCTCTTCTGGACTGTGCTGTCCGTGGCGACTCTCGCTTCGGTCAGTGGCAACGTCGCCCACGCCCTCCTGAACGCTGCGCCCGGCGCCGCTACCGTCTCCGCGGCCGCAGCTGCCGTACCTCCGGTCATCCTGTTGGCCGCGATCCATGGCCTTGGCACTCTCGCTCGAGCACGACAGGGCTCCGGTGCCGCCTATTGGGCGGCCATGGTCATGACCGTCTTGCTCGCCTGCGGCGCGTTCGCGCTGTCTTTCGATGCGCTGCGCGCCCTGGCCGTGACAGCGGGTATCCGCAGCGGCCTCGCCTGGATCTGGCCACTCATCATCGATCTGTCCATCGCTCAATCCACGTTGGCGATTCTGGCGCTGACCCGGCTCAAGCCAGGCGCATCGGGCCACGTCGCAGGCGACGGTCAACCGCATGTCTCTGTCGATCTGCCTTCGGCGATGGCGCCCGCTGAGCACGGAGGCGTCGCCGACAGCAACACGCCAAGCGAGGCCGAACCTCAGAGGCCCGACAGCAACGACGCGGCAGCGGGGGAGGGGATCCCAGCTGTGGAAGCGGTTGATGACGACGCCGTGACGATTATCGAATGCGATCGATGCGCCACTGCTGAGGTCGCCGACGAGGCTCACCCTCGCCGCAACGCCGAGGCGAGATGGCGACGAGGGTGGCGCTCGGATGGCCACGGCGCGCGGCGGCGTGACTTCTGCCCGTCGTGCCCGCAGGTACAGCCAGGCGAGGCCACGGTGTCACGTGACGAAACACGCTTGGTCGCCCTGGAGCCGGTCGCCAGCCCCGCGTAGCGGTGATGGCAAGCGACGCCAAGCAATGCGCATACCTGCAGGAGTCCCGCCGCACGCAACAGGACCGTGAACACTGACGAAAAACAATGAGGCCGGAGAGTCCACGGGTCGTGGACTCTCCGGCCTCATTGATCGCTACCGTGCCCGCACCGAAGCTGTCGAGTGCGGGGGAGAGCCAGGCTAGGCCTGGGCGTCGGCGGTGGGAAGGTTGTCGGGATCGAGTACCTCGGCCGAGGCGTGGTTGAACTTCGTCGTGGTGAACTGGCCGGCCAATTCCTTGGCTTGCTCGACCGTGACGCCCTTGAATCCCAGGACCACGGTCGCTGCGACATAGGGGACGTTCTCGGTTCCGGTTCCGTGCACGGTGTCGGTTCCCGTCAGGTTGGACATGTCATGCGGAACGTCAAGCAATTCCGCCTTATCGGCGAAGTACTCACGTAGCTCGTCGTTGAAGTCGCGCACGGACTCCTCGAACACGTTGCCCTTCAGGTCGTTCCACGGGAACAATTCGACGGTGAATAGTACGGGGATCGCCATGACCGTTTCCTCCAGCAAAGTTCGTATTCTTAAACTTGAGTTGCAACGTTATCAGCGGGCGCGCGGCGCGCGGTGCGTGACACTTTTCGCGGTGGGGAAACTTCTGCCGCTGACAATGTCGGTCGTGAGCCACGGCGCACCCTAAGACGCGAATCAGCCCCCGGCGCGTCTGGCCGGGGGCTGATTACCGAATCCCGAACGGGGTCAACGGCACCGCGGGTTAGGTGCCCATCATGCCCATGAACGTGCTGTCGACGTGCTGCAGGTCGTCCGAGGCCTGCGAGGCGCCCTGGTGCAGCGCCTGAATGACCTCGGCCTCCTGGGCGCGGGCGTGGCTCGCCATGTTGGAGAACTCCATCCCGGCATCGGTGGCCCGGCCCGACGCGACCGAATCGAGATGGGTGTACTGCTGGACCATCTGATTGCCGATGTCCTGCTTCTGCGCATGGATACCCATGACGGTCGCCAGGCCACCCTGGATGCCGACCAGGTCGTAATTGATTTCGCCGCTCATCGTGTGTGCTCCCTTGAGGTCGTAGAAATGAGGTCGTGTGCTGGTGGTCAGGCCGAAGCGATCGCCATGATCCGCGACTGGGCTTCCTGGGTGGAGTTCAGCCCGGCCTGCGCGAACTGGCCGACGCCCTGGTACTTCTCGCTGGACGTCTGCGTCATGCGGTCCACGGTCTGCTGCAGCTCGGTGGTCTTATTCAGCACCGCGAGGCCAGCAGCGCCGCGCATGTGCATGGAGGCGAACTCGTTGGCCACGTTCACCAGCGCCCGGGTCTGGGCGGAGTAGCTGTCGCAGTGCGACTGCCCCTGCTGGGCGATGTGCAGCATTTCCTCGTTCGTGAGTTTGATGACACCTGCAGGCATGAGTGAGAACCCCTTTTCCTCGTTATGTGGTGGGAGGGGTTCTGAGTACCCCGGCACCCCCTTGTGCCCGCAAGTTTAAACGTGGATTGGCGGACCCGCAAAGGCTATCTGCGCGTCGTTTCCCATCAATTCGCCACTGAAACATGCTGCTGGCAAACGAGACGCCCATACACGGCGCGGTACGTCGGCACCGGCACAGCCTCCGGCCTACCCTGGAAACGACCATCCGAGCAAGCGCAGACACAGGCGGGGGCCCGACACATGTATCCGGAACTCGAAGACATCCGAGCAAGTATCGCTGCTCTCGAGGCCGTCGACGCCCAACAGGAGTCAGCATTCGCCGAAGCGGTCGGCATCTACTCTGATGACCCGGTATCACCGTCGGTCATGGCCCTGGTCTGGCGCGGCCGCCTCGCCGACCTCAAAATCGCCGACGAGGTCTGCCAACTCGCACCGCCCACTGCCGCCCAACTCATCAACGCCGTTCTGATCAACGCCTTCAACGCCTGGCACCTGGATTACACCCGCAGGGCACTGCCCCCGACGGTCACCGCGGGACCCGCCTTCTAATGCCGACAGATCCCGACAGCCTGGCTGCCGACCTGGCGGCGATTCGCGAGACCCTCGCCGGCATCGGCCTCGACGACACCACCAGCGGCGACGCCGCAGACGCCGTCCGCCGAGCCCTGGCTCAACACGGACGTGACCTCGACGCCATCGGCGAGGCCGCCCGGGCGGTCGCACAGGCCGCCAATGATCGCGCCAATCTCGTGGCTACCCGTGACGCCGAAACACCGTCCGACGACGAGATCCGCGCCGCGCAGGAAGCGGTCATCCTCGCCGCGTCAGCCGCCGCCGACGGCACCGGCAGTTCCGACGACGTTCGTGCCGCTACCGATCGCCTATCTGACCTGTTGGCGCAAAAGAAAGCTGCCCAGGAGAAGTTCACCACCGGCGAAGCCACCTCGGCGCAGAAACTCGACAGCGCCACCACCGACTTGCCCGCCGACCCCGCATCGTCGCCCTTGGGGTCGGCCAGCGTGTTACCGGCCCTGCTGTCCACCTTGAGTCAGCTGCGGCCACCGACGGCTCCGATGACCGGTTCGCCGGCCGCCGGAGACGCCTCGGGCGCCCCGGTAGGCGTTCCCGACGACTCCACTGACCCCGACGTCGCCTCCCTGCTGGATTCCCTGCAACCAGGCCCGGACGGCAACAGCAGCGGTCCGTCAGCGCTAACGGACCCGAACTTCGAAGCAGGCGCCGGCCAAACACACACCTCGGCCGACGAGCTGCCCCCGCAGATGCCGACTTTGTCCGGTGCCCAAACCGCCGCCGACGTCTCGGGTCGTCCCGCCAACCCCTTCACCGTCGCCGCCGCCTCGGGATCCCCCACACTGGGGGCCGGCGGTCCCGGCGCCGGCGGCGGGATGCCCATGGCGCCGATGGCCCCCATGGCACCAATGGGCGGATCTGGCGTTTCCTCCGGGAAGGGAAAGGGCGAAAAAACTATCATCAGACGAGATCCCGATCTCACTGGAGCCGATATCGACGCCGATATCGCCACCAGCGGAATCGTGGGTCGCGGTGAGCGACACCGCTAACGAGGGGGAAATGAGCCAACCGTGACGACACCGACACCGACACCCGGCAATGGGTCAGGCGCATCGCCGATGCTCGCCCCCGACCTCATCTCGTTGCCTCCCGTTTCCGGTGGCCAGTCCGACGTACTCAGTGACGTCCTTCGTGCCGGCCTCGACCCCGCCGGCGCATTCGGCGCGGCCTTCGCCTTGAACCGAGTCATAGGAAACGACCGCGTCAACGACACGCTGAACCGATTCGCCGGGCGCACCCCCGACGCGGCTGTGCCGCCAGCGCAGGACGCTCCGCAGACCTCACTGGATCACTCGGCCCCCAGCCCGATGGACGGTAAGACCGCAGAGGTCAAGACCCCGGCGAGCGCGCCGAAGCCCGCAGTCGACCCCGCCGCGGTACCCAAGCCCGCCACTCCGGTAGCCACCGCGGCATCCGATGCCACCGCCGCTGCTGGCCGCCAAGCGGCCAAGGACGCAGGGGCCGACGCGGCCAAGGCCGCGCAGCGGTCTATGGCGCGGGCCTTCGCTGAGCGCGGCGCCGGCGCCGCGGCGCGAGAAGGTGCTGTGCTCGCGGCACAACGCGGCGCCGCGCTGGGCGGCAGACTGGCCGCGATGTCGCTGTTGCGCCTCGGCGCACTGTCGGTGCCCGGCCTCGGCACGGCGATCACCGTCGTACTGTGGATGGTCGACACCGACGGGCGGAAGGCGTTCAACAACCTCATCGCGTCGGTCTTCGGTGGGGGCAGCGAGGCGCCGGCGATCGACGCGCCGCCGTCTCCGCCGCGCACCCACTTCCTGCCCTTGACCAACGACGGCAACCGCGACGGCATCATCGAGGGCAAGGACCAGGGGATGAGCCGCACCAACGACGCGGCATTCCGCTACCACCCTGACGACGTCTGGCCCACTAGCGCACCCAACATCGAGACGACGAGCAACTTCGCCGACGTCGCGAACAAGGTCAACGCCCTCAACGCGAAATTGACCCACCTTGTTGACTCGGTGACCTCGATCTATCAGTCTCAGGCCAACGAGCCCTACGTCGTGCAGAGCTGGGCGAACACCAAGCCCGGTGTCGAGGCGCTTGGTGACTTTCAGTCGACGATGCTGCCGACCATCGCCTCGCAGCTGATGGCTGGAGCCAACAGCGCCAACAACGCTTACCAGGCGTTCCGTGGGGTCAACCTCAAGAACCGTCAGGAGATCAACAACTCGACGTCAGGGTTGATCCCGTTTCGGGCCAACCACGTCAACGAAGCCCACATGTCGGATTCGACGGGCGAGCTCAAGGCCGCCGTCGACGACATGCAGCGCATCGCGCAGTCGCTCACCGCGGCTGCGGACAACTTCGCGGTGAAGCCCAATCGATCGACCACGGACCCGTCTGGCGGCACCGGTGGCACACCGCAGTCCGAGGCCCCAGCTGAGACTGCGCCGCCGGTGACGGCGCCGCTGCCGGCGGCTCCTCCGGCCGCTTTCGGTGGGCCTGCGTCGGAGCCCAAGGCGGCCGACAACCCGGCCAAGGACCTCGCATCGCTGCTGCGCAACAACATGCCGGGCGGTGGTATGCCCATGCCCGGCATGGGTGGGATGCCACAGGTGCCGGGCATGGGCGGCGTGCCGCAGATCCCCGGCCTCGGTGCCGGCGGACCGAAACCGCTGGACTTGGCCGACAAGCCCATCGACAAGGCGTCGCTGCAGAAAGCCCTCGACGATCGCCTCAAGAACAAGGACGGCGACGACGCCAAGAAGGCTCTCGGAGATAGCGGTCCCGGCGATCACACGCCTCCGGGTGCTCCCGCGGTGACCGGGCCTGCGGCGGTCAAGGCGACGCCCGCTGGGCACAGCGACAACGGGCCGCAGGGTGCGCCGCCGGTGAACCCTGCGTCGAACACCACCGAGATCGGCGGTCGCAAGTGGACCTTCGATAATCCCAAGCTCGCCAACCTCGCGCATGGGCTCACCGGCACCGACGGGCCAGGCCACAAGAGCATCTACCAGGCAGCCGAAGAGGCTGGGTTCAAGCTGCCGCCCCCGGGACAGGACATCGGCCAGAACGTGCCGGTCAATCAGCTCAAGCCCGGCGACGTCGTCATGGGAGCCAACAACCACAACGGGGTTTTCCTCGGCGTTGACGATAACCAGGCCATGGCGATCAACGAGGCCGGCAAGGTTGTTCCCCTGTCGGACATCGCGCAGTTCGACGGACCCCACCAAGGCTTCTTCCGCCTCGCCGACGACGGCGCCCCGGCAACGCCAGTGGCGCAACCCGTGGCCGACACCGGTACCGCACCCCCACCGGCACCGCCGGTCGCACCCCCGTCGACGCAGTTGCCGCCGACGACAGGGGCCACCGATCCCGGTGTGATCCCAGGACAGAACACGGGCGTGCAAGGGCTCAACCCGCGCACGGTCCCCCCGAATAACTAACCAGCGCAGCAAAACTGGACCTGGCAGGCATCCTCAACCATGGCACCGGAACCCAATCAGATCGCCGTCGATCAACCCACGGCCGAGCAGACCTACAGTCAGTCGCAGGCGGCACTGCGCGATCACCGCGGCGGTGTACCCGCCCCCAGCGAGCATGGTCTGGAAGATCCGGCGATCTCCCAGGCGCTCAAAGACCACAACGACAAGACGAAGGGCAACATCGACGACGCCGACACCTCCCTGAGCAAGGGCAAGGGCGCGGCGAACGCTCTCGACGATACTGATAAGCGAAGTGCCGAACGCACCAGCCGCGCAACAGAACCCGGGGGACTGTCCGCCTTGCGCGACGCCCTGTCCCGTCCCGCTGGTTCCTCTAATCCGTTCGCCAACTCAACGCCAATGATGCCAGCTCCCGCCCCAGCGGCAATGCCTGCACCACCACCCCCGATGCCTGCCATGGCTCCCCAAATGCCCATGGCCGCACCGGGAATGTTCAATGTTGCCCCCGCTGCCCTCGCCAAGCTCCTCGCCGGCGCCGAGGGATCGGAATCGCTTTCCGGCAGCCCGTCAGCTGCCCGCGCGGCAGGTGGCCGCGAACCGCTACGCAACAACGAAATCGTCACCGACCCAACAGGGCTGACGCTGACCAGACCGCAGGTCATGGCAGTCATCGAACGGTCACTGGACAACAACGGCGTGAGCACCAACCCCGAGGTGAGAGCCCGGTGGCGGGAGATCCTGCTCAACCAGTGGTGGAAGGAAAGCAGCTACGTCCCCGACGCGGTCAACAGGGATGACACCAACGCCAAAATTCCCGGCCCGCCCCGCAGCGACGGCGCCCCCGCCGAGGCGACCCGCGGAATCGCGCAGATGAAGCCCTCCACCTTCGCCTCGTACCACATCGCAGGAACATCGAGGAACATGTTCGACCCCGTAGCCAGCGGCTCAGCAGGCGTCGCCTACATGATGAGCGAATACAAGGTGAGCGCCGACGGAACCGGCCTCCAGCAGTTCCATGCCCGCCGGGTCGCCGCCGGGTACGGCGGCTACTGACCGCGCTCACGTACCGCGGATTCCGGGCCTCTCAACCGGTGTCGCCGCGCTTCACCCCCTATCTGAACCGTAAACTCCGGTTTATGTACCCGACGACGGTGAAGACCCCGCGATGACGACCACCGGCAACACCAACTGGCGTGCCCCGAAAGCGTTCCAATGGCGCAAGGTCATCATCCCCGTCCTCCTCGTCGCCCTCGTCGCCGCCACGGCAAGCGTGACCTGGGCCCTGACCCGCACTGACCCACCGCCTCCGCCTCCGCCTCCCACCCTGCCCACCGAACACCCCCTCAGCCAGCTGGAGATCACCGGCATCAACACGCTGCTGGCTCGACAGCGCTCCGGTGCGCACAAGGCGTCCGGCACGATCGTCGTCAACGGACACACTTTCGGCCTACAGCTGACCTACCTCGACGACAACACCGCCGGATCCGGTGTGGTGACCGCCGGGGGCACTCGCGGCGACGCCCTGCTCGACCAGGGCACGGTCTACCTCCGCGGTGACACCGATTTCTGGTCAGCCCTCGGTGTCACCGGGACGCCACCACCCCCGCCGGGCTGGGTCAACATCGGTGATCTGCTGCAAGGCAAGCTGTTCTACCCACCATCGAAGTGGACCGGTGCGCTCGCACCGACGCCAGCCGCCCGCCTGGACGGCGGCCGCTACACCGTCGGACCGAACTCGGCGACCATCACCAACGCCTCCGACATCACGCACTACTCGGTCAACGACGTCGACGTCGACGTGACCGCGGCACAGCCACCCGACGTCCTAGCCGCCGCAACCCAACTCGGCGCCGACCACGGGCCCGGCGCACCGCTCTCACGCACCGCGGCCGGAGGCTGGACCCTGACCGCCCCCGCACCACCAGCGCCGCCGGCGGGCACACCCACCACCGCGGGATCGTCGCCGGCGACACCCACACCGTAAAAGCCCGGGCGGACACGCCCAGCTGGGGGAGTGCCATCCGACGGCCCTGGCCGCGCCCGGCCGCCCGAAGTGGCTGGCGCGCCGCCCAGCCCGCGCCAGGCGCCGCGGCGGCCCAGTCGGTGCAGCCGGCGACGCCGCTACTTGTAGCTGACGTCCCCGAAGTGGACCGGCTCGTCGAACCCGTCAACCAGCCATTGCTTGTTGTTGCTCAGTGTCAGCCGCAGCGGTGCGTCGATGGTGTTGAACGTCGTCGTGCTCACTGCCGCCTTGGCCGTCGCCAACACGTGCACCGTGGTGCCTGGCTGCGCCGTAGCGGTGTCAGGGGAGTCCTTGGCAGCCATGATCGAGGTGATCTGTACCGACGTGTACGGCGAGGCCTTGATGGCGCTGTCGGTGAATTCCGAGGACACGTAGCTGCCCAGCGAACCCGCGTTGTTGCCGGTGTAGAACGCGGTCAAGAACGCGCCAACCTGCGTGCCCAACGGAGTGTTGGCGGCGATCCCGTTGGTGTAATACGAACTGATCTGCACCGCCCGCGCAGAGTTGTTGACCGGCCGCGGCCACATCAACGCCTTGTAGGTTCCCCCGGCCTCCACGAAGGTGACACGAAAGTAATTGCGCGCGTTGGTGCCTGATCCGGGCGAGATCAGAGTTGCAGCAAGAGTCAAACCCCATTCGGTCTCCTTGCCCGCAGCAGTGCGCGTCACCGGCGGCACCGCATTGATATCGAGCACGGTGAACGGGTCGGCATTGAGCTGAGGTTGGCCGGGCATGGCCGTCATCGTCGCCAGTTTCTCCGCCTCGTGGGGGCTGCCGCCCAGCCAGACCAGCAGGAAGTTTCTTGCGAAGAACTCCGCGCCGACGTAGGCGTTGATCTCACTCATCACGTCGACCGGCTTCTGTGCGGACTCGATGCGAATGAGCCAGACGATCAGGGCGATCACGACCAGAAGAGCCGTCCACGCAGCGGCGGCGGTCGCGAAAAAAAGGCGCCGTGTCGCGGTCGGGGTGAACTGGATTTCGGACAGTGACGGCATGATGAAGGTGTCTTTCCAGGCGGTTGGCAACTCGCCGCTATCATAAAGTCAAGTTGAAACATCGGACCGGAGGCGCGAGCGGACGTGGCACAAAAGGGGGACCTACCGCTTGACCCGGCAGACATCACACCCGCGCATGCCAAGCGCATCCATTCTCAGGTCGATCAGTTCCTCAGCGACCGCACCTTGTCACCTGAGGACGAGCACGCAGCCATGAACGCGCTGCTCAACGAGGTCCTTCCAGCGCCGGCGCCACCACCACCGCCACCTATCGAACGACCCGCCCTCGAGCTGGAGGACTGGGCGCGCGACGACCCGCGCCCCACCCCGACCGCTCCGAGCCCGCAGACCAGCACCGCTGCCCCGTGGACGCCCGTGGGTGGCGCCGAAGGAGGCGGCGGCAAAGTCACACCAGCCTTCCCCGACCCGCCGGTATGGCTGCCCGACGACGACGCCGGCATCCCCCCAACAGTCGACGAGGACCGTTACGCGTTGTGGCACCCACCGCAGCCTGACGAACTCACCGTGCCCGACGATGTCGCCGATATCGCCCCCGTCGACGACCCCCCGCCACCCCCGCCCACGCCCACCGCCCCGTTGGGGGAACCCATTCCCGCGGCCGCCCCGTGGGACGTCCAACCTGCCCGCCCGCGCGGCCGCTCACTGGCCACACTGTGGGGATCGTTGCCGGGGTGGGCCCGCATTGCCGCACCGGTCGCCGCGGTCCTGGTGGTAGCGCTGGCCGGCGCACTCGTCATCGGCGGCGGTCACGACCCCGCCCCGCTGGACGCGCCGCCGCTCACGGCCGAAGCGCCGCCCCCGCCGACCACCGCCCCCGCCGACACCCCGCTGCTGCCGCAGAACGTCTCCGCCGATTGCCCGGCCGGCAGCTCCGACAACCCAGGACTGATCTTCGGACCAGACAAGTCGCAGGCCTGGATCTGTACCCGCATCTACGGCGTCGACAACGGCGTATTGACCATCGAATTCAAAGAACCCGTGGTCGTCTCGGCGATCACGGTCGTGCCCGGTTTCGACTACGTCGAACCCAACGGCGAAGACCACTGGAACGAACACCGCTTGGTCACCCAGATCCTGTGGCGCATCGGAGGGACGCAGATAGTGCAGAAGATCAACCCGACCCGCGGCGGCGCCACCCTCACCATCCCCAACATCGCCACCCAGATCATCACCGCGACAATCCAGAAGACAGAGCGCCCACCTGCGGTCCCGAACCAAGGCGGCTCGCTGCCCGGCATCCTGGGCGGCCCCGACGCAGGACAAGTCGACGGATCTTTCGCTGTCGGTCACCTCAGCATCGTCGGTCGCCCCGCTGGCGGCACGGCCTGAACGCCGCAACCATGATCATCACACTGCAGCCTTCCTCGACCGCCTCACCCCGGGGGACCACACCATGACCCAGAGCACCAGCGACCTCGTCACCTACTTCAGCACCGGCCTGACCGCCGGGATCGTCCAGAAGAACATCGCCTCGGCACGCGAGCACTTTCAGTGGTGCATCCAGCAGCTCGACGCCGACCAGTGCGACCTCTACCGCGCTCTGGCCCTCCTCGACGAGGATCGCCCCGCCACACCCACTCTTGTCGAGAACATCTACCGAACGCTGCCCACCTGGGGCAAGCTGCTCGGCCAGGTGATCGAGAACGGCCAACGGCTGCGCGAGGACGTCCTCTACACGAAGGTCAGCCTCATCCCAGAACTGGACCTGACCTACACCCTGCGCACCCGCACCATCGCCCACCTGGGCTACGCGGCGATCCTGGCCGGGCAGTCCCGTTTCGCCGACGCCTACGACGTCATCAACGCCGCCCCATCACCGCTGCCCCCCGTGACCCTCATGAAGGCCTACATCCACTTCCGAGCCGAACGCTGGCAAGACGTCATCGACCTCACCCAAGACGTCCTCTCGCCCCACAAATTCGACGCCTATGAGCGCGACGCCGGCGAGACCGACACGCTCCTCCAGTCCGCCGCCTACCTCTACAGCGGCATCGCCTACGCCCACCTGGGCAACTTCATCGTGGCCGAGGAACGCCTCAAGAAAGCCGAGCTTGGGCACTACATCAACGTCGGCGCCGAATCGTGCTACTACCTCGGCCTGATCGCCCGCGCCAAAGGCGACGAGGACGCCGCCGCCATTCTTTGGAACAGTGGAATGGCCTACGTGCGCACCGCCAAACTGGACGCTGCGCTGGCAGATCCGACGATCACCCTGAAACAGACCACCGCAGAACTCATCCGGCAACGCGGATCCTACTGGGACCCCAGCACGGAATCCGACCTCAGCGAGGTCCGCGAAGCCGAACGCGCAGAAGCCCAAAACACACTGCTCGCCGAAGCCGACGCAGAACTCAACCGCCAGATCGGCATGACCGACGTCAAACATCAAGTCCTGCGGTTCAGAAGAGACGTCGCCTGGGACGTCGAGGCCAAACGCCGCGGCCGCGGCGCACAGGCCAAATCACTGCACATGGCGTTCACCGGACCGCCAGGAACCGGCAAGACCACCGTGGCCCGCATCGTCGCAAACATATTGTGCGGCCTAGGAATGATCAAGACCAACAACCTCAAAGAAGTGCGCCGCGCCGAACTCGTCGGCCAGCACATCGGTGAAACCGAAGCCAAGACCAACGCCGTCATCGACAGTGCCCTCGACGGCGTCCTGTTCATCGACGAGGCCTACACGCTGGTCGTGTCCGAGACCAAGAACGACTTCGGCAAGATCGCCATCGACACCATCCTCGCGCGGATGGAAAACGAACGAGACCGACTCGTCGTCATCGTCGCCGGCTACCCCGAAGACATCCAACGCCTCCTCGACGCCAACGACGGCCTCAGCTCGCGCGTCGCTCGCCGGATCAACTTCTCCTCCTACAGCCCCGAAGAAATCGGCGCGATCGCCGAAGTACTCGCCCAACAACGCAATTCGATACTGGCCGCAGCATCACGCGACCTCATAGTCGAGGAGACACGCGCGCTACTGCTCGTGCAGGACCACGCCGGCCGGCGTCTGATCGACGTCGCCGGCAACGGCCGCTTCGTGCGCAACGTCATCGAAGCCGCCGAGGAGTACCGCAGCCTTCGAGTCGGCGCCAGCAACATGCAAGCACTATCGGACGAGGAATTCTTCTCCCTCGTGCCCGAAGACGTGGCCCTGGCATTGCGCGACAAGATCGATCCGCTCCTGGGCCGGCACAGCCCGACACCACCGACCACACCGCACACCGGCGCCGACAACTCAGGGGGAGAACACCAGTGGCACGGCAACTGACAACCAAGGTCCAACTGTCCGGCTACCGCCTCGGCGTCCGCCGCATCGAACAAGGCATCACCCGCCGCGACACCAGCCTCAACACCAGCCCCTTCTCACCGCAAACCATCGCCTTCGCCGTGGGAATCTTCCTCGCCGCGATGATCCCTGCCATCGGGCTGCTGATGTCGGTATTCGCCTCACGTGCCGACCAGAACGGCGCCAGCATGGTCATCACCAAATCCGGCGGCTACTACGTCATGTACGACGGGGCTTTGCATCCCGTCACCAACCTGGCTTCCGCGCGACTGATCGTCGGCAAGGCCGACACCCCCAAGGTCGTCAAAGACGACACCCTGACCGGCCAACCGCGCGGCCAGCTGATGGGCATTCCCTCCGCCCCCAACAACCTCTCCCAGCGCACCGACGACACCGCCGAATGGACCGTCTGCGACAAACACACCGACACCACCGATCTCTCGCTCACCAAGACCGACGCACTGTCGACCACCCTGCTCGCCGGCACCGACGCCGTCAGCCCCGCCGTCAGCGCGCTACGCAACACCGACGCCATCCTCGTGAAACTCGAATCCGCGCCCGACCAACTCTGGATGGTCTACAAGGGGGAGCGCACGCTGATCGCCCCCCAGGACATGGCCACCCGCGCCGCACTCGCGCTCAATCCGACCGTCATCGCCGACGCCATCCCCATCTCGCTGGGCCTGTTCAACGCCATCCCGGCCGCGCCGACACTCACCACGCCCTACATCGCCGACCGAGGCCAAGTAAACCCCGGTCTGCCCGCAGTCCGAAACGGCGACGTCATCACCACCAGCGACGCCGACGGACAACGCCAATATCGCGTCGCGCTCTCCGACGGCCTGCAACTGGTACCTGAATTCGTCGCCCAACTGCTGATCAACACCGGAAGCAACCAGATCACCACCATCGACCCGTCCGACCTTGCCAAACAACCTCTGGCCAACGACATCGACGTCAACCACTACCCCGACCGCGCTCCGACCTTCCGCACACCGCACGTCCTGTGCTGGTCATGGGAGAAGGGCGCACGAGACCAGCGCGCCACCACGACCATCTCCACCGGCGAATCCCTACCCATCGCCCCCGAGGACCTCAGCAAGGTCGTTCCGCTGCTCAAGTCCACCGATCCGAACGCCACAGCCAACGCCAGCTTCACCGACCCCGGCCATGGCTGGTTTGTCCGAATCACCGGCGCCGCACCGGATTCCCACGCCGCCGAACAACTCATGTACATCGACGACACCGGGATCCGCTACATGATCGGGCCCGATTCCTCCGGCCAGTACGACGAGGTGGTCAAGGCGCTCGGGTTGGGAACCCGCGACCCGCTACCCATCCCGTGGTCGATCGCCAAGCTCTACGCACCGGGGTCCACCCTGTCACGCGCCAACGCGCTCACCGTGCACGGCCTACTGCCCGATGACCTCAACCAAAAGGCCCTTCCCGCCAACCCGCAACAGGCCGACCAGGCCGCCGCACCGCCGGGCTGACCCAGTGTCACACCGCCCAAATCCGACTCAACCAATAGCCAACTGCCACAGGGGGAAACGTTCACATGGCCACTGAAGCCTTCGTCTCGCCACCACGGGTACTACCACCGATCGACAGCCAGCCCGTCGTGGTCCCCGACCCGGAGATCCTCGAGGAACAGGCCCCCGGCCCGTGGTACATGCGCCTGATCCCCGTCTTCATCGGTGTCATCATGATCAGCTTCTTCGGCATGATGATCTTCACCGGAACCCGCGTGATCTCACCCATGATGATGATGGCCCCAATGGGCATGGCCGTCGGCGCGCTGGCCTACCTCGGCGTCGGCGGCGCCGGCGGCGGCTCGATGGGCGAACTGAACATCAAGCGCAAGAACTACCTGCTCTCGCTAAGGGAGAAACGCAAACTCGCCCACCAACACGGCCGCCAAATCCACGCCCTGCAATCACAGGTTTACCCGCACCCCGACCTACTGTTCACCCGCGTAGGCCGCCCCACCATGTGGACCGTGCGCCCGGACACCGCCGCCCTCGACGACGCCGACGACGAGCCCGAAGCAGCGCACCCATGGCTGACCGCACGCATCGGCGTCGGCATCACCCGAGTCTTCCCGCGCATCAAGGCCCGCGATCAAGAGCCCGTCGACGAACAGCAGGAGCCCTTCACCTACGCCGCCTACCGACGGTTCCTGCGCACTCAGCAATTCGTCACCAACTGCCCCCTGGGTATGAGCCTGCGAGAACTGCCCGCCTACGCGTTCCGCGGTGACCCGGAGGCCGTCATGGCACTGGCTCGCGCCGTCATCGTCTCCCTCGCCTACAACTCCTCGCCGCGAGATCTGACCATTGGACTCATCTGCGACAACCCCAGCCGCGATGACTGGGACTGGCTCAAATGGTTGCCGCACACCCAAAACCGATTCAGCACCGACCGATCCGGCACCGCTCGCCTGGCATGGCGATCGGTATCAGAATTCGTCAACGACACCCGCGACCGCCCCGCTGAGGACATCAGCCACACCATCGTCTTCGTCGACACCCCCGACTCCGATGTCGCTCTACCCCCCGGCGCGTCTACTGCCAACACCACATTCGTCATCCTGCGCGCTATCAGCGAATCGCTGACCGAGACCGCCGGACGACTCAGGGTCACCGCAAACCGCGAACTATCCACCCCGACCCAGAAGAACTTCGCGCACGCCGACTCGGTCAGCGTCATGCAAGCCCGCCTCATTGCCCAGAAGATGAGCCGGTACCGGCCGCCCAACTGGGACGGCGTCAGCCACACCGAGACAGCCGTCGAAGCCGCAGCTCTGGACTTCCTGACCTCGCTGGGCATCACCAACCTCGAAACCTTCGACCCGCGACCACAGTGGCACCGCAACGCCACCGACTCACATTTCGAAGTGCCGATTGGCTACCGCTCGACCGAGAAATACGAACGAACCAACGAGCTGGTCACCCTCGACTTCGGCGAAGCGTCCGTGCAGGGCAGTGGCCTGCACGGAGCAATTCAGGGCATCACCGGTTCAGGTAAGAGCTACCTGCTCAACGGCATTGTGCTCGCCCTCTGCGTGCTCTTCGGCCCCGACAAGCTCAACCTCATCCTGATGGACTTCAAAGGTGGCTCCACCTTCGCCGGCTTCGAGAAGCTGCCTCACACGGTCGCCAACATCACCAACCTCGTCAAAGAGGAGGAACTCGTCGAACGCGCCTACGAGGTCATCGAAGGCGAGATCTACCGGCGGGAGAACTATCTGCGCGAGTACAAGGCCAAAGACATCGTCGCCTATCGAAAGATGCGCGCCGCCAAGCCAAATCAGTACCCCGCTCTGCCGGAGCTGTTCATCATCGTCGACGAGTTCCGCGAATTCATGGAAACCCACAAGGAAAAGGGCTACCTGAAACTACTGACTCGCACCGGCGCGGTCGGCCGCGGCCTCGGCATGCACATCATTCCGTGCTCGCAGTACATCGACCAGTCGCTGCTGCAAGACCTCATGGAACACCTCACCTTCGGCATCTCACTGAAGACCCAGACCGGACAACGCTCGCGCGCTGTCCTCAAGGACACCGACGCTGCCAAGGATCTGCCGATGGGCCGCGGCGCCTTCATCCTGCGCCGCGATACCGGTGAACGACTCACCAACGCAATCAGCTTCGACGTCGAGGCCCCCTACATCGCCGCCCGCAGCGTGGCGGCCGCCGCGAAAACCGCGACGAAGGACAAGACCGGCGCAGGAGGCCGCCTACACCGCTTCACACTGGCCAACAACTACGAGCAAGCGGCCCCCGAGGAAACCGCCTTGGACGCACCCGCCCAAGCCAACGTCGAACACCCGACCATGCGCGACGCGCTGATCGATCACCTCGCACACTTCGACGACGTCAAAGCCCTCGAACTGTGGAAGCCATCGCTGCGAGCCCCAATCAGCTACGCCGACATCGACATCGCACCAGCCAGCTCCCAACGGCTCGAACTCCGTCTCGGAGACACTGACGCACCACGCCTGCACACACGCCTGCCCTACGTCATCACCCCCGAGGGCGGCAAAGCCCACATCCGAGTCATCGGCCGCGGCTCCTCAGGCCGCACAACGGCAATCGGGGCCATCGTCGCCGCCGCGTGCCGCGCCTACTCGCCAGCATTCTGCTCGTTCTACCTCGTCGACTACGCCGGCGCAAAGCTCGGCGAGATGGAACAGATGCCCAACGTCGGCGGATACGCTCGCAAGTCCGACACCGACAAAGTGGCCCGCCTCATCGGCGAGACATTCCGCCTCATCGACATTCGGGAACGCGAATTCGGTAAGCGCGCCGGCGTCGTCTCACTGGATCAGTACTTCGCCTCCCGCGCCACCGACCCCGTCGAAGACGACCCCTACGGCCACTACTTCCTCGCCATCGACGGATTCCCGAGCTACGTCGACGAGAACCCCGAAGTCAAAGAGACCTTCCTACGGCTCCTCAATGACGGCGGCCGACTCGGAGTGCACCTCATCGTCTCCGGCGAATCGCAGACCCGCATCCCGCTCAAACTCAACGAGTTCTTCGGCACGACCGTGCAGCTGGCCGTCGAAGATCCGGCCGCCGCAATGGGTTTGGATCAGCGGCAGAAAGCACTCCTACGTGCGATACCAGCCCAGCAACCCGGACGCTGCGTCGACCTCGAACGCAGCCTCGCGGCCCGCGTGGTCATCCCCATGTTCGACCCGGTCCAGCCAGTGGGGGAGGAGGAGGGCAACCCTGTCTACGACCCGCACGCCGACTACAGCGCTGGCATCGCGCGGTTCGTGGCAGCCATGCAACAGCTGCACACCGACGACCGAGGTGAGGTCATCCGTGCACCTCGCGTCGACCCGGCGCCCCCTGTCATCGACTACAGCGTGGTGTGGGACGTCTACGACCGCCATCGTGTGCAGACGTGCCAGAGCAAGCTCGGGCATGCCCCGACGCCCGCGGAGTTCGCCGAGTGGTGGAGTGGCCAACGCGCCCTCGACAAGCACCTTCCTATCGGCGTCAGCACCGAGGATCTGCGCATCGTCACCATCCCCGACATGACCTCGCCACACCTCGTTGCGGTCGGCGAGCCGAAGTCGGGGCGGACATCGCTGCTTCGCGGCATCATCAACTCGATCGTCCAGCAGTTCACTCCCGACCAGGCTCAGATCGTCATTTTGGAGACGAAGTACGAGTTCCTGACCGAGCAGGAGGAACTCGCCAAGCGCGGCTACCTCATGGGCTATTCCAGCGACAAGACGACCAGCAGTGAGATTGTCGCGAAGGTCAAGACCGAGATCGAGCGCCGCAACCCGACAATGGACCAACAGCTCACCGCGGCCATGATCCGAGACCGCTCCTGGTACAGCGGCCCCGAGATCTTCGTCTTGGTCGACGGCGTCCAAGCCTTCGGCGGGTCGACCGCCATGTTCGGGCAGGAGAACCCGATCGACCCGATCGCCGGCCTCGTCGAGGGCCGCAACGACCTTGGCCTGCACGTCTACATCACCGGCCCGGCCCAGGGCTTCGCCACTACCCGGATGAGTTCGCGCATCTACAAGGCTCTCGCGGGCGCGCAGTCAGCAACGCTTCTGCTCAGCGGGCCGGTCGCCGAGGGAACGTTGTGGCCCGGAACGGGCATCAAATTCGCACCTCGTCGAGCCGGTCAGGCGATGCTCGTCGATGCGGAAACCATGGTGCCCGAGATCATCCAAACCGCCCACGCACGCCCCTGGGAGCAATAGGGCAGACGCCCGTCCGTCACCTACCGGTCGGACACCTTGAATCTGGCGCTGTGCCTCGGAGCCCGTTTCCGACGCGCAGCGCCAGATTCGTATCTGCGCCCCCTCGCGACGCGGTGCTCCGCCAAGCGTCGTCGTTAAGCGCAGCCTCGCTGCTGCCAGTCGCGCCAAGCGCGTTGGGCAGCTCCACCGCGCCCACACCCGTGCCCCAGAAACTCGCCGTGATCACTGCTGGCCACCCAGCCCAATATGCGGTCGAGGTAAACACGGCCAAAGCATGTCCTCGACTCCCGATCAACCAGTGTGCCGTCACGGCGGATGGTGAACGGCTTCGGCTCGGGCGGACCGATCCGCTTCATCCTGACCGCCGAGAACACACCCGGTAGGGGGACACGGTGCGCTCTTCCAAATGCCACAGCCTCGGAGGGTAGAGGCGGCGGACGTCCTCGAATCGACCCGTGATGCCTTCGACGCTGAGCGAACTGTCAGCGTCCCTGGGCGTGGCTCGATACTCGATGTTGTAGCCGCTGAGTTCGCTCGCATCGCCGACGAGATAGCCGGCCAGCAGGCGACGCAGGACGTCGGTCAACGTGTCACCGTGGGATTGCGCCTTGAGGTGTCCGGCTTCCCACTCGGCGTCGGGTATGCGCACAGTCCGGCGCGGGATTCCCACCTCAGATCACCTGCATCAAAGTCCGGTCGTAGCGCTGCAAAAGGTCGCAGACCTGCTCGTCCTTATAGCGTCCCGTGAACTGCACGGTGCGACGGTCCGGTGTCCAACCATGCCCGCTGGTGACTGCGCCCTTGCGGGACACATTGACCACCGCGACGACGCGATCCTGCGACCGGTCCTTCACCCACAAGGTGCCGGCGGCGTCAGGCTCGGGTAAGGCCACATCGAACCCCACTTCCTTGGCACGCGCCACGACCCGATACATGCCTTTCACCGACTCGCCAAACCCTCCGCGCTGACACTGGTGAGGTGAAGGTTGAGGGCTTCAAGGGCAGCGCGCTTAGCGTTCCGCAATCCCTCCTCGTGGCCGCTGGCGATGGGGCCGGCGCAGTGGCTGTCGTTGTACAGGGCCCAGTCTCGCGCGTTTGTGCCAGTCGTCCACATCGACGGCCGGACCCGGCCAGTGATCTCGATGTAGCACTCGCTCTGGTCGTGGTACCCGTAGACCTCGCCGTCGCGCGACGTGTCCCACGCAATCTCCGCGTTCCTGACTGTCATGCTCATAGCATACATATTGAGCATGACGATGCTCGGTGTGTCGAGCGCCGCCGGGCTCCCTTTCACCGCGCGCCACAGAGCATCGAAGGGCCCACGCGGGCGGCTGGTTGGCTCGCGTGTTGGCATGGGTCATCCGGGAGCACCGGCCACGTCGAGTTCGCACGTCGTTCTGGTAGCGGACGTGGAGTGGGGAGCCCAGAAGCGGTCAAGCCCGACCACACAAGCCAATGGCCGTGAGGTCTGGAGCCGACGCTCGAATTCGGCCGGCCCGAGGGATGTGCAGAGCGGTGTGATGCTGCGCCACCGGGCGTAAACGCATCCGGTAATCGCAGGCTTGTTGGACCAGGAGAGCGGGAACGCTACACCACACACCACACCGAGACGAGCCAGGCTGTCGAGCCCAATCTGACGCGTACCACGTTGGAGTGTCGCCGGAAGCGCGTGGGCACTGGCCGCACGCCCCGCTCCAAATCAGAGTCAGATACATACCGTCCGGCGGCCCGCTGCGGGGTCCGATCAGATCGGCGCCCAGCGGAATCAGTCCGGCGGGGTGGTACCTGAATGCGCGCGGGCGAGACGGTCGTACAACGCCTCGGCGAACCCGTCGGCGAACGTCTCTACGACGTGCAGATGCTCATTGATCGCGGCGATCTGTTCGGCGGATATGTCGAACGCGAAGAGCCCGAGATGGCTGCGAATCAACTCGGCATTGTCGGCGTTCAAGCTCGACATCATGTGGTTCACACCGTGATAACGGGCGTGATTGACCTCGAATTCGCCGGCGGCGGCCACGTCTGTAGGCGGCCTGTAGGCGGCTAGATCGATGACGGTGGCCTCAGGGCGGGTGTAGGAACCGTCGACGAGCTCGACCAACCGCGAACCGTCGATGACTTTCACCAGCCGCCCCGGTGCGCGGTGTTTGACGATCAACGTGAGGTGCTTGTCGGGCTCGCCCGCGATGTTGCGAGTGTCGACATCCACCTCGAATTTCTCGAGCGTGCCATCGAAACTGCGCCCCCAGCGCAGCCGTCCCGAAGTTAGCCGAACGTAGCCGGGCTCGGTGGCGCGGTGGACGTACACGTACTGGCTTCGATCCGTGAGCGCCCAAAAACTCGCATCCGGCGCTTCGGCATTGGCCCACACGATCGAGTCGTCCCGTAGGAAGCCGCGTCGATACAGCTCGGCGAAATCACTGAAGCATTGAGACAGCACATGCGCCGCCGCTCCCGCAGGACTGGCGTAGATGTAGGCCTTCATGACGCGCACGGTAATGGTCTCACCAGCATCAGGGCGGAGGCAGGGGCGTGTCGGGGCATATTTAGGGAGTAGCTAGGGAGCCACGCGGGCGAGAACCGAATTGAGACAGGGGCTTCCAGGGACCTTGTGGGGAGATTGATGCGGACCAAAGCGGTGCTATACACGCATGCACTGCACCCCCTGCGCTCACGGAAATACACACTGAAGCAGACACGGCACCTGGGAAAACGTGTGTGTTCCAGGCTATCGACGCTTTACGCGCAAGCATCGGCTGCATTGCGCCCCATGGGGAGCGGCCGCAAAGTGCTCATGGCAGGGAGATCGGGGCCGTACCGACTGTCTGGGGACCTCCTGGGGCCACCTGCGACGCAACCGCATGACATGCCTCTCGCCGTGATGTTCGGCTGATGCCTGACCACGCAGCGTCTTTCACCTCGGGTCAGACCTTGCGCAGTAACCATCGCCGGCTCCGAGGACCGGCCCGCAGCCCGCACGTACCCAGCACCCACGCCGGGGGCCCACCCCGGCAGGGGCGCCAGGCGGCCGGGTTTGCTCGCAACCAACTCCCAAACCGGTTGTCCTGCGGGTCTGGCCGTGACAACCGTGAGTGTGAGCACCACACCGCTGGGGCCTAACGCCGCCGCCGGCACGGCGTGCGGCGGTATCAGTCGCCGCACGCGGGGGCGGCGAGCGCCGAACGACGCTTTCGGCCGACGATTCCGTCGACGCAATTCGGCGACACTCGCGCACGGCTTGAGATGCGAAAAACGAGACGCCGCAGGGAATGTGGGGCCGGAGAAACTTTGTGCCCCGTAGAAGTGTCGTGTCGCGTCGGCCTCGTGTGGCGTTGTTAGGTTCCCCGCATGAACGGCCCGCTTAGTGTGGCCCGCTCACCCGAACCACCGGACCACAAGCCTCGCCGCCGGGCCGGCGAGGACATGGCCGACGACTGCAGAGGAGCCCTCATGCTGGACCTCATCGAACCGGCGGTGACCGCACTGGCCGCCCACGGTCAGACCGTGCACATCCTGGCGGACATCTCCAGTGACGGCACCTCCAACGGATCCATCATCAGTATCGTGCGCCGGCTGCTCCTCGCCGTCGCTGTCATCGGCGGCGGAGTATTCGGTGTTCTCCTGCTAAAGACCTACATGAAAGACGATGCCGGCAAGACCAAGAAGCTAATCGACGAAGCGAAGAACTTCGCATTGTTCGAGGGCTTCCTCGGTGTCATTTGGGTGATCGCCGAAATCGCCCAGAGCGTCTTCGGTGGCGCAGCGAGCTAGCTCGAACACCAGCGACGTCACCCAGATAGTGAGGGCACTGCGCAATGCGCGTATCGCGAATCTTCAACGGCGTCGACCGAGTCGACGTGGAGTGGACGATCCTAGGGCAACGCTACCGACCGCCCACGATGGGCTTGATGGTCATCGGCATCGTTGTTGGCATTGCCGTCGCGGTGCTCACCAACGCCTGGATCGGATTGGCGGCCACCGTTGTCATGGCTGCAGCGACGATCGCCGCCAACTGGAACCTCAACCAGATGGACCCTGATGGCGCCTTGGGCGAGACCACGCGACTGGCCCTGCTGTGGAGGGCGGCCCGCTACCCCTACATCACCAACACCGGAAGGCACTGACAGCTCATGGGTGACTACTTCCCGGCCCTGAAAAAGCAAGACGGCAACATCCTCTACACCGCCGACGGCACCGTCTGGGCCGTGTACCTCCTGCGGGGTATCAACACCAATCCCTACGACGTCGACAAGATCGACGCCTGCCAAGCAGCGCACGACCGACTGTTCACCCAACTGTCCAAGCTGCGCGCCGCTGATTTCCTCCTGATGGGCGCTAAGGCCAAGACCCCTGCCGCCACGATCATGGCCCGGTGCGCGGCCGGCATTCCGAACTTCACCAAGGAGAACTACCCCGAGCTCGACGACCAGTTCAACGCGCTCTACACCAAAGTCGCCAAGACTGGTGAGCTTGCTGAGTACCAACGCATCTACCTGTTGGCGATCGGTTTCCCCGTCAGTCGCTCCATCGTCGAGTCGATGCTGTCGTCGGTAGCCGTGATCGATCCACACCGTAACGTCTCACGGCGCATGATCACCGAGCTGGAGAACCAGTACTTTCGTGCACTTCCTCGTGAATTCCTCCCGATTCGCGCCACCGAGGAACACACCGCGTGGGTGTTCGACCGAATTCGGCTCCGCGGCATCACCGTCCCGGATTTCCCTGACGCCACCGTCACCCGCGTCGCTGTGCGTAACCCGCGCAGCTTTCCCGAAGTTCACATCAACAAGGCCGCCGACACTGACGCGCTCTACAAGAACTTCCTCGAGAAGGTCAAAGACGACAACCCGGCAGTCACCCAGCGCGGTGGCCGCGGTCTGCCCACCGCGGCGCTGGCCGTGGCATGCCTGGCCGCAGCGGCCGCCGCGGCGACGTTGACCAGCTACCGCTGGATCGGCATCGCGCTCACGGCGCTGGCGATCGCCGCGGTTGTTGCGGGCAGTGTCATCGTCAAGAATTCCTCCCAGACCGCCCGAAACACCCTGCGGCAGAATTTCAAGTCCACGCGGTGGTCTCGGGCGCTGGCCGTGCACAACGTCGAGACGCGATCCCCGGAGTTCCCCGACGGCTACACCAGCTATCAAACCCAGATCGCCATCTCGAGATACCCGTCGGTGGACAGTTTCGACATCAACACCTTCACTTATCTCGTCGACCAGGAGATCGACGTCGACGCCGACTTCGCGTTGCGGTTCGACTTCTCTCAGGAGCTGATCAGCAAGACCGGGATGCGCCGTGCCCGTAAGGAACTCGACGCCGAAGACGCCGCCAACACCCAAGACGAATTCGACGCCGAGGACTACGCCGATCAGCGAGGCGAGCAGCGCGAGTTCCGTCGCCACGTCAAAGTCGAATCCGGTCCCCGCGGCATGCGCGTGGCAGCGATCTTCTCCTTCGCCCACCAACATCTCGAAACTCTCGACGAGCGGGTCGGGGCTATCACCCAGCATTTCACCGACCACGGTTTCACCCCGTTGACCCCGGTAGGCGGTCAGTTTGACTTGTGGCAGGCCATGATCCCCGGCGCACCCTGCCCCGCAGTAGTCGAAGACCTCAAGCAGGCAACCACAGTCGGATTGTTCAGCGGCTTCATGCCGATTCGCCGCACCGTCGTCGGCGATCCGGTCGGCGTCCCCGTGATGATCAACGAAGAGAACGCTCTGGGGCAGATCGTCCACTGGGACATCCTCAACGCCACCGACAAGGGCAACGCCTCCACTGCTGCCAACGGCGCCCAAGGCGCCGGCAAGTCCGAATTCGTCAAGAGCCTGATCGGATGGATGCACGACCTGCGTCGTCCCTGCCACATCATCGACCAAGACCCCGCCGGCGAATACGTCGTGTTCGCCCAATCGCTCACCCAACCCGAGATCGTCGACGTCACCGACCCGACCGTCGAGATCGGCGGTGGCCTCTCACTCGACATTCTCAAGTGCTTCCCACCCGCGGAGGCTGCCCGAATCTTCCTCGACCTGTGGCTACCGCTGCTCGGTTTCGACCGCCGCAGCGAGGAGGTCGCCCTGCTGGCCAACATGTTGGCCCCCGACTACCGGAAAGCAATGCGCATCGCCTCCACCCGCGACCTCATCGAGCACCTGCCGACCGTCGCAGGACAACCCTCCCGCAACCTCAACATGGCGCTCTCCGCGTGGGCGCGGCTGCCCTACACCCACGCGTTCATCGATCCCATCATCAACGGCGAACGCATCACCTACCCCGCCTTCACGGCGCGCGCCCAAACCGTGGTCTTCCGAACCCACAAACTGTCGGTGCACCGCCCCAAGCCGGGCGAATCCTCCACTGAGGCAGAGGATTCACAGAACTTCGCCGCCATGGCCTACACCGCGATCGCTCACCTCACCGCGGAACGGTTCGCCACGATCCCGGGCGCCTGCGCGTTCGTCGCCGACGAACTCAAACTGCTCAAGGGCTCCAAGGTGATGCAACGCCTCGTCGAACAACCCGACCGGATGGGCCGCAAAGCCGGCAACTTCGTCCTCATCGCCTTCCAGCTCGCCGCCGACGCCGACGAACACACCGCACTCATCGAACGAAAACTCGTCATGCGTCAAAAGACCAGGGAAAACGCCGCCGCAAGCCTGCGTTGGGCCGACGTCCCGCCCACGCAGCGCCTGGTCACCCGATGCGTTGAGCAAACGTCTCCCATCGACCAGGAGACAAAGCGGCCCATCGCCAATCGCGCCGGCGAGGGTTGGTACAACGACAGCGGCAACATCGCCCGGGTCCGCACCATCGGACATCTGCTGCCCGAGCGCCGCCGCTACAGCGACACCACCTCGTCCAAGCGCATCCGGGCCCACGACCTCGTCGCGACGCCGTCGTCGCCCATGCCGACTGGTCCCGTTGCGGACGGGGTCGCGTCGTGACCACGATGCTGCCCGCAGCACCGCAGTTGCCGGGCCCCGACATCCCCGCCACCCAGCCGGCCAATCCATTCCTCGACTGGCTCAACCTGTCCGACAGCGACGGTGGCGACGTCGCCCACTACCGCCTGCTGCTGGAACCGAAATTCTTCGACATCCTGCACCGGACGGTCTACAGCGGCGCAGCCGAGACCTTCTACAGCATCTATCTTCTCGGGGCCTCGTACGCGGCCGCCCTGATGAAACTCATCCTTGACCCGGACCTGTGGCTGAATCCGCTGACCGACTTCTACAACGGGGTCACCTCCAGGGTCTACGCCGTACTCCCACCTACCGCAATCATGGTCGGCACCTTCGCCATCCTGCTGCTCAGCGTCTTCCTCGTGCGCTCCGGTCCCAAGCCAGCTGGCCCCCCCGGCCGCCCGGCCACCACTGCTCCGTCGTGGCTCGATCAATGGCTGCCGTCGGACACGCAAATCGGCAAAGCGCAATGGCAACGCCTGGGATCCGGGCTGGTCATGATGGCCGTCGTCGTCGTGCTGGCCGCCAACCCGTTCAAGATCATCCGAGAGATCATCAACGGTGTACTGGCCCTTTCCTCGACGCTGTCCTTCACCGGTGGGGACGCCGACGCGACCACGAACTACGTCACCACCACCCACAACGACATGATTCGGTCGGTCACCTTCCTGGTGAACTATCGCGAATTTCTCGACCCGGCGTGCGCACGCCTGTGGTCAATCAGCATCAACGCCGGCGGCGCGAACCCCGCCTGCCTGACCCCCGCCCAATCCACGGCCGCCGACCCCGATCTGTGGACCGTTCTCATCGCCTTCGCGACCGTGTTCATCGCCTGGGGCTTCCTGAGCTTCGGCATCATCGTCGCCATCGAATTCTTCAAACATCTCTCCCTGGCCGTCGGTTACGGCATCGGCGCGACGTGGGTCGCAGCCCTCACCCTGGCCAACCGCCGCCCCTACGACCCGCTGGCCACCGCAGCCAGCCGCGGCGCAGTGCACTTCATCCTGGCGATCGCCGTCCTGTTCGTCTCCGCCACCGGACCCACACTCTTCCTGCAGCTCGTCACCTCGGTTCTCTCGTTCCTTCCCACCCTCATCCAGGTCCTCCTCGCCGCTGCTGGCTACTACCTTTCCGGCAAGCTCATCCTGTTCATCATGGAGAAGAAGACCTCGCTGTTCAGCCTCTTCAAATCCAAGGTCACCGCATCCAAGACCTGGCTCAACCTCTATCCACCGAACCCCCCGGAAACGGTCATGTCCACCATGTTCGGCGGTGCCTTCGACCAACCAACAACCTGGGCCAAGCACAACTACCAACAGCTACGTGAGCGCACCACCAACCAGTGGAGCAAACTCAAAGACACAGCCACCGCATGGGGTGCAAGCCAGGAAGGGAGCGCGAGCATGACAACGCCGATCCTGCCGGACACGCCGGAATTCACCGCCGCCACCGAGCGAATCAAACTCGCCGACAAGCCCACCGACACCGTCATCGTCTCCGGCCTCGGCAACATTGTCACCGCCGGCCATCAGGGCGACCACCCCGCCGGCACGGTTGCACCGGTGGCAGTGCTCGGACCCACAGGGGCCCTCCTGCCCGCCGTGCCCGCACCGATCGGCAGCGACCCGCTGCCAGTGGCCGACATGCCGACGGTGTGGTTCCGCGGTGGAATACCGCAGCTCGCGCCGCCGCCTGACCACGCCATCTCAGCGCTCACCACCACCGCCGGACAGGACACCCAGCCGGTCGCGGGAGGCGCGACCGAGCAGGCCGCGGCAACTGTCCCGCCAGCGGCTCCAGGCACGCTGCAGGCCCGGCGCCTGGACTCCGCACGCGCTGAAGCCGCACAACTCCACGGTCAGACAACCCCGCAACTCGACCAAGACGACGCCATCGCGCGCACCACCGCACTGTTCCGGAGTTACCGCTCTACGCCGGCGACACCCACTGAATCACCCCGTCGAACCGACTTGCCAGGACTGCGGTCGGTGGTGTCGGCAGCCCAGTGGACCCAGAAGTTCAACCACGCCCGCAACGTGCTGCTCGCCCGGGGCGTCGAGGCCATCCCGGAAATTCCCGCGGATGAGGAGGACATCGACCGCCTAGTGTTTGCAGCAGACACAGCAGGGCTGATCCGCATCGAGCGGAAAAATGATCGTGGTTTCGGGGACTGGATATGACAGCCACCCACAAAGCAACTGTAAACTTCGCCGTAAGAATCGACGCCGCGCCAGCCGGGGGACAGGGACAATGACCAAATACAACAGCAGCGAACTCGACAGCGCCGCGCTGCGCGCCGCCCAAGATCGCTTCGCCAACGAAAACCGGGCCGCCGAACCAGGTAGCCAGCCGCCCGCGCCGCCCGCCGCCCCCGACCAGCCCGACACCGGACAGGAAGCACCCTCGCTGGGGCAGGCGCTGGAATCGCAGGCGGCCACCGACAACGAACCACCACCGCCGGCACGCAACCCCGCTGCACCGGAACACCCGGACACCCACACCCCGCCCGCCGCGCTCGAACCCGAACCGAACGCCGACCCCGCGCCGGCCACCCGCGCCGCAGGGCCGCCGCTCTACCACGCCACCCCCGACGCGCCACGCCACGCGAGTCCCGACGCCCCCACCCCGGGCAACCCTCCGCAGCCCGCCCAGCCTCCGGCGCCGGGAACGCCTCCGCGCCCCACGCACTACGGACCACCGCAGCCTGCCAGCCAGGGAATCCCACCGGCGTCACCGCAGCGGCCCTCGCAGCAGTTCACCCCACCGCCGCCGCCGAGCTGGCCGCAGCGACCGGCAGGCTTCGGCGCCCAACCCCACCCCGACATCGAGCGCACCGAGGTCGTGCAGCGCCGCGACCTCTACCCAGGAGCGGGTAGCGACTGGCCTCGCCCGCCGCAGACACCAGCCGCGCCATCGCAAGAGGGCTACAGCGGCTACCCGTCGCAACCTCCCGCGCCGGGCCCCGACACCGGCTACGGCCAGCAACCCCGCGGAGGGTTCACCGCCACCCCACGCCCGCCCGCGCCGTTCACCCCGGCCGGCGACCGCGGCGCCGACCGCTCCTTCACCCTGCAGAGCCAGCGCAAAGAAGGCCCGCAGCAGGGATGGCGCGCCAAGCTGCACCGCATGCACATCCCGGTCGGCAAGAGCGCGGCCGAGGTCGAGTACGACCTGGACATCTCCAAGATCAACAAGGTTCTGCGCTATCCGAAAGCCATCGGTTTCGCCGCACTCAAGGGCGGTGTCGGCAAGACAGTCTGCGCGATGAGCATCGCCTCCACCATCGCCGCTCACCGGCAGAAGGGCGAGGTCGTCGCCCTCGACACCGATCACAGCGGATCCCTGGCCCGTCGCGTGCGCGGCGACCAGATCAGCGACATCAAGCGCTTCGTCGCCGACGAGCACCTGTTCTCAGCCAACGACGTCAAGGCCCACATGCAGTCCAATCACCACCGCCTGTCGGTGCTGGGCTCCAGCCGCGAACCGTTGGCGACCGCCCTGACCCCCGAGGAATACCTGCGGGCACTGGAGATCCTCCAAGCCGGACACCTGTTCACCATCGTCGACATGGACCACTCAGCAGCCTCACCGGCCTACGAGACCGTCATGCGCAGCCTCGACGCCCTCGTCGTGGTCACCGCAACCTCCCTCGACAGCGCCGAAGCCAGCCAGGACATCATGGACTGGCTGCGAGCCCGCCATCTCAACGAATTACTCACCCGCACAGTGGTGTTGATCAACCACCAGAGCCCGGCCAAGCCGCACCTGGACCTCGACGCCACCGTGTCGCATTTCCGCAACAGCGAGCAACACGAGGTAATCGAAATCCCGTGGGACGAGCACCTCGCCGAGGCCGGACCCATCAACCTCGATCTACTCAACAAGACGACCCGCCGCCAGTTCGTCAAGGTCGCCGCCATGCTCGTCGACAGCCTGCCGCCCACCTGACAACCACCACCCACCAATAGCCCGACGTCACCACACAGCACACCGCGTACGAGGGGAGTTCCACCATGACCGAAGCCAACGTGATCACCGACCGCCAACGCATCGCCGACATCGTCAACGCCGGCCTCAACGAACTCGACCAGCTGCGCAACAACTTCCAGGACGCCCAGCGCCGGGTGTCCGAAGCGCAGGAGGCAGAGGCCCACGCCGGCGAGGTCTACGCCAACAAGATCAACGAAGTACTCGCCACCGGCTGGGCCACCCCGCAAGGCCTCGCCGCACAAGGGCACGAAGCCCCCAAGCGGCGAGCCGCCACCGGACGCAGCAAGCGCCACAGCGCCAACGACGCCACGCCACACAACAACGGCGAGAGCTAAGCCCTCTTCACCACGCCGCGCAGACCAAACCACACCAATCACTTTCCCGGGGGAAGCGAGCACCACTCCATGGCAACCACACAAGCCGAAGCGCGGGTCCAGATCACCGTCCCCGGGCACGTCATCGACGTGCCCATGTCGAACTACATGCTCATCGGGGACAGCCTGGCAGAACTGATTCCGTTCCTGCGCAACGAACTTGAACGCGCCGGCAAAGACGCCAGCTGGCTCGCCGACCCCGACGCCCACTGGACCCTGCGCCGCCCCTTCCACAGCCAGCCCCTCGACCCCGAGAAAACACTCGACGCCGAGAAAGTCCGCGACGGATCCCGCCTCCTGCTCGTCAAACTCGACCCAGGGGAGAAGTACCCACCCCTGATCGACGACGTCGCCGAAGCGATCACCTACTGGCTACGCGAACACTTCCCCTCCTGGGACGGCCGCGTCTCCCAACGCGTCACCCTCGTCGTCACACCCGCCATCATCGCGTTCGTATGCGCACTGGCCATCTTCTGGACCTCCACCGCCACACCCAACTTCACCGCCCGCCTGGTCGTCTGCACGCTGATGGTCATCGGAGCCGTACTGGCAGCAGCCATTTCGATCGTGGTCGTACGAACAGACAAAGACAGCTACACGCCCATCGTGGCGCCCTTCCTCACCATCACCTATGTCCTCGCCGGCACCGCCGCACTCCTGATCACCCCACGGCCACTGGGCATCTACCAACTCGTCGCCGCCGGAGCCGTCCTGTTCACCCTGTCGGTATCCCTGGCCGTCATCACCCGAACCAACGCCCGCCTGCATTACGGAATCGCTTCTGCCGCAGCCGCCGTCACGATCATCGCTGCACTCAACATGGCCTACCGCAGCCCCACCGCAGTCCTCGGCGTACAGCTCATCGCCCTGTGCTTCCTCACCATTCTGGTCAGCGGCCGAATCTCCCTGGCACTGGCGCGCATCTCGTTGCCCTACGTCCCAGCCACCGGTGAGAGCTACGTCAAGGGCGCCGACCGAGCCGGCGATCTCGACGCCGGCGACCTGCCACGCGACGGCCGCGCCAACGAATCCATCCTCAACCAGGAACAGCAGACACTCACCGCCTACGACTGCATCGTCGGCATCCTGTCCGGCGCCCTCGTAACACTCTGCGCCACAGGCTTCTTCGCGGGCCGCGCCATGGACAACCACCAATGGATCATCTTCGCCGCCGTGCTCACCACCGCACTGGCACTCCTCTACCGCGGCAAGAGCTATGACGACGCCCGACTGCAAGGCATCACCTTGGTAGCCACAGCCCTCCTGCTCGCCGCGTTCGGCGCAGGCCTGCTGGCCTCCCCGGACTACGCAGGCAATCAACTGCGAGCAGCCATAGTGATCGGCATCCTGGTCCTCGGCACGCTCATCGCCACGGTGTACTCAATCCAGCAACGTCGCATCGTCAGCCCCGTCGTCAACCGACTCCTGGAACGAATCGAATGGCTGCTCTACGCCGCACCACTGGTCTATGTAGTCCTCGCCATGGACCTCTTCCAGAAGGCCCGAGCACGCTGATGATGCGTGCATTACGGCGGATGGCGGCGATCACCGCGACCCTCCTGGTCACCAGCTCGATTGGGCTGGCCCCCCAGGCGGCCGCGATCCCCGCACCCCAAATCGATCCGGCCGTCGACATCGCTCCACCCGACGGCGATCCCGGCCCCGCCGTACCCGGCGGAATGAAACAGACATCTGTGTGCGCCACGTCGGCAGTCCTGGCCGAGTCGCAGTTCCGAACCATCCCCGCCAGCGCGGTATTCGACGTCGAAGGGCTACACAACTTCGCCCGCGGTGACGGCCAGGTCGTGGCCGTCATCGACTCCGGCGTCCAACCAGTGTCGCGCCTGCCGCGCCTGCGCGGTGGAGGCGACTACATCGCTCGAGGAGACGGCCTTTCCGACTGTGACCACCACGGCACCCTGGTCGCCGGAATCATCGCCGCGGCCCCCTCACCCAACGACGGATTCGTCGGCGTCGCCCCCGGCGCCGAAATCCTGTCCATCCGCCAAACCAGCGCCGCCTACGGAGAAGCCAACGCACCCCAAGGCTGGTCGGAAGCCGACCGCTCCGCAGCCAACCTCTCCGCACTGGCCCGCTCCATCGTCCACGCAGCCAACCTCGGCGCCACCGTCATCAACCTGTCCGTCACCGCCTGCGTCGACGCCGGCAGCCCCGTCGACCTGCGCGAGCTCGCCGGCGCCCTCTACTACGCCGCGGTCGTCAAGAACGTCGTCGTCGTCTCCGCCGCCGGCAACATCGGTGGCCAAACCTGCCAACCCAACCCCGGCTACGACCCAGCCAACCCCGCAGACCCTCGCAACTGGGAAGGCGTACGCAGCGTCTCACTACCCTCCTACTTCTCCGACCTCGTCTTGTCCGTAGCCGGAACAACCCTGACCGGTGACCCCTACGTCAACACCATGCCCGGCCCCTGGGTAGGGGTCGCAGCACCGGCGATGAACATCGTCTCCCTCGACCCGACCGAACCCACCCCCGGAGCGCTCACCAACGCCGCGATCGTCAAAAGCGTGCCCACCCCGGTCAACGGAACGTCCTTCGCCGCCGCATACGTCTCCGGCCTGGCAGCACTGATCCGCGAGAAAGTCCCAGATCTCACCGCACACCAGGTCATCAACCGCATCCTCGCAACGGCACACACCCCCGCAGACGGCCTCAACAACACCCTCGGAGCAGGCGTCATCGACCCAGTCGCCGCACTGACTGCACAAGTCGCGCCCGGCGACCCGATCGCCGCCGGAGTGCCAAGCGTCCACGCCCCCACCCCGACACCGCCTCCCACCCCCGATCACACCGCCCGCAACGTCGCTCTCATCGCCCTGGCCGTCGGCGCCGCAGTCCTCATCACCGTTGCTCTGGCCGTCTTCGCATTCCGAAAGAAACCGGCGTGACCACCACCGACCACACCCCACCAGCGACCGCGGCATCCGGTCACCGGCACCCACCGACCACGAGGACCTCGCGATGAAAAACGACCGTCGAATCGGCGTCGGACTCGGCCCACCCAACATCATGTTCCTCGTCATCGTCGGTATCGCCGCCGTCCTGGCCACGAACCTGCTCGACCTCAAACCCCCTGTGATCTGGGAAGTGTGGGCCGCAGTGGCGCTCGTCGCGCTCCTGACCGGAGTATTCACCTACCGATCCCGCACCCTTTTCGGCTGGATCCACCGACGCCTCACCCTGCGCCGCAGCCCACGAAACACCATCGCCATCTACGAAGCAGACGGCGTCGGATTCACCTGGGACGGCGACCGCGCCGCCGCCTACATCGAGGTCCTCCCACAGGCCTACGCCACCACCGTGATCGGCACCGACCGCGAAACCGTCATCCGCGCTCTCCCCATGGACGACATCCGAGAAGAACTCGTACAGTTCGACATTCGATGCGACGCCGTCACCACGGTCACCGTCGGATACAACTACGAGCGCCCCAGCCAAGCCGCGACCGCACTACAAGCCGCCATCGGGCCAGTCGACGCCCTGCTCTACGGCAGAACCTTCATCGAAGTCGGTATCAACCTCTCAGCCTCACTCGACAGTATCTACGCCCGCCGCGGCTCCGACGACATCCCCGCCGGCATCAGCCGCACCGTCAAAATCGCCACCGAACGCATCCGCCGCCGAGTGGCCCACGCCGGCTGGAACACCCAAATCCTGGCCAAGACCACCCTCCAGGACCTCCACGCCGACCTCGCCCCGCAGTTCACCACCGCACTAGCCGAAGAAAACTGGTCCTCCTGCGGCCCAAACTCCATGCGCGCCATCGCATTCACGCCCGCGGCAAACGCCTGGACCACCGGCAACTACCGCGAATGGTGCCGACTCAACACCCACCGCCAGGTGCACATCACCCGACTCGAACGGCTGCGCAGCGGCCGCGACCACGCCGAAATGTACGTCGGATTCCTCACCGCCGATCCCAGCGCGCTGTCCACCGTCACCGCTCTCGGGCTGCGTCGCGAACACGGCCAACAAGGCGATATCTTCACTGCAGCACTCCCTTTGGCGAAAACAGTCCGCCCCACCGCCGTCGCAGGCAAGACGCTGGCCGAGGGGAGCTCGTTCCCGATCCCGCTAGCCCCCGGCGGCATCGGCACGTTCATCGGTCACACTGCTAACCGCGCTCAGGTGTTCGTCAACTTCACCGTGGGTTCCGAACCCTTCTACATCTTCGGCCCTGCCGTCATGTGCCAGCAGCTCCTCGTCTGGCTCTCCACCAGCGGTCGCAGCATCGACATCACGCTGCCCGGTGACGAATGGAAACTCTTCGCCTCGCGCATCGGAGCCACCTACGGCACCCATCGCGACGCGGACATCATCGTCAGCGACAACAACTCGTACACCGATCCCACCCACGCCCACCAGGTACGGCTTGTCTGGTCGACAACAGCACCCGACACTGCACCGAGTTTCGCGATCGTCGCCGGCCCAGAGGAATGCATCCTGCACAGCCCCACCGGGCAGCTCCGCTACCGCTGGTCGGTGTCCACGGCCGAAGAGTCGTTCTTCACCGTGGCACGCCCACAACGCCGCGAGCCCGCCAAACGCACCCCCGCCGCCGCCGCAACACCGCCCCTGCGAACAGAAGCGCCCAAGCGGCCAGACCTGCCCAGGCCCTCGGAACGGCCAACCCGCAGGCAACCACCCCCGCCGCCACCACGACCGGACCCGCCGACCGGCGGCCGACATGCAACACCCACACCGCGGCCGCCGCAGCGTTAAAAGGCCCTGCGACACTTACCCTTCGAACCACATCCGTCGCCGCCCGAGCCTGACAACCCCGAAAACCATGAGGACGACCGTGAACACCGCCACCAAAGCCGCAATCACCGCCGCAGCCACGACAATATGGCTCGGCACCCTACTCGCGCCCACGGCGTCTGCCGACGACTCGGCGATCCACTCCCTCGGCAGCCCAGCAGAATTGGCCAACGGCGACATCGTGCAGGCCTGGACGATCAGAGACCTCAAACCCAGCACAGACACCATCGCCTACCCCGTAGCCGGAACCCTCTGGGAGGCAACCGCGACAGACACCGCAGTACGTGGCACCGTCCAACCAGTCGTATCCAACCTCAACGCCCGGGCCCGCAGCGGCCAGACCTACCGAGTGCTGTTCGGCGTCGCCACACCCCAAGGAGTCAACCCGGCCCCGCTCGCCGAAGGCCAACAGACCACGGGCAAGGTGTACTTCGACGTCACCGGAGACACCCCGGACAGCGTGCTCTACAACGCAGGCGGCCCCGATCTCGCGATATGGGTGCAACAGCCCTCCAACTCCCCGCGACCCACGCCGTACGACCCAGGATCGCCGACACGATCGTTATCGGCCGGCGGCGCACCCGCCGCCGCTGCTGAGGCCACACCCGCCGCGCCAGCCCCAGGCGCTGCACCCGCAGCAACCCCGGCCTCCACCGGCACACCCGTCACCCCCGGAAGCCAGGGAACCCCCATCACCCAAGGCAGCAGCGGCACACCCGTAGCCCCCGGAAGCCAAGGCACCCCCATCCCCGACAGCGCAGGCACACCGACCGCCACCCCGACTCCGGGCACCGAGGCAGGTACGCAGCCGGCCACAGTGGCACCCGCGGCACCCCACGGCGCATCGCCCACAGGCAGCTCCGGCACCCCAGTAGTCGGGGGTTCGAGTGCCGCGGGCCAAACCCCGCTTACTGCGCCATCGACAACTATCACCGCACCTCCCGCCAGCGAGCAGGGGACTGTCAGATAAACGGTGGATCTGGCTTGGCATTGGTTAGTTGCCAGTCGGAGTGATCCGGCCGTTGAAGGTGATTGCGAACGCATTGAGTGCGGGCTTCCACCTCATGGCCCATCGTGCCTTGCCGCGGCCGGTGGGGTCCAGGGATCGGGTCACTAGGTAGAGGCACTTCATCGCGGCCTGCTCGGTCGGGAAGTGCCCACGGGCCCGAATCGCCCGCCGGTAGCGAGCGTTCAGTGATTCCACCGTGTTCGTCGAGCAGATGACGCGGCGGATCTCGATGTCGTAGTCCAGGAACGGTACGAACTCCCTCCAGGCGTTCTCCCACAGCTGGGTGATCGCCGGGTACCGAGCTCCCCATTTCTCGGTGAACTCGGTGAAGCGCTCCTTGGCCGCGGCCTCGGTCGCTGCGGTGTAGACCGACCGGATGTCCTTGGCGATCTGATCCCAGTACTTGCGCGATGCGTACCGAAAGGTGTTGCGCAGAAGATGAATCACACACGTCTGTACCACCGCGCGACGCGGCTGCGCGGATCAGCTCGGTGGGATCGAGTTCGGCGATGCTGGCCGGCCCGTATCAGCGGCTGCACACCAGCCGCGGTAAACGTGGCCGCTCCCGCTACATCCCGATGCTGGCCGGAGTCGGGCCCGCGCCACCAGCCAACGACCGCCCGATCTACACGGTGCGCCGCGGGAACCGGGCGAGTACTCCGGTGCTGCTGCCCGCCCAAGTCGGGCTCAGTTTGGATGGCTGCGCCACCCAAACTGGGCACCAGTGGTCCGGGCCGGCATCCGGGTTGCGCGACCGGCTGCTGTTTGCCGTCCTCGCCGAAACGGGCATGCGCCTGGGGGAGGCGTTGTCGTTGCGTCACCACGACTTTCACATCGGCGCTGGCGGGACACCGTGGATCGATATCGCCGCCCGCTAAGACCATCCCCGCGGAGCACGGGGCAAGACGCTGTCCCCGCGGCGGGTCTACATCGGTGACGACCTGGAAGCCCTGTACTCGTCGTATGTGTGCCATCTGATCGATCACGGCGCAGACCTGGCCGTGCCCGATCTGACCACGCATTTCGTGTTCGTCAACCTTACCGCCGGGACACTGTTCGCCCCGATGCGTCCTGAAACCGTCTACGCCAAAGTCGATTCGGTCACCAACCTCGCCGGCCCTCCAACCCCCGAACCCGCCGTCGTCACCAAAATGCGCCAGGCGATCGGCCAAGCAACCAGGGCTCGTAGGACACTGCCAATCGCTTGGAGGGCCGCGGTGATGCAGGCCGTGCGGGTGTCGCATTCCTGGGCGTGGTAGATGACCAACCGCAGGACCGGCAACCTTCCGTCCGCAGCAAGGGTTGCGAATGTGGATCCCTTCAGAAGATCAATCGGTGGCTAGGATAGATCGTGGACGCGATAGTTGCGATCGCAAGATATGTTGGTAAAAAGCAAGTCTCAGCTTTTTCGAAAGACGCACTGCTATTGGCGGGGATAGCATCCGCGCCATGACTCCGCCTGTGGGCTCAACGAGCTCCGGGCGCACCGTTGACGCCAATAACTCGTTGCCGTGGCGATACAACACCCGGACCCGTGTCTCGCCTGTGGACCCAACCACCTTTACTGGCAAGCTCAATCGACTGTTCGCCGTGATCTACCCGCCGGGCCGCGGCCCCTACACCAGTCGAGAGGTATCACTGACCCTCAGAATGCGCGGCTGCGACGTCTCCGAGCCCTACCTATCGCAACTTCGTTCTGGGAAGCGCAAGCAGCCGTCCTGGCGCGTTATCACTGAGTTGGCCGAATTCTTCGGCGTGCGGCCCCAGTACTTCACCGACGCGGATCCGGACTACACCAAGCTGCTCGACGCCGAACTGCATTGGCTTGAACTGGCTCACGATCCGCATGTGCGAAAGCTGACGACCGCGCTGCTGGAGCTGCCGGCCGAACTTCGTGACGATGCCCTGCGTGCAGTGTCATGACCCGCCGCACCACCAACACATTGCTCTGCGATGTGTTCACCACGCCAGACGGCAACATGCTCACCATCGAGGACCCCGGCGCCGCCGGGCACGCTGGAACCTACGTCCACGCAGATCTCGACTCCGGTACTGCGCTCGAGCCACTACGGGCATTGTGGGTGCACACGATGGGTGCTCACGAATGTGACCAAACCGGCCGGCGGGTGCGGGTGCGGGTGCTTGCCGGAACGGACCGTCTCGGTCTGGGAACGCTGGTGTTCGATGGCCAACTCACTATCGGCAGCGGGATCTTGGCGATCGGTGACGCTCGCAGTCCAGATCGACACCTGTTGGTCGGTCCACCATCGACCGTCAATGTCAGTGTCTTCGCCGAATATGTCGTCGAACTGCTGCACTTCGAAGACCCGGACGTGGGCTATCCGGTCTCGGGGCCAAGTGATATCACGGTTCTGCTGGGCGGAGATCCAGGAATCACGTACATCGGGCCCGGTACTGAGCGGCCGTGGTGGCGCCGACTTGGCAGATGGAAGTCAGCTCCCAGACGCGGCAGACTCCGATGATGCAACAGGCCGAGTGTCCGGGACTGTCGTTTACCTGTAACTACCTAGCGGTGTGGTACTTCTGTTCCCCATAGGGGTTGGAGAGCTCGCCGGACCCGTGAAGCCCGCTCCTCTGGAGTTGGTGGGTTGAGACGGAGGTGACTTCTCTGGCGGCTGAAGCCGCCAGCTTCTTTTACGCTGCGGGTGCGGCGTGTAGGGCCAGTCCAGCCCTGAGGATGTTGCGTGCGGCGTGTTCATCTGCTGCTGCGGTGTGACCGCAGCGTTGGCAGACGAATTCCGCTTGGCTGACGCGGTTCTCGGGTGCTGCGTGCTGGCAGGCTTCGCAGCGGTCGGAGGTGTGCCGGGGATCGACCTCGATCCAAGTGCGCCCAGCGTCTTCCGCTTTGGCGCGCAGTATCGAGACGAACTGGCCCCAGCCCGCATCACTGATGCTTCGGTTGAGCCCGGTCTTCGCTCGGGCCCCGTTCGGCAGAAACTGACCCGGATTGTCGGGATCGGGTTTGGGTTCGGCGCGGCGCATCATGTTGGCGATCGCCAGGTCCTCCACCACAATCACGTCGTGGCGGGCAACCAGGTCGCGGGCTTGTTTGTGCTGAAAGTCTTTGCGCCGGTTGGCGACCTTGCGGTGCCGCGCGGCCACGGTCTCGCGGCACGCAGCGCGGTTGTTGGAGCCGCGCCGGGCCCGGGCCAGGCGCCGCTGGGCTCTCTCCAACCGGTTGGCTTCCTGACGCGCCCAGCGGGGATTCTCAACGGTGGTGCCGTCGGACATTGTTGCGAAGGTGACCACGCCGACGTCGATGCCGACCTGCTGACCGGTGGCCGGCAACGGATTGGCCGGCACATCATCACACGACAGGACCAGCATCCAGCGCCGGCCCTGGCGCTTGATCTGGATCGTTTTCACCCGGCCCTGCACAGGGCGGTGCACGGTGGCTTTCACCTGGCCGATGCCCCGCAGATACACCCGGTCATGCTCCTGGTGCCAGCGGGCGCCGTCACCGTCTTTGGGCCACTCCACCGAATCGAACCGGGCCTTGCCCTTGAACCGCGGATACCCCGGTGCCTGCCCGGCCTTGACCCGACGGAAGAACCCGTCGAACGCTTTGTTCAACCGCCGCAGGGTGGCCTGCTGGCTGGAAAACGACCACACCGCCTGATCCGCACGCACACCGCGGATCGCGGTCAGCTGCCCGGACTGATCGCCGTAGCGGATCCGGGTTTTGTTGTGCGACCACGCATCCCGACGTTCCTGCAACGCGGCGTTATACAGCTCCCGGTGCGCATCCAGGCACGCATTGAGCGCGATGTGTTGACGCGCGGTCGGACGTAACCTGAACACATATGCCCGGCGCATCAGGCGACCTTGTCCCAGCGGTGCTCGATGTAGCGGCGCACCGTCGACTCCGACACATATGCGACTGAGGCGGCGATATACGACGGCGACCCCAACAACTTCGCGAAGTTACGCAAATGTGGGAACTCCGCCCGCAACACCCGCGCCGTCCGGCCCTTGAAGGCACGCACGACCCCACTGCGGGCACTGGTCGGCCCGACGCGCACGAACAGATGCACATGATCGGGCATCACTTCGTGAGCCACGATGTCCCAGCCATGTTCGGCGGCGATCGCCACGATGAGTTCATCCAGACGGCGAGCTACCCGTCCACCCAGCACACGGCGGCGGTACTTGGGGCACCACACCAGATGCAGGCCCAGCGAGCAGACGCCTCCCGGCGTGCAACGAAACCGCTGACCTGCCATACCGCGCACCCTACGAGACGACACCGACAAAACTCACGAACCGCCGTGTGTCACCCGACCCGATTCCCCCAGCGGCTAAAGCCGCCGGTCCCCTCGGGGCGCACTGATGGGCGCGTCCCACCACCGGTCGAGTACCGCAGTCACGTGGGATAAGTCGAAGTCATCATCGGCCTCGGCGAGCGCGATCCGGAACTCGGCCTCGAATTCCGGCAGCTCATCAGGCGAGGCTTCGGCGAGCGCGGCGCGGATGGCCGGCCCGCTGCGCTCGACGCGAACGTATTCCGGCATGGAGTCAATCCGTTGGCCTGCCAGTCATCGGGCCCGACTCTCGCACGTGACACTGACCGCTTCGATCAATGCGTCGCGCTGTTCAGAGGTGGCAGTCACTGACCCCTGCCTCATCATCTGGTAAGCGCCGGCCTGGGAGAACAGCAGGTAGGGGGAGTAGTCGGCGGCCGGGTCCATGGTCGTCACTGTGTCCAAGGCCGTGGCCTGTGCACTCAGCGTTCCCGCGGTCTGCTCGAATCGTTGCGCGAAGGACGGAAAGTCGATGCTGGTGTCGTTGGGGTGCGCGAGGCCATACAGTATCCAACCTTGGGCGACGGTGACGTCGGTGCCGGCGGGGATGCGCTCGGTCACGGCTTGTGCTTCTGGCGTGGGCCTTCCGTCGGCATCCAGTGCCGGCGGCGGTGGTGCCGGTGCAGGCGCTGCTTCCTCGGCACCCGGCACCGATGCGGTGTCGACAACCTGCGCCGTCGTCGGGGTCGGGGGAGTAGCGCAGATCGCCGGCACCTGCGGTCGGCCATCTCCGCCTCGTCCACCGAAGATCCATGCCGTGGCGGTATCGGCAACGGTGATGGGGAACTGAGCCAGCGCCCCTGCCACCAAGAATCCAGCACCGACCACCACAACCGCTGCCAGCAGCAGCCACCGGCGCCGCGCAGCCCCACGGCCGGACCTCAGCATGGCCACCACCGCGGCCGGCGCGCCGCGTCTGGCGGCAGAAACACCTGCGCGTGCCACGCGGATGAGCGATCTCTGCATCGCTCAACGGTAAACTTCGCCGTACATTAGCCGGGTTTGAGCGCATCGTGTTGGCCGTATTTTCAGGCCGCGCCCGTGCGCATTCGAGGGGAGGTCGACGTGGCAGCCGACGTGTTCGACCAACGGCACCTGATCGCTCTCTACCAGCGGGGCCTCATCAATGAGTTGCCGATCGAGCTGGGGCCCATGCCTGTCTTCGACCTCGGACCCAGCGTCGACGAGGATCTCAAACGCTGGAACATCGTCGACCCGTCCACCAACGAACTGACCGAACCGGCCCGGGAGTACTTCGCCGGCCTCGTCGGCTACGAGTGGGCGGTGTGGGGCATCGTGCTGCTCTACAACCAGCGCACGGAAATCGTCTCCGATCTTCCCGAGGAATTCCTGCAGTACGGGGTGCAGTACGCGATCAGGGACGTGCCCCGCGTCACCTTTCTCATCGGGTACCGCGATGACACCTTCACGACCGCGACGTTGGCGGCGGGGCAACTTGCTTTGGCGACCGATCGCGCACGGAGCAACACTGACGAGCACTGCAACGAGGCGGTCGGACAGATCATCATGGCCATCCTCGACCCTCAGAAGCAGTGGAAGCCCTACCCGATGGAACGGATCTCCATCCCGGCCACCGCCGCCGAAACGCTCAAGCGCGACCGCACCGACGACACCGAGGACGTCCTCGAAACCACGCGCGACGGCCTGCGCGACGCAGGCATGGCCCGCAGCACCGTGAGGGGCCTTGCCGAGCTGCTCTCCCAAGACAACGTCGCCGTTTCGCAGATCACCATTTCCCGCCGCGCCCCCCAGGGCAAGCAGACCGTCTATCACAACGCCGTGGGCGTCATGTTCTTTGTGGGCGAGCCTGGTGGGGTCGTGGTCAGTTACCCGTCCCGCGGTCTGGACGGCCGTCAGTGGATCAACTACGAACCGGCGACCCCGGCGGCCATGACCGAGGCGGTAGCTGCCCTGCGTCGCGGGCTCGCAAGAGCCAACCCCGAAGACATCGCGTTGCGGTGAAAACCCGTGGGAAACGAAACGCCGACCACGCGAAACTTGCGGGTGGCACCACTCCCGCGATCCGCTATTCTTGAACTCAAGTTTGCTGTCCAGCCCCGGGGGAAAGGTGAATCCACAATGAGCGGAATTGTCGGAATCGGCAGTGTGCCAGCAATGGCCGGATCGGTTGCAGTGCTGCAGGGCATCCAAGCCCAGCTCGGCGCGATGACCGCAGCCAACAGCGCGGTCGCAGCCAGCGTCGTCCCCGCAGGCAATGAGGGCGCCTCGGCGCTCGCCATGGCCAAGCAGCAGATGAACGCGGCCCAGTTCGCCGCCGCTTTCGGCGCGGGCATCGAGCAGATGCTGGAGTTGAGCACGACCATCCAGGCTGCGTCCGCCAGCACCGTGGCCACCGACCTCGGCAGCGCCCGCGTCATCTAAGGCTCGCCTCATCGCGCCGTGCCCGAACACCGAGCGTAACTGGGCACGAGCGCGGTGCTGGGCCGGTGTCGACGCCAAGTGGATGAGGGGAGAAGTGCTGTGACTGGAGCCTGGGAGCAGTGCCCGCCCGAGATAAATCCGGCCCGGAAGCTGCTCGACTCGCACGCCACCACCCCCGCGGGCGGCACCACCTTCTCCGGCCCGACACCGGCCACCGCGTCGGCTAACCAACACGATCAGGTGCAGCGATGACCGAACCGTGGGGTGGATACATCCCCGAAGTCAACGCCGGTCGACAAGAAACCGGGGCCGGCCCAGCAACCTGGCTCGCTTCTGCCACCATGTGGACCGACTTCGCCGCCCTCGTCGGCGAAGCGATGGCCGTCATGACCGCCGAGCTGGCCGCACTCGGAATCAACTGGCAAGGCCTCGCCCCTACAGCAATGGGCGCAGCAGTCGTCCCCTTCATGACCTGGCTAGCCACCATGGAAGCCAACGCCGCAGCCAACGCACTCTCCTGCCTCGCCGTCGCCGAAGCCTTCGCCATCGCCACCGGCACCATGATCCCCACCCCCGTGGTCAACATGAACCGCATCAGCGAGGCAATCGCCGAGGCCACCAACTTCCTCGGCGTCAACAGCGGCATCATCCTCGCCCTCAACACCCAATACGGCGAATTCTGGGGCAACAACGGCGGCACGATGACGACCTACGACGCAGCAGTGCAGGCCGCCACCGTCCCCAAGCCCGTAACCCCCCCACCACCGCTCGCCAACGCCGCCGGCGCCCTAGGCCAAGTTGGCGAATCAGCCGCCCGCTCCGCAGCTGAGTCAGCCATCGGCAACGGCACCGACGCGGCCATGCAGGCAGCCGGCCAGACCGGACAAGGCGCCACCCAGGCCGGCTCAACCGCCAGCGAGATCCCGCAGAGCATGATGAGCAGCGTCGGCCAATTCGCCAGCGCCCCAGGGCAATTACTGCAGGCCGCCAACCCCAGCACGCTGACCCAACCGCTCCAATCCCTCATGGAACCCCTGCAATCGCTGCTCGGAAACATGGGAGGCAGCACCACCGACGCCGCCGGTTTCGGTATGGGCCCCGGCGCGCCGAGCCCGTTTACCGGTATCGCCGCGTCGGCAGGCGCGGGTGCCGGCGGCGACGCTGGCGGCGCGGGTGCCGGCGGCGGTTTCGTCGGCGGTGGCCTTGGCGGCGGAATGCTCGGTCAGACCTACATGGGCGCCTCCGGTGGCCCGGTGAAGAGCCAGCAAGTGTTCTCCGGGGTGTCCGCCAGGCCGACCATCGAGACAGTGGGATCGATGGGCCCGAGCGGCAGCGGCGGTGGTGGCGGTATGTCGCCGATGATGGGGCATGGAGCTGGTGCGGGCAGTTCATCGGGCACCAAATCCCGGTCGGGAGACACGATCTTCGCGACACCCGACGCGGCACCGACCGAAGAGCGCCCCGCCTGAAACTGGCAGGGCCAAACTGCCGCATCACCCAGATTGACCTGTGCCGCAGATAGAATCGGTGCATGGACACGACCCGCAAAGCGAGACGCTGGTGGCTCATCGCCGCCATCCTCACCGTCGTGGCGTGGTTCCTGGGCGCTTACCTGTCACCGGTGTCCAACCTCTGGGTGTGGCTCAACCTACTGACCCCGGCCGGACACCCGCACCTGACCGTTCTACCGTTGGCGTACCCGGCGGTCGGGGTCGACGGCCACACGCTGCTATCGCTGTTCGGCCTGGTGCTCGTGATCGCGGCGGCGACACGCTGGATCAGCTACCTCGAGCTTTTCAATCCGCCCGCGAACACCGCAGAGGCAACGGCGATCCCCAATGTGCCTCTGCCACCGCGACCTTGACCACCGACTGAACTGTGAAAAGGGGAACTGAACATGGCTGACGCCAACACCAACATCAAGGCCGACATCGACAACCTGCGGTCTGTGGCAGCGCAGCTCAAGAGTGTCGCCCAAGACGTCGAGGCCCTGCTTCCCGACATCAAGGACATCCACGCCACGGCAATGAAGGAAGCCTCGACCAACACCGTCGACGGCGGCCCGGCCCCGGTGTTCTCACCGCTACTCGCCTCGCTCGCGCAGGTCACCCAGAAAGTCGGCACCAACGTCGGCCAGCTCCACCAGAACATCGCCGGCGATGCCGAAGCCCTCCTGAAACTGGCCGACCAGCTTGAGAGCACCGACCAAGGCCACGGTCAGCGCATCACCAACATCAACGCGAAATAGCCTCAACGGCAAGGCTTCACAGTCATGGCGAACGTGCCGACGGACCTCTTGATCAACTGGTTTGAACAACGCGGCCAACTGCACGACTTGCGCGCCAAGGCGCACTTGTCCGACTCCGACGAACGTCAAGTGTGGCTCCTGTTGAATGAGCTGGTGGCGGTCGCCGACGACATCGTGGCCAGCGTCGCTCCGAACGGCCTTGGTTCGGCACCGCGCTAACTGGGTGCATCGGCAGGCCAATGAAGCCGTCGGCCGGCTAGGTCTCCTCTTCGAATATTTTCGCGGTGAAAGCCGCTGCCGCGCAGGCGGCTGCCTCGATTCCACAGTCGGAAAGCTCGCGTGGGCTTTCCAGCGCACGTTCTACCAGTGCATCAAGGCCCGGCCGGCCCGTCCGGACGAATTGATGGAGATGTTGTTCGTCCTGCGCGAGTCGGTGCAGATTGTCGGCCAGTCGGCCGAATAGTTCGGCCGCAGCAGCGTTGGCGTCGCCCACGTCACTCATGCTCAGGTTCCTCTGGTCGATGAAGTTGCGTCGCGTTCTATTGTCGCGCCGCTCACGACGAGGTTGTCCGCTTAAGGCGGCGCGATCGTCGTGAAACAGTCGCACGGCCCGGGACTCGGAGGCACCCCCTACTCGCAGCACCCGCATGCCCATAAAGCGCGTATAGCACTTATAGCAGTCATAGGGCAGCGACGACGTAAAGCGGATAAAGCGGACCTAGCGTGTAACGCATCAGTCACGTGACGAATCAGCCGGAGGGGGTTTGGTCGAGATGCCGCACCCCCTGCGCACACCCAAGACTTCGTCTCACCAACACTGAGGCCCGTCTTGCGATGAAGGGTCCTGCCCGCTCCCATCGGTCGGCCGCGATCGCAATTCCTCGGCGATCGACACGGCGGCCTCAAGCTGATCCGCGGTGTACATCCACCCGTCGCGGGTCCACGTCCTCGGAACCAGTTGCGCAACAACAGGTTGCGGTAATCCGCACGCATCCGCCACATCTTTGACGGTGAACACGGCGGCCGACTCCGGCGCTGAACCTTTGACTAGCCGCAAGGCTGGCCGGCGTGGCTGATCGCACATCACCTAAGCCTAAGTGAGCGTCGGCGAGCTCCTCGGCGCCAACTTCGACAGGTAGCCCCGCCCGGGGAGGCGGTCTCAGTCCGACGTGCTCGGGGGAGTGGCCGAGGGATCTGAGAACCGCATCGCGCGGCGGTTCAAGATGTCCACTCCGATGACGGCCGCGGCCTCAGCGCACAAACCCACGACCATCGCGACCAGCGCCCACATCGTCGGCTGCTGTCCGGTTGCTGCCATCGCCACCGTGGTGGCCGCCAGCAAGACCACCACGCCGGCGGCCACGATCATCGCTAGACGCCGCTGAGCTGTCGCGTCCTCGATCGACATCGCGGTCCGGACAGTCGCGACGGCCGCGGCCAGCCCAGCCAGCCCAGTCAGCCATGACAACACATCAACCACGGCACGTCCCCCTCAAACCATCTGTGTTGCTACCTGTCTACCAGTCGTGCACCGCCGCACCCGCAAACCGGGCAGTGTCGGAACGCCTGTTTATAGGTACGTCCCGCCGTCTGGCGGCCTCGCCTGGTATCGGCCACTGCCCGCAGTCCCTCATGCGGTCGTCGACAGGTGATCGGCTCTGCCGTCCCGTTCGCAACGTGGTGTTCCAGGCAAGGTACAGCACCTCTGGGTGCCTCGCCGGATGATGTATCCGAATCCGCACGCTGGACACTTCGGCAGTTCAACACTGGCACTTGTGCCGTCGTCTTGCGCGCTCGGCCGTCGTCCGGCGAACGGCCACCGTGCACCGCTGTAATTATCTCCGATACGCGCCAATGGTCGGCCCCGGGTGGATGCTTACAGCCCGGCGATATCGTCAGCGAAGACGCTGAGCGGCGCTTGGTGGGACTCGATGTAACGCACCAACTCTGGCGCCGGCCCCGCCGGCAGGGACGTCTCGCGCACATCGGAGTCAGCTGAAACCCGCAGCAGCGCAACTGTCCTGGCCAGCTCGGACGGCCCTCTGCCTTCGTAGCCCGAGGTGTAGTAGCCGCCCATCGCCGGAACCGGCATCGGCCACACCCAGCCGTCGGCCCGGAAGAACGCCGCCGTGCAGCTGTCGGCGAGTTCGAACTCAGTCAACCGCCCATGAGCCGCGCCGCAGCGGCTGGCCACCGTAGCGTGGTAAGTGCCATCGAGGGTTTCCACGATCCAGCAGTTGCCGTCCTCGGGGTCCTTCCACCACGTCCGCGGCTGCGCGCGCTGCTCGTCGGTCATCATCATTTCAGCGAAAGCGGCCCCGAGCGTCTGTGGGTCCTCGCACGGCTCAAGCCGCGATAACCACTCCTGCGCCAATGGACCGTCAGTTGCTCGCGCTCTGATGGTGTAGGAAACCGCGGCTTCCATCTCCGGGCGGCCACGCAGAAGGTCGCGTGCGGCGGCCCTGGTGGCGTGTGCGGCGCCCGACAATCCGAGCAGTGCCTGGGCCTCGAACCAGCGCAGCGGTTGAGGGGGGTCGGTGATGGAGTAGAACGGCCGCGCGGCTTGCACGAGTCCCGGCCGTTCCACGCATCCGGGAACATCTGCGCCCACAAGGGGTGTCCGGTAGATCTCGCCCTCGATCCGTCGATTGAGTGAGTCGACGAGCGGCGCACATTGTGAAGTCTGTTGTGGGTCACTCTCTTTGAGCAGATCGCCGAGCACCGAGTCGTCGAAACGGCCCGGAATGGTCGGCCGGATGGCCTGCGGGCTCGCCCCCGGCCGCCACGCGGCGATGTCACTGGGCCGCCGCAACCCCGCCGGCCACCACGGCAGATTCACGCGTAGCAGCGCGGCCAGAGCGAACCAGCCGCGGCGATAGGTGCCGACGTGGCGCTCAGCGACCGCGATCTCAGGCTGAAACGACTCGTCGACCGAATCAGCGGCAGCGAAATGGCACAGCGCATCGGTGATGACCGCGACCGCACTCACGTTGGGTAGGCGCTCCAGAAGTTCAGCGGCCCGGTCTTCTGAATCCGCGGTGTGGTGCTCGCCGTAGGCCACCGCGACGGGCCCACGCGCATCAGCGGGCTGCCAGAGGTGGATGACCCAGGTCTGAGGTCGGCCGGTATCTGAGGGAAGGTCGATGGTTTCGCTCGCCACGAAGACCGCGGGCTGCAGGTTGTCGCCGGCGTGAAATAGACGCGGAATCATCATGCGGCGCTTCGGTCGCGCCGCGTCGATCCACGAGTACACGTCCGCCGGAGCGAAACACGGGCGGCCAATGTGATCGACCGGTGTCGGGAAGTCTTTCTCCCGGGAGCGGTATTGCCGTAGTGCGTCGACCTTCACGCCCAGGAGTTCGGCGAAGCGTTCGCTGGTGAGGTCGCGATCGCGGCGCCACCATCCCGAGACCTCACGCCAATACTGGTCATCTGCAATCGGTTCCGACGAGATCCCAGAGGCTAGCCGCTTTGGATGGCGACTCAAGATGCGCATGCGAACCACATTAGCAGCTGTCACGACAGAACGTGACACATTGTCACGCGGAAGCGTGACAATGCGGGTTATTGGCCAACAACCGGCGCGAAACCCCAATACGACGGCCGCGGCGCATAGATCAACGCCCGCACATCCGGCCCCAACGTCATCGGATCCGGATCACCACTATCCAACCCCGCCAGGTCACTGAGCGTGAACAAACCACCAGCCGACTCGTACGCCGCGGCAGCCACCGCACCCCCGGCCAGACGCGACAACCGCAACATGTCGAACTCCGGCTGCCGCGCCACCCGATCCCGAGGATTCACCAACCGATACGCGAACGCCCCCTCGGCATGCCCGCACACACCAGCCGCGGCCGCCGACATCTCCAAAAACCACACCCGCGCCGGATCCTCATCCCCGACCACGGGCCCCGGCTCCCACGGCTCGATCGGCATCCGCCGCAACTCATCCACCGCACCGGCCGCATCCCACGCCAACGGACCCTCCGGCCGAGGCAACTCATCACGCCACCCAGCCGACAAAGTCCCCAACCGCGCCTTCCACAGCACCGGAAGCAACAACCACGACCGAGCCACCGCCGCCCGCCGCCGCAACAACGGCATCACATCCGGACTCTCCACCGGAACCTCAGCGAAAGCACCCCGATACGCGTAATCGACCAACTCGTTGATCATCGCAACCCAAACCCGTTGCTAGCCAACAGATTCAGGCGTCAAGAGGTTCGACCGACAACATCGACGCCGCCGAATACGCCGCCTCGTCGAGCCGCCCAGCGCGCAACGCCTCCAGCCCCTCCACATAGAGGTAGGTCGCCAACAACGCCGGATAATCATCGCTACGCGACCGCGCACGACCCCACCGCGCCGCCCACAACATCGCCCGCGCCGAATTCAGATCATCAGCAGTGGCGTCATGGAAACCCCACGCAGCACCGAACGCCGCCAACGCCTCCTGCGCCTGCTCCTCCCGAATCGGCAAGCCCCGCACGATCTCCGTACGCGGCGCGACCGCCGAAGTAGCCCGATTGTCCCGAATCAACCCGGTCGTCTCCGCCGCAGTCTGATACACCTCGGCCACATCACCGCTACGCCCCGGCGACTGCACCGCATCCGAATCGGTCGACACCAGATACACCAGCCGACCAACCTGCTCCGAGTACTCACTGGCCAACGCCGCCAACTTCCGTCCCGGATGATCGTTACCGCTCCAATCCGACACGAAGCTCGACCGAACCCGCTGCTGCGACAACAACTCCACACCCGCAGGCGTCGCAATACCCAACGGAATCAACGACAACCCGTCACTGGTCGCAACGATGTACCGCAACCGCGGCTGCAACACCGTGCCATCCATGAACACACCTACCGCGATCCGCTCGGACTCCCAACCACGCGTCCGAAACACCTTCGCCAACCCGGCCAGATGGTTCTCCGCGGTGGCGTGCTCAGGCGGCAACGCCAAGATCCGCTCCACCGGGGCATCACCGGCCGGCTCCCGGTGCGCATCGCGCGCCACTACCGCGCCGCCGATCGCGGCGGGCACCGCCGCCAGCACCGGTGACACCGAACCGCCACCACCGCCACCACCGGCGCCCATACCGCCCATCGGGGGCATCATCGGCATCCCGCCCATCGGAGGCGTCGGCCCCGGCATACCGCCCGGCGCCGGGTAGGCCCCCAGAAGCCCGCCCTGGGCTTGAGGATTCGGCGTCGGCGACGCCGGCGCAGGAGCACCCGGCCCCGTGATACCTGCCGCCGCAGTGTGCGTGTGCAACCCCGCGTTCTCCACCGTCGGCGGCTGAACCTGCGCCGACGCATGCTGCACCGTCGCCGCGGGCACATTGTCATCAGCCGACAACTCCGTCATCGGCGCCGACACCGCCACCGGAGGAGCCGTCACTACCGGAGCGGCCGGCGACGGCGCGCCACCATGCGACGCCGCCGGATTGTTCAACGCCGGGTTCGTGTTCGACGCCGAATACGGGTCCGTCGGCGCCCGCACACCCGTCACCTGATCATGCGACCCAGCATCCTTCTTCGGATCACCCCCGAGATGATCGCCCTTACCGTCCCCGCCCTTGCCGTCACCCGAACCGTCATCAGAGGGAGCCAACTGGTCACCACCAGCGCCACCCTCGCCGCCCTGAGCGGCCAGCAGCTTGTCCAACGTCTGCTCCGACACCGGAACACCGCCCGCGCCCGCGCCACCGTCCTTACCGGCCAGCTTGCTCACCATGTCCGACACCGGCTTGGCCACCTCACCCACCGGCCCGCCACCAGCACCGGCACCGCCGCCCTGGGGCATCTGCGGCGGCTGCATCGGCATTCCACCCATCGGGGAACCGCCCATCGGCATGCCACCCATCCCAGAACCCATACCCGACCCGGCCCCGGCAGCGCCCTCACCCGCAGACGCCGCAGGTGACGAACCGAGCGCCGACGCAGGATCACCACCCAATCCCGTCGGGGGAGCGGCGGGCGCCGCGAAGACCGACGGAGGCAGAGCCGGCGCAGCAGGAGCGGCCGAGGCCCCTCCGCCACCACCAGCGCTGGCCGACGGCGCCCCGGCACCACCACCAGGAACCGACGCGACAGGAGCGTCTCCGGGAAGTCCGGCGCCCGCACTTTCGTTCTGGGTTCGGGCTGCGCCTGCATCGTCGGGGATCGCGGGCGTGCCGCCGAAGGGTGTGGGGATCGCGTCGGCCTGGACCGCGCGGTCGGCGGCGTCCAGGGCGCTGTCCATCGAACCTTTGGCGTCGGCGACGAGACTCTGCTTCTCTTCCAGGTCGGTATCCTTGACCTGCTGCGTCGCTCCCTTGCCGCCCTTGGCGGCAGCTGGTGCCGAGATGGTCGGCATGTCGTGGATCGCCTGATGGGCTGCAGCGGCTTCGTTCATCGCCAGCTTCGCCGCCTTGATCGCGGTCGCTGCGTACTTCGCCCACCCAGCCGCTTTTGCGAAGTCCTCGGCGCTCTGCATGTGCTTCGCAGCGTCCATGCCTGCGGCCTTGGCCAACGCATCGAGGGTCTGGCTGCTCGTTTCGGACTGCGCGTACTGCTGCTCGGCCTGCTTGGCCTGCGCCGCCTTCTGGGCCTGCGAAGCCTTCTCGAGCAGCGCCGTCGCGTACGCCGTGTAGGAGTCTTCGTTCTCGGTCGGCCAGTTCGAACCGATGACCTCGTCGGCGCACCCGCCGCCCTTGCTCACACTCATGAAAACGAGACCCCCAGATCCACGTCCGGCCAGCTTGAACGGCCGAAACACCTGGCCTACATGCTACGACGAGCAAACGCACCTATGCCGGGAACGCGTGGCCAGATACACTTGTTATTAAGTGTGTCCAATACCAGAAGGAGGTGACAACGACGATGAAGAAGCTCAAGAACAGCCCCACGATCTCTGCGGTGCTGGCAGCCATCGCCGTCGTGTTCGCCTCCCCGGCCGCTGCAGCGCCCCCGCTGCCGCCCTCGCCGGCGATCACACCAGGCGCTGGCTTGGCCGTTTACAACGCCGACGCCACCGGTGGTGATACCTGCACTGCCGGGTGGCTCGCCCACGACGCTGATGGTCAGCCTGTGATGTTCACCGCGGGACACTGTGACATGGGCGGCAAAGTCGCCATGAAGTGGACCGCAAGCGACGCCTACGAGACCATCGGATCGTTCGCGAAGTCAGTGAACGAAGGGAAGGGTGCCGAGGATTCCGACATCGCCATCATCTCGCTCAACAACGGCGCGATTCCCGGAGATAGCCGGATCCTCGACCGGCGTCCCGTCGAAGGCGTGACCACCGACGTGAAGGTGGGCGACGTGCTGTGCAAGTACGGAAATACGACCCAGCGTCAGTGCGGCCCGGTTACTGCTGCACCGACGCCGAGCAAGGTGCAGTTCGCCGCGGCCGGAGCTCCCGGTGACTCTGGCGGACCGGTTTACCTGATCCAGCCGGACGGAGATGCCGTCGCAGTCGGGATTACGTTGGGGCGGAATTCAGCGGGTGGCGAGGTTGCCGAGCTGGTCCAGCCTTGGCTTGAGAAGTGGCAGTTGACGTTGGATACGTCGAAGTCCGCCACGGTTGGCGCGCAGCCCGTCGGGTACGGAAAGTAGAACCTCTCCGCCCGGCGGGTGGCCCGCCTGGGCGGATCTAAGCGTCGTAGATCGTCGGGGGGTATCGGATGAGGCGGCTCGTAGTTTTCGCGTGCGGGGTTGCGATGGTCGTAGTGGCGTTGAAGCAGCCGTGGTTGAATGCCTCCACGATGGCTGACGGTGGGCTGCAGATGACCGGCGCCGGTGCCTGGTTGGTTCGGGGAGCGGATGCGCACGCAACGGGCTGGCCGTTGCAGTGGTCAGCCGTCGCAGGCGGAATCCTGGTCGTGATCGGTAGCCTGACGAGCCGCATCTTCTCGTATGGTTTGCGGGTTCTGTCAGGCTCGACTGCGGCCGCGGGAACCGCCCTCGTCGCATTCGTGGCCACCGAGAAGGTGTCCGGAATTCCGCCGACGCAGCTCTATGGTGTGGCGTTGGAGACGGGGACGGCCCCGAAGGCGCTGCTGGCGCTCGCGGTCGTCGCCGTCGTGGTGACATGGTCCACGCCGGTACCTGTTGACCAGGGCACCGAGGTGGACCAGGTCTCTCCCGAGGTCTGATCAGTGGCGGCAAGGCGCAGTCGAAGCAAGAAGTCCAAGCCTGTGGCCGTCCGTGAACGCAGACGTGCGGTCTGTGCAACCGGTGGGTTTGTGCCCGGCTGATCTGACCTCGACGCGTCTTCGCGTCACTCCCCGCGGGGGCCGCTGCCACGGTGCTGGCGAGCGGTCATACCGAGATGATGCGTAGCAGAACGACTTTCACGCGTTCATGAGAGACAACGTACAGGATGAAGCCGGTGCCTTCCCCGAAGGTGGCCGACCAGTGATCAGCGTCTTTGTCGTAGACGCCGTAGCGCTCCGGATTGGTGCGTAACAGCGCGAGAGTGTCGTCGACGCGGGCTTGAACGTCCGACGGTAGTGACCGGTACTGCTCGAAAGGAACGTCGCTCCAAACGATTTCGTAACCGGGCATCAGTGTCTGGTCCAGCTCCCGTCAGCATTTCTGGACAGCAGGCCTGAATCGTCGCCAGCTAGGAAACGGCCGACGAGGGCGCGTTCTTCCTCTGTGGGGGGATGAAGGACCGAGTAGGCGATAGGCCACCACTTATCGATTACGGCTTCTACCGGTGCGAGGTCGAAGTCGTCATCCGCCCCGGCCAAGGCGATGCGGAATTCCGCCTCGAACTCCACGCATCTCTCAGGGGCGTGCTGCGAAAGCACCGCATGGATCGACGGGCCTGAACGCTCGACTCCGACAGATGTCGACGTCATCTCACACCTCCCCTGGTCTGTGCCGAATCATAGACGAGAGGCCCGTCAGAGGCGTGAGGCTTGCCCACCACCGTGGCGCGAGCTCGCCGACCAGCGGGGCACGGATTTCGCTGACGTAGAGCTGGCGGCGACGGTCGAGGAACGCCAGAAGTAGCCAAACGACGCCGACGCACTCAGGCTGCCCCGCCCCACATCTCAGCGTCGAGCGCTTCAAGGACGCGGGCCGGCCCGGCGGTCAGCAGGACGTCGAGTGGCCGCGCGCCGCTGAGGAACGCGTTGGTGCTTTCCAGCCAAATGCGGGCCGTCTGCTCGCCCCACACCAGGCGAGCGCGCGAGTAGACGTGCTCGAGGTCGATGAGGGCTGGCGCGGCGGCTGGGCCGGGACGTTCGGCGCCTGATGCCCACCGTGAGGTTTGCGATGGGCTGACGCCGATCCAGCGGGCCAGCTCAGCGCGAGAAAAGACGGCGACCAGGTATTCGACCCGGTTCACCGATAGTGGGTCGTCGGCGGCGATACGGGCAGCCTGAGGGCCTGCGGCTGCGGCCTTGCGGAGGGCAGTGGTCGGGCCTGAGCTGCGGATAGGTGCCCGCTTCACGGCATGGCGGACAGCGGCCTTTGCGGTCGCGGCTTCGACGGCGCGCTTCTTGGTCGCCACTTCCACAACTTACCCAACTTTTTTCGTGGGCAGCGGCCGGGCGGAATTGCGTCGCTCAGGCCGAGAGCAGATCCTCGACGAGCGCGCGAGCCCGCGCCGGGATCTCCGTTCCGGGAAAGAACCGGCCCACGATGGGCCACACCTCGTCGGGGCGGCTGATCGCGAGGTGGCGGAAAAGGGTTCTCAGGTCGTCGGCGTCGCGGGTGGCGCGCGCGGCAAGTACCTTCATCGCCATCAGATGATCGGCCGGTGTTGCCATCACCTGGAGATTTGGGTGATCGAAAACGCGTTGGCCCTGTCCTGGCGTGCGGGAGACATACACGGCGGCTTGGTTGTTGAGCCACGTTGTGGGCCAGTGGTTCTCGGTGGCGATCTCGCGGATCGCGGCGATCATCGGTCCGTCTGGGCTGAACAGCGCGTCGATGTCTCGCGTGGCGGTTCGGGTCGGGTCGTAGGCCAGCAGCATGGCCGCTCCACCGAAGGCGTGGATCTGGCCGATGATCTTGCGTTGCTGCAGCTTGTCGGCGAGGGCTGTGAGTGCGGCGTGGATTCCGCCGCTGTCAAAGAGTGGTTCGGGCATGGGGGGGTGGGCTCCGTCGTGGTTGATGTCGTGGCGGGACAGGTAGATGCCGCGGCGGCGGAATGCGGCAGGTGTCCACAGGGCCGCTTCGGTGCGTGCCGATGGCAGTGCGGAGATCCACCAGGGCGAGTCAAGGAATCGGTCGACGGTCAAGGTCCATAGGGGGCCGGGCCGGTGGTAGCGGGAGGCGATGTGTTCTGCGCTCGCGGCGAGTAGGGCGTCGAAGCGTGTGTCGCCGGTCAGGGGCGGTTCGTCGGTGGTGAGTGGTAGTGCGGCAGTGTCGGATTCGTCGGCGCCGCGCATGAATTCGAAGAAGAGGCGGAGGCGGTGTTTGTCGTCGCCAGAGTGCAGGTTCATCGCTTCGGCGATCGCGGTGAGCGGCCATGCCGTGGTTGGCGAGGCAAGGTCGGAGCGGGCGCCTTGGCGGCGTTTGACTGCGCGTACATCGTCGGCGCGGTAGCCCGAGATTCGGGTGATGTGCCTGCTTGAGAGTATGCCGCGGGCGCGGGCCGGTGTGACGCCCCAGTGCTGGGCGGCCTGGTCTGCAGTCCATAGCTCCACAATCAGTATCTTACGCGCGTGGTGCGCGGATGTCTGGTGTGGTTCTGACCGCTAGGTCGACCGCCGCGACGGCGCCCGATCGTTCAGGATCGGGAGGGTGCCGTCATGACCGTTCGCGAGGATGCACCAGTGGTCTTGCTTGCATCCGTAGCGGTCATTTCCCTCTTCGGTGTCCGCGACCTCCATGCGACCATCGGAACGCAGACGGGTATGGTTCGTGGCTTCTGGGGTGCTTGTCATGGTTCCATTCTGCAAAACGGGTGCGACAACGCCTGGGCTGATCGCATTGGTGTCAGGCCTCGCGATTACGCTGATGGACCCCGGCGTCCGGAGCGGTCCGCCTTCGACCTCGCGTCCGCAACTGCGTTGGCCGTTGAACGCGAATAGCGCTGTAAAAGCGCATTTCCCGAGGCGAACCCGTGTTGCTGGGGGTGCACCGTTCCCGTCACTGCGGCGCGTCCCCGTCGTCGCGCAGTTCCTCTGGTATCTGGTGGTCGTACCCGGGGAGAAGGATGGATTTGCCGAACCGGGGTGCGTCGGGGGCTTCGCGCACGTAGTGCATGAGTGTGGAGGCCTGTCCCACCGCCTCGCCGTGGATGAGGACCAGCGCGGTCTTGTTGTCTCGACCCCCCGCTGGGAGGCATGAGGCTCGTCCGTGGCGAGCTGCGAGGAGTAGCTGTCGGCGTAATGCGTTGTAGTTGGTCATGATTCACCTGTCGCGTCGAAGGTGCGGTACGTGTTGTGCCGGCTGGCGGGCATTGTCGCAAGGGGCTTCGGCGTCTCGGGTGTAGCGACACCGATCCGGCGCGGCGACGCGCGCGGTCGCCCGGCCCGCGTCGCATCGTGGGTTCGTGGCATTTGGTGCGCAACCGGGGTGCCGAGGCAGCGGAGGCGAAGCGTGAACGTTGAGACCGAATCAGGGGTACGTACAGCTGGTGCGATCGCTGCTGCAATACCGCCGGCGAGCTCGCGTTCCGGATCGCGAGGTGCGTCGGTTGATCGGCGCTGACACGATCACCGAAATCTATCAGTGGTCGCGCGGTACGTACGGACGCAACCGCGTCCGTGCCGCGTTACTCGCCGACTACGAGATGAACGTCAACCACAAGCTGGTCAACTCGATCATGTCCGAGCACGGCCTCTACCGGCTGTCACGGCCCGGGCGACGTAAACCCAACTTGATGGTCTCTACACGCCGGTTGACCTGGTCAATCGGCGGTTCACTGCAGGCCCGCCCATGGAGTAGCGGTCCTTCCGTGTATCTCAGATTCTCTGTATGAGTGAGAGGTTCTTGCCTTGCGGCCCCATTTCGAAACTCGCCGCCTTCGAAGGTCGGCGCCCTAGTGTCGACTTTCCGTGGTCACGGCAGGGCGCTGACTAGACAAGACGAGGATGGACGAAGGGGGCTAGCTCCGATTCGGTGGGCAATCTGACCGACACTAGTCCCGCGTGAGCGTCGGAACTGAGCGGTAGGTGGCAAATGGTGAGGTGGACGAATGTCCAACCTCCCGAAGCGCTTCGGAACCGCAGAACTCCGGTGGCAGGCCCTTGCGCGAATTGCTTTTGCATGGAGGAAAGCAACGGGGCGTCGTCAGGATGGATTAGGATCTTGTCCGAGCGCTCGCCTCGCCAGTCAACGTGCGGATACGGTTCATCGATCCATTTGAGTAGTGTCCAGGTTTCAAGTCCAATCAGGAATCTGTGCTCACCCGGACGTGCCATTGCTTTAATTATGCCTTGGGCCAGATTCCCTGCCAATTTCCTATCGTCCGCGGATCGGGGAACACGCCAATTCATCGCACGCAATACGAGCTCTTTGTCGCCGGTGCCAGAGACCTGTACGAGGGCACGTGAGGTGAACGCGACGCGGATGGGTTGCCCGTCGCGAGCCGTTACATCCCATGTAGTGCAAAGGGTGTCACCGGGTTCGGCGTTCATGGTGAGAGCGAGCGCGGACCCTTCTTCATGGTGAAGATTGCTGATGGAGAGGTCATCAGCGAAGCAACGGCCCTCCAGCGGCTCTGTCGCGGGATCGATACCGCCGTTGATCAGGGCCTCTGGAGTGTCTGAAGCGACGCCGGTCGTGAGGTTCCATACAACAGCACCAATTCGTGGCGGCGGTGGCGGCACGTCAGCGCGGCTACCCGCCCACAACTGAACACCGTGGATACGACCGTCAGGCATCGCGACCGGCCGGGTGTAGAGACAGCGCTGTTCGGCAGTAGATCTGAGGTCGATAGGCTTTCCCTGTCGTATAGTTTCAGCGATAGCCGCGGAAATCGATGACAGCATGGAGTTTCTTCGTAGGAAGATTCCAAGGGGTACCATTTTCTTCAGCTGCGAACCTTGGCTGACCACAACTGGTTTAGAGCCCAAAGTCTCGATAAGCAGCCAGTCACGATTCACGTGCCACCCCCCATAGGTTGGCGACAGCTTAGCGATGCCTATCGCCCATTCCCTGTATGCAAAATATACATGACGGTATAGCCTCTAAGCGCATAAACTGCGGCTCTCTGCCCCCTTTTGCATCGTCGTCCCGTTGGACGCCTAATTTAGCGCGTCGGGAGATCGGCAAGGGCGGGAACCGGGTCAGAACGTCCCGATCGCCCGGACCGATAGGGGTCGCCGAAAAGCCGCAATAGAGGCGCGGTCATTGCTGTCGTAATCAACGCCATGGCAACAAACACAGCGTACAAACCTGCCGGCAAAATGCCGGTGGATACTCCCACTGACACCGCGATGAGCTCGGTCACTCCGCGGCTATTCATAAGAGCAGCCAGTCGACCCGCTTCACCCCTGTCCAACCGAATCAATCGGGCCGCCAAGTACGTACCTCCAATTTTGCCAAGGACGGCGATAGCCAGGACCAGCGCCAGATCGATGGCCGTACGCCAGCTGCCTTCGAACTGGGCCGCACGTGTGCCCGCAAGCACGAAGAACACCGGGAGAAGCACTGATGCCAAAGATCTGGTCGAATCAATGATCGTGGACCCTTCGGCTCGCGGGAAGACAAGGCCGAAAAGAAACGCACCGAAAACGAAATGCAGCCCGACGATCTCCGTGGCCGCACCGCATACGAGTGCACCGACCATAGCGACGAATAGCGGCGACCGCTGGCATAGGGCTGCCACGCGTGAGACGCGTAGCAGCCGACCGGCCGCAAGAATTGCGGCGATCACTGGGGGACCGCCTAGAAGCGTCGTCAACCCACCCGGATGCTGCCGATTGTCGGCCAGAACGACCGCGGTCCCGAGGAGTAACCACGCGGCCACGTCATTCAAGGCGGCGCAACTGATCGCAAACTGTCCAACTTGGGTCTTCTCGAGTCGATGTTCAACAACGATCCTCACCAGAACCGGTAGCGCAGTGACTGCCAATGCCACGCCGACGAAGAGAGCAAATCCGGCTCCCGCGGCCCCATAGCGCGGGCCAAGATAGAGCACGGCGACTGCAACTCCCAAGCACAGCGGCACCAGCAGTGCAGCACCCGCGACCACCCCCACCCGGCCGCCGTTGCGCCGAACTAGCTGCGTGTCGACCTCAAGGCCGCTGACCAACATAAAGAGGATGACACCTACGTTGGCGAACGCCGTCAGGTAGCTCAAAAGGTCGCCGCTCAGAAGCGCATCTAGTGCGCCCATATGGGGCAACGCGACACCCAGCCCGACCCCCAGTGCGATCTCACCAACGACGACCGGTTGCCCGATTCGCTGAAACAAGCCACCTACAAGTCGAGCTGACACCGCGATGAATGCGATGAACAGCAATAGCCTGACAAAAACATCAGTCGACACGACGGCTCCACATCTTTCGCGCCCAACGCTGCGGACGAGACGACAACAAGACGGGTCAGTACTCAGGGAATGCCAAACGCGGCGAGTCAGTCACGCTGACGGGTGCGCCTGCCTATGCGCGGACCTTTGATGCGCATCTGCTCGTTGCACCGACTCGGCGGTCGAAAGCAATACGATCATATCGGTCGGGCAGTCGCGACGCCAGCGTTAAATATCCTCGAGAATCGCGACCGTGACCGGGCGGGTCGTCCATCACACGGGCTGTGAATGCGCTTCGGTACAGCCCGACGTGGCCCCAAGGCGCCGTCCTGCGCGCACAACGGGACACGGGTTCATCTGAGCATCGCGAATTTCACTTAGGGGCTTCCTGTGTCCGGGATCACGTGCTAGCGTCAGTCGACGAGAGCGCCAATACGACTCTCGCGCAGCAACTTCCAAGCGGGCTCGGTACCTAATAACTTTGAGCCGCTCTGGTGCTTGCGCTACGCCCTCCTAGATGGAGGATGCGATGTGTCATTTCCGCAGCTTCGTTTAGGCCACGTTCGTCGTCTACGTTCGTTCGCCTGCAGTACCACTTCACCGCTCATGCCGCTGCGTCTTGAGGGACCACTGAGTTTGCCCTGCCCTCACGACCGCACCGCAGATTCGCAAGTCTTGCTGCAGGGAGATCCATGACTACTCCAACCATTGAATTCTCGGTCAACACAGAGATCCGCGCAGACGTAACCACCCTGTGGGAGTACGTCATTCGACCGGAAGGGTTCGCCCATGAACTAGGTCCCCACCTGCGCATGACCATTCCCGCAGGTTTTCAAGGGCAGCCGTCAGAGCTTTCAGGCGGCCAGGTGGTGGGTTCCAGCACCGTCCTGTTGTGGGGCCTGATTCCTATCGAGCGTGCGCGCATCACGATCCTGGAAATCGATCCGCCGCATCGAATCCGCGAACTACACACCATGGTGTTCTTCAGCCGGTGGCAACAAACCCGAGAATTGTCTCCGGTTGGCCCTGACCGAACCCGTGTAACCGACACCATCACATACAGCCTGCGACGGCCGTGGATTGACATAAAGCCGCTTGCACGAAGGCTCGAAGTAGCGTGGCTGCACCACATACAGGCGCGACAGAAACGATTGGCGGCGGCCTTTGAATCGATGGAGTCCCGCAAGGAGACAACATGATCCGCATTGCCGCTCACATTCGCACTGGCGGAGTGAGCAGTTACGACGAAGTACGGTCGGCAGTCAAGCGAAGCGATGAGCTCGGAGCAGACTTCGTTTTCGGCAACGACCACTTCCACCCGCCCGCCGTGTCCGGGCTCAGCGACAACGGTGAGATGGTTCTGCAGCGCGAACAACCCGATACCAGCAACTTCGAATCATGGACAGCACTCGCTTCATGGGCCGAGGTAACCCGCCGTTGTAGCCTAGGCATACTCGTCTCCTGCGCGAGCTTCAGGAACGCGGATCTGCTGGCCGATATGGTCCGCACTGTCGATCACATCTCAGGCGGGCGCGCAGTCCTGGGACTGGGAGCGGGCTGGCACGAGCGTGACTTCGTAAGTTACGGCTACGATTTCGCGACAGCGGCAACACGATCAAGGCGCCTGCAAGAGACCCTTCAGCGATCCACACAGCGGTTACTACAGCTCAATCCCGCTCCCTTGAGACAAATCCCGGTGCTCATCGGTGGCGCTGGCGAACGCCGGACGATTCCGCTAGTCGCCGAGTATGCCGATATCTGGCACGTTCCGGTATCGACTGACATTCAACTCAAACACAAACTCGAAGCCCTCGCGGCCTATCAAACTCAGATCGGCAAACACCGAAGGGTCGAGATCGCTGTCGATTGGACCGATGAGGGCGACGCGGAACGGTATGTCGCACACGGTGCGTCCATCTTTGCGGTGCCACTCGACGCCAATCCGTACTACGACCTTTCACCGCTAATAGAAGCCCTAGCTTGGCGCCACACTTTTGCGAAAGGACAACAGCAATGCGTGCAGGTCTAACACTCATGTTCGCCGGCGACGACTACCAGGGTGGTGAACAACTGGTTCCCCATGGCGCTGACCACGCCGTCATCCAGCGCGAAGTAGCCATCGGCCGACTAGCCGAAGAGTATGGCTTCAATTCACTGTGGGTACCGGAGCACCACTTCTCGGGATACTCGGTCATGCCGGCCCCGTTGCAAGCACTGGCCTACCTTGCCGCGCGCACCACAACCATCAAATTTGGAACCATGGTCCTCGTACTGCCATGGCACAACCCGGCACGCTTGGCCGGCGAACTGGCCATGCTCGACAACCTCAGCGGCGGACGCCTCATCCTGGGCGTGGGACGAGGTCTAAGCCGCATGGAATATCGTGGAATGTCCTGCGACATGAACGAATCCGCTACGGACTTCGATAACACCCTGCACTCAGTGCTCGCCAGTCTGGACGGGGGACTGGTCCAGAAGAACGGCCCGGGCGCGGATTCCGACATCGCTCTCCGGCCGACGCCAACTGCACCCTTCCACGATCGAACCTATGGCGCGGCAATTTCGCCGTCGACGTTCCTCAAATTGGCCGACCTCGGACTGGGGCTGCTCATCATCCCCCAGGCGCCATGGGAATCGATCAAGTCCAACGTCGGGCTGTACAGAGAACGATTCGCCACAGTGCACGGTCGCCGTGCCCCCGATCCCATCATCGCGTGCCAAGTCTTCTGCGACGAAGACCCCGGACGCGCCAAAGAACTTGGCCAACAGCACATTGGTGACTACTACCAATCCTGCCTAAGGCACTACGAGCTCGGTGGACAGCACTTCAGCTCAATCCGCGGGTACTCGTCCTACGCCTCGGCCAGCGACAGCGGACAACGGGCCACGACCGAATCAGTATTGATCGACTACTGCGCACTGCAGTGCATCGGCACGCCAGATGAGTGCCTTGACCACATCCACACCCTGGCAGCAGACATCGGCTGCGGCGAAATGTTGGGGATGTTCAGCTACGCCGGTCTCGGACTCGAAGACGCAACACGCAACGTGGCGACGTTCGCCTCATCGGTTCTTCCTCGAATGGCGGCAATTTCGCCGACGACCACACAATGACCGCCGTGTTCGCCCATAGCGGAATAGATGACGCCGACCAGCCGTCAACTGTCACTCCGCCAGTCCCGGACGTCGATACCCGTCGCCCAACAGGCGTTCTCGATCGGTTCGCCCACATGGCGAGGACAGCGCCCGACCGCGTCGCCGTGACAGACGGGCTTCACTCGATGACCTACCAGCAACTTGCAGACTCAGCAGCGCTTCTCGCCGAACACCTTCGCGAGCAACACGACGTCCAGGCCGGGGACATCGTGGTAGCGCACCTGAACCCCGGTCCTGACGCAGTCGTAGCTCTACTCTCCATCCTGGCAGCAGGCGCGTGCTACGTGGCCATCGCGACCGACACGCCGCAACCGAGACTGATGTCGATTCTCGAAGACGCTCAGCCAAAGATTGTATTGACGCACAGCCGAAACGGCGAGTCCGGCCAGCAACGCCCACCATACGTGGTAGCTGATGCCCGCATCTGGCAGCAATCACGTGACGGTAGCGACGCCGGGTTCCGCCATGTCGGACCAGATGCGTTGTGCTACATGGTGTATACCTCCGGCACAACTGGTCGGCCGAAAGGCGTTCCCGTCACCCATGCGAACCTCGACGCGCTGATCACCGCTGCCCTCCAGGTGTGTGATCTGCGCCAAGACGACCGATGGCTTCAATTTCACACGATGGCGTTCGACTTTTCGGTGTGGGAGGTCTGGGGCTGCCTCTCCACCGGGGGGACGCTCGTTGTCGCCGACAGCCGAACACGGCTTGATCCCGAGCTGACTGCCGAAGTCATCGAACGCGAGCGCATCTCAATACTGAGTCAGACTCCTACCGCATTCGCCGCGTTGTCTCAACACCTACACACACGCGACGTTTCGAACCTGCGATACGTCGTGTTCGGCGGGGAAGCGCTCACAAGTTCTGTCCTCAGAGCGTGGGCGCAGAACCACGATGTACGCAACCCGGTGCTGCTCAACATGTATGGCATCACGGAGTGCACGGTGCACCTGACATGTCATCGAATCACCGACGAGGATCTCCACCTACCGACTGTCCCGATCGGCAAACCATTGCCGGGTTTCGAGGCCACACTCGTTGATGGAGAGGGACGAACTGACGCGACGTATGGAGTACTCCACGTCCGGGGTCCGCAGGTCGTGCATGGCTACTGGAATCGCCCGGAGGAGACCGCACGCCGCTTCGATCGCGTCGTCGACGAGTCAGTGGCTCGCTACTTCTCGACAGGCGATCTGTGTCGCATCGAAGATGGTGTCCTTCACTATATTTCGCGTGTCGATCAACAGGTTCAGCTGAATGGATTTCGCGTCGAGATCACGGAAGTGCACGACGCAGCTCTTGCCATTCCCTTTGTGGCGCAGTGCAAAGTCCTGCCGATCACCCCAAGTGACGGTATCGGCACCGCGTTAGCACTCGTCTATACCACCGTAGACCAACGCCGCCGACACATCAGGGACGTCCGCCGCCACCTCCTGCAGACTTTGCCGAGGTACATGCTGCCGCAAACCATTGTCTATCGACCAACGATGCCACTCACGACCAACGGAAAGTTGGACGAGTCAACCCTTCGAAAGGAGATCATCCACCATGAGTACTAACGAGATGACCAAAACGGTTCTTACAGCTGAGATCACCGACGCGGTTCTCGCCTGGCTCAGAAACGCACTCGATGACCCAGACATCGGCCCCGACGACAACTTCCTCGATGTCGGAGGTAACTCGCGAATGTCAATGAAGGTGCGCCACGAGGTGCGTGTCGAGTTTGGCGCCAGCCTCGATCCCGTAGATCTGTTTCAGCTGACAATCGCGCAAGCAATCATCAAGGCCACAGATCGGTAACTGTCCAACTCATTCGAACAACCAAAGGAGCAACAATGGAGACAAAGAGCGACTTCCGGCTCACCGAGGAAGAGATCGCGTCGTTCAAGAAGAACGGCTTCCTCTTCCCGATCACACTCTACGAGCCCGAGGAGATCGACCTGCTGTGGCGGCAGGCTCGAACGGAACTCCTCGACCGCAGCAACGCTGCCTACTCGGCAGACAGCGTCGCCGCGGTCAACGGTGTGACCAACATCGCCAACTACGACCGACACCTCGACAACGAATTCCTCGCCAACCACATCTGCTTACCGCAGATCGTTGACCGCGTCGCCTCGCTACTCGGGCCAGACATCCTTTGCTGGAGGACCGAGTTCTTTCCCAAAGAGCCGGGCGACGAGGGCACAGACTGGCACCAAGCCGACACCTTCGCCAACGCCAGCGGTTCACCTCAGATCCTCTGGCCAGCCAACGACGAGAACTTCGTTCGCGGTGGCACCGTCACCGTTTGGACAGCACTGACCGACACGACAATCCGAACCGCGTGCCTGCAATTCATCCCAGGCACGCACAATCATATGAACTACGACGAGTCCAAACCAATGGACTACCGGCCCGAATACATGAACCGCACAACCAAGGGCGGCGTGAACCGGGGCTTCTACGGCTACGACTACCGCCAACTACAGATCGATCCCAACTTCGTTCCCGATGAGACGCAGGCGATCCCCGTCGAGCTGAAACGGGGACAGTGCGTGATGTTCCTATCCACCCTGATGCACGCGTCCTATCCAAACAACGGCGGCCCCAGAGAGTCCCGCCTGGGCTTCGCCTCGCGCTACGTTCCGACAAGGGTCAGGGTCTACCCCGACACGGAAGTAGTCGAAGAGTACGGAGGCTCCGTGCCGCTGGACCGGTACGGTGCTGTCGTCGTCAGCGGTGAGGACCGCTACGGCTTCAACGCCATCGCTTCCTCCACATTGACCGGCGTCCCTTTCGTGTCGCGGGCACCCCAGAGGGCCTAGATCTGCGGCGTGAGCTGTTGCCAGGCGGCCTGGGTCGCTGCCTGGCAACAGAACGTCGGATTGCCCAGTCTGAGAGCTATGCGAATCAGCCGGCACTTGACCACTACAAGAAAGGCCACACGCGTGGCAACCGGGTATCTAGACACAAGCTTTGTCGCCGCCACACAATCGCTGGATCCATTGGATTTTGACCACGAGATCTCTACGGTTATCTCTGCGAACAAAGCGAGTGAAATTCGCGCCCTATCACAACTTTTGCAGCGCATGGTTGAGGCTGCCCGTCACGTCAACACCACCTCGTCAGCGGTGATCGCTTCAGTCCGCGACCTTGGAATCGTCATGGGGTCCATCCGGCGACTCGGCGAACAACCTGCACAACTATGCCCGGAGCTAACGCAAGTCCTATCCCGCTGGACCGCGATCCACCACATGATTCCCCGCGACACCGTCTACCACTACACCCTTTGGAACCCAGAAGGCGTCCGAAGGCGCCGCTACACCGACAACGACATGGAGTTGCACCTCATCGCTGCAGTCTCCCATGCGCTGCCGGACATCTGTGCCGCCGTCGACCGGGCCTTTGCCCTGTCCGAGGCAGAGCTTGACGATGTCACCACCGCGCTGACAGTCAGCGCAATTGCCCTCGCAGCCGGCCGGCTCGTGCATGTCATCGACGAAGTACTTGCCAACGTCACCGGAAGCTTCTTCGCCACTCAGCTACGGCCCTTCTTTGAGCCTGTCGTGATCGGGGACGTCGAGTACTTCGGCCCAGCAGCGGCCCACGTACCCGTGGCGCTGCTGGATCTCTGCCTATGGGCCAGTGACGCAAGCTGTGAGGAGTACGCGAGTTTCTGGCGGACGTCCTCGGCCTACGGCCTGCCGGGCTGGGCCACACGCGCACAACTGCTGGAGCAACGACCGTCGCTGACTACACGGCTAAGTCGACACCACGGTGACCCAGCGTCACCGACGGTGATCTCATGCGCCGAAGCCATGGCCCGGTCGCTACGCGCACTACTTGAGTTCCGCGCCAAGCATCTCAAACTGGCCAAAGCAGCCTATGACCCCGCGCTCACCCATCTGCAGAAAGGGAGCGGCGGTGAGACCATATCGTTCCTCGAGTCCGTCGTTGAACTGACGAAAGCCAACCGGGACGCGGTTAAGCGGATGCTCGGCACCGACCGGGCCCACGCGCCCCAGGCAGTGTAAATGGCCAGTCATTTCTCAATCTTGATCGCAGGCGCGGGAATCTCGGGCCTCACCACGGCGATTGAAGTCGCCGCCCACGGGTCAGGTGACACGACGCTCATCGAACGCCGATCACAGAGGGACGCATCGGGATTCGGCTTGAACATCTGCCCCCACGCGGTGGAATTGCTGCAACGCCGAGGGATCCTGACTGACGGACGGTCCGACCACGTCGAAGGCAATCTTCTGCATCTCATATCGAAGAGTGGACGAGAACTCGCCTGCATCCAACGGCAGCGGCGAAATGGCTACCCGCACATCATGATCCACCGGGCCGAGCTCATGCGCGCACTCGACGCAAAGCTGAAGCAGGTCGCAAAGTCCGGCAGCGTGCTGTACGGCGCTGAGCTCAGGGAAGTACTTCGATATCGCCGCCCAGTTGCTAAAGTCCGCCGCGGCTCACGTGAACACCAAATCGCGGCCGATTGCATCGCTGTCGCCACGGGATCGACGTCAAGTTTCCGCCGCCAGGTCAACGCACTAAGCCCCATTCGACAGCGTGAAGTCATGCACCTCTGGCGAGGAATTGCCCACCTCGATGGTCGCCGACTCGGCGACGACATGTTCGTGTTCGGCGACGATGTGAGTCGCGTCGTAATGTACCCGGTGCGCCATACACGGTTTGGTACCGACGTGAACTGGGTGGCCGCTCTACCTGGGGATGCCAAATACCGTGCGATGCAACAATCGTCGCCGTCAGCCGTGAAGGCGTCTCTCACGGAATTCTTCTCGGGATGGGCCATTCAGCCAGTTGGGATGCGTGAACTCATGTCCGCAAGCCGGACGATACGCGCAGAAACACTCATCGACCACAAGCCGATTCAGGCGTGGTCGCGAGGCGACGTTCTCCTGATCGGAGATGCCGCCCACCCGATGCTACCCATGGGATCTAGCGGTGCCGGCCAGGCCATAGCTGACGGCATCATGCTTGCCAGCTCCCTGCGGGACGGGCCACCCGGCAAGACAGAGATCGCCTTTCGCAACTACCACCGTCAACGCCGTGACAGGGTAAACAAACTCGTAGAGTTGAACCGGTCAATGGGACCCGAACAGATTCTCACCGACTACCACCTCCGGACCGGTGGGCGCGGGCCCGTTGAAGACTGCTTTACCGCTGCCGAGCTGCAGCACTATGGGTCCGAATACCAAGCGGCGCTGGAAAAGAGCTTCGCCAACATAGCGTCGGAAGGGTCAGGTCATGCAGGTTGACCAGATCGCAATCGTGGGATGTGCGGTCCGCCTCCCCGGAGTCGACTCGCTCACATCCATGTGGCAGACAATGGTGGACCTCGTTGACGTCAGTTCGGACACCCCCCGAGATCGATACGATGCGCAGCGACTCCATCGCCCACACAGCACCCCCGGTGGGGTCATCGCCACTCGTGGTTACTACATCGCCGGCGTTGACGAGTTCGACGCAGCATTTTTCGGTATCGATCCAAAGGATGCCGACCTCTTGGACCCTCAGCAGCGGATTGTGCTGCAACTAGTGTGGATGGCGCTCGAAGATGCAGGCATACCCCCCGCGACACTTCGCGGCACCACCACCAACGTCGTCATCGGGTCCGCGCATACCGACTACTGGGACAACATCATTCGACGCGGTCTGCACACCGTGCCGGGCGAAGCGGTGATGAACGTACGAAGCATGCTCGCCGGGCGCATCAGCTACCACTATGACCTACGGGGTGCTTCGATCACCCTTGACACCGCGTGCTCATCATCACTGGTCGGTGTACAACTCGCAAAGCAGGCGCTGCTGTCTGGCGAGGCCGATACATGCATCGTAGGAGGGGTCAACCTCAAGCTCAATGAGTACCAGGACGTCGTGCTCTCACAGATCCCAGTACTTTCCCCCGAAGGAAAATGCAGGTTCGCAGACGCAGACGCCGACGGGTTCGTTGCTGCAGACGGTGCCGGGGTGCTCATCCTACGTCGCAGCCGTGACGCAGCACGAGACGGAAACCGCGTGCGCGCGATCATCCGTAGCGCAATTGTCACCAACGATGGGGCCCGCGGCGGATCCGCTACCGCACCCGCCGCCGACGCCCATGTCGAACTCCTCACCGCCGCAATGAATTCAGCCGATGTCGTGGCCAACGACATCGACTTTATCGAAGCCCACGGCCCCGGTGCGCCGATGATCGACCGGATGGAATTGGAGGCCCTGGACGCGGTTTTTGGGCGGGACCACCACCGGGACCGCCCGTTGTTCGTCAGCTCCGGAAAATCCGTGTTCGGACATTCAGAAGCTGCCGCCGGCGTGACGTCACTGACTCGCGCAATCTTGTCATTGGAGAAGCGGACCGCGCTACCGTCCAATCATATTCGACGCCTCAATCCAGCGATCGACTGGTCAACGTCCAATCTGCACATTCCGCGCGAACCGACAGCGCTCGAAGGATCGGGACGCCTCATTGCTGGTGTCAGTGCTCAAGGCATTTCATCGGTCAACGCCCATGTGCTACTGGAGACGCCGCCCCCGCCAGCGAGACGAGCCAGCGACGTGAGAACACCGCTGTGCCTTGCAGTATCCGGCCCGACACGAATCTCACTGGAGAGGCTCGTCACCGCCTACCGACGGTTCCTCTCCGAGACGCCCGACGCTGCAACGCTTGTCGCAGACTTCGCCTGGACAGCGCTCGTCGGGCGTGAGGTCTTCCACCATAGAGTCGTCTTCGTGGGCGATACGCTGGATCAAATCGTGTTGCAGATGCAGTCGTGGACCGCCGACCCAAGGTCTGAGTGCGTAGTTGCGACCCATGCGGACAGTGATCTGGCGGACACGATCCGCGCAGCGCGAGCCTTCATCGCCAACGGCGAGCGCCAACCGTTGGCAAGCGGCATCGCACGCGGCAACATCATCTCGATACCCGGGTATCAGTGGTCACCCACCAAGCATTGGCTTCCAAATTCCGCAACACAAACTGCAGGCCTCGTGCGATGAACACCACCCACATATTCGACAGTCCCGATGAAGTCGTGGCTGCGCTGTCGGCGCCAGGGATTCAACGTGCAGCCTACGTATCACGGCATCGGCAGGTGCCGTCCACGCGCATAGACTGGCCCCATATTCACGACTCGAAGTTCGCCGCCATCAATCTTGATGGCCCCTACCACACGGAGCTGAACCGACTGCTCGTAGAGGCTCTCAGAGCGTCATACCCGCAAGCGGTATCCAAAGCACTCATCGTCGCTGCACAACAACTTGCAAAGACGCCGCAGCGCGCAGCGTTCGATGTTCAGCGAACCGTGATTGTGCCGACAGCAGCGGAGTTGGTCGCGCGCATGTTGTTTGGGGATCTGGAGGATGCTCCCCGCTTATCTGACCTTATGGTCTCAATTTACTTCGCAGGTCCGGGCGAGGTCGAGCCATTGATTGAGCGCGTGCTTCTCCTCCTCCAGAGAACTATCGGGGCAACCGGGGGAACTGCCGAAGACGGTAAATGTATCCAAACTCTGCTTTCCAGAGTTCCAGATCGGCGGTTTGCCTACGTCAACGCGGCAGCATTTGCGACGGCAGGCTTTCAGAACCTCGCAGCGGTAACAGGATCGGCGCTCTCGCATTGCTTGTCAGATTGCAACCTGTGCAACGGAGTTTCCGACGTCGAAAGGGGTCACGTGTTGCGGAGCCTGTCGTTCCAGCACGAGTGCTTTGCGCGTGAAGCCTGCACCGATCTACAGATCGGTGCGGCACAGATCCGAACCGGCGACGAGGTCCGGCTGCAACTTGACTCCGCAGATCGCCTACTTGAACAGATTGTTCTTGCAGACGTTAATCCAGCCATTGGGGGAAGCGAGCAGACCTTCAAATTCGGATGGGGACCTCATCGCTGTCCCGCAGCTGAGGTGAGTAGCGACTTCGTTTTCACCATGATCGGATTGGTCAAGAGGGCGCATCCGGGTTCCAAGGTTCAGTCCACTGTCGCCGACGTTGCCCAAATTGTCCGACCGATTGAAATCCTGCTGGCCCAATTGACCTCCTAGTACCAACGTGCTCCCGCTGGGATGGGAGCTCCGACGACGGCGAATGCACCTTTGCAGGGAAGCCTCACGGCCGCGTATTGTGCCGCGCACTGTCAAAAGACCTGCACTGCTGCATCCCGTAAGATTGCAGCGAAGACGTGGGAGGGACTCCATGAGTGACGGTGTGTCATTGTTGTCGCGGGTATTGTTGCCGCGACCCGGCGAACCGCTCGATGTACGCAAGCTGTACATCGAAGAGTCCTCCACCAATGCGCGGCGGGCGCACGCCCCGACCCGCACCACACTGGAGATCAGTCGCGAGTCCGAGGTGTCCTTCGCCACCTATTTCAACGCCTTCCCCGCCAGCTACTGGAGGCGATGGTCGATCCTGGAATCGGTAGTGCTGCGGGTGGAGATCACCGGCAGCGCCCGGGTCGACGTTTACCGGTCCAAGGCGACCGGAGCGCGGATCACCCTGGGCGGCACCGAGATTGTCGAGTCCGGTGTGGCCGAGTTCGAGATTGACCTGGAACCGTTCGAGGACGGCGGCTGGATCTGGTTCGACATCACCACCGACACCGCGGTGCGAGTGCACAGCGCCGGTTGGTACGCCGCGAAGCCCGCACCCGGCCGTGCCAATGTCGCCGTCGGTATCCCGACCTTCAACAGGCCCTCGGACTGCGTCAACGCGCTGGCCGCGCTCACCTCGGATCCCCTCGTGGACGAGGTGATCAGCGCCGTCATCGTCACCGACCAGGGCACCAACAAGGCCGTCGACCATCCCGGTTTCGCGGAAGCGGCTGCGGCCCTTGGCGATCGGCTGCGGATTCACGACCAGCCCAACCTCGGCGGTTCCGGCGGATACAGCCGGGTGATGTACGAGGCGCTGAAGAACACCGACTGCGAACAGATTCTGTTCATGGACGACGACATCCGCATCGAGCCCGACTCGATCCTGCGGGCGCTCGCCTTCAACCGCTTCTCGAAGGTCCCGACGCTCGTTGGCGGTCAGATGCTCAACCTGCAGGAGCCGGCGCACCTGCACGTCATGGGCGAGATGGTGGACCGGTCGAAGTTCATGTGGTCGGCCGCCCCCAACGCCGAATACGACCACAACTTCGCCAAGCACGCGCTCGACGACACCGAATCCGACCGCAGCAAGCTGCTGCACCGCCGGATCGACGTGGACTTCAACGGCTGGTGGATGTGCATGATCCCGCGCCAGGTGGCCGAGGAGCTCGGGCAACCGCTGCCGCTGTTCATCAAGTGGGACGACACCGAATACGGTATCCGCGCCCGCGAGCACGGCTACCGCACCGTCACGCTGCCGGGTGCGGCGATCTGGCATATGGCGTGGAGCGACAAGGACGACGCCATCGACTGGCAGGCGTACTTCCACCTTCGCAACCGCCTTGTGGTCGCCGCGCTGCACTGGGACGGCGATATCAAGGGTCTGTTGGCTAGTCATCTGAGGGCGACATTGAAACATCTTCTGTGCCTTGAGTATTCGACCGTCGCCATCCAGAACAAGGCGATGGATGATTTTCTAGCCGGGCCTGAGCACATCTTCTCAATCCTCGAGTCCGCGCTACCGGACGTGCGGGCCATGCGCCAGGAATTTCCGGACGCGGTGGTGCTGCCCAGCGCTACCACGCTCCCGACCCCGTCGGACAGGCGGTGGCGCCGCAAGGTCAAGATCCCCACCAGCTTGCTTGCGATCTCCTACCGCCTGGCCCGCGGCGTCAACCACCAGCTCAAAGCGCATGATCCTGAGCATCACGTGCGCCCACAAATCAACGTGGCCACCCAGGACGCCCGCTGGTTCTCGCTGTGTCAGGTCGATGGGGTCACGGTCACCACCGCAGACGGCCGCGGCGTCGTCTATCGCCAGCGGGACCGCGAGAGAATGTTCGAACTGCTGCGAGAATCGGTGAAGCGCCAGGTGCTACTGGCCCGCAAGTTCAACCGGTTGCGCAAGGTGTACCGCGCCGCGCTAACCGAGATCACCAGCGTGGCAAGGTGGGAAATGTTGTTTGACAAGGTGGACGACGGGCTACTAGTAGAGCCTTGAATGGCGTGCGCGCATACACGGCAATGCGAGTGCCCCGAGGGCGGGCGGCGGCGTGTTATAGCAGCGCACCGCAGGGTCTCGTTCAAGCAAAAGCTGATGTACGTAGGGAGCTAGTGACGGACTGCCCTCAGAGGCTCGGCCGCGAAGAATTTCGTCGCACCCGAACAACGACGTTGGCTCCGGGGTTTTCGTGAGTGAGTTCGGTGATCACCGCTGAGAGCGTTCTGATCTTGCTTTGCAGGTGGGCGTTTTCGGTCGCCAGTTCTTGGTTGTGATCGCGGGGGCTTCGACCCCGGATGGTGGACACGGGATTTGTGGTTGTGCGGCTTCGCGCAGCGTAGCGGGGGCGCGGGCCCTTTCGTAGGCGGCGGGGCTGAGATAACGGCAGTAGGAGTGTCGTCGTTTCGTGTTGTAGCGGACCAGCCACCGGAACACTTCGCGGCGACACGTGGCGGCGTCATCCCAGCAGCTGTGGTCCTGGTGACTGGAGGACATCGTGTTTGAGGGCGGCGTTGAACGATTCGGCAAGCGCATTGTCCGCACTCGTTCCCACCGCCCCTAATCGACTGGGTGATGCCAAGATCACGGCACAGTGTGGCGAAACACGTTGAGGCGCATCGACTTCCGTGATCCGAATGACAAAATGGAGCCGATCGCACCACCCCGCAGACTGTCAGGGCCTTCAACGCCTCGGTGACCAGTTCAGTGCGCATGGGATCGGCGGTGGCCCACCGCGCCACCCGGCGCGAACAGCAATCGATCACCGTCGCCAAGTACGAGTTCCCGCCGGTGGCCAGCGGCAAATAGGTGATGCCCCCTCGGCGTACTTGGTGTTTGGCGCTGCGGCAGTGAAGTCACGGACCAACAGGTCGGGCACCTTCTGATTCGCCGGGTCGACCACGGTGGTCCTCACCCGCCGCCGCCGGCGGTAGCCCGCGATCCCCGCGGTGCGCATCACCCGGGCCACCCGCTTGTGGTTGACCCGCTGCACGTCGGGAACGCCGTCGTGAGCTCAGCGGTGATCCGCGGAGCACCGTAGGTGGTTCGGTGGCGTGAACCGCCCGAATGCGCTGCGCCAGTGCCTCATCGGACGCAGTTCGTCCTGTGCGGGTTGCGGCGGCGTTGCCCCCCCAGCCGTAGAACGACGGCCCTCCCTCACCGGTCAGCGCCAGTAGGTCCTCGCGGGCCTGGCTGGTCTGCCGGTCGAGCAACTGCTCGTCGACTGCGTCGAGCAGCTACGAACCGCTCGGTGGCGCCGGCACAACCGGCGCCACTTCCTCGGCCAGCGTGTCGAGATCCACCAGTCGCTCGGGCATCACGTCAGTCATGGGTGCCCAGTCTCCTTGATTGGAGTTACGCCCTTATGTTTACGGGGCCCCTTGCAAGATCAGGCTGCTGGCATAGCCTCCGGGCGTGGGCTTCGACGTCGTAATCTTGCACGCCGGGGTGAAACAGGTTGTCCAGCTGCCCAGAGTCCGCAAGTTGGCCGTTGACCCGGGATTGGTGTTGAACCCTTGCGGTGTGATCGTGTCGAAGTTGTTGGTAGCGGATCAACGCGTCGGGGATGTCTGCAATGGCGACGTCTCGGATCAGGGTGGCCAACGCCATACCGTCCTCGATGGCTTGGTTGGCACCTTGCCCCATGTGGGGCAGCATCGCGTGCGCCGCATCACCGAGGAGTGCGAGGCGGCCGTGGGTCCAGCGTGGCAGTGGGTCCCGATCATAGAGTCCCAGCCGGGATGTTGTGTCGACCTGCGAGATCAAACGACTCACCCACGGATCCCAGCCGGCGAACTCGGCCGCTAACATCGCAGGGTCACCCGGTGCCGACCGTGATAGTCGTAGCTGTTCATCGGCGGGCATAAACCCCACATAGGTGAGCCACTCGCCCGAGTGCAGTGGGAGCACCATGAAGTGCTTGCCCTGCCCGCCCCAGTTCGCCAGTGCGTGGGGCCACGGCCAGCCGGATACGCGGGCGGTGGGCAGCACCCCTCGGTAGACCATCACGCCAGAGAAGACCGGCGGCTGCGGCGCCACAACGTGGCTCCGCAGCGTGGAGTGAATACCGTCGGCTGCGATGACAACATCGGCGGCGACAGTGACGCCGTTGTCGAAGGCAACCAGCGCCGAGGAATCATCTTGGCTGAAACTGACGCACCGATGCCCGGTGTGTAAAGTCCCGGTGGGCAGGGCGGCGGCTAACGTTGAGATTAGATCCGGTCGGTACACGCCCCACACGGGGAAGAAAACGTCATCGCCGACAGCCTGACGCGCCAGAACGGACCCATCGGTGCGCATCCAGCGGAATTCGGTGCCCACAAACGCATTGCGTCGCACCTGCTCGCCGACGCCGAGCCGCTCCAAAACTCGCATGCTGTTGAGGAACAACCCGACCCCTGCGCCCACCTCACCCAGTTCAGGGGCCTGCTCGTAGACGCTGACCTCGAACCGGGGGGACTGCAAAGCCAACGCCGCTGCGAGACCGCCGATCCCACCCCCAACGATCACCACACGCACTGGTCCCGACGGAGTCTTCTTCCTACTTAGCGTGCCAGCCATAGCCCACTCCTTTCTCTCGCCTTGAGACCTTCAGATCGCGAATGGTCCCGCATGCTGGTCAACGACGCCGCAAGAGCTCTGGGGTCAGACCCAATCTGTGATGGTCGCCTCTGCGCGGAACCGCAGCGCCGGGTCGGCGTAGCGGACCTCCGCCAGGCCTGCCAGGGTGTCCACCGCAGCGCGCAGGGCCGGATAGGAGGTGGCCAGAGCGCGCACCTCGGCATCGGAAGCGGGTAGCTCGGCGACCCGCAACAGCGCGCGAACGTCGTCCTGGGTGGAGGGTCTTTCGGGCATACCGATGACCTCCGGTTTCAGCTGAGCCGCTGGGTCAGTGTCGATTTGACGGGGGTGCAGTGGAGTAGGGGTGCGCCGATGCCAGTCGGTGCGGGACTGCAGGGCGCGGCCGGCCCGCAGCAGGGTGGCCTCGTCGAACGGGCGGCCGGCCAGCTGTACCGACAGCGGCAACCCGGCAGCGGTGAAGCCCATGGGCAGGGCCAGCACCGGGTTGCCCACGCTGTTCCAGTAGCCGGTATGGGTGTGGGTGAACAGTGCGGCGAAAATGTCCTGCTCGTTGTCGGCGTAGTCGGTCAGGGCCGGAGCGCCGATGGAGATGGTCGGGCAGACGAGCACGTCGACCTCTGTGAACAGCTGGCGTAGCGCGTCCTGGGAGACCCGGCGCATCCGCTGGGCCTGCACATAGTCGGCGCCCGTCAGCAACGCGCCCCGAGCTAGCAGCGCGCGGGTGCCGAGGGAGTAATCAGTCCAGCGGCTGCCGGTGTCGGCGCGGTGGTAGGCCAGCGCTTCGCAGATCATGGTGACTACAGCGGCGGTGATCGTCTCGATGCGGTACGGGAGGGTGGCGGGGCGCGGGTGAGCGCCGGCGGCGGCCAGCGCGTCCACAACGGCGTCGAAGGCGCCGCTTAGCGCCGCGTCAGCGTCATCCGGGAAATGCCCCTCGCGCACTACGCCGACCCGAAGCCCGGCGAGCTTGACCGGTCCATCCATGCCCTCGGCGCGGAAGGGAGCTTCCACGCAATCGGGGTCCGACGGGTGTGGACCGGCGATCACCTCCAGCACCGCCGCGCAGTCGGCTGCCGAGCGGGCCAGCGGGCCGATGCGGTCCAGGCTGTAACCCCGCAGAACACAGCCGGATTTGGGCACCCGGCCGAAGGTTGGCATTAGGCCGCTTACTCCGCAGAACGCGGCCGGGATGCGGATGCTGCCGGCGGTGTCGGTGCCCAGTCCGGCCAGGAACAGCCCGGCCGCCACTCCGGCCCCGGTTCCCGAGCTAGAACCGCCTGGAGTGGTCGTCGGATCCCACGGGTTGCGGGGGATCGAGAAGCTGTTCGAGCCGTCTGGCAGACCGCAGGCGGACTCCGTGGTCGAGGTCTTGCCGGTGATGACGGCGCCGGCGGCCTTCAGGCGGGTCACGACTGGGGCGTCCCGGCCGGTGCCCCAGGCGCGGTCGAGCACCAGGCTCTGCTCGGCGATGGGTGCCTCGGCCGTGGCCAGGTGGTCCTTAACGCCGAAAGGGATGCCGTGCAGCGGGCCGCGGTCGCGTCCGGCGGTCAGCTCGGCGTCGGCGGTGTCGGCTGCGGCCAGCGCGTCCTCGTCTAGTCGGTGCACGTAGACGCCCAGGTGTGGGTCGGCCCGATCTGCGGCGGCCAGTGCGGCCTCGGTGAGGGCGCGGCTGGTGGTTGTCCCGGCGCGCAGAGCGGCGGCGGCCTCGGTCAGGGTGAGCGGCTGGTCGGTGGTCATGTCGGGTGCCTCTCCGCGCTGGCGGGCTAGGTAGTGGACTGAGCGGTGACGCGGGTGACGAAGCGGTACCGGTCGGTGCGCATCCAGATGACGGCCAAATGCGGCCACGTCGCCCTCCAGCAGACAGTCATCTCAAACTCTGCGACAGACCTAGTAGAGCCGGATCCGGAGCGCGGTTAGTGTGCGGAACAGGACGCTGGCTGGGTAGTCGAGCTCTTGGTCGGGCAACGTCGCGTCCGGGAACCTGTCGACCATCTCCTCGAGCACGACCCGGCCCTCCAGCCGGGCGAGGGGTGCACCCAGGCAGATGTGCTCCCCAAACCCGAACGTCAGGTGGGCGCGCGCGTTGGACCGCTCTGGCTGGAACGACTCTGCCTCGTCAAACGTCGCTTCGTCGTGGTTGGCCGAGCCCAGCGATAGCAGGATCTTCGCGCCAGCCGGGAGAGACACCCCACCCACCTCTACGTCGACCTTGGCCCGCCGTCGCCAGTTGATCACCGGCGCCTCCACGCGGAGCGCCTCCTCGACTGTGTTCGGAATGAGGCCGGGCTGTTCGTGCAACCGTCGCCACAATCCGGGGACCAGGAGCACACGATGAACCAGGTGAGTCAGGTGCGAGCTTGTCGTCTCGTCTCCGGCGAAGAGGATCGAGTACATAACCTGAACGAGCTCACGCTCGGTCAAGGGTTCATCGGTCTCCTGCCCTGCCCGGATAAGGTCGCTAGGGAAGTCTTCCCTCGGGTCCGCGATCCGGTCGGCGATGAGATCGCGGCACAGCGTGTAGAACCGGGCCAATCCCTGCCCGGCCACCCGGGACGCGGCCTCCTCCGGTCGTCCGGTCATCAGATAGACACGATCTGCGGAGCCTTTCTTGACCACGTCCAGGTAGTCATCGGGCAGCCCGAAGAGGCGGAATAGAACCAGGGCTGGCAACGGTTGCGCCAGCGCCGACACGAAGTCCACCTCGACTTGGTCAGCGATGCGGTCGATTTGTCGTCTCGCCAATTCGCGCACAGGCTGTTCCATTAGCTTGATGCGGCGCGGGTTGAACGCTTTGTTGACCTGCCTACGCGCTCTGGCGTGACCGGGCGGGTCGTTGTCGGCGAGCACGCGGACTGGCTGGAAGCCGACCTTGGATAACTCCTCCATAACTACGGGTCCAAAAGGTTCCAGCGGGGTGGTCACGAGATCGCTCGAGAAGTTAACGGTGTCGCGGATGACTTGCTTGACGTCGTCATAACGGGTCAGGATCCAGTAATCAAGTTCTTCGCTGTAGAAGGCGCGTGCTTCCGCCCGGGCAGCCTCGAAGACCGGGTAGGGGTCTGCCAGGTAGTCCGGGCTGAAAGGGTTGAGCCGGGCCGTCATCGAGATCGAACCTTGTCCGGATGCCGGACATGCGAATTTATCGGGCGGCTGGCTCATGCGTGCCTACCTTGGTGGTAAAAGCTAGAGCTACGTAGCATTTTCGACCTCCACATCGGTGCCGAGAACAAGGACTTGCGATCACGCCGGTCGCTACTCATCCTGCTGAAATCCGCAGAACCATAAGGATTTCCGCGAAGCGAACATGTTGCGGCTTTTCTAGGTGTGCGCCACGTCCGATTCGTCCGCTACTTTATGGCCAGATCCGCGCATTCGGCCAATACCGATCATGACTGGGTCATGTCGCTCCGGGATAAGCGGAGATAAGGAGCCCGGTGGTGCTGTGCTGGCGTGCCGGGTCGCCGACGAGGACCACCGCTGGTGCCGACGCTGCGCGGCAAGGCATCCCGCGCGATAGCATCACCCGGCGATTGGCCTGTAAGCCGTTCGGGTGGCGGCCCACCACGCTGGTGATCACGGTGCGCCGCTACCGCTGCGCCGGCTGTCGCCATGTGTGGCGGCAAGACACCAGTAAGGCCGCCAAGCCGCGAGCGGCGTTGTCGCGGCGTGCTCTGCAGTGAGCTATGAAAGCTATTGTCTGACAGCATTCTATCCGTAGCGAAGGTCGCCGAAGCGTTGACGGTGTCGAAGAGCACCGCGAACATTGCGGTACTGGCCGCCGGGTGCTCATCAACGATGCGGCCCGCTTCGGGCGGCGTGGCGGTCATCGGTGTCGACAAACACGTCTGGCGGCATACCCGTCGCGGCGACAAGTGCGTCACCGTCATCATCCGACCTCACCCCCGTACGCGGCAAGACCGGTCCCGCCCGGCTCCTCGACATGATCGAAGGTCGCTCGAAAAGGGTGTTCGCCGACTGGCTTGCCCAGCGACCCAAGGACTGGCGTGACCGAGTGGAAGTCGTCGCTATGGGGGTCTCCGGGTTCAAGACTGCCACCGCCGAGAAACTGCCGGAAGCGGACTCAGTGCTGGAACCCGTTTCATGTGGTGTGCTTGGCTGGCAACGCTTTTGACGAATGCCGCCGCCGGATGCAGGCCGCCACCTGCGGGCACCGTGGCCGCAGGACAGATCCGCCCTATTGGGCGCGGCGCACCCTGCACACCGGTGCCGATCTGCTCACCGACACCCAGAAAGCTCGACTCGCCGCCCGCTTCGCCGTCGACACCCATGTTGAGGTCGAGGCGACCTGGCAGATGTATCAACGCACCGTGGCCGCCTACCGCGAACCCGACCGCCGGCAAGGCCGTACAGTGATGGCGTCGTTGATCACCACGCTGAGTGTCGCTGTCCCCCAAGCTATTGACCGAAGTGATCACCCTCGGGGCGGACCCTGACCGCACGTGCCGACGTCGTGCTGGCCTACTTCGGCTACCCCGGCACCTCCAACGGCCCAACCGAAGCCATCGACGGCCGTCTTGAGCGCCTCCGCGGCTCCGCCCTCGGATCCGCAACCTCACCAACTACATCGCCCGATCCCTGCTGGAAACCGGCGGATTCAGACCCCAACTACGCCGCCAATGATGAAGAGCCAGATCAGGAAACTCATGTTGGACACTCACAACTTTCGATCATCCGCCACGGTGGCGGAGACCGGAAGTTTCGACAGGGTCGCGCGGGCGCCGAGCGTGGCCCACCCAGCGGCGTCACCGTAGGCAACAAAAGCGCAATGCCACCGCCCCGAGTGCAGCGCAGCAACAGTGGTCAGGCGCTCGGTTGCTCCACGCGTGAGTCAGGGTCTGCAGCGGCTGGTCGAGGATCTGGTCTCGGTGTCGGAAGTGCTGGAGCCTGCGCGTGCGGGTCGACTTCACCACGCGACAGAGGTGAAGACTCATCGTGTAGTCGCGTGACCCAGTGGCCGCGCCACTGGGAATCGGCAGTCCGCTCCTGTTGCCGACATCGTTCTACGTAGTCCAGGGCCGTTCGCACGAAACGATGGCAGTGCGGGTGGGCGCCCGACTTCGGCCAGACAAGGAGAACGTGAACAGGATCGGCATCCAGCGGCAGGAAGCGGACATCTGGATGGCGTGACCCAGTCGCGGCAGGGGCGCTGGCGAACCCGATTCCCCTACCCAGGGCGATCTCGCTGAACCACTCCCTGACGTTCCGAACGCTGATGATCCGGCTGGTCGGGTTGCGCGCGCGCCACAACGCCAGATTTCGGTTTACGAACCCGACCTCCGGGCGCACGGTAGCCACGAGACTCTCACCGTGAAGATCCTCCAGACGAACGCTCTGCTGGCGTGCAAGGACATGTCCGGCAGGGAGTGCAATCACGCGCTCCTCAAGCCAGACCATCCGACTGTTGTAGACCGCTGGGTCTGGCTCACACCTGAGCACGGCGATGTCAGTGGAACCGTCGTCGAGACCAGCCATATGTGAGTCGGAACAGAGCACCCGGACCACGCAGTCCGGATGCCGATCCTCGAACTCACCGATCACACGAGTGGCGTGCGGATCGCAACCGAGCCAGGCGAAGCCGAGCCGCAGAACCGAGCGCCCACGCCGAGGTGGTTCCAGCGCCGAGTCGAAGGCAGCCAAGGCTCGCAGCGCCAACGGCAGCAGGTCCGCGCCGTGCACGGTCAGCCGCACGGGCTGCTGAGATCGGTCGAGGAGTGTCACCCCGAGGCGGCGTTCCAGCTGCGCTACCAACCGGCTCACAGCCGGCTGGGTCACGTTCAGCTCCCTCGCAGCCTTCCCGAAGCTCCCCGTCGCCGCGACCGTAGCGAACGACCTGAAATGTCTGACCTCTACCACGCGGCCTCCGAGCAGCGACGATATCCCGGCGGTATGACTCGTTCATGATCGTCATTACCGAGTCGGGAACGGATCCGTTTAGGCTATTACGATATAACAAGCCTGGCCAGGGTCAATTTCCAACGGTCATGTAAAAGAATATCGATGCCGAGGTAGTAACAGATCCGCCACGGGTTCCGAGCCAATGATGCGCCCTTTGCTAGATCTCGCGGAGGGCAGGTATGCCCTCAGGCCTAGAAAAAAATGGACTTGCGAATCCACCACCCGCATAACTTGGTGCATTGGTTCGATGAGGTCGCGCTCAAAAAAAGGATTTGGCATTAGAACGACCGACGAAAGATTGAGGTGTCCAATGAGTGGTGTGTCTGAACTCGCTTATATTGGAGCCGGCGCAACAGACCTTGGTGCGTGGCGGTCCTATGGCACCGAAGTCCTCGGTCATGAGGTCACGTCCGACAGCGACGACCACGCCGTCTACCTACGGTGCGATGATCGACACCACCGCCTCCTCGCGGTACCCAGCAAGGTCGACGACGTCGAGTTCGTCGGTTGGCAAGCACGCAGCCCCGAGGCACTCGACGTCCTCAGCTCGGCCGTCAGCAACGCCGGAGTCGAAATCCACGAGGCAACGTCCGCCGAGCTCGCCCTGCGCCGCGTTCTCGGCATGAGCTGGTTCATCTGCCCCCACAGCGGGGTGCGCATGGAACTCGCCTATGGGCATCAAGTCATCGGCCCCACCTTCCGGCCTTCCAGAGAGCTCGAGGGCTTCAACACCGGCAATGGCGGACTCGGCCATGCGGTCTTGTACGCCAAAGACGTCCAGTTGGCCGCCCGTTTCTACTCCGAAATCCTTGGCTTCGGCGTGAGCGACTTCGCCACGATCCCAGGTGTCGGGCCGATCGGCGCGTTCTTGCACTGCAACGAGCGCCACCACTCACTCGCCTTTTTTGGCTTCGATAGTCCTCCTAGAAAAATTCACCACGTAATGTTCGAAACCAAGGGCATCGATGACGTCGGGTTCACCTACGACATCTGCCTCGACCGGTCGATCACCACGACGTCACTGGGGCGGCACGGCAACGACTGGTCGTTCTCGTTCTACTTCCGCAACCCATCGCAGTGGCACATCGAGTACAGCTGGTCCCCTCGGGTTGTCAATCCGGAAACGTGGATTACCGAGCAGTACACTTTCGGGAACCCCGGGCGCGCGTGGGGCCACGCCGGCCTACGCGAGATGCACTAAGCGACGGCGTGGCCGCCGTCCAACGCGTGCCCGCCACCAGCTTGTTGTGCCAGCGCCGAGACCGCGTCGCCGGCGGCCGCAACATCGGCGTCACCTCGCCCGAAAGTTGATCGAGCTCGTCTTCTAACGGGCTACGTGATCCCACATCCACAGGTTGAACCGGCTCACGCCCGCCCACGGCACACTCCCCGTGAGCATCACGATCGTGGTCAGCTCGAGGCGTGTGTGGTCATGACCCCAGCCCCGAGCCAACCGCTCGGAGGCCTGTCCACCTCAGCCGAGGATCTCGGCGCTGGCGCGCGCAGTCCGACCGCGCCGATCGCCGAGCTCACCGATCGATTGGTCCGACGTGGGTAATCTCGGTCAGCCGGTGAAGTTGGTCTAGGGCGGGCGAGCAGGGGAAGAGCAGCAGCTCGTCACAGCCGGCCTCGGCGAACTCTGCAATCGCGTCGCGCACGGCGTCTTCTGAGGTGAGCGCCCCGGCCGCGATGGTGGCCGCATAGTCGCCCATGAAGGCGTAGTAGTCACCCAGGCAGGTTTCGGCTAGCAGGCGCGCGTCCGGCCCCAGCGCGAAGTGGGCAACCGCAGCCAGCCTGGGCGCGCCTTCGCGGTCCGTTTCCAACCAGGCTCGGCGAGCCCGTTCGGCACCTGCACTGAACATTTGCACCCCACCACCGCCGGCGAGCCAACCGGCGCCGTACGCGGCCGCCCGGCGGAACGCGGCGGCGGATGTCCCGCCGATCATCAGCGGTGGCCCGCCGGGCCGCACCGGCCCGGGGCCGATGTGCCCCGCGAACCCTCGAGGCTCTCCGGCCCACACCGCTTTGAATTCCGCCAACTGTCCGTCGAAAACCGCTCCCCGGTCCTCGAAGCTGGTACCAGTCGCGGTGAAGTCTTCGGTTCGGGCGCCGCCGGCTAGCCCTACCGTGAGCCGCCCGTCGGCGAAACTGTCCACCGTCGCCAGCTGCTTAGCCAGCAGTGTGCCATTGCCCCGGAACGGAGCAATGATGACCGTGGTGATCAGCCGAATATGGCTGGTCACCGCCGCGGCCGCGGCCATCGTCGGAATGGTCTCGTGGCTGCCGTACACCAGTCGGTCTATCGTGCCGACGCTGGCGAAGCCAGCCTCCTCCGCCCGACGTGCCCAGTTGAGCACGTCACTTCCAGTCGCAGTCGGAATTGTCGCGGGTAGTCCCACACCAAGATCCATCTCGTGATCTCACCCCTGACTATTTCAAGCATCGAACGAACGTGAATTGTCTAATTCTAACCACGATGTCAGCTCGACAATTCATGACGATTACGCAGGGGTTATGTCGGCGCGGTATATCCTCTGTTGAAAGGTGTCTCACGGTTGAAATGCTGCACTCCAGAGCCTTCGCCACGCGGTCTGCTTCCGGATAAAGACAGTTGGTTATTTCAACTCGAATTAGTACGCTATTTCCTATGACGGCCAATGCGGAGAGTGAACAGTTAGCTTGTGCTCTGACGCTCGCTGAAGCCCGTGGCCGCGCGGCTGCCCTCGGTGAGTACGTTCAGGCGCGCGCTGCGCTAGGCGAGGAGCTGCGCCGGCTGCCCGATGAGACGATCGCGCAGTTCGTAACCAGTGACTTGATGCGGATGAACCAGGCGCGGCGATGGGGCGGCTCCGAGCTCGGTGCCGAAGCGGTGATCGAATTGGTCAGCGCGGTCGCCGAGGGCGACGGCGCGTCGGGTTGGGTCTTTGGACTGTTCGCGAGCCATTTTTGGCTTGGGTCGCTGTTCAGCCTGCCCGCTCAGCAGGACATGTGGGGCGAGGACCCGTCGGCGTTGATGTCCTCGTCGTTTGTCGCGGACCAGAGCGCTTGTGAACAGGTCGCCGATGGGTACCGGGTGTCCGGGCGTTGGCCTTTTTCAAGCGGGAGCGACTACGGTGCGTGGGCGATGGTCGGCATTACCGTTGGTCCGCCCGACGGCGGCTCGCCGATCTCGCGGTGGTGCCTTATCCCCAGGTCGGACTACCGGGTGGAGGACACTTGGCGGACCTGCGCGTTGCGCGGCACTGGCAGTAACACCATTGTGATCAAGGGCGCCTTCGTGCCTGAATACCGCACGGTCGATCCAAATACGTTGATGAGCGGGGTTGCTCCGGGCGCGCAGGCCAATCCGTCGGCGCTTTTCCGCCTGCCATTGGCTATGGCATTCTCGAGTTATCTCGCGGCTGTCGCGGCAGGCGTTGCGGCTCGTGCCGTTAACGAGTTCGTCGAGCATGCACAGCGGAAGGTCGACCAGTATGTCGGGCGGCTGGCGTTGACCGACTTGACGATCAACCACATTGGCCAGGTGTCGTCCTATGCCGAAGCAGGGCAGGGATTGATGTGCCACCGAGCGCGTGAGGTGGACGCGATACTCACCGAGGGACGAGCGCCAACAAAGGCGGAATGGCTAGCGTGCAATCGGGACTACGCGGCCGGTGTTCGGCTATGCGTGGATGCGGTGGACCTCTCGATGCGGGTCAGCGGCGCGGGCGGGCTCTTCACCCATCACTCGGTGCAGCAGTGTTGGCGGGATGTACATGGCGTCGCCGCGCACCGCGCGTTCAATCCGGATAACAATCACGGCAGCTGGGGTCGGCATCTACTCGGCCTTCCACAGCCGCCTGGCATGGCGTAGCGGCCCTGCTAAGTATGTTGCGTTGTTGACGCCACAAGTACCCGTCACTTGCAGGCGGTGATGTCTCAGCTGCCTTCTCGGCCGGTCCAGATGCCGACGTATTGGACCCAACCTCCTGATAAGGTGGGGGCGTAATGCCGCCTGCCGCATTGTCCGTGGCGAGGCGGGCGTCATGAGCCCGATGGGCGCGGCCGCCGGTGTCAGAGTCGGGGGATCGTAGTGGCCTCCGTGGTAGCGGCCGATCTCGACGGTCAGTTATTCCAGACGAAGAGGAAAATGATGAGCGGGTTTCCTTGGTTGTCGGTCTTTGTCTCGAAGGCGATGTTGATGGTGTGACTGGTGTTCGTGCCAGCCCACTGAAGGGGTATGGTCGCTCTCTCGTTTGGAATGCCGTAGAAGATCTTGGCTATGCCTGTGGCGCGTCCTCCTGAGTCCGGATCGTCAAACTCGAACTCTGCCAGTCCTCCCAGGTCGTAGTTGCCGGCGTGGGCCGGCATGGGTATGTCGATGGTGCACGTCTCTTTGTTCGGCGTTTGGATCCCGCTGGAGATCTTGGTTCCTTCCCCGATCAGATCCCATGAGATCTTGGTGATGACTTGGCGATTGCCGTAGCGCCACCCGAGTGCGCATTCGGTGGTGATGCTCAACTTTGCGGTCGGGGTCACCGGTGCGGGTGGTTCCTGCAGGCCAGTATTCGGCGCGCATGTGGTGAGCCCGGGTGTGGGCCACGTACCGGTGATGCGCTGGGGTGCGTCCGGCCATCACGCAAGCGCCCCTTCGCCATTCACGTGCTGCCGCACGAACCGCTGGCCGGTGATTCGTCGCCGGGCAAGGCCCTGTTGGTCATCATCGATCCAGAGCAGGCGCCTCAGCCTCCGAAAGTGCTGATTCGGAGGCTCTTTGGGCTCACTGAGGCCGAGGCTGACGTGGCGTTGCGAGTGATGCATGGCGACGGTCTTTCGCCCATCGCGGCGGAGCTGGGGCTCTCGCGTGCCACCGTGAACACGCATCTGCAACGCATCTATGACAAGACCGCGACGCACCGGCAAGCAGAGTTGGTGCGTCTCCTAATGACGGTTGCGCGGTAGAATATTCAGCCAGACGGGCTCGAACCGACCTGCGTGTCCGCTCGCGCCGGTGGGCGAACCTTTTTTTGGCCGGCGGCGCTCATCACCTTCGCGGGCCACCAGTCCGTACCACACCGCGGTGCCGGGATGGAGCGCATCACGCGGCCCGGGATGGTGTTTGGGGGACTGCCTTCAAGCGGTCGCGCTTAGCTCAGTGCGCGGCGTCGAATGCTTCGATGATGTCGTCGCGGATCCGGCCACGGTTTGACACCTTATGACCTTGCTGGCGTGCCCACCCGCGGATGGCTTCCAGTTGCTCCTTCGGCCGTCGGCCGGCCGCGGCACCGGAGAGCACCGTGCGTGTCGAGCCCTTTCGCGCGGTGGTTCGGAGCTTGGTCGCGGCCTCGACGAACGGTTTGAACGCCTTATCCAGCTTTGTGGCATTTGAGGCTGACAGATCGATTCGGTAGGTCACCCCGCGCACCCCGAATTCGATGCTCTCGCCGGCACCCTCGGGAAGTTCTTGGCCGTCCAAATCATCGACCAAAATACGCACAATGCGTTCAGCCACAGCAGATCCCCGCAAACCGACATTGGAAACGTAAACCGTATCAGAGGGCGGTGCGGGACAGTTGCACGTCCGCCAAAGTCGGCAGGCGGCGCGCACCCGATCGGGGTACTGCTCGTCGAGGACCATGTAGGCCCCCGGCCTGCACGCGAGCCTTATTTGGCGCGGCGGGCCAGTCTTTCCGGATCGTCGATGAGCACGGTCTTTCCGTGCACCCGGATCCAGCCGCGCACGCTGAAGTCATTGAGGGTTTTGCTGACCGTCTCCCGTGCGGATCCCACCAGCTGCGCCAACTCCAGCTGCGTGAGGTCGTGGTCGACCCGCAACGCATCCCCGTCGCGGACCCCGAACCGTTGGGCAAATGCCAGGAGCTGTTTGGCGATCCGGCCGGGTACGTCGGTGAAGATCATGTCGGTGACGCTGTCGTTGGTGCGTCGCAGCCGCCGAGCGAGGACCCTCAGGAGCTGCTCGGCGATCTCCGGATGCTGGCGGATCCAGGCCCGCAGCGCGGTTCTGTCCATGGTCACGGCGTGCACCTCGGTAAGCGTGGTGACCGTGGAGGTTCGCGGGCCGGGATCGAACAGGGATAGTTCGCCGACCATGTCCGCTGGCCCCATCACAGCGAGAAGATTCTCGCGGCCGTCGGAGAGGCACCGCCCAATCTTTACCTTGCCCTGGAGGATGATGTAGAGCAGGTCACCCGGGTCGCCTTCGCGGAAGATCTTGTGTCCACGGGGGAAGGTTAGTGGTTCTAGCTGGCCGGCCAGGACGTCGATGGCCGCTGGAGAAACGCCCTGGAAAATGCCGGCCCGCGCCAAGACTTCCTTCACCGAGTTTGATCCCTTCGCGCGGATGAAAGGCAGGCGACCCGCGGCGAGGCCTGCGCGACCCGTTACTAACCTACCTGAAAGTAAGTTACTGCCCGGTAATATAGCTGGTCGGGGCCTCGCTGTCGCTTACGGTTGCTCGTGTCGGAGTGTCGCAGATGTGGGAGGGGATCGCATGGACAAAGGAGGGCCCTGGCGGGTCGGTTATGTCGAAGACCACGAAAGCACAGCCCTGGGGCTGCGCGTCATCGTCGAGCAAGCCCCCGATCTGATCTGGGCCGGAACAGCCCCGACCGTGGACCAGCTGCTGGCCATATCCCGCGAATTCGACGTCGTCGTGCTTGATCTGTCCTTACCGGACAACTCCGCACCGGAGGACAACGTGGCACGCCTGAGCGCGTTGGGCATCCCCACTCTGGTTTATACCGCAGGTGAGAGGGTTGATTTGTTGCGTTCAGCCGCCCGGGCCGGGGTGTTGGGCACGATCAAGAAGAAGGCTCCGATGGCAGCGGTGCAGGAGGCGATCCGCAAGGTTGCGCAGGGTCAAGAGGTCGTCGATGCCCGGTGGGCCGCTGCCCTCGACGGGGACCGGGACCTGCGGCTCGCCAAGCTAAGCCCGCAGGAGCGGGAGGTGTTGACCATGATCGGGTCTGGAATGAATGATCAGATGATCAGCACCCGCCTGAACATCGGTACCGAGAGCGTGAAATCCGTTGTGGGGCGGATCCGGCGGAAGTATGCCGAGCTCGGCCGCAACGCCGAGAATCGTGCGCTGCTCGGCCGGCGTGCGGTCGAGGACGGACACGTTCCTCCCGACTACGGTCCACGCTCGGGTCAGTGATCACTTCGGCGCAAAGCCTGGCCCCGCCGGTCCCTCGGCGCGACAGCCGGGAGATTCGGTGCTCCCTGGCGAAGTTCATCGGATGGGGATACGTCGCGTTCTTCGTGATCGTGGTGACCGAGATCCCCGATCAGTTGTCGACGGTCCCGATGTGGTGGACACCGATAGCTCTGGCAGGGGTGTTCGTTCCCGGCTGGCTCATGTTGGCGGGCAGCTATGTTGATCGCGCAGTACGACTCACGACAGTGGTGCTGCCCTATTGCTGCGCGCTGGGCTATCTCCTGGTCGCCGGTAGCTGGTTTCTCGTGTGGACCGAGCAGCACACCACCAGCAGTACCGGCACGTGGCTGGTGACCTTCCCTGGTCTGGCCGCGTTGACTCTGGTTGTCGCTCCGTGGCGGTGGCTGGCGGTGCCGTACCTCGTTCTGGCGTTGTGTGCGGTGCAAGTGGCCAATTCCTGGGCGCGTTCGCAGCAGTATGGGCAGCTGCTCGTGACTGATATTGCCTGGGGTATCGCGTTTAGCGCTCTGTTCGTTCTGGCGGGGCTGATGGCCGTACGGACGGGGGACGAGCTGGACGCGACCTACGCCAGTACGTTGCGTTTGACTGCGGATGCCGTCGCTCAACGAGAGCGGGAGGCTCAACGCAAGCTTTATGGTCACATGATTCACGACAGCATTTTGGCGGTGATGGGCGAGGCGCCTCGGGCCAACGAAGATCCTTCTGTCGGAAGGGATGCGCGAGAAGCGTTGCGCGACTGGGCAGGACAGGAGGAGGCCGGCTCATCCAAACAACCTATCGGTCTTGACGAGGTGGTGGATAGAATCCGCAAGTCCGTCATACGGGCGTTCCCTGCGGTCGATATCGCCGTTGAGGTCGACCCGGATGCCGAGCAGCTTTCGGTGGTGCCGATGCGCGTGGGGGCGGCCCTCGCGGATGCGGCGGGCGAGGCGGTGCGCAATGCGCGTCGTCACGGCGGACCTGGGGTGTCGGTGGCTGTCACCGTGCGCTTGGACAGCTCACCGCTGCGGGTCACCGTCGTCGACGACGGTCCGGGATTTGACCCTTCGACGACCGTCACGGGCAGGCTTGGACTGCAGCACAGCATCATCGAGCGGATGTCGGATGTCGGTGGCCACGCGCGCATCGACTCGACTCCCGGTGTGGGTACCCGTATCGAATTGCTGTGGCCACGATGACCACCCCTGACGACGATCTGACCGCGCCCACCCTGCTGTGGTTGCACACCCGACGTGCACGAGTTGTGGCCGCCGTGTTCATTGCGGCGACCCTGGCGTCGCTGCCCAACTACGGTCAGCCAAACGCGAACCTGCCCTGGCTCATACTCGCCGTCACGGTCGTCGCCGCCGGCATCGGTCTACTGCTGGCTGCTCGCAACGACCCCATGCCGGCTGGCAGCGCGTGGGTGGCCGCGGCCTGTGTTCCCGTCGGGGCGTTGATCACCGCTCTGGCATTGCCGGGGCATGTCTCCAACCCGAACCAAACCAATGCGCTCGGGGCAGGGGTCGCGCTGTGTGCGTTCCTCTGCGTGCGCGGCCGTGTCGGGGCTGCATGGGCCGCCCAGGGTGCCAACGTCGCGATCATGTCGGCCTGGGGGCAGTGGACCGATCAAGGTGCGTGGGCGGGTTTCCTGGTGCAATTGCCCAACCTGGCGGTGCTGGCGATGGCGACCATGTTCGCCCGGATCATGCGTCCGGCCGCCCGCGACGTGCGCACCTTGCGCCAGCAAGAGGCGCGCGAGCACGCTGACATCGTCGCCAGCCGCGAACGGGATGCCGAGCGCGCCCGCCAGCGGGACAAACTGCAACGCCAGGCGTGGCCGTCGATCTCCCTGATCGCCTCCGGGGTGACCCTGACGCCTTCGCAGATCAGTGACATCGTGCTGCTGGAACAAGAGATACGCGACTCGATTAGCTCACCGTTTTTCGACGCCCCGCAGTTGCAGGACGCCACCCGGGCTGCGCGTGCCCGCGGTGTCGATGTCGTGCTGCTTGACGATCACGGGCTCGACGATGACGCCGAACTCGCTGAGTTGTTCGCCGGACTCGCCACCGGGTGGTTGGCTGAGGCGGCCGACGGCGTGATCACCGTGCGCGTGTTTCCGCCCGGGCGCGCCGAGCGGGCCAGTATCGTCGCCATCGCTGACGGAACGGGCGAAGGTCGCGAACTGAGCATGTCCGCCGATGGCGTTACCACAACGTACGGCTAGTGTCATGTCCCCCTTTTGGGGGACCCTAAAAGTAGGTCGCGGGCTCCAATGAAACTGCCGTTCAATCGGTTTCATGAAAACACTCACAAAATCAGCGTTGTCGTTGGCTGTCGGTGTCACATTGACCGGCATCGGGGTGGCTGCCTCCCCGCTGGCCAACGCTACTGACTACGGCGTCAGCATCGCGGCCTACTGTGCCGCCAACGTCCCGAGCGGAACTGCTGCACCGAGTCAGGCCACCAACATCAACAATCGGTGGGACGGCTGGCGCTGCGGGACCCGCACTGGCCTGGTCGGTGTCGATGTCGCCACGGCCTGCCGTCAACAGGTCAACCCCAACGCGATCGCCGTGACGGTCAACCAGACCGCCAGCGGCTGGCGCTGCCGGGTGTAAACCCGCTGCGACCGCGCCCGCCGCTCTGGATCGCTGCCGCCTCATGAGGGGGAAGGCGGCACGCACCCAGCGCGGCGGGCGCTTTGCACCGCCCGTGTCGACGATGCTGTCCAACCGGGCCTAATCCTCACAGTGTCATCCCCGAAAGGGCCCCTCATGATTTCCTCGTTGTCCTCCAAGATCGCTAAATGTGTTGCCGTCGTCGTGATTACGTCGGCGTTGCTCTCCGTGGCGTTTCGCTGGGTGACTCCCCCCATGACGGCGTTCATGCTCGCCGACCGCGGGTCACCGCAGTACCAGTTCGTGTCCAACGACCACATCAGTCGCCGCTTCCTGGCCGCGGTGCTCGTCCACGAAGACATCAACCTGGGCCCGCGCACCGGACCCTTCGACCTGGCGGCGTTCATCGGCCGGGCCCGCGCACACCTGGACGGACAGGAAGATCCCGGAGGCTCGACCATCCCGCAGCAGTTGGTCAAGAACATCTTCCTGTGGCGTGGCGGCGGAGCGTTCCGTAAAGCCATCGAAGCCGCCTTGGCGACGGAATTCGCCTTCAGCATTTCCGACGCCCGACTCCTGGAGCTCTACGTCAACTACGCGCAGTTCGGCGCCGGGCTCTACGGTGTCTGCGCCGCCAGCTGGTACTACTTCGATCAACCGCCGGCGATGCTCGACGACGACCAAGCCGCGCAGCTCGTCGGACTGCTTCCGCTGCCGGATCTCGTCCAACGCCAGGCCGGCGGCGGCATCTATCTCGGCCCGGAGGCCAACCCCAAAGCGGTCGACCTGATCAACGGCTCCAAGAATGTCTGGCTCCCAACCGAACTGGCCAACAACGGCGGATGGCAAGCCGTAGTCGCCACCGTCGGCATCACCGATACCGCAGCGGATCACGCCGGCGACATCGACGACGACTCATGCTCATCGATGCCCGAAGACGTCTCGCAGCGTCTACAGCAGGAAGACCCGACGTACATCCCGCCCGACCCCGGCGCCGCCGCGGTGGCCGAGAGCAGGAGCTGTCAACGTCGTACCCGCCGTCGCGGGAGGTCGGGCATGCCCCGTCTCCAAACGACGATGACGGGCAGCCAAGCTCGCGACCCGGACCGGATCAAGTTTCTGAGCGCGTCTCGCGGACGAGGCCCTGAACACTTGCGTCGCGCAGCGCTTGCAGGAGATCGAGCTGGGCGTCGATATCGGGGGTGGGGCCGGCAGTGGTGAGGTAGGTGGGTGATACGCCGAAACCCGTTGCTATAGCGGCCAGTTCCGTGTTGGTTGCCGCCGCGTCGTTATCTCCCGAGCGCAGGGCCTCGAGTCTCGCTGCGCTGAGGGGCACACCACTTTTTGCGGTGATCGCCGCTGCTGCGGCGGCGGTAGACATGGGCGGGGCATCTCGCTTGTGCATCACCTCGAACAGCCGATCAATCTTTCCAGCCAGTTCGGTGGCGCCTGTGCCCGGACACTTACCCGAGGCTTCCCAGCGGCATATTCGTCGGCCGTGAGCGTCGTACTCGTTGATCAGCGCCGCAGTCCGGCCGCATGCGGGGCAACGCCGAGCTTCAGCGGTTCGCTTCCCGATTGCATGGTTCTCGGCCACGCTGGTCGCGTTGGCGAATCGTCTGCGCCTCATACCTGGCTGGCCGCCTTTAGGCGACGCGGTTGCGCCGCTTGGCGAGCTCATCGTGAGCGTGCGGTTGACTTTGCTCGGTGACGGCTTCTGACGGGACGTGGCGGAGGTCCTCCCGCAGGCCGGGAAGCGAGGCCCCGACTGCTATGCCAAAGACGCCCTGGCCGCCGGCGAGTAGGTCGACGACGTCGTCGGCGCTGCTGCATTCGTAGATGCCGACGCCGTCGGACACGAGGGTCAGCCCGGACAGGTCGGTGATTCCGCGGTTGCGCAGCGCTTCGACAGCGGTACGAATGTTGGTCAGGGATATTCCTGCATCCAGGAGACGCTTCACGACCCGTAGAACGAGCAGGTCGCGGAAGCTGTACAGGCGAACGCTTCCAGATCCGGCAGCGGTGGCGATGGACGGTCGGACCAGGTCAGTACGTGCCCAGTAGTCCAGTTGCCGGTAGGTGATGCCGACGACCGTGCACGCCGCCGGTCCTCGCCATCCCCGAGTGTCGTCGGCAGCAGCAGATGCGGCGTCGAACACTTCTGCGTCGACGTCCTCGAAGCTCAGTTGGTCTGTCATTGGTCGCCCCTCCCACCTTCATCATAGATGGGAGTCCCGCGGCCTGGCGGCGTCGCGGACGCCCCGTTCTTGATCGACAAGAGTGCTTTGCGTCCTTCAGGTGGGGTTGTGGAAGCTACTGGCGGTAGACCCTGCTGTAGGTGACTTCCATTGGGCCGCTTATGGTTCGGCGGACGATCGTGACGCTCACATTGGGGATCTCAGCTGTGTTGATCGCGGTGTTGATGAACTGTTTCGCGTGGGCAACGCAGATGGATTCGCCGGGCACGGGATAGCAGATGTCGATGGCGTCGGAGGGAGTGAATCGGCCACCGAGAGGGTCGGTTCCCTTGGTCCACGCACTGCGTCCAGCCCACCAGCGGTCGAGTGCTTGTTCGTGTGCTGCAGCCTGGGCGATGTCGACCCCGTAGACGTCGATGTCGTGGTATTCGTTGTCTGCGAGTTCCCGGAATATCGTGGGGCCCTGTCCATCCCAGATGAGCGTGCCTTCGATGACGACGTTCTCTTTGCGGCTGACACATTGTCGGCGGATCCGGTCGGCCAGACCCACTGACTCGTCGTGCACCAGCGCAGACAGTTCACGGGGTGCGACCCGGTGTCCGTCGGCCAGGGGCGCCCCACTCAGGAGGTGGTCGTAGATTCCGTCGGTGAGCGCCTGCTCGATGAGGTGGTCCTTGATCACGTCGGCGTCGATGAACCGGTAGTCGCCGATCCCCGTTATCTGCTTTTTCAACATGGTCGTCTTGCCGGCGCCGGGTGGGCCCGCCGAAACGATGGCGCTGCGCCCGTCGCGAGGCGGGTCCTGCAGGCTCAGGTACCAGTCGATGGTGCGGTTGTGGAATCGGGCTCGGGCTGTGTCCGTGATCGGGTACCGGTGATGGGTTGACTCGTCTGAGTCTCGATGCAGAACCGCCCCCGGGGCTGACAGGGTGGTGAATTGGTGGGCGACGTCGGCGCGTTGGTCAGGGGAGTTCGGCATTGAGTTGGCGATCAGCCAATTGCTGGAACTCGTCATCGCTGAGTTGGCCGCGGTAGTAGGCGGTCTCGATGGCGTCCCAGTCGCCGGTGATGTACGCGTCGGTCGCAACGTCATTGATGCGAGCGACGTGACCGAATGTGTAACGCCACTTGAGCAGTTTGTCCATCATCTGCTCGGCCGTGATGAGCCCGGCGGTTCGCTTGTCGATGAACTCGGCCGGTTTTTCGTCGAGCTGTGTGGGGTCGTCGGAGATGCGGCGCAGGATCCGTTGGATGGTGGCCTGCGATTGAGTGCCGACGAGATCGCTGATCTGGCGTTGGGTGAGGCCTTGGACGGTCGCGGCGTCGTAGATTTCGCGTTCGAGCTCGCGTTCATCGAGCCGCTGACGTGCAGCTTTCGCTGCTAATCGCTGCTGGGCCAGAGTTTGGTGGGCTTCCGTCGTCATGTCCATACCTCCTGATTCATTATGAATCACGAGGTATGGGTAGTCAAAGGTCGGCCCGGAGCCGGCACTGATGAGTGCCCGCGAAGCAGTGAAACGGGTCGTACGGCGCGGTGGTGACGTTCTTGAGCAGTGGCACGTCAGGCTCCCACCGCCAGCTCAGCCACCGCGCCACGCAGATCCCGGTGACCGATGCCGCGCCTGCGGCCTTGAGCGCCGCTGCTGCGGACTGTAGCGACGTGCCCGAGGTCCAGGTGTCGTCGACCAGAAGCACGCGCTTGCCCTCGACCGCTGGCCGCACAACGGGTGGCACTGTGAAGCGGTCGACGTGGGCGACGCGCGGAGCATGTACGGGTCCGCAGGCGATGGACACCCGCTGGATCCGCGGCGGTGTGCCCTCGGCGGTGTCTTGGGCAGCGATGCGGGCGATGTTCAGTGCGACACCGGTGACGGGGTGAAGGCCAGTCCGTTTGGACGGCACGTAGGTGACGACGTCCCAATTGCGTCCCTGCTCGGCCGCGCGAATGCACCCGTCGTGGATCCACGTCGCGGTGAAGGTGAGCATGTGGACGTCCTCGACGCTCTGTTGCGGAGCGTGAGCCGCTTTGTACTGCCGCATCGTGTGGGCGCTCTGCGACCACGCGTCGGGGTGCCAACCGTCGGCGTAGGTAAGGAAGAACGTGTGGTCGCACGTCGCGCCTAGGAGGTTCGCCTGGGTCGCGGCGCAGGTTGTGCACATCCCAGTGCCGGGCGCCGGGCCGTGGCAGATCGGGCAGATACCTGGGCCGCCGGCGGCGAGGTTATGGAAGTAGGCGACGCGGCTGAGAGCGACGGTGATGTCGTGGCGAAGGACCTCGTCGGACTCGCTACCGGTCACCAGGCTGTGCTCGACTGCGTGACCGCGAGGCGGTTCCGAACGGATTGGTCCGCGGCGGCGATGTGCTCCAGCTGCTCGATCGCCTCGCCGGCGCTGTCGACCACGAACACGTCGGGCCGGTCGGCAAGGGCTCGACCCCAGGTGGTGCCTTCGGCGACGCCGCGGTGCAACAGGAGGCGGCGGCCGTGGGCGACGGCCTCAAGTGCTTGGTGCTTGGTACCCGACTGCTCAGTGGCTTGTGCGATGACGGTCGCCTGCGCGTAGGCGCTCATGGTCTTGTTCCGCGCGGGGAAGGCCCATCGAGCCCCACGGAAACCGGGCAGAAACTGAGTCAGGAGCAGGCCGCGCTCAGCGATCGTGGCCTGCAGCGCGGCGTTCGGAGAGGGATAGGCGTGATCCAAGCCGGTGCCGATGACGCCGACGACCCGGCCGCTGAGCTCGATCGCTGCGGTCATCGCCGCCGTGTCGATGCCTTCGGCGAGGCCGGACACCACCGTGACCTCGTGGTCGACCAGGCCGCGTGCGACGTCGGCGGCGAAGGTCAGGGCAGCCGGGGTGGCCTTGCGTGAACCGACGATCGCGACCCCGTAATCGTCGGCTTTGAGACTGCCGTGAGTCATCAGCAGCGCTGGTGGCCTGCGGGCGGCGCGGACCCGGTCCGGGTACTGCTCGTCGAGAACTGTGTAGACGCCCCAGCCGCGGTCGTGCCAGTGTTCGACGTCGCGGGTGGCGGCGTCGCGATCCGGTTCGGTTCCGGGCATGGCGATCAACGCCGTGCCGACATGTGTGTCCCACACGGCGTCCGCGGAACCGGTATCGAGAAGTGTTTCGCCGAGGTCGGCGAGCCTCAAGGTGCCTGGCAGGTCGCGCATCAGGGCGACGACGGTGGCGACAGTCAAATAGCTCATTTTTCGCGTTCACCTCCGGTTCTTGGCGATCACTGCGCGGGTGTAGTCGCAGGGTATCGCGGGGCGCCGTCATGACTCCGAATGCACCGAAGCGGCGCCGCTAAGATTCCGTGCCCACGATGGGGCACGTTCGTCCGTTGAAAGGTGCGGGTACTCCGTTCAAGCTTTATGTCGGCGCTGCCGCGGGTTGGGACCAAAGAGGGCGGGCAGATGATATTCGGGGTTACCGGCGGTGAAACGGAGGCTGCCATCACAGGGGCGGAAGACAGCAAGCCCGAGAAGATACGGGACGCCGCGTTGGCCGAATTTGCCACACGTGGGGTGGAAGCCACCTCACTTCGGGGGGTGGCCATGAGGGCCGGCGTGTCGGTCGGCTTGATCCAGCACCACTTTGGTACCAAAGCGCGGCTGGTCGACGCCGTTAACCGGCACGTGACTGAACGGCTGCGCGATGTGCTGGCCTCCGGTCCCGAACCGGTGACGGTCGATGACTTCGGCGAGCAAGTGATGGAACTCTTCACCCGATACCCCGTTGTGGCGGATTATCTGGCTCACTCGTTGTTGGACGACACCCCCTTCGGCGCAACGATTTTCGACACTTTGATCGAAATGGGAAAGGTGCGCTGGCAGCGGCGCGTTGAGGCGGGTCAAACCGGTGAAGACTTGGATGTTCCGTGGGCGGCGATGAATCCGGTCGTGCTCGTCATTGGCTCCTTGTTGTTGCGCCCACACATCGAGCGCCAACTGTCCGCCCCGTTGCTCGCCAGCGATCAATTGGCACGGTGGGCGACCGCGGTCAACGTCCTAATGAGCCGGGGGTATCTGCGCGCACAGGACTCGGACGCGAGCCGGCCCAACGGTGGCGGGTTCGAAGGCGCCAAGGCCGCCGATGGGGTGCCTGTGGTGCTGGCCGGACTGCGTAACCCTCGCACCTCGCTTACCGTCCAAACACCTCCTGCGCCGCGAGCACAGACTCGGTAGGAGCGCGTCTCGGGAGTCCGATAGGTCGACGGTGTGGTCCCTCAATTCGGGGATGTGCGCCGGAGCTGAAACCAAGACGCCCGGCCGTGGCCTGGAAATTCTCGCTGAACGCCCCGTCTGAGGCTCTGATATGGGCCGGTTCACCCGTAGAATGCGGTGAGAACTGTCCGAAATGGCAGGTAGGGGAGGGCGATGGGACGCAGGCCTACAACACCGGTGAAGCCGAATCCCTCGCATGCGACGCTCGGGAGCTGCTCATGACCGAAGGCAACGTCAAGCTGAACCCGGCCGATGCGGCTGGGGTGTTCGGGGGCACGGCCGAGAAGCTCGGTGGCATTAACGGGGCGCCGCTGCCCGCCGACGGCGGGGTCCGTTCGGGCTTCTCGACCGCGACCGGCACCATGTCCACCGACTTCGGTCAGAACGTCAGCAAAGGGGCTGCGCAATCCAGCACCGGTGCTCAGGCGTCGTCCGCGATGGGTGACACCGATGAGGCCAGCGGCAACAGGGTGCGTGGCGGGCCTGACGCTCAGGATCCGCTCAAGGGCGGCGGCCGAGGCGGAGCAGGCGATGCTCTGCGCGGCGCTGGCGCACCCAGGTTGACCGCGGCCGATCTTGCCAAGGCGGCGGCGTCTCCCTATCAGTCGTCTATGCCGATGAACCAGACCGCGGCGAGCATCCTGCCGAGCCTGACTCAGGCCGCCCAATCCATTCCCAGTGCCCTGTCCTCACCGCTGCAAGGGCTGCAAGGGCTTTCAGGTATGACGGCGCCGTTCCAGCAGATGCTCAGCGCGCCGGGCGGCAACCAGGTTCTGGACAACATGTTGGCCAAGGCCAACGCCTCGAACGGTTTCGATGGCGGCCCAGCGAGTTTGGCGTTGGGCAGTGCTACTGGCGCTGACGGCGCGAAGCTCAACTCGATCGCCAAGAACGTTCTGGGCATTCCCTACGCCTGGGGTGGCGGTTCGATGACCGGTCCCTCGCAAGGCATCTCAGATGGTGGTGGACCCGCCGACCGGGCCGGTGACTTCCGAAAAGTCGGTTTTGACTGCTCAGGTCTGTCCCGTTACGTGACCGGGCAGATGTACGGTGTCGAGATTCCTCGTACTTCCCAGGCGCAGTACGCAGCTGGCATCCCGGTCAGCGGAAGTCAGGTGCTCCCAGGCGATCTCGCCTTCCCGCGGTCATCCTTCAGTGGCGGAGGCCCGGGTCACGTGCAGGTCTATCTGGGCGGAGGACAAGTGCTTGAAGCGCCGTCCAGCGGCCAGACGGTCAAGGTGAGCGCGTTGTCCGCCGGCGCCGAATTCAGGCGTTTTCATATGGCGGCTTGATCGAGGTCTGTGGTAGCTGCGCGGGGTAGGACGCGTCGGTCGACGGGGCCTCAGGTGGCTGTGGTCGGCGCCAACTTGTCCATTGGTCGCGACTGGTTAGAACGTCCGCATCGGCACAGGTGAACGGGGGTGTGGCTTGTCCTCGAGACGAGCAGGGTTGACCATTCACGGCCGCAGTTCGGACACAGCCACCAGATTCTGTGCTGGCTCGCCGGCCGAATTCGGTTCGGCGTTATCGCACCATTCTTCGTAGGGTGCCATTCAGCGGTCAGCTCAGGGTGGGTGGCCGCCAGCGTCCGATCGGGTGGGATCCGCACTTGGCTGGCCCAGGTGGACTCTTGCGTCGCCCAAGGAAACGTCGACGCCATGTAGTCGGGCGCGCGTGCGACCTGGAAGCCAAGGTCGACGAGCTTGGCGAGTACCGCCTTTGCTCGATCGAGTTCTGACGAATTCAGCTTTACCTCAACATCGTTCGGTCCAATCGGCGGAAGGTTCTCCCGCACGCGTATGACTGTCCAGCCTTGCTCGACAAGCTCACTCGTCTTGCGTGAGTCGCGGGCGACGTTGGCGGCATGCCTGTGAAAGCGATACCCATCGAAGTCGATTGCCACACGCCAGGTTTCGCAGACGATGTCACAACTGAGCGGACGGCCGTTCCTGAATCTGCCCAATATGACCGGTGTTTCAGCCGCAGGGATGCCCGCTGCAATGAGCTCGTGGCGCAGCCTGATCTCCTCGACGCTAGTTCCCCATAGCCCGCAATCAGTGCAACCAGGTGTACGGCGACGCGTCCGGTTAAGTGGCGACTCCTGCCACCGGTGACCCGCCTCATCGCACCACCAGTAAAGGTCACGCGTGGTAGGGCGAATCGAATCTGGCGTCGCAGCACCGTTTCTGGAGTCGTCCCACTCCTTCACTAGGTACGGGTGGAGCGCGGCCAATGATCGTCCCGGCATCGGTACTCGTAGTCGTGCACCGTTCTGTGCATTCGCGCAGGGCGGGCATCCGCGTCTTCCGCTGGTTCTCTTCTGCACTCGCGCTTGCCACTCATGGCCGCATCCGCGGCATTGCCACCAGGCTAAGTGGTCGGAACCATAGGTGACTTCGTTCGGTGCGAGGTCCCCGTTGCGTGTTGGGTGCCATTCCGCGGAGACTTCGGGGTAGGCGTCTGAAAGTGCTGTGCCATCCGTGATGGGTTGTCGGCGCCCGCCGCGGTGCGCTGGGCGGCACTCGGGACAGCCGCCGTCGTCGGAGCCGGCGCGAGTCCTGACGCGGCGTTCCCATTCATGCTGGCACTTCTGACATTTCCACCAGGCAGCGCGGTCGCTACCAGGGCGCAGATATGTTGGCGTTAGAGCGCCGTTGCGCGTTGGATGCCATTCGCGCACCAGGTGTGGATGGGTGTCTGCCAACGAGCGCTGCGGTAACGGTGTCGCCCTGTGCCCAAGCTTCTTTCGGCCGCACGTTGGACAACCCTTGCCGAAGGTTCGTCGCGCAGGCGGTGCTTCCCATTCAAAGTTGCAGTCCGGACAGATCCACCAAATCAGTTCGGCGGAACACGGTTTAATCTGCCAGGGAGTCAGTGTTCCGTTGCGCGTGGGATGCCATGACGAGATCAGGTGCGGTGATCGGTCTGCAAATGACTGGCCAGCCTTGGGGATTCGGGCTTTCGCGGCATTTCTCTTGAAGACGCACGGCGGGCATCCACTGCCGCGTACACGCGCTCGTGGTGCGGTTTTCCATTCGTGATTGCATTTTGCGCACTGCCACCAGACCGGCTCGTTGCTGCCGGCCGATGTGTTGTGCGGGGTGAGTTCCCCGTTGCGTTCGCCGTTCCACTCGGGGACAAGGTGGGGTGAGCGTTCGGCCAATGATTGGGCTGGCAGCGGTCGTGTGTGCAGAGGTTCGACGTCTGCTGCAGTCATGGCAATTAGGATGCCAGCGGGTGGTGACACGCTGGCGTGTGCGGCTCGGGAGGGTGGACAGTGGTTCTGGGGGCCATTGTGGCGCGGCCTTCGAGGAGAACTGTCAGTCCGGTCGTGCTCTCGGCTGGTCGCGAATCGCTGCAGGGGGTGAGGGCTCGCAGCCATCAGCTGGCGGTGATGGTCAGTGTGGCGACGTGCTGCGACGAACTGCGGCTGTCCGCGGAACTCCACACCTCGTATACGCCGTCGCTGGTGGCCCTGATCTGATCGTCCGGTTGAGCCCTGTGGATGTGCTGCACCGCGGCGGTGTGCGCGTCATCTGCGGATGCGTGGCCGAACGACTCCCATAGCGGAACGGAGTCGGCGGCAAGGTCGGTGATGGTGGCGGTGAACGTCATCGTGCGGCCCTCCGAGTGCCTTCCCGGCGGTTACTGGGATTCGTCGGGTTGGGCGAGAACGAGGTACACCCCGTCGCGCTCGTTGAGGAGTTCGGCGCCGTGGGCCGCGATGGCGTGGTGCATGCCGTCGGGGCCGTGTTGACGGAGTTGGCGGACTTGGTCGCGGATGTCGCGTCCGGCGGTGCTGGGGTCGATGCCGGCGAAGAAGATGGAGGTGGCTGCTCGGCGCCTGTGTGTCGATTGAAGCTGCATTTGCAAGCGAAGTGTGTCGTTGGCCAGCAGTACGACATGAACGTCACGGGTTGAATCGTCATCCAGTAGATCCCGGATGAATCCCTGGATCGTGAAGGTATCGGGCACCTTTGCTGCGGTGACGAGTTCCTGGACGTTGATGATGAGGCAGACCGCGCGCGGCGAGGCTTCGGATGCCCGTGAGAGGGCTGCGGCAACGGATTTGACGGCGGCGCTGCCGGCGCTCTTGAGGTCTTCGTAGGTTTGGCTGGTGACGGTGGGGGTCGTAAGTGGGGGGCGGGTGCCCAGATAGTGGAAGTACACGTCGTCCGGATCGGTGGCTGCGGCGATAGCGATCATGGTCTGGACGAAGTCCCTAGCCTGCACAGGATCAGAGATGACCGCGGTATAGCCGCCATTGATCAGGGGGAGCGCAAAAACGGTGTGTCGGAAATTGGCGACGTCGTCGACGAGGCCCAGGGGTATCGAAGGGCCGCCGCTGTGAGCTGATGTCGTCCACATCTCGACGATCGACGGGATGGATCCGGGTTGCGGCATCGCAGGCCATTGCTCGGCCGCCGGCACCGTGGGAGCCGCGGGCGTCAGAGGTGGTGTCGCGGCTGGGGTGACGACAGGGGTGAGCCCCTGATCGATGTCGCGTAGGACCGCTTGTCGTGGCTTGAGGTGGGCCGCGGCGTCGCTACCGATCACGTCGCGTGACTGATACACCGTTGGTAGGTGCAGGGCGAGACGCTGAGAGATCGCGGCCAATTGCATCGCCTGAGTTGACAGCATCGCATTGCTGAACAGCCACACGTTGACGCCGAGATCGTGACCCCTGCGGACGATTTGGGAGACAACCGGACCTAGGGGGCCGCCGAGATAGGTATCGGCAGTGTCGAGAGAGACGGTCAAGGTCTGTAGTGGCGCCGACTGGGTGTCGAGTTGCCGGTACTGCTCAACGGTGTTCACCGTGTGATCACGCAGCAATGCTGCGCGCCTTTGCAGCTCGCCTGAGATCTGCGCGGCGAGGCGCTGCTCCTCGGCCATGCTCATGTCGACGGACACAGCCAGGATTGCCGGCGGCGTGGCCCCTGGTGGGGCGCTCGGGAGGAGGAAGGTGGGGTTGTCGGATGCGATCACGAATTGCTGGGGCTCGGTCAGCGCTCCTGCTTGGCTCACGAGGACGCCCATGAGTTCGGTTGCGCCGCGGCCGACGACGAGGAGGTCTTCGTGGGGGTTGATGTGGGCGGGCTCGCCGCCGACGGTGATGCCGATCGGCATCACCGGTTTCACCTCGGCTGAGGTGTCGTCTGCGCCCTGGTCGTCGTTGATGTCGGGGATGTCGTCGAAGCCGAGGTGGGAGGTTGTGTCGAGGGCGTCGAGCCGGTTCAGATCGTGGACGCCGATGAGTGCGGCGACGATCTTCTGGTCCTTCATGATCATGATGCGGCGGCCTTCGGCGGCGCGGTTCGTGTATCGGCCGGTGTTGCGGTTGAAGTCCGTCGCGGAGACGAGATCGTTCGTGTCGATCAACATGAGGGCACTCTAACAGCGCAGACGCGAGTGCGCATGATTCTATGCAGAGTATGCCGCATCGAAAGCGGTCGGCTGTGCGCGTCCCTCGCCCATCGCTCGCCGGATACCGGAGGTTCGCCGCGTGCTGAAAGCGCCGCCGACAGACAAGCCTTTCGGTCGTGGCTGCGACGCAGGCAGCGAGAGAGCGCTCGAGGGGGGCACCGACCACGGGCACGGCCAGCGCATCACCAACATCATTGCGTTGCGATATAGCTCGACCAGAACTCCCCGCCATGTCGAATTTGCCAACGAACCTGCTCGTCGACTGGTTCGACAAAACGCGGCCAGTTCAGCGACGTCCGTGCGAAGCTCAACTTGTCCGAGTCCGAAAAGGCCAAATCTGGAGCTGGTAACACCCGTCGATGACTTCGTGGGATCCGTTGCCCCATAAGGACCTCGGTACGGCGCGCCGCCCAACCGAAGAGCCCTATCTATCCGGCACAAAAGAGACTGGTCAGTGCAATCGCGGCTCGCGAATTAAACACTTCGACGACACGCGCAGTTCGACACCTCATCTACCGGGCCTGGTTATCATCCCACCATGGGGGAAACGCTGATTACGGGTGCACCGCCCCGGCCTGAGCACTCGCGGCCGTCTTGCTACTACAAGCCGGCAGGTCGGGGGCTAGTAGTTGCCGCCGGCGTAGCGGCCGTCATCATCGCCACGGCGAACATCACCGTCGGCATCCTTTCACGCAACCCCGGCACCGGCGTGCCCAGCGCGGCAGCCCCGGCCGCTGCTGCACCCCAGCCAGTCGCCCCTGCCGCAACCGCAACGTGCGAATCATGGCCGTCCATTAAGGCCGCGCTCAATGCCATTCCTCAGCTCCCATCAGGGTGGGACTGGACAACGCCGAACATCGATATGTACATCGAGAACCGTACCGAAGCGATCGTCCGGGTAGTGGATCTTTTCACGCCGGCGATCTCGGCTGAGCGAGTCAACACCGTCACCGCGATGACGGCCAGGCGGTATGTGGACGAGCGTCTGACTGAGATCACCAAGCTTCGTAGCCACATCTACAAAGAGGCCGACGTCGCGGCTGCAACGGTGGATTCCGCGCGCCTCGATAAGCGCTGCGGTGTGGGCTAAGTGGAGTTCTGGACCTGTTGTTCGCGTCGTGGTGTTCGATCCTGCACACCCATCCGTAAACTTTGCCGCATGAATCGTGAGCACTCTCCATGAAGGGCGCAAGCGCCGCGGGCCGGGGTGTCGTCGCCACTGTGGTCGCAGGCTTGCTGTCTGCGTGTGGGGGTCAGGCAGCGCCCGCCACCACCCCTTCGGTCGCGCTAAGTGCGGATGAAACAGCGAGCAGGTTCACGTCCTGGCTCGCGGATAACACCTACCCGTACGTGTCGGTGGTGAGCGTTTACTGCTCCAAGACCGGGCAGAGCTCCGAGGAGTCGCTCCCGTACGCCGCGGCCTGCATGCTGACCGCTGAGCTTGCCCCGAACACGACATTCCCGCAAGGGAATCCGTTAGGTCTCACTGGGCCCTCGCCCGACCCGACGTACTTGCACGACATGAAATGTGAGCTCAAGTTCTCGGACTCGCTGGAGATTGAGTCTGTGCTGTGTCCCACGGTAATTGGATGGATCTTCAGCAGCCGCAAGCGCTCCACCGCAAGTTAGACCACAGCGGTTCGAATCGTTGAGCGCCGGACGCGGCCAGTTTCGCCACGCCGGCGTGGTCGACGCCGCGCTCACGCCTACAGGGGCTTTGCGGTTCGCTGACGGGACTCCCGCGCGATGGCTGTTGGGCCGTGTCGGGTTGGGCGAGGACGAGGTGAACACCGCCGGATTCGTTGAGTGGTTGGCTTCCTTCGGTGGCGAGAACGTGGTGCTGGTGGTCTTTGGTGGAGGAGAGGTTTCGCACCTGTTCGCGTATGCCGCGTGCGAGCATGGAGTGGTCGGTGCGGTCGTAGTAGATGCAGGTGGCTATGTCAACTTGAAGTGGCCCCGGGATGACGGCTCGGGGTGGCTCCAGGGTGCGACCGGATACGTGATGAGTTCGGGCAATTGCACGATGGTGGCTATGAAGATGGCGGTTGGAAAAGGGGTGACAGGCTGTTACGGCCCGCCTTGGAGCTGACGGCTCGCCGTGGCGGGATCACGTTCCAGTGGAGTAGATGAAGAAGCGGCCATGACCGGGGGTAATGATGGCGGTAACTGCTGTGATCTCGTTCGTTATTCGTTTGTCTCGGGGGCGGAACGAGACAGACTGCGCACTGGTCATCGCGCAGGTAAATCCGTAGCTGGCCCACAGTTTTTGGTCATCGGGATCGCATTCGGGCACTGGCGCCGCGGGTGGCGCCCCGTCGATTTGGGGCATGACGGGCGCTTTTCCGCGGATCGGATAGTCGAAGGCACCTCGATAGGAGGCGTGACCAACGGGGTAGGCCACGCTGGTCATGCCGACTAACGAATAGTCGGCGGGGATCCTGATGCCGAGATCGGTCATCGCCTGGCGTGCTTGGGAATCGGTAAGTGTCGAGTTCCAGGGTGGTGGATTGTCGTCGCATCCTACGACGATGACCAGCAGTGCCGCCGTCGCCAGAATCCGTCCTGCTCGGGCCATCGCAGACAGTGGTGTGCCTCTCATTGCCCAGGAAGGAAGGTTTGGATGCTACTGACGCCGTAGGTGTTGAAGGCACGCGCGTAGCCGATGTCACGAAGAGTGCTGAGTTCGTCGATGACGGTCATTTTCCCAGCTTCCATCGGGTTACTGGTGAGGGCGCCGATGTTGGTGATGGTTCCGCTGTTGTGGTCGAAATCAGTGAAATCATAGACGTAGAAGCGTTGCTGGATCACAGCCTGCGGGGTGCCCGCGTTCTGAACTTGTGTCACGATCTGCGCCGAGTAACGGCCCGTTGCGTAGATGTTGGTGGGAGTGCTCCCGGCGACCTCGGTCCACCCTCCAGCGTTGCCGAATACCTCGGTGTAGGTCGGTTGGCCTGAGGTGGCCGCCGCGGTAAGGGCGCTGGTCCTCGCCTGTTGGAGCAGGTCGGGCAATGATGCGACCTTGTCGGCACCGTATCCACCGTTGTAGGGGTCAGCCCCGAGGGCGTCAGTTTCTGCTGTGGACAGCTGAAAGTCGCGTGCCAACGACGAATCCCCACTACCACTCTCGTTCGCCAGGTAATGACCGATGAGGTTGGCGGCGGTATCCCAACCGCGGGCTTGTAGATACCCGACCGCCGTGGCGCCGTCGGCGCGGCCTGCCGTTCCCGACAGCACGCGTTCGACGGTCGACATATCCGATTGGCCGAACAACGGATCGTCGGGATGCGCCGGTGGCGCCATCGGCGGCGTGGGGCTGTTGATGGCCGAATCATCGACCTTGATCCCGTCGGGGTCGGCGGTGATCGGGTAGACCGCATCCGGTCGTGGGGTGATGGTTTGGGTGAGGGTGGTGCCTTGGGCGGTGAATTGGGTGGGTTGGGCGGCGCCGGTGGCATCGCGTGCCCAGGGGGCCGAGAAGCCGTCACCGGTAGCTGTACCCGACGCGTCGAGGATGGAGACGGTTTGGTCGGGGTTGACCTGCAGACTGCCGCCGTCAGGGACGACCTGGGAGGCGTCGAAGTTGTACCGGGTGGGCGAGGACGGGTCGGTGAGGGTGACCAGGGTTTGGTCGCCGTCGGTTTGGCCGATGTGGGTGACGCTGAACCCGCCCCGCACCCCCTGAGTGGGATCGGTCGCCGTCGACGGGGTCGACGACGAGCGGGAGCCGTTGCGCCGAGACGCCGCTCCGGCGCCGGCGGCAGCCAACCCGATGACCAGTGCGGTGGCGGGCCCGGTCGGATCATTGGGTGCTGCCGGGGTGACCGTGGTGGTGGTCTGCTCACCGGGGGCGTATTCGCCCTGAGCGGGGATGACCACGGTCGGGGTCTGCTGCTGCGCAGCCGGCGGCGAGGTCTGTGCCGGTGTGGTGTCCTGCGGGGGTGTGGCCGGCTGGCCGGTGTTCTGCTGCCCCTGGGTCGGCGGCGCTTCCTGCACCTGGCTCGGTGCCTGCGCCGGCGGCTGCGGTTCGGCTTGGCTGGAGACCCGGGTGTTCACACTGCGATTCGCGCCGTCAGCGGACCAACGGTTGTTGGCATTGGTCCGCTCACTGAAACTCGACCCGGAGTGCTGCGCACCCGAATCGCTGCTGGAGCTGCGGGCCGACGAACCTTGCCGGTTGTTGTTCGATTTCTTGTTGTCGGTCTTCTTCTTTTTCTTGTTGTCCCCAGGTTTGGAGTGATTCCCGCCCGCAGACCCCGGTTTCGGTGTCGCGGAGGCCTGCGCCATCACCGCGGGATCAGCGCTGGTCAGCGGGATGACCAGACCCGCGACGGGGACCAGCAGCGCGGTCATCCCGGCTGCTACACCCAGGCGTACCCATCGGCCGCGATCGCCGATCGATCGCACCGGTACCGCACGGTGCCGTCCACCAGCGGTGGCACGCAGCGGACTGGTCACCGCATCTCCTGCGGGGACCTGCACCGGTGTGGCCAGCACTGATGGCCACACCGGCGAGCTGGTTGAGCAAAGACCCGTTCGGCTGCCGCGAGCCGCTGCGTTTGATCCGCGGCTACGTCGGATCCCCGTTGAATTTCCCATCATGACTACCCCCTGCGGTTTTCTGCTTCCCCCGTCCGCCAGTGGTGATGGCGGGTCTTTCAAGGTGTAGTCGGGAAAACGGGCACCAAACCGAACGCCACCCGGCGGTGACCTCGCACACAGCCTTACCGGCGTGGGCACGCGCTACGCTCCGACCACAGCAACATGTCCTGACCGAAGACGCATCAGCGGCGTGGCGCTCGAACACATCAAAGGCTATGAACATCTACCGGTCGGGGGATCATGCACACCTTCAACGAACGCGCACAGTTCGGGTTCAAAGACTTGGCAGCGCTGGTGGCCGGGCTGGTGATGCTCGCGGGCGGGTTCGCCGCGATCACAGCCCTGCCCGACTGGGTTACCCAATGGGGCACAGTGCCGGTGTATCTGACCTACTTCCTGTACATGTCGATCGCCGGGCGGCTGTTCTGGAAAGGCGCCGACGCCGGCTGGGAAGCGGTGAAAGGTGCTGCGGCACCACGTGAGGCTGCGTCAACCTCGCGGATGTGAGTGGTGTTCTCGTTCAGCCGGCAGCGGTGTTCTTGGTGCGGGCGTGGGCCAGCCGGTAGGAGGCGGTGCCGGTTTCGATGATGGTGCCCCCGAAAGTGAGCCGGTCCACGATCGCCGCATACAACCGGGGATCGGCGAACGTCTTTGTCCACACGAGCTGACAGGCCTTCTGGACGCGGTCGGTCACGGCCGCCGCCGCCATCTGGCGAGGAGCGAGCTGCCGGGACCCTGATGGCTGCCCCACGGTGGGGATCACGGGAGCTCCGCAGCTTGGATCAGACGGACGCTATTGATCGCGGTAAGTCGAGATAGAGAGGTTGGACACGGCTTGGGTGCCGCAGTGATTCGGTGGCGAGTGTTAACTTCGCCGAACCCCGTCATGGAGCAAACGGGCCGACCTCGGAAGAGAAGCAGGTGCACAGTGCCAGACCGTTCGATCCGCCCACATCAGCTCGGTAAGAAGACCTTTGAGAACCTGGTCGACGCGTTGAGACAGGTGCTCGAGGCGCACCCGGATCTAGAATTGAGCCTGCGGGTAATCCTCGACAATGCGGCTAACGACGACGGTGTAGTCCACTTGACCGACCAGGTGGACGCGGAGTTGGTGGCGATGCTGGCCGACCCTCGGTTCGAGCGGACGGCCCGCGACATCGGCCGGTCGTTACGCGATGACCCCGCCGCGCGCGGAGAACAGCCCCCAGGGCGCGGGGGGCCCTTACTGTTGAACGCGTTAATCCGGATGGACGGAGCAACTGCAGAATTTCGGTGAACGGGTCCGCGACGGAGAACTGCATCGTTCGCAGCCGCTCGCCGCCGAACGCGGACACCTGCGGCGAACAGGGATCCAGGAGTTGTTTGAAGGGAGCAAACGGCTGTGGCGATAAACCTTGAGGTCCCCCGAGATGTCGCAATCCGGATGCTGGTCTCTGTAGCGCAAGCGCCCACCGGCATCGAGCACGCCCGTTTGAGCAAGGTCAGCGATAGTGAGCTGGCCCGGGCAGCAGACTGGCCCGCTCAGCCGGTATTCGCGACGAGCTGGAGCAGCTGCTGAGGATGCCCGTCGGCGCCGCATGTGAAGACCTGCTCGAACATGAGTTGTCCGCCGGCGATGCGGGCCGGTGTCATCCTCCTGTGCGGATGTCAGCGACCGGCCGAAAGTATCGGTTGTGAGATGGCCGAGTCGGGGTGCGGCGCCCGCGATGCGCGTGGGTCAAAGGGAGTGAACGAGGTCGGCGCGTAGGCATTGCGTTGACAGCGGGTGTGAATAGGGCGATGCAGGTGGTGTCTTTCGCTGCGGGTGCCGGCAGAGCGCTAATCTGGGTGTATGCCGCGTGCGTGCGGCTGGCTCCCGCAGTCGATGGACCGCCCACACCGGTTTTTTGCGAGTCGGGACAACGCCCTGCGGGCGGCGCGCAGCTTTCCTGTTGGTGTGCGCGGCAGTGGAGTGGTGTGGGGGGTTCCGCGTTGTCCGCGTAACTAGCTGGGAGGGCGGTTGACGATGCCGACACCGAATGCGCGTAAGCAGGCTGCACGCGAGTACCAACGGAGGCACGGTGTGTCCTACACCGCGGCGTTGCGGGCGGTTGGTCGCGAGGCGCCCGAGGTTGTGGTTGTGCAACGGGACGATTGTCGTGAAGTTGATGAGGCCTTTCTTGACGCGCTCGGAGTGGGGGCCGTCGATACATTTGATCCGGCCGACGGATGGGGGCGTAATGCCCGTGATGCTGCGCTTCGTGTACCGGTCGGGATGCTGGCTGATGGGTCAGAAGAGGTTGTCTCAGTTGAATTCTCGGCTGCAAGTGCCGTGTGGTTTGTTGCGGGAGTAGCGGGCACCGGTAAGAGTGTCGCGCTGGAGGCTTTGGCGTTGGCCATGTGTGCCCTCTACCCGCCCGGCAGGGTTAGGCTGGCGTTCCTCGACCTCAAAGGTGCGACTTTTGAGCAGTGTGCGGAGCTTCCGCACGTCGTGTGCTCGCTACAACGGCAATTGGGTGACCCGCCGTTTTTGAACGCAACAGATTTTTGTTCCGCGGTGGGCGCCGAGGTCGACCGCCGCGCGGCTCTGCGGCTTGAAAAGCTCAGGGCAGAAGCTGACTTCGTGGTGTTGATCGATGCGTTCGACGAGCTCGTCTTGTTCAATCCAGAGGTCATCGCGCTTTATGCCCGTCTCGTCACAGAGGGTCCTGCGCTTGGCGTGCGTGTTGTCGTCGCAAGCATGCGGCACGAGGTCTATCGGGATGAGCTGATACCTCTGCGCCACGATGCAGCGGTGGTCTTCCGTTCTTTTCCGGCGGCGAGCGCCGCGCTACTCGGCGGTGTGGAGGCGACGACGCTGCCCCTCAGGGCGCAGGCCTACCTGAGGGACGCGGTGAGTGGGTTGACCGGCCCGGTGCGGATGTTCTACGCGGCGCCTGTTGCTTCGATCTTGAGTCAGCGCATCCGCGGAAGATGAGTGGCTGCGGGCCAACTGCATTATCTGTAGGTCGATATGGGGTGTATCCGACTGTGTCCCACGACGCTGGTCTTGCTCAGAGGAATCGTGGGGAACAGAGTTATCTGGAGGAGTGCGCCCGACGTTGACCGCCGAGATAAGTCGCGATTTGCTGGCGTACAGGAGTCGCATCGCGTGCGACGATCGGGGCGTGAAGCTGACCTCCTATGTACTCCTGTGGTCTCGCCCGGGCATGGATGAAGCCATGAGCGCGTATGAAGATTCAGTGCTGGCGCTGGTGACCGAGCATGGGGGGACTGTGTTGCAGCGTGCCCGCAGCGATGGTCAAGAGGACCGTCCTCTAGAGATTCAGTTGTATGAGTGGCCATCCGAGGCTGCAAGGGATGCCTACATGTCGGATCCCCGGAGGACAGCCCTTTCTGCGGAACGTGATCGCGTGATCGCGCGGACCGAAATAATCCCGGTGCAAATCGTCTGAGTCCCTGCGAATACGGCCGGCGTGCCGGTCCGGGCCGGCTCTAGAGATGACCTCCTGAACGGCTCGTTTAGCTTTACCCGGCGAATTTCGCACGCAAAACCTACACCCACTTCGCACCTGCGGCCGAAACCGGCGACGGCGCTGGATAGCGGAGCTCCGCGGTGTGATCGTTGGACACATGTTCCCGACGTCGAATGCTGTGGCCGCACGTGCCCTCAAGTGGATTGACAAGGGCGACTTACAGATAAGCCGGTAAAAAGGTCGTTACCTTGGCGGGGGTCAAGTGCTCGAGGAGCCGTCCAGCGGCCAGACGAGCACGCCAGCGGCCGAACGAAAGTGCGTTTGAGTTAAATCGTGAGATAGCCGAGTCGCTGCGCGGCGGCGGCGATGCGGGTCGCCACCCCCGGGTGAGCGAGGGGAAGCGAAAGCGTTGGGCGCGTAGGCATTGCGGTGATTGCAGGGGTGAACAGGGCGATGCAGGGTTGGCCGGCGAACCGGCTGTTGTAGCGCAGGCCGTCGAGGTCGGGGAAGGCCTCGGTGATGCGTCTGGCCCAGCGTTGGGTAATGGAGTGCGGCCCGGTGGAGAGGGCGAAGGTGCCGCCGGCTCGGGTGGGCCAGGCACCGGTGCTGTCGGCGGCGAGGTCGAGCAGCGCAAGGGCGCGGGTGAACCGCACTGCGGTGAGGTAGGGGTCGCCGCGGAACCGGTCAATGGTGCGGTCGGCCTGAAAGGCTTCGGCCAGCGCGGACAACGGCTCCGAAGCGGCGTACCAGACGCCGATCCCGTCATGGTGGCGAGCCGGTGGGGGGTGGGGGTCGAACCGCAGGTGCGGTCCGTGCTCGCGGAAGGCGTTCCAGCCCAGCACGAAGGTGCCGGTGGTGCGGTGGACCCTCCACCAGGTCTCGTCGGTGGCAACGGTGCGCAGTTCCTCGTCGCGGACGCCGATGGCGCGAAGCTCGTCGGTCGGTGGCGGCCCGGGTAGGCGAGCAGTCATGTTGCGTACCAGTCGACGGCGTCGGCCGCGGCGACAGCCTGGTCGACATCGCCGCCAGCGCGCAGCCATTCGATCGGGGTCATAGGGCGGCCGTGGACGAGGTCGGGCTGCGGGGTGCGCAGGAAGCCTGCTACCGCCACGGGGTGCAGATCATCGGGGAGGGCTTTGAGGACTCGGTCGAGGCCGCGGACCTGGCGGGTGGGGCCGCCATCGTCTGCGGTTTCGAACTGCAGAACGGGGAACAGCCAAGTCTGCCCGTCGGGGATGGCCCACAGCTCACCGGCGAGGCGCTTCTGTCGTACGCGGGAGGCGCTGATGCCCAGTCCCTGGGCGACGTCATCGGCGGTGAATGCGGTGACCGCGAGGTGGGCGGTGTGTCCGGCGATCTCGGTGCCGGCGACGATGAAGGCGTCGCGGTCCTCGGGGAAGTCGGCGTCGTCGAGCAGGCGGGCCTCTGCTTCGCTGAGGGATGCTGCCCATGGGCGCGATGCCGGCAGGTATTTCAGGGCGGCGACGAAGTCGTCGGGGCTGATCTCGAAACGGTCGCGCAAGAGTTGTTCGAGTTCGTTTGAGACGGACATCGGGCCCTCCTTTAACGGGTATTAACACCATTCTATCAACGTTAGGGGGTCGATGTCGAGGCTGGTCCGCCCGAACTTCCGACGTCGACAGAGAGGCCAATAAGGTTGCGACGTGGCTGTATAAAGCATGTATCTGTGCCGGAAGGGAGCGCCACGTGCGACTAGAGGTCCCGCGTGACATCGCGATCCGGATGCTGGCTGCGGTGGCGCAGTCGCCAACAGAGCGCGAGCAGGCGCGCCTGAGTCAGCTCAGCGACGGTGAGCTCGCCGTCGAGATGGCGGAGCCGGGTACAGCGCGTTCGCTGGCGACCCTATCCCGAGAGCTTGTCTCCTCATGTCTAGACGAGTCGGGCCCGAGGTCCAGTTAAGGCGCGCGGAACGCCGAAGTCAGCCCAAGGTGCGGTGGCAGAAGTCGGGGTCGAATCCGGATTTGCGGATGTCGTCGTCGAAGTCGCCGCGGCGGAAGCGGTCGAGGTTGGCGCGGAACGCGTCCATGAGATCGCCGAATCGCATTGCGTGCATGGCGGATTCCACGCGTTGCAGGGTCCAGCCGGGGGTGGTCATGATGTTGGCGAGGTCGTAGAAGTCGCGGCCGCGGGCGGCGTCGGCGATGGCGGCGCCCTTGCCGGCGACGACGTCGTCGAAGATCAGTCGTAGACCACCACCGGGGCGTTGCTCGGGGTCTTGTGAGCGGCCGTAGTAGACGAGCTGCACGATGACTGGGTGACCGGTTCCGGCGTCGACGCGGATCTGCTTGTCCATGTCTTGGTCTGCGACGAGCGCTGCGTTCCAATGGTTTTCGTGGCAGACCTGTAGGACGCGTGCGCAGGCCGCGGTGAACGCGTCGACGTCCCAGCGGTCGTTGAAGGCGTCGATGTCATCGGTTTCGCGGGACACGACGTCGTAGTCGATGAGTGCTGACCCGCCGGCGAGGGCGAAGCCGAATTCGGCGATCGCGGCCAGAATGGTGTCTTGGATGCGGATTCGGTCGTTCACGGTGGTGGCCTCGTCTCGTAGGTTGGGGTGCAGGGTTTCCCAGGCGCGGCGTACGCGGGTCGGCAGCGATAAGTGGTGCCACGCGGCGGTGAGGGTGTCGCGATTGATCCACTGCGTGAAGTCGTGGGTGCTGCTGGCGGTGGTGAGGGCCGAGGAGTAGAACAGCTCGCGGTCAGCGGGGTTGGCGAAGTCGAGGGTGCCGGGCTGCCAGTACAGGTGCACGGGTGGGTCGTGGTGGCCGCTGGTGGGGCCGGTGAGCATGTTCAGGTCGGCGGGAACGTAGACGTCGGGCTGGTAGCGCGGTGTCCATGAGGGTCGCAACCGGTAGATGCCGTCGAGGTGTGGCGGGTCGACGGGTTCGGGTGTCGCGGTCAGGACGGTCCGGAAGGGTTGTGCGTGGATGGCGGCGATCTCTGCGGGTGGCGATGGGGAGTGCCAGACTGCGCGCGCACAGGTCGCGGTGTCGACGGGCAGGCCGAGTCGACGTTGGGCCGATGCTGCGGCTACGTGTACGGCCTCCTCGTCGAGAGCGTCACCGACGATGAGGACCTCGACGGCAGTGGGGAAGGTCCCGTTGTATCCGGCATCGCGCTGCGCCCAGGAGCCATAGATGATGACCGCGGCCGCGCGGAGGCCTGCGAACTCCTCGGCGATGATCTGGGCGGGGCCGAAAGTGACGGTAAGCAGTGCCGTCAGTGGGGCCGCGGCGGGGTGCTCACGGTTGGCGCGTAGAAGTCGCGCTCGGCCGCAGCGGCGGCTGGTCAGCAGCCCTGCCTGTTCGAGGCGTTCGGCTTCTCGGTGCAACGTGGTCAGGGGGATATCGAGGGCTCGAGCGAGTTCGGTCATGGGGATCTCTGCGTCGGTGAGGAACAGGCGGTTGAGTAGGCCAGCCTGATGCGAAGAACGGAATATCGGCAACAACGCCGGCGCAACACTTCGCATAGATGGAATATACCGGGCCTTCGGAGGCAAATCCGTGCTCCAGGCCCGTCGAGGGATCCGGAATAATGGCAACGATGCGGCCCGGCCACCACCACCTCTCGTCTGCGGCGGATAGTGGCGGACCGACCGCTGAACCACCCGCGGTCCAGTGGGACGCTGCCTTGGCCGCGCGCTTTCCCAACGAGAGCCATGAGGAATGCCGCGTCACGATCAGCAACGATCGCACGACGATCACCTGCAGCGACATGCACTGCACCCGGTGCGGTCGCCGGGCTCACGCCGTCGGACACCGAGACTGTTGACGGCCGAAGTAGACCGGCCATGTTTGCTACCGTGGCCGCAGGAGCCGTGACAGAGAGTTGTGGGGGTCTGGTGACTTCGTCTGAGCGCATCGCAATGCAGCCCGAGGCCGTTGCCGCCGCGGCCGGCCACCTGCACGGGTGCCACGAAGAGATGACCCGCCGCCACGAAGGCGCGCAGACTGTCGCTGCGGCCGCCAACCCTGGCCTGATCGGCGATTCCGCCGCAGCCTTTGCCCTCAAGACCACCGGCTGGTCGGATTTCAGCTCGCAAGTGTCATCGCTGATCGCCGCGCACGCCGAGGTCCTGCATCAAGCCGCGCGTGCTGTGCCTGCGACGGACCGTGGATCGGCCAGGCGGATCGACCGCGCATCGGCGCCCCGCCTCCAGCTATAGACCGCGGGTCTCTCCGCTGCCAGGGTGGTGAGCCTCGTAGTGGAACAGGCGTCGGTGCACCGTCGGCATCGACGAGGCCCGATCATGAGCACTCCGGTAGCTGAGGTTGGCGCATAGGTCCGTAGCGTTGGGGCGGCGTTGCCGAAGAATGGCGGCCTTGGCCCGCGGACTGTAGCGAGTGGCCCGCGCCGTCGACGTCGGAAACGCCTCCGCTCCCCGACTATTCCGGCATCCTGCTCGGCACTGAAACAACCGCTCACCCGCGGGCAGGCGAGCCTTGCTGGCATGTGACCGCACCTTTCTCGGCAGCGCTTAGGCGCCGCGGTGGTTGGGGATGTTTGCTGAAAAAGAAGCGCCCAGCTGACCAGTTGTTATCCTCATCGCCGGGCGGGTCTTCGCGGCCCGGGAGCCCGTTGCGATGCAGGGCATGACGGCAGCGCCGAGGGGGTGCGGTTAACCGGTGGGGATCACCTTGGAGGATGTGCAGCGGTGGGAGCCGTCGTCCATCCGGGACGTTTTCCGCGCGGCGACCGAGCACGGCGCGGCAGCCCAGGAGGCTGCCGACACGCTGACCGCTGTGATGAAGGCCGTTCCCTGGGACAGCGCGGCTGCTGACGCGGCCCGCGCCGGGGCGGGGAAGGTCGCGCTCGACCTGCGTACGCATGCGCGGGAGTGCGAGCTGGTCGCCCGAGCCGCGGCCGCGGCAGAGGAACAGGTTGCGGCTGTCAAGCGGGAATGGGAGGACATCACCCTCTACGCGGCCGAGAAGCACCTCGATATCGATTTGGCCACCGGTGCTGTCACTTTCGAGCTGGCCGGATTGACGCAGGACCAGCTCAAGGAACGTCAGGCCGCCCAACGCGAGGCGCGCGACCGAATTCATCGGATGATGCTCAAAGCCGTTGCCGCCGACCAGGAATTGGCGACCGCGATCAAGGTGGCTTCGGGTCAGGAGTCGGTCACCGATGCCGAGCGGGACTTGGCTGCTCGCGGAGTGCCGTCCGCGGAATCTGTGGTGCGAGCCGCCACCGGTGCCGACCCGTCTGGTGACGCACCGCGCTCCCTGACCGACATGCTCCTGCCGGCCGGCGGGCCAACTGGGGGGCCGGACCAGCCTGCGGATCTGCAAGACCTCCTCCTCGGCCCGGGCGCGCCGGACCCCAAGGCCAAGCCTGGCGATCAACCGGCCAACCTCTCCGGTGCGCTCGACCAGGTCGCAGGGGCCCACGTACCTGAAGCGTCGGCGGGCAAGCCTGGCGATCAACCGGCCAACCTCTCCGGTGCGCTCGACCAGTTGGCCGGCGCTCCGGTTCCCGACCACGCGACGCCGATGGTGATGCCGGCGAAGGACGTTGAGGCGTTCAAGGCCGCGGCGCGGCCGATTCTGGCCAGTCAGGGCGTACCAGCCGACCAGATCGAGTCGCGGCTGTCGCAGATGGTCGCGCACGCAGAGGCGCAGGGCATCAACCCGTTCTATCGCCCGCCGGAGCCGGGCCGGATGCCGGCACCCGGGTTCGGCGAGGGATTCGGTGACGCGTGGCGCAACTCCGAGCAGAGCATCAAGAACCTCTTGGGCCAAGGCGGGCCCGGGGCGCCGGGTGTACTGGACTCCTGGAAGGAGGTGGCCCAGGGCCTCCAACAGACGATGACCAACCCGGTGGGTACCGCGGTCGACCAGGTCCAGCATGCGCTCGACTCGCCCAGCGCGGCGTACTTCGCTGGGGAGAAGACGTTCGACCTCTCTGCCGCTGCAGCGACCGCACCGTTCGGTGGCGAAGGCGCTGCCATCCGCGCCGGCTTACCCGCCGAACTGGTCACCGAAGGCGGGGCGCCCCTGGCTGTCATGCGCGGCTGGGACCCGCTGGGCGGCATGCCCGCACAGGAATTCCAGAACCTCTTCGGAACTCCAGGGGCCCGCAACTGGCCCGACAACGACGGCTTCCCACCCGGCTACGTTCCCCAACCCGCCCAACTACCCGAAGGCACGATCATCGACAGATTCGGCTCCGAGTACGGGCAGTACCTATCGCCGGATGGCACCCCCTACAGCGACCGAGCGATCACCCCGGAGACCGTCGGTGGTCAGTACAACCGCTACATGGTCACCGGGGCACCTATGCCCCCAGGGTGGCGCATCGTCGAAGGGCCGGTGCAACCGTGGTTCGGACAGACACCTTCCCCCGGATCGATTCAATACATGGTCGTAGGTCCCGAAGGGACGAGGATCTCGGTGAACGACCTACTCGAGAAGGGAATCATCGAACGTGCCGGACCACCCCTTGGACGCTAGATCAGCCGAACTGCAAACCGAGATCGACCGCTGCGCAGCGCGGCTGGGAATCACACCCATACCCGTCGGGATGCGAACCAACGATGGCCTCAACGTCTTCGTTGACGACAGCGGTACCTACCACTTCGCGTTCTACGAGCGCGGTCAGCTTGGCTTCGACCAGACAGGCACGCTCGAAGATGCCCTGTACTGGTACTGCCAGAGCGGTGTCACCGACAAGGCGTCCTACATCGCCGACCGCAAGGAGCGCTTCCGTTACGAGTACGACGTCCTCAGCGGCTTGAGTCCGGAGTGGGCGAAACGGCGGGTGAGGGAATTGGCCGCCAAGTTCCGCCAATGGGAGCCGGGCGTGGCGCGACCAGACGACCTGAACCTGCTTCCCGATATCGGCGAACCCCTCTGATCGCCGGCCGCGCCGCCGGATGATCGCGTTGCCAGCACCGGAGGTGGGCAGTCGGGGGAGGCGGCTCGGGGCGTGTGGTTGTCCTTCACGGTGCGTCCGGCGCGTCCGGCGCGGTCGCCGGCGGTACGGCAACCGTCGCCGGGTCGACGGCGTCTCTGAGGCCCTTCCAGCTCGTGTGGCGCAGCCATCGTCCGTGGACGTACTCCCGGTAAGCGACCTCCCCGACCAGTCTGGCCTGAACCCACACGGCGCCCGGCACCGCGGGTGCAGAGACAACCGGCGGATCCGTGCTGCGAATCGGATCGAGCAGCTCGAACAGGTGACGTCGCATCGACGCGCTGAACCCGGTGCCGACCTGGCCGACCGCGACCAGATCCCCGTGATCGTTATGACCGGCCAGGAGCAGAGAACCCACGCTGCGGGCGCCACCCGGGCCGCTCCCATGCCAGAAGGCAACGATGAGCAGCTGCGCAGTCGATCGCACGGGATGCTTGGTCCACAACGTCGTGCGCCCCGAAACGTAAGGTGAATCAACACGTTTCACGACGACGCCCTCCATGCCGTGCTGGCTCGCTATGTCCAGCATGTCTGCCGGCGACACCTGCACGAACGATTGCGGGACGGTCAGCACGGGTGAGGTGAGGCCGTCGGTCAGCTCGGTGAGGATGGCGCGTCGCTCGGAATAGGGCAGGCCGGTCAAGGGCCGGCTATCGAGAGAAACGACGTCGAAGGCGAACACACGAACGGGCACTTCACGCAGCAGGGTCGGGGTGGGCCTCCGATGCTGCGGCCATCGGCGCTGTAGCCGGGTGAACGACGGCCGGCCCTGCGCATCGACGGCAACGATCTCCCCGTCGAGGATGACGCGGCGCCCGCCCAACGCGTCGCCGATGGCCGCCAACTCGGGGAACGTCCGCGACACGTCGGCGCCGTTGCGCGACACGATCCACGTCCCGGCGGCGTCGACCACTACAGCCGTGCGCTGGCCGTCATATTTCCATTCCACAGCCACGCCGGCGCTGCTGGAAGGCACCGGCCGCAAGGTGGCCAACATGGGTTCCGGCGACCCGTGGCGCGCCCCGGCGGCATGAACGGCCACGCCATGACGGTACGCCCGCTGCGCACCCTCGGCGACGAATAGTGCCGTCCGAAACGCGTCGGTCCAGTGGCCATGGGAAAGACGGCCATCGGCTGCCCGCCGCCTCCTCACTGCGAATTGTGCCCTTCGAAACGCGTCGGTCCGTGTGGCGCGTGCCGCCAATTGATAGGTAAGCGTCATGGGAAACATCGTTTTCGACCCCGACGCGTTGCGTCGCGGTGCAGGCACATTGATGACTCTGGCGGCGCAGCTGCGCTCCGACCCTGGGGCGAGGGACGCCGTCGTCGCCGACGTGGTGGCGCAGCTGCGTGAGCTGGCCGCCGATCGGGTCAGCGCGACGCAGGTGGCCCTGGGCAACGCCGCAGACACGTTCGAAGCGAACGCCGCGGTAACACCCGAGTCGATCGAGGACTTCGCGCGGCGTCTGCAGGCTGTGGCCGCCAACCAGGACGCCGCCATCGCCTCGGCCAACGCACGATTCACCTTCTGACGGCACCACCCACCTCGCCACGTCCGACCACCCCGACTGGAGCGACACATGTCAGAGCACGACTACCCGATCGAGGTGCAGCTGCAGTCGGCCCACCACCCGCAGACCTTGTCGGTGACCGGCCGCAAAGACGACTGGCCGCAGCTGCTGAATCAGGCCCAGGAACTTGCCCGCAGCACGTGGCGACCCGACTTGACCGTCGTCGACAACGGCTACCCACTCGCGGCGCTATGCCGACCCGGCGACGAACCGGACGCACACCTGCTCGACGGGCGACAGTACGCGTACTGCACCGCGTGGCGTGCCGACGCGAACTAATCCGCTGAGACAGCACCATCAACCGGGAGGTGTACCCCATGTCAAATCTTGAAATACACGCCAGTACAACGGGCTACGACGACGCAGAGGCGATCGCGGCGATGCTGGACCTAGCCGCCACCGCAGTCCGACAAGCCGGCGGAGACGCCGTCGACCTCACCGACCAAACGACCACGGTCAACCATGGCTCCGATCCCCAACAGGTCTACTGGTCGATGCACTTCGGCGCCTGACCATCCCTCCGCTACCAACGCTTCCTCGACGCGATAGAGATATGAGCGCCTCCAGTAACGACCCCGGACACGAGATCATCGATCTCGATCGTGCCGACGTGGCTGTTGAAGCGGATTCGCCACGCGCACGGTGCAGCTGCGGAGTACGGCGTACGGTGTTGCGCCACAACGCGGTATCGCCGTGCCCGGGCCGAGCGATGGCCAGGCTCAAAGAGGCACACCCTGAGGAGTACGCGCGCTACCTGCGCGAAGCGAAAGCCGAAGCATTGGCCGAGTTTGAAATCAAGTGGCGGCGGCACCTCGCCGGTGACCACAGCCAACGATAGGAGTGCCGGCATGCCAGACCCACAGTCCCGCGTGTGGTGGATGTCCGTGGCTCTTACCACGCAAGCCGTACGCGATCGCGTCAAGACTCAGACCAGACGCGATGGATGGCTACGGTTGCAGGCAGGGGATCAGCTGGCGCTGTGCCCCAAGTACCGGGGTGTCCGCCGCGCCGACCGCGAGCTGATCGTCATCGTCGACGTCGTCGGTGTGCGTCGAGAACCGCTCGAAGCAATCTCGCCAGCAGACGTGGTCGCCGAAGGGTTCCCCGGACTGACGCCGGCCGAGTTCGTCGACTTCTTCTGCAGCACCCACCGCGGGGTCGAGCCCAGCACCGAGATCACCCGGATCGAATGGTCCTACCCGAGAGTATGCCGCGGCTGCGGATGCACCGAGTATGCGGCCTGCGCCGGACTCACAGGACCGTGCAGTTGGGCCCGCACGTATGACGACAACACGGGCCAGTGCAGCGAGTGCGCTCTCTGGGCAGTCGACCAAGCCTCCCAGAACCTCGCCAACGGCCTGTGGCGCCTCGTCGACCAATCGGCACCGGTAAAGGCGGTCGTAAGTGAAAAGGGCTGAGCCGCAAAATATGTCGACTGGTGACCTGGTGGCCGAGCACGACCGGCTCGTACGCGACATCGGTACCTACCTCGACGATGCCAAGCATGACCGCCTGGAAGCCGTCGCCGGTGTGATCGCCGAGCGAGCGCACGCCGGTGATCCTGCGGCCGTGGACTACGGTCTATACCTCTGAGACCGCGCGCATTTTGCAATGCCTGGCCGGGCCAGTGTCGCTCGTTGCGGCAGGCCGAGGCCCGCCAGACGCGGCAGACGCGCCTGGCCGTCCGGGCAGCTGCCGCGATGCGGTTGGTAGTCCCCGGTAGTGGGCGAGAAATGCGGGCCGGTTGGGCGTCGGCTACCGAGTTGAGCCGACCCGGACAGTTACCGTTCGCTACATAGGACAGATCCACCAAGAACTGACAGATCGGACCAATCAGTGGACTTCACAACGGAAGCGAAGCGGGAGCTGTGCCGTCTGGTGTTCAAGTCGCCTGAGACACGGGTCGCCGAACTCGCTGCGCTCTTGAGGTTCGTCGACGGAGTCCGCCTGTCGGGATCGCGGGTGACCCTATCCGCCCACGTCGACCTCGATCTGACCGCGCTCCGCGTGCAGCGCAGTCTGTCGGAGCTCTATGGCTACCGCGCTACGGTGCACCATCACCTGGCACCGGGCGCAGCTTCGGGGTACGTGGTGCGTGTCGATCGCGACGTCTCGAAGATGGCCGCTCACACGGGGCTGCTCACCCCGGAGGGTGAATTGGTCAGCGGACTGCCCGCCCACTTGCTCGGCGGGAACGTGGCAGGCGTGGAATCGCTTTGGCGTGGTGCGTTTCTCGGATCCGGTGAACTGATCTCCAACCGGCGCAGCAGTGGGGGCGTGCGGGTGCCCTGTCCGGGTATCGAATCCGCGGTAGCCCTGGTCGGCGCCGCCCGCAGGTTGGGCGTGCGGGCCAAGACACACGACAGTCGCACGGAGGGGATCAGCGTCGTCGTTCGCGAGGATGAGGACATCGCCGCGCTGCTGGCATCGTTTGGGGCCTCCGCGACGCTGGCGGCATGGGAGGATCGTCGGTCGCGCAGGGCACAGTACGTCGCGTCAGGGTCGGGCCGGCAGTTCGGAAGCGCGAACCGTCTTCGCTCAGAGGCGGCAGCGGCGGCGACTGCGGCTGAGGTCGAACACGCATTGGCGGTGCTCGGCGATGACGCGCCAGCTCAGTTGGCGCAGGCTGGGCGGCTGCGCATCGAACATCGCCTCGTCTCCCTCGAACAGCTCGCGCAACTGGCCGACCCGCCCACTACCAAGGATGCGATCGCAGGCAGGATTCGTCGCCTGATCCGGCTCGCCGAGAGGCGCTCGACGAGCGAGTCGGCCTAGCAGCCGTCAGCGCGGTCTTGCGGAGCGTGCCCGCGGGTGTGAGAGAGTCATACAGAAGACACGAAAGGCAGGTGAACCATGGGTGATGGCGCGCGAAACGACCAGGTCCACGCCTTCGAGTTCGTGGGTTCGCCGCAGCGGTTGCCCGAGCAAATCAGCCAACTATCCAGTCAGCCGCTACAGGAGTTGAAGGGCGCGTTCGAAGGGGATCCCTGGTCGCCTCTTCAGTCACTGCCCGAGGCGTACGGCTGATTCGAGCGAGCACAGTGGCTGTGACCGTGCGAAGTCTCCTCGCCGCGGCCGACGTGCGCTGGGAAGGGTCGGTGCCCTGGGGTGCGCCCGTGCCAATCAACGGGCCGGGCGTCTATCTCATCTCGGCCAACGAGGATCCAGACGACCTGCGCAGTGAACCCGGGCAAAAGGTTCGCGTGTCGCCGGACGCGGTCGGCGAGTTGCTCACGATTTGCCCACGGCTGCGGCTCGACGGCGTCCGCCCCGCCGCGCCCGCGCTCATGCGGCGCTTGGAGGCGATGCGCCCGGCAGGCGAACCGGTCCTGTACATCGGCCTGGCCGGTTCGTCGCTATCTAAGCGCGTCGGCCAGTACTACCGAACGCCGCTTGGTGCAGCCAAGCCTCACGCTGGCGGCTGGCCGCTGAAATGCTTGGGCGGGCTCGATCAGCTCTGGGTGCACTTCGCGCTGTGCGGCGCGGTGAAGACCGGCGAGCGGACCATGCTGCGCCTGTTCTGCGCGCAGGTCGATGAGCGAGCCGCCAGCCTCATGGCCGACCCCACAGCGCCGTTGCCCTTCGCGAACCTGGAGTACTTCACCCGGGAGGGGAGACGGGTGCGCAAGCGGCACGGCATCGCTGGCGCATCAACGCGAGGTCGGTGATCGGGCAACGTGTCGCCCTGGGGTGGCATCATCGGCCAATGAGACGCCAGTGACGGTGTAAGAGGGGAAAGTGGCGATTCCAAGCGAGGCACGACCTGGGGTGATCCGCTCTGGGCTGATTGCGGCCGGGGTAGCCGATGATCATGTCGAGCTTTTCGCCGCTCTCACCGACGACATCATCACCGTGGAGTCCGGATGGCACCCCGACGCCCACGCACACGCTGGGGACTCTTCCTTCCGCGGCCCCGCGGAGCTCTTCGGAGAAGACGACTCGCGCGTCATGCCCGATGGTCTCAACTACAAGACACCGCGCGGGCTGGCCCAGCTCACATTGTGGATGTTCGAGAAATACCGCGCCGCCGGGACCGCCGACGATATCTACGATCCGGTGGCGTCGATCGCAGCGCTGTGGCGCTTCATCGCCGACCGCTTCAATGTCAACTTGAGGACTGGCTCCGGCCTTGCCGAGTTCTGGGAGAAATGGCTTGACCACCGACCTGACTGGTGGTGGCTGACCGACATCGCTCCGTTCAACAGCTCGCCGCGGATAGCTGGCTACTGATCGTCGAGGGCTCTCGTCCTCGCTGCCCCTCGAGGCTGACCCAGCGCCACACGGCACGCTGCGACCCCGGGGCTTTTTGGAGCGGAGGATGACCGGATTCTTGGGCGCAAGCCTCGGACTTTAGTCCGGGGTGAGCCCATCCCTGGTTGTCAGCGGGCGTAGCCCGGTGTTCAGAGTGGCCGGGCTTGGCCGTCGATGTACTGCTTGATGATCCAGCAGCCGGTGCGCCTCCGCAGGAGACGGCGAAGTAGGACGGGGACCAGAGGTGTCCGCGCATGTGGGCACGGACGCAGATGCCGGTGTACTCGCGGCGCACCGCGTGAGCGGTTCGGCCTTTGAGGCGTTGCACCAGGGTGGAGATCGCCAGGGTGGGTGGGTAGGCGACGAGCAGGTGGACGTGGTCGGTTTCGCCGTTGAACTCGATCAGTTCGGTGTCGAGTTCGACGCACATGCCGTGAATGGTGTTTTCGGTGAAGGTGAGCATGGCGTCGGTGAACACCGGTCGCCGGTACTTCGTGACGAACACCAGGTGGGCGTGCAGCAAGGAAACGCTGTGTCGGGCGCGTCGATAGGTCGTTGTTGTCACAGGTCGCCTTTACAGTCGTGGGTATGCAGATGCGTTATCGGTATCGCATCGAACCGACACCGGCCCAGCAGTTGATGCTGGCGCGGGTGTTCGGGTGCACTCGGGTGGTGTTCAACGACGCTCTGCGGGTCCGGGATGAGGCGTACCGGGCCGGGGTGAAGCTGTCCGACAGTGAGATTCAGCGTCGCGTGATCACCGCGGCCAAGACCACCGAGGCGCGTGGTTGGCTGACCGAGGTGCCCAGTGTGGCGTTGGTACAGTCGGTCAACGATTCCCGCCGGGCGTGGCGCAACTTCTTCGACTCGGTCACCGGAACACGTCGTGGCCGCAGGGTGGGTCGACCGCGGTTCAAGTCACGTAAGGACCATCGGCAGTCGTTTCGGTTAACCCGCAACGGGTTCAGCCTCAAAGCAAACGGCCGACTATTCCTGGCCAAGGTCGGCGAGGTGAAGGTGCGCTGGTCCCGCGAACTGCCGTCAGCGCCGTCCTCGGTGACGATCATTCGAGAGCCCGACGGGCATTTTTACGCCAGCTTCGTCGTCGAGGTGCCGGCAGTGCCGCTGCCGGCGACCGACCAGGAAGCCGGGATCGACGTCGGGATCGCCCGGCTGGCGACGGTCGCCACCACAGATGGCCACCGAGTCGATATGGCGAATCCGAAGCACTTGGGCCGCAAGCTGCGCAAGCTGCGGCGGTTGGAGAGGGAAAAGTCCCGCCGACAGAAAGGATCGGCCAACAGAGGCAAGACCAGGCGCAAGGTCGCGATCGCGCACAACGAAGTGGCGCGGGCGCGGCGGGACTATCACCACAAAGCGGCTTTGGCGTTGGTGCGCGAGAACCAAGTGCTCCACGTCGAAGACCTCAACATCGCCGGAATGGTGCGCAATCGTCGGCTCGCACGCGTCATCAGCGATGCCGGGTGGGGCCAGTTCGTGAAGATCATCACCGAGAAAGCCGACCACCACGGGCGCACCGTGCACAGGGTGTCGCGGTGGTTGGCGTCCAGTAAGACCTGCGCCGCGTGCGGGCACAGGCTCGACGAGTTGTCGTTGCAGATCCGCACGTGGACATGCCCGTCGTGCGAGGCCGTTCACGACCGAGACCACAATGCCGCCAACGTCATTCTCGCTGCCGGGCGGGCAGAGAGACTAAACGACTGTGGAGCCCGTGTAAGACCGCAACCCGTTGCGGCAGTGGGTGTTGAAACAGGAAGCACCCCAACAGCGGCGTAAGCCGCCACGGGAATCCCCGGACTTCAGTCCGGGGAGCACGTCAAGCCGCTGGCCTGTGATCGGCGGCGCTTCTGCCCAGACGGGTTCCTGCCTGTGCACCTGGCTCCATCCTGGCTAGGACGGTGGCGCGGTCTGCCTCTGCCGTCCGAAGAAACTGGTCCGCGACACGCCGAGCTCCGTAGACCGAGCCGGTAGGGCCCGGATTATGGGAGGTGCGCGCCTGCGTAGTGAAGGGTCTTCGTGCCGTTGTGCTGGTCTTGCAGATCATGCGGGAGGGGAACAAAGGAAGGGAGTTGTGCGGATGCGCCAATTGGTCGTTGAAATGGATCGCATCACCGCGGGGTGCATCGTCTCTATCCCTGAGTTTGGACTGAGAGCGACTGGGAATGTTGGGGATTCGCGGTGATCGCGCCGTGAGTATCTGGACTGTTTACGCTCTCGGAACTTCACGGGTGCTGTGTACTGTCACCGCGGACAGCTACGACATTGCGGTTGACCGGTATCGGGCCACCGACCCGGATGGCCCTCATTTCTACCTGGTGCTGTCAGAGTTCGCTGTCGGTGACAGCGTCAAGCCAATGGGGCCGCTTACCGGCCGGCAGGATCCGGGTGTCATTGCGGTGGTCGGCAGTGTCGGGGGTTTCGGGACCTTCGCTGAGCGGTGGTACCAGCTCGAAGACGGTCGCACCTACACACACGCGCAGCTGGAACTCAATCAGAGCCGTGACTCAGATACCACGATCCGAACCTACGACGATGCGTAAGTTCGCGCGTGCGGTCTGGATAGGCACGCCGAGATGTCCTACTGCGCTGGGAGAATTGAGAGCATGACGGATGTACAGGCGGAGTGGTCTGCTGAGGATAGTGCTGCGGCGTCGCGCGAAGGCTGGGACCTATTTGAGTGTTCTGGTTCGGATCATGGGGACATGCAGTTGCAGCGGTTTGACTGTCCCGATGAAGTTGAGAGTGCGCCGATCCCGTACCCGTTCGACAGTGATGCTGACGTGTGGCGTCACGTGAAGGCCCGCGCGGGCGATGGTTCTGCTCTCCACCGGAAGGCTCTCGATTTCCTGAGTGTGCGGAATCCAGCTGAGTTGGGCCGCATCAATCGAACGTAGTCCGGCTTAGGTGGATCGGAGAGACAGACCATGCACCCGGCGCGAGAACTTCGAGTCCTACTACTCGCTCTGTTAGTAACGCACGTCGTCGCTGTAGTAGGCCGTCCTGGCTGGCGGGATTTCTTTGGGATGGCGTCTGTCTCCTGACGATGAGTGGGAGTACGCCAGCCATGGTGAATCAAAGGGGCGCAGAGGATATAGAGAGGGCATTGATGGACCAACTCGATCGGTTCGACCTTGTTCCTCCCGCGGCCTCCGCGGGCCTGCCCTCTACCAGTCGTCGATGCCGATGAGTCGGCGTAAACGCTTCCATGGCGTTCCCCACATCGCCACCGTTTTCGAGATTGAAGGCGACGACCAGGTGGACGAGTTTAAGGCCGTGTGTGCCGCTTACGGGCTCACCCCCAAGGAGCTGGTTCACAAGCTCGTCACCGAGAATATCGGGGAACTGCGGGACGCCCCGCTACGTCGCGACTGGATTAGCCACGGCATCGAGGTTCTCCGCGATGCCAGACGTCGTCGCGAACTCACGTCCATCGAACGGTCATGGAGCGAGGGTTCGGGTTGCTCCACCGACATCCGTGACAACACATCTGACCGTTGACTTCGTCTGCGATCCCGCGCGCTGGGTGCGTGTGATCTATCTGTAGCTTCCTGTCTGCTCGGCCGAGAAAGTCCTTCGCGACACGCCAGCTTGCTTCGTCCCGGTCGGTCAGTCACGGACGATGAGACCCGCTGGCCCGCTACGTAGCGGGTGAACTATGCGAAAGGGTATGGCGATGGCAAAACGAATTGGCGCGGAGTGGGATTGGGCTGCTTTGCGTTCCTGGGAGGTCTTGGTGCCGACGATCTTGATCGTGGCGTGCCTGACGGCCGACGCGCTCAGCGCGCCGACTGTCTCGTCGGTCCTCTTCGCTGTGGCCGCGGTGGGGTATGTGTACAGCGGTGCGCAGCGCTTCGTCTCGGCCAAGACCATCCGTCTCCTCCTTGCCGCGTTCCTGGTTATCGGTGCGGCGGTGTTCGCCGCCAGCGGTGGTAGTTGGTCTGCTGCTTCGACTGCCGTCGGCGTCGCCACTGTTGTCCCTGCCGTGTGGTTCTTCGCGCTGTCGGTGCGGTCTCAGGGCGCGTCCGCCGGGGCGTAAAGCCCGTGTGCGGGAATTCCAAACACGTTGCACAGAAGTCGTTTCAGGCAGCAGGGATCGAATCTGTTCTGCGCTGAAGGGCGAATCGTTGGCCGACCCGGGTGTTGAAGGTCGACCGTGATCGAGGAGAGTCGAATGGGTTTTTGGGAGCGAGTTGATAAGGCGTTGGCCGATGCTCGTGTTGCGCGTACCGCCGACGAGCTGGTCGGGGCGCTGAACCGTTGGCATGAACCGAGTTCGGGGGACGCGTTCTTCGCCGGGTCCGGTGGGGACAATCAGCTCGTCGAGGCGCTCGATCGAAGCGTGTGGCGAGTGAGTTACATCGAGTCGGACTACCACTGGACGGCGGTGTCTGGTGTCGATGGCAGCAGCATCGAGTACGTCGAGGGCGATGTCTACAAGCGAGAGGCATCGTGAACGAACCCATCATCGTCTACACCGACGGCGCCTGCCACGGCAACCCCGGACCGGGTGGTTGGGGCGCGGTGGTGCGTTTCGTTGACGGCGAGGAAACGCAGCTCTACGGCGGGGAACCGGCGACGACCAACAACCGCATGGAACTGACGGCGGCCATCATGGCGTTGGAGGCGATCACCTCGGGTTCGCCCGTGCAACTGTGGACGGACAGTCAGTACGTGCGCAGTGGCATCACCAGCTGGATCGCCGGCTGGAAACGCAACGGTTGGCGTACCGCAGCGCGTCAGCCGGTGAAGAACGCTGATCTGTGGCAGCGATTGGACGCTGCGGCAACCACTCTCACCGTGGACTGGCGGTGGATCAAAGGCCACGCGGGGCATGAGGGAAACGAACTCGCCGACACCCTGGCCACCCGCGGGGCCATCGAACACGGCGGCTCATCGAGACGGCAGAACGGCGAAGGGTTCCGCCGACCGGCAGGCGGGGCGCGTCGCGGTCGCCGGAGTGTTCGTCGACACACCGGCGGCTAAGCCGGTGCGGGACAAGGACGCAACCAAGTCCGCAGACCGAAACAGACTGTTAGGTAACGTTTGTCAAAACGGAGGAACCTCATGAGTGCATCGGCAATCCCGAAGAGGCTGCGTGAGCTGGACAGGACGGCGCAATCACACGGGTGGGACACCATGCCGCTGCGACTGTTCCATGTCTCCGCGGTTGGCTACCTGTTCACGCGGGGTCGCGTGGAGGTGGACGTGCGCGCCGACGCCAACCGCATCGTGCGGGCGGTCCGCACATCCCCCAATGCCGAAGCCGCGGACGTGACCACCGGTTGCTTCGAGGCTGCCAAGGACTGGCTCTCCGAGGCCGCTCCGCCGGTGGGCCACGCGACACGATTCACGCGTGCGCGCCGCTCATTGTTTGGATCCGGCGCCGAGTTGATCACCCACGACATCTGCCTGCATTGCCGGGGACCGATCAGCAATGGGGCGATCCATCGTCGGGCCGGGGACACCGAGGCGTGGGTACACCTTCGCGACGAGGACTGGGTTGATGACGTGCACCCCGCGGCCCCTGCGGGTGGCCCCATCACCGAGCACGACCTGCCCGGCCCGTGGCTGGTGGCTGGCGACCCCCGCCAGCTGTGACGCTCGCAGTGTGGCCGAGTGCGGGGCCGACGCGCCCCCGCCCCCACCTGCCCCCGGGGATGCCCGGAAAAAGGACGGACGTAAACGCGTCGCTGCCGACTGGCAGCTGAGGGTCCGGGGCACCATGTCACCTATGAGCACTCCTCTCGGGCAGCTTCCCCTCAGCGGGTCCCATCACGGCTCCTATGGCGGCCACGGATCGTTCATCGACACACTTCTTCGGGGCTTCGCCTGGCGAACTGGGAGCGACGTCGCGCACTCCCTGTTCCGTTTGGCCCCAGCGCTTTTCATCGTGGTCGTGTTAGTCGTTTTGGTGTTTGTCGGGGCCCGTTGGCTCCGTAACCGTAGCAAGTCGTGACCAGGCTTTAGGTAGATCGTCGTCCACGTTGCCGAGGTGTGAAACAGCGAAAGGCGGTGCCGAATCGTGGTAGCTCAGCATCAGTGTCCGTTGACGCGCATGGACATTCGGTTGGGTTACGTCGCCGCGCGGGTGGGCGTCACCTACGACGAGAAGACCTGCTGGGCGATCACCGATGCGCTGATCGCCGATGCGCCGCTGGACACCTGGCGAGTCGAGGCCGGTCAAGTGGTGACCTCTGCCGACCCCGACTTCTGGGCCATCGTCACCAACGTGGTCGGCGCTTAGCTTTCCTGTTGCATGAGTTTCGTTCTCCGGGGCCTCGGTGTAAGCCAGCCGGGAATGGTCAATGACGTTGGTGTGCAGGTCGTCAAACCCGCTGATGGGGCTGACTGATCCTGCTAGCAAACTAGAAACAGAGCACGAGGAAATCAATGAACATGCCTACTACAGGCCACACGCGCTTGCGTTCGGATGGCCGCCTGGAAGTCGCGGACACTGGGGAGGCAAACGACCTCTTCGGCTGCACGCGAGACGGCTGGTGCATTCTCACCAACGGCCACGAGGGAGACTGCGACGAAGACCGTGAGCTGTGGCTGGGCCCCAACACCGCGTACCCCGACCCCGCTGGCTCATGAGCGCCGCCGCGCGCGGGCGATCTGGCTGACCGGGTGGCCGCTCCCATCAACGACGCGGGCGATCCCGCCGAACCACCAGACAGAAGACGCATTCACTCACCGGTGAGGTTGTCTGCGGCCCCAATGTGGCGGTATCGGTCTGCATTCCTGCGTGTGCAGTCCGACGTCCACTTTCTCGGCTCGACTGTTCAACTGGGAATAATGCCCAGTTGAACGGACGGTGGGATCAACGCCGTCGTGGTGGAGGTTCGTGCCGCATGCGTCTGTCGGGATCGCTTGCCGTCGAGAGCGTTCGCCGCGGCGCTATCGCCGCTGCGGGCTGCCGAGCCCGGCGTGATTGCGCAATTCGGCGATCCGTGCGCGGGTCTTGGCCTCCCACCGCGGATCGAGGGCTGTCATCAAGGTGTGCCAGAACGGTACGGCGACCGTCCATCGCAGTTGTCGGTCGTTCATGGTGGCCGCCGCGGGGGTGCGATGTGCCCACGTCATGGCGATGGACCTGGTGATGTCGTCGACGATCCAGTACAGGGCCTCCTCGGGATCTGTCGTCGACTTCCAGATCAGACCATGGATGGGATCGGCTGTGTGGTAGCGGATCTCGAAGCCGATGCTGTAGGACGGTCCGTTGCCGTGGTGGCGAGAATGTCTGCGCGGCTTCACTTCCTGCGGTCGTGGAATGCTGTCGACGGGCAACCCTGTCAGGGTGGCCGCTGTCGATATGGCGGCGTCGAGCGCGTGGGCGAACTGCTGTGATGACACGTTGTTGTCGTCGTGCTGGAGCAGCTGCGACGGCGCGGGCCCGAGTGGAGCTGGCGCCGGCGGGCCGGCGATGGCCTGTGGCGGCCAGTCCTGGTCAACGACGGTGGCCGGCGGTGCAGCGAGTGCGGTTTGCCCGGCGCCGGTGTCAACAGCGGGGGTGTCGATGACGACGGTGGCGGCCCACTCGACCTTGTTCGGGTCGAAGTACGCATCGGCGCTGAGGGTGAGGTCGATGACGAATGCGAGTTCGGCGGCGACGCCGGTAGCGCCGGGGTGAAGCGCTCCCGGTTGGTGGGGGTGAACCGTGACGAAGTAGGACCAGGCGAAGGTGCCCGTGTGATCCTCTGCGACGTAGTCAGGGTCGTAACGGCCGCGCTGGGCAGGGTCGATCTGATGCGTGAGAGGTTGCTCCAGCTGAGCGCAGTACACGGTCTGCCCGTCGGTCGTGGGCATAGCGGTCAGAACCGCGGCCTCGGTCCCGACCACCTCATCGACGTGCACGGAATTCGCTGCGGTGACCTCACGGATCACGAACCGCAACGTCGCAGGATCCCCCACGCTGTACTCCTTCTTCCCCCGCGAACAGCCTCGCTGCTTGGTGCTATGAGCGCACCCTAGGCTGTGCCGTCGCGGGGGTGCGGGTGTGACGCGGCTTCAGCGCACATTCCCCTCGGCGGGCATGCCCGGGTGGGAACTTTCCAGTGCCCTCTGGTGTGGACGTCCCACCATCGCCGCCGAAAGGTGTCGACAATCGGCGGAATCATCTGGTGGTGTGGCCCGCAGTCGCGGACGGCCCGCACCTGGGGCGAGGGGACGGCGATGAGCAGGGGCTGTGGTCGAGAGCTTGCAGCGGCATTCAGCACCCGGTGTATCAGGCAGTTGGCCGGTAAGAACCATCCCTTGCCGTGGGAGCGACTCGCAGCAGTTCTCGAACATGCTCGACCTGGTGACACCTTGGTGGGCGCGTACGACACCGCCTACGCGGTGCTGCGGCGCGAGTACCGCTGCGAATACGTCTACGCCACCGCTCTGATCAGTCAAGTGGCCGGGACAGGGGAGGTGGTGAACACGATGACCGGCTTGCCGGTGTTCATGTCGGTGGCCGACCTTGTCATCGCCGGCGAACGGCCAGTGGTCTACGAGATCAAGACAGACCTCGACGGCCTGGGCCGCCTCGATCTTCAACTGCACAGCTACGCTACGTGTTTCGAACATGTCGTCGTACTGACCTCGCCGCCCAAGCTGAACCGGGTGCTCGCCGAAACCCCATCGCACGTCGGGGTGTCGACCCTAACCGAGGCCGACAAAGTCGTAGCCGTCCGGGCACCCAGTGGGGGACTGGAACGTATTCAGCGTTCCGCGCTGTTTCGGGTTCTGCGCCGAGGCGAACTGCTCAACATCATGGGTCGGCGCCTGGGCTACGAACAAGACGTGCCCAACACCCGTATCTACCACCGGCTCAACGGGCTGTTCATGCAGCTGGACGTCGAGACCGCCTACAACGAGTTCGTCACCGAACTGCGCCTCCGCGATCAGCGCAAGCGCCAGGCAGCCCGCGACGCCGGCCTGCCGATGTCACTGCAGGCCGCCGCGGCCGGCCTGAGTCTGACTCCGACCGCCTGGCGGCGGCTCGGTGCGCTGCTGCGCCGGCCCGCAGAGGAGTTCCGGCCGCCTGTTCGCAACGTCGCCGCCGGGTAACCGTCTCGTGCCGGATGAGACCCTCCGAGCCGCCGTTGTCGCACTTTCCGGCTCCGCTGAGCGTGTGCACATCGCGGTTGTCGGGACGCGGGCACAGAATTGAGGCATGGACGATGATCACGCCGCATTGTGGGCCGCCGAGTCGGCGGCCTGTGAACCCACCGCATGGGAGCGCTGGGTCGACGAGCTCGAAGCGCACCTGGGCCACAGCGCCGATGGCGACCAGAACACCGACGGCTACTCCATGGACCACTTCTACGCCCAATGGAAATCGGGCATGACCGCGGCCGCGGCCGCGGCGTCGGTAACACGTCGAGGCGACGTAGAAGCGACGCAGGGAGGGTGACGGTGGGTGGGATGTGGGATGGCCACGTGGCCGTAGGCGTCGAAGCAGACGGTCTGCAATGGATGTTCGGACCGTTCGACGGGATGCCCGATGCCATGGGCTTCGTCAGCGCGCACGTATGGGACACCGACCGCTACCGCCATCACTATGCGGCGCTGATCGACCCCGCAGAAGCCGCCGACCGGTTGAATCCTCGGATCGGCGAGCCCGATGGAGAACCCGGCCTGTTCGGTGTGCCGCCCCGCGATCGACGCGAGCCGCTCGAGGTTGCGTTGCGCGAGGCCATCGCCCGCCAGCACGGGGCCGCCGGTGAGGGACCCTACGGCGACGGCCTGTTCGCACACCTCGACATTCATCGTCCCTGGCGGGTTACGACCAAGCCGCAAGAGTGCTGGGACGGCGATTGTGAGCACGATCGTGATCCCGAAGGAGGATGCGCCGCGGCGCCACGTTTGGAGCTGTGGTGCCGTGGGTGCACCCCTGTGTACATCGGCGGCGGCGAGTACGACGGCACGACCTACACGGAGTGCCAGGTGGACTGGCCGTGCAGTCCCGTGCTGGCGATGTGCGCCTCCTTCGAGGTGCCACTGACCGGGAAAGCGCTGCCCACCCAACGATGAACCGAGAACGCGCGCCGATAGGGCGCCACTGGGTCCGCGTCGCAGCCTTCGCCGTGTTGGTGGCATCCGCAGTCGGTGCCGTCGCGTTCCTGATCACCGCGCCGAGCGCGGACTGTCGCACCGTCCGCACGACGGTGTCCTACATCCACGAGCACCGCGACCTCATCGCCGACGACCAGATCGACGCGGGGCCCCCGCTCAGCGACTACCTCGCGTGGGCGGACACATTGCAGCGATTCGCCGAGTCAACATCGTCACCGTCTGTGAGGCCCGATCTCGATCGCATCGCCGAGCGGGCCCGGCACGCGATGGGGATGGTCGCACTGGCCAGAGACAATCCGGCCCCCTCCGGCTCGGCCAGCCAGCGCGGGATCGCCGGCGGCTTCGCCGTCGACGTCTCCGACATCGTGGATACCGAACACCGCGTCATGGCGGCCTGCCACTTCGCATGAACCGCCCCGGCCCCAGGCGCGGAAAGTCCACTGCGACACACCCATCCTCCGATATCGGACGCCGGGCGGCGGCCAAGATAGTCAACGGTTGGCCAGCTACCGGTGACCGCGAGGTCCTTCGAATCGTGGCGGCGTGATCATTGGGAGCGGAAGACGCTACGGGACAGGGATAGTCGAATGACGACAAGCAGAACGAGCCGGAGCGGCAACTGCTCAGCCGCACCGAAGGTCACAGCTGCTGCTCTACTCCAGATGCTGCGCGCTCACCATGGATTGACAGGCCCGGCCGATCAATGGGCCGGCGGAACCCTCGTCCCTGAAGTGTCTCCGAACGGCCCCTTCGGGGACGGGCGACGCGCAGACGCCGTCTACGTCGGATATACCGCCGCGTCGGGTCGATGCCTCATCGGATACGAAATCAAGACTTCTCGCGCGGATTGGCGCCGCGAAATCGCCCGTGCGGCAGACAAGGCCGACCAATGGGCCGATCAGTGCCATGAGTGGTGGATCGTCGTCTCCGACCCCGCGATCGTCAAAGACGGTGAACTGCCGCACGGTTGGGGGTTGATGTCGCCACCTACCGGCGGTGACCATCTGATGACGGTCCATGTGCGGGCTGAGCGGAAACGTGACCACCAGCCGTCCTGGGATGCGTTGCGCTCGATCATGTCTCGCCTAGAGACCCTGCGTGCCAGCACCATCAAAAGCCAGATATGGCAGATCGAGCAGGAGGCGCGGCGCACGATCCGCTTGCAGGTCGAGGCCGAATTCGCGAAGCGACGCGGCCCCGACGCCCAAGAACTCCACCGACGCCTGCGGGTGCTCGAAGACGCGCTTGGACTCCGCGTGAACTGGGGTGATGCCGCCACAGCCATGTATCCCACGATTGACGTCGCGGCGATCGCTCAGATGGGCGCTGCGGTCAAGGAGTACGGCAACATCACAGCCGCCGCTGAGGCTGTCGCGGCGCGAATCCGACCCTCGATCAAATCGCTACGAACGCAGCTGGACTACCTGGACCGCGAAGTCGACGACCTGCAAGGTGCCGCGACGGCCTGCACCTCAGCGGTGCCGGCAATGGAGTCCGGGGATGACACGCCGAACCCGCATGGCGAAACCCTGCGAGAAGGACAGGATGGCTGACAGGTGACGAGTCGGTTCGCGCGCGGTCGTGCTATCCGGCTCAGATGAGAAGAATGGGAACATCGTTGCAGCAGACTAAGATTCCGGAACCACAGCTGGTGCAGATGCGTCAGGCCGCAGTCACAGCGGGCCGTTCGTCGAAGTTCGTGGATCCACATGCCGTGTACGCCTGTCTGGCGGTCATCCAGCGGCGCGGTGAGGAGTGGGCGCGCTCGGTCCTGGGCCGTGATCTGGCGCGTCGCAGCCTCGCCGACGCGCGATGGCCCTACCTCCTGACAGGTGAAGAGCATGTCATCGTCGCAGCAGATGTCGAGGAAGACCGACTGGCGGCAGCCTTGCTGGATCCGGACAATGATCGCTGAGTCCCGGGGCGTCCTTACGAGGAGTTGGTGTGATCACGGCAATCGCCAATCAGTTCTGTATCAAGCCGAGGAGAGGCGCTACATGCAGCAGGTATTGGGACTGGGCGGGGTCGCATGTCGCTGAGTGCGGCGGTCGCCGGGCTGCTTCTGGCTACGGCCGGGGTGGTCCTGTGCATTCTCGGTTTCGTTCTGCTGGCCCAGCACCGTTCATGGTGGGCGCTCCTCTGCCTGGTTCTGGCCCTCGCCGCAATAGCCGGCTTAGTGATCACTGGTTGACAGCGGACTGCCGGTGACCAATTCGGCGGCGCACAGCTTCCGGAATTCCGTGCGAGTTTCAGTGTCGGTGCCTGGTGGGTGGCTCGTCGCTATGCATCATGGCTGCCAACGGCAATCGAAGAACGTTCTTCGGGGAGGTGCGTAGTGGACGTCGCGCGGCTCAGCGATCGGGCACTGATCGAGCGGATGAACAAGGCCGAGGACTTCGGATACGACGACGAGCAGGTCGAGCTGAACCGGCGATTGGCTAAGCGAGGCCTGCAATGGCGATGGGCGCCTGAGGAGCAGCTCTTCGGCCAGCACGTCGAAGTATTCGATCCAGCGACCGGTCAAGTGGTTGCTCTCTGATCCCTCGGCGATATCGCGGTTGGTGGCGCACTCCGCGAAGTTCACCGATTCAGCAAGGGCGAGCGTCGCCCTGAATGAGATCAGCTCAACCACACGAAAGGTGAACTAGGCCAATGGACGAAGCGTCGAATCTGCTCAACCTCGACGGGATTGATGTCTTGGACGTAAACGGCGACCCGCTGGAGCTATCCAGCGCCTACGTTGCGGACGGGCGGTTGATCATCTCGGTACGCGGCACGTAACTCCGACGGTGGTATCAATCGTGCGGATCATCCCCCGCGACGGGATGCCGTTCGGTGGGTAGGGATGCGGCGAAGCGGCTCAGGGTGGCGCGGGCCGCGGCAGTCACTTCGGATACTTCGCCTGGTGGTGCGTCGCCGGCGGTGCAGTATGAGTCGAAGGTGTCTTGGAGATCCGAGAGGGCTTGGGCGGGTGCTGATAACCCGATCACGGTGAGCACGCTGACGTGGAAGTCGATGGTCTCGCGTGCGCCGTCGAGTTCTCGGGAGAGAGTGTTGGCGTCGTCGGCGCTGTAGGGCTGACCCGATAGTTCGGGTGCGCGGGTCGCGATGCGCATCCAGTGCAAACGGATGGCGAGGTGGCGGACGGTCTGTACGGCGCGTGCGGCGTCGACGAGTGCGTCCCGTCGCTCGGCGCGCGCGGCGCGTGCGTCCTGTGATTGACGGTCGAGGCGGGCTTGGCGGTCTTGGGCGGCGAGTTGCTTGTCCAGGTTGGCGCTGCTGACCGCGATTTGCCGGCGGCCGATGGCGTACGCGACGCACGCCGCGCCCAGGGCGATGAGAGCGGCCGCTGCCGGTGCGAGGTCTCGAATGAGGGTGAGCCAGGGCGAGTCGACCCAGGTAGGTGCGGTCGCGGTAACGGTCAACGCCATGGATGCGAGGTGGTCGCCGATGCGGCGTCGTACGCCGCGCGGCGCTGGCGGTGGTCGCGGGCAATGCGCCGGCTCAGGATGCGGGCCTGCATGCTGCCGGGCTCGTAGTTGACGAGGTGGTGGATCTGTTCCTCGGTCAGGCTGTCAAGGTGTCCGTGGCCGTCGTGCCCGGTGATGACGATGTCGCCGTGCAATAGGGGGACCTGGCGCGCGGAGAAGGTTGTGGTGGCTAGCAGTAGTTCGGTGGCGTGCTTGTTGACCAGTGAGCGCGAGCGCGGGCTGAACCACATGATCAGGGATCCGTGGGCGGTGGTGGCGGATTCGAGGCGGCGCGGGCTCTCACGGATGAGTTCGGCGACGTCGAGGAGGTCGTGCAGCCGGGTGCGGTAGAACTCGCCGTTGTGGCTGGCATGCAGTGTGGTCAGCAAATTGAGCATCCATCGTGGTCGTGTCGTGACCATAGGTTATCGCGGCGTGAGCGGCATGCGCCGACGATGAGCGGCCCCGGTCGACCGCGCCGTTCATCAGAGGTCTCCCGCGTCGCCGCGGCGGCCAAAGCAGCGCGCGTCCGTCCACCGCGAGGCCAGGCAGCCGGAACTCTGTAGATTCGACCAGCAAGGTAGTCGGCGGCCCTTCTGCGTCCCGAAGGATCAGCCGGAGGGGATTGGAGCCCGCCTATGGACGTAACCGATGGCGATTCCGGCGATGCTGTCTTCCGAATGAAGCCTGCCGCCGCGATCGAGGTCCTGGCCCGACAGTTCGTTGATGGGCAACGCCTGCTCGCTCACGCGCGACAAGTACTCGCCACGTTGCCTGCTGATGCTCCCGTTGACGTCGTGACAGAAGTGCGTCAACGTGTCGATGATTTGGTGGCTCTGTGGGATAGCCAGCAAGGCCCCAATCTTGCAGCGTGCTTCCGGCTCGCGTTGGAGGTGCTCGATACCTACGGCCCTGAAGGCGCCGATGTCGAGGATCTCACCGATGCTGCCATCTGGAACAACAAGTACTTCGTGTGGTTCAGGGAGTTCGGCGGCGCCGTCGACGGCGGTGAAAACGGCGGGAGCGCCGGGTGAGTCGGCGCTGTGATGTGGCGGTGTTGCGATGCGCGCGCGCCGGCAGAATTGCAACAGGATGACGAGCATGGATCCCTCTGAACCACAGTCGTCGCCGGAACGGTCAACTGCGGACGGGACTGCGCCGTGGACGCCCCAGGCACCGGGGCCGGACCCGTTCGCAGAGACCGTGGCCGGTGCCGAGCAGAGAGCTGCCGCAGAGGAGCCCCAAGAGGGGCCTGACGAGTCGGCCTCGCCGGTACATCCGAATGCCGCCGAGGAGCGGCTTGGCCCGCCGCCTGCCGACCCCTTGACTGCAACAACCGCCCCCGACAGTCCACCCGGCACCCGGGCGGTCACGACTAAACGTGCAGCTCAAGTCGGTGCCGCCGCTGCGGTGGGCATTGCCGCGTTCCTGATTTTGGGCCTCTGGAAGCCGGGCTTCCTGAACACCACCAAACTCGACATCACCGTCGCTCAACGCAGCATCGAGCAGCTACTTTCCGACAAGGCCAACGGCTATGGACTGGGCGCGGTCTCCGACGTCATCTGCAACAACGGCCAGAACCCCACCGTGCGCGCCGGCGCAACGTTCACCTGCACCGTGCGCATCAGCGGAATCCCGCGGCGTGTCAACGTCTCCTTCGACAACTCCTCGGGCGACTACACGGTGAGTCCCCCGCAGTGACGGTGAGCAAGGCCGCGCGCACCACCAGTGTTTTGCTCGCAATAGCTCTGGCCGGCGCTGGTTGCACCCCGATCGTCGACGGGCACGCCCATCGAGACCGGGGCTTCACTGCAGATTCGGCGATCCCTGGTCTTCTGCGCCCCGGGAACTACCCCACCACCCCGTCGCGGCCGTTCGGTACGGCTGACCAGGAGGGACGCAACGGCACGGTGATCGAGGCGCAGCGCCTGGCCGGCTATGTCGTGGGCCCTTGGGAGGTCGACCCCACACTGCTGCAGGCTGTCGTGACTGAAACCTACGCCCTCAAGAATGCGAAGGCGCTCAGTGGGCTACTTCCTGACCCGGTGCAGTTCCTCGCAGAACGGCATCACTTCGTGCTCGGGTTCTCGTCGGACCGAACCACCTCCATCGAGTCAGGGGGGCAAGCTGGCGGGGCCAAGGGCCTCACGAACTCGGTCTGGGAATTCGCCTCGCCCGACGACGCGCGGGTCGCGGCCGACGACATCAGCCAACAACCCCCGCCGGCATCCCTGTATCCCAACGGGTCGGTGTCCCCTCACAGCGTCCCTGGGTATCCGCAAGCCCGCGCCCGGGCAGGCACACTCGCAGACGGCACCAGCACCGTCGAAAGCTTCACCCCCCATGGCAAGTACGTCATCTACAACTACAGCCGCATCCAAAAAGGCGACAGCGGCGAAACCGCCGGACTGATCGCCAAGATCCTGGACCTGCAGCTCCCGCGGCTCGACGAATTCCCGGCCACCGATCCGGCACAGTTCGGCACCCTTCCCGTCGACTCGAACGGGGTGCTGCAACGAACCCTGCCGATGTCCCGCGAAAATCTCACGATCCAAAACGGTGTGTTCGAGCCTCGGGCCGCACTGCACTTTCAGGGCGACCCCGTGTCCTCGGCCAAGCTGTTCGCTGACTCCGGCATGCAAGTCCAAGGGGTTGGGGATGCGGCCGCGGTGTATTTAGCGCGCGACGCTGCCGCCGCGAAGACTCTGTTCGACGGCCTCACCCGAGACATCGCCGCCGACGCCGACTTCATACCGCTCGCGCCGGCCGACGGCCTGCCCTCGACGACGGTCTGCAGCGGTAAAAGCAAGACCGATCCGCTCAGTCTCTACCAATGTCTTCTCACCGCCGGCCGCTACGTCGCTGTGGTGCTGGCCACCCGTCCTGAAGAACTTCGCCAAAAGTCCGCTGCGCAGTATCTGATGCTCACCGCCCCCTGACGGCGTCGGCGCGCGGCCGGGGGAACGGCTCGAGGCGGCGGTAGTTTGAGGCGATGAACAGCACCGAGGACGCGTCGTGACGCTACCTCCAGGCACCTCGATCGCCGGCTACCGCATCGAAGAGAGACTCGGTGCCGGAGGAATGGGCACCGTCTACAGAGCCGCCCACAGGTCTTTGCCCCGGCACGACGCACTCAAGATCCTCAGCGCCGAACTCTCCCACGATGAGCAGTTCAGATCCCGGTTCGTTCGCGAAGCGGATCTGGCCGCCACGCTTGATCACCCCAACATCGTCACCGTCTACGACCGCGGGGAAACCAGCGACGGCCAACTGTGGATCGCCATGCAGTACGTCCAGGGCACCGACGCCGACCGTGAACAAACCGCCGGCCACATGACACCGCAGCGCGCCGTTCATATCGTGACCGAAGTGGCCGCTGCCCTCGACTACGCGCACGGCCGCGGGATCATCCATCGCGACGTCAAACCCGCCAATTTCCTCCTCGCCGCCGAATCCGATCGCGTACTCCTGGCCGACTTCGGGATCGCGCGCGCACTCAATGAAGCGTCGGGGCTCACCCAGGACGGCACCGTTTTGGCCAGTGTCGCCTTTGCCGCACCAGAGACTCTCGCCGGTGATCCTCAAGCGGTGGGTCCGCGTGCGGATATCTACTCGCTGGGATGTTCGTTGTTCCGATTGCTCTCGGGGCAAGCGCCATTTAGCGGTGGTCTGGCGGGCATGGCGGCCGCGCACTTGTTGCAAGCGCCGCCGTTGCTCACCGACCGTGCCCCGCACCTGCCCGAAGCCCTCAACCCGGTCTTGGTGCGGGCCATGGCCAAGGATCCGGCTGACCGCTACAGCAGCGCGGGCGAGTTCGCCGCCGCGGTAGCAGCTGCCCTCAATGTCCCGGCCGGTACGTCGGCTCGGCCCGGGCAGGTCTCGGCCCCGGGCGATCCACAGCGAGCCGAGGCGACGACGTATCCCGATGGCTGGTTCAGCGGCCCACAATCGGGCCGCAGCAGGCCGGGAGCTGCGCTGGTGGCCGCCCGCTCCCGGCGGCGGTGGATGCGCCCGATCCTGCTGATGGCCATCGTGGCGGTCGTGGCCGCAGCCGGCGTTCTCTGGTGGTGGCCTGAGCGCACGCCGGAGGCGGTCTACAGGCCCCAAACCTTCGACACAATCCATGGATCGATCACCCTGACCTCGGCCCCGTCTACCGTTGCCGTCGTCGGGCCGGGCGATGCCGACGCTGCGTTCGCGCTCGGCGCGCACCCGGCAGTTGCCGTTGCCGCGGGCGGGGCACTTCCGGGATGGCTGCAGGCAAAAGACACCACCGGTACCCACGTCCTTGGTTTCCTCGATACGGCCGCCGTGTCGGCAGTCCATCCCGACGTCATCGTCGCCTCCGGTGCGATCGACGATGCGACGTACACGAAACTGGCAGCGATCGCGCCCACGATCACTGAACCGAAAGCCCTGCGCGCCCAAGACTGGACGTGGCCCGAGCAACTGAAATGGGTGGGGCGCATCCTGGGCAAGCAGCAAATGGCTGATCAGCTGATTGCTCTGTCAGATTCGCAGGTGGCTGATATACGCAACGCGAATACTGAGGCGTTCAAGAACAAGTCGGCGACGGCGATCACCCTCACCGACTTCGGGGTCGGTCAAGTCCTGACACCGTCGAACACCGCGGACTACCTGACTGCGCTGGGTTTCGTCTACAACCAGGATCTCAGGCGCGAAGCCAACGACACCTCTGGCCTTCGACCGCTCGCAAACCCCGAGAAGCTCTACCAAATCGAGTCCGATGTTCTGATCGTGATCCGTACCGACAAAGCTGCAGGAGGGGGAGGTTTCTCAGGGCTGCCCAAGCAGCTCGTCGCCTACCACGGGACCATCGTCGTCGCAGATGACCCCAACGTCGTTGCAGCGCTTGATGATCCGGGCGGGGTGCTGGCCACCCAGTATCTCAACGAGAACCTGGCGCCCCAACTGGCCGCGGCGCTGCAGTAACGCTGCGCTCGCGGTGGTTAGGCCCGCAGATTCGCCACGAGTCCATCCGCGATGACGCCGGCCTGGGCCACAGTGTCGCCTGGTCCACACACCAGCGTCTCGATCACCGTATTCAGATGCGTGGCCACGACGTGCGCGCACGTCTTCGCGGCCCCCTTTTGCCGAGTCATCAGAGAGACTGCCCGATCCTCGGACACCGTGGTGACCGGCCCACCAACCCACGGTGTCGTATCACCATTGGAAAACGAGGTGAAAGCCTGCCCTTCAGGGCACAGGCGCCACTCCCCGGTGATAGTCGACAGCACCATCTTGGGGTGGTCTGCGTTCGCCCAGGACGAAACAACCTGCGCCGCAAGCACCCCGGTCGTGTCGTCGCTGTTGGCCTCACCAGCCATGCCTTCCAGGAGCGAGCTCATGTAGGCCGTGCTGCGAGCCGGAAATGCCCGGTAGTCGCACTGCGGAGGTTGCATCACCGAACTGAAATCCGGCTTGTCGTAGGTCTGGATCGGCTTGAGGCCGGCGTCGCCCACGGTAGCTGCGACAGCGTCGCGCTTGAGGAGTTTCGTTCCCAACGACGTCGGCGCGATAAAGCCGCTCGACGGAGCGTCCCCGGTCGGTGGCGCCGCCGTTGAAGGTGTGATGGGTGGGTTGGTCCGCAACGTGTGCGCCGCTCCGGGGATGGTCGTCGTGCACCCGGTGACCGCGGCCGCGCACACCGCCATCACTACACCGGCCGCGCGTGCACCGCGAGACCTCGCTGTCATCGCGAGGCCGTTCCGCCGGGGCCCTGGAGCTGGGAGATGAGCGCTGCAAGGGCTGCGGCTGTGACGGGGTCGACGTCCCGGCCGTCCTCCACAGCCAGGACCGCGCCCGTAGCGACGCCGGCAGCGTTGGCGGCCTCCTCGGCGGTCAGCCCGCCTGCTGTCCGGGTGGCATAGAGACGCTGGCCGAGAGTGGCGTACGGCGAGTGTGCCGCCTGGGTCATGAGGTCTCCGTACATCTGGCGTACCGCGCTGAGTGTGCGCGCGATCGCCGGTGTGCCCTTTGCCGTACGCGCGGCATTGGCGACTACCTGCTCCACGTTGCGCAGGTCGGCCAGGATGGAGGTCGCCACCGGTGTGTACTCGGGATCGTTGATATCGGGGAGCCGGCTGATGGAGGCTCTCAGTGTGGCCAGGTGAAGTTCGATTGCGCTCGCCAGCAGCGGAGCCTCTACCGTCGTCGACAGCGAGGCCTCGGCTTCCTCGCGCAGCTCTGCCAAATGTCCAGCGGGCCAACCGAGTGCATGTTCGAGTTTTGAAATGGTCTTTGCCCGTGGCCACCGGCGCCCCTTCTCGAGTGCGATGAGAGCACCGGCGGCAACCACGCCGTCGCGGGCCAGCTTGCGCTGGGCCAATCCGAGCTCTTCACGGCGGGCGGCGACCTGAGATCCGACCCGAGCGATGATCGGGTCGACATCTTCGGTGTCGTCAGCGAAGTCTTCGTCGAGATCGGCGTCCGTGTCGGGCTCTGACGGATCGGCGGGGTGACTGGGCGTCGTCTCGGTCACTGTGAGTCGGACGGGAATGCCCTCAGGAGCGCCAAGGTGCACCTCCATGGTGCCGTTGATCAGGATGTCCTCGAAACGCTCGCCGGCCAGATAGGTGCCGTTGCGACTGGAGTCGACGGCGTGCCAGCCGTCCTCGCGAGGCTCGAATAGCAGGTGTCGCCGGGAGACGCGGTTGTCGGGAATGTGGATCGTCGCCAAGGGGTCGCGACCCAGCGTGGCGACACCATTGTCTGGCTGAACTGCGAATTTTGTGGTGCTGCTGGTCGCCACCAGCAGCGGGGGGATTTCCGGCACGGTCGAATCCTAGCCGATACTGCTTCATCTTTAAATTGCACACCTCGCGCGAATCCGCGGACGAAGTGGGTTGGATGCTGCATCTAGGCGTGGCGCCAGGCGTGGAAGATTGCGGACCGTCTCTCGCATCCGCGCTGGTCGGTGGTCGTGTGTGTGCAGATCAAACGGCATGGTCAAGCGCCCCGAGGGTTTTGTGCTGCAACGGGCGACGGCCCGGGTGCTTCATCTTTTGGTGTTGCACCTGATGTTGAGCCGTGGTTATAGTTCTCGCATCTGCTTCATCTATTTGTGTAGCACCGGGAGGTATCCAACCCATGACTGCCAACGCACTCCGCACTGCGGGCCCTACTCCTGGCCTCGGCAACCCTCCGCTCGTCGAGGCGCTCGCTGGACCGCCGCTTTTGAAGTCCGTCGCCCCCGTCGTCGGCGAAGAACGGCCCCCAGTAGATCGGTACGGCGCTGACATGCTCGACTTCATCGTCACCGAAACCACCCACACGGTCGAGTTAACTCAACAGCGACCCGGGCTACCGTTCACTGCAACGTTCATCAGCGGTGAAACCGGTTGGTACGCCGACGGATACGAAGCCGAGCAGACGACGCACCACGAATTCGAACAAGTATTTCGATCACCGCTGCCCGAAGTCTTCGAGCTCGTCAACTACTGGCTGCTCACCGAACACCACATGGCCGTCCTCCCGCACAGCTGGCAGATAAACTCTCTCGACGCCGACAATCAACTTTCGCTGCTCGGCCGCGCCGCGCCCGCTCGGACACTCACCCAAACCGGATGATTGACGTCCTCGGACCTGCATCGAGCGCATCGACCCGGACTTGCTCCGGCCTCGGGTACACCCGTCGCGCCCGTTCTGCGGAGATAGTGTGCGCCCCGCCGTGTCCGTCTCGTCTGGCTGCCGCTCCAACAGTCACACTCGCTTCCTAGAAACACGGCACCCGCAGCGCCCAGACCCGGGAACCGCTAGGGGAGAACACATGGCGACGACGCAGCTCCGCACGCTCACCGACCTCGACGCACTAGCCAATGACGTCGTCGACCACCTCGACCGGCTTGGTATCCAGCGATCCGACTGGGTGCGCGTAGCGAAGGTCGGCGAGGAAGGCGGAGAAGTCGTCGGTGCACTCATCAAACGCTCCTACGGGCACGCCGAAACCGCTGATGTCCTAGCGGAACTCGGCGATGTGTTCCTGGCCGCGCTCGGCGCCGCCCACCAGCTCGGCATCGCACCCTCGGCCGTCATCGCCGCGCGGTGGGCGGACGTGGCGCCCCGCTCCGGCTTCTAACGCACTTAACCAGGGTCGTCCCGCCGAGGAACGCCATCGGTTGACTACGCAATGCGGCTGAATCTGCACCTGCCGTGGTCGGACCCGCTGCACCGCCCAGCTCACCATGAACGATTGCGCACCAACAGGATTGGCCACAGTATCGGTCGCCAGAACTCACGCAACTAGCCGCGCGTGGTGAGGCTCCACTCACGCGATATCACCGCAGGCCGTGGTTGGGGCCCGCGGCGGTTGAAGGTCGACGAGGCGTGAATAGTCCATGACTGCTCGCGGCCCGGACAGGCTGTTCGACCTGCCGAATCCGTCCGGCCGCCTCGATCGCGGGTGCTGACTGGGCGGGCGTCGCACACAGGCTTGAAATCTCCGACTGGCAGGGCTTGGCGATCTGGCGCATCGCCGGCTACATTAAGTGGCAAGCCACTTAATGACGGAAGGTCGACATGTACGCGCTCATCGACAGTCCCGCACGGACGCTGGGACTCACGGTTACCGACTTCTTCTCCGGCGCAGGCGGATCCTCTGAAGGACTGCGCCAGGCCGGCTACCGCATCGATGCCTGCGCCAACCACTGGGAAACCGCCGTCGACACCCACCGCCTCAACCATCCCGACACCGAGCACCACCTGGCCAACCTCCACGACGCCGACATGCGACGATTCCCCCGTACCACCCTGTTGTGGGCCTCGCCGTCATGCGTGTGGCACACCCCCGCCGGCGGGCGAAAAAAACTGCCTGTCGACCAGGAGATGAACCGCAACGACGCAGGCGCTCTCGACCGCGCCACCGCGTTTGCAGTCATCGCCGCAGCCGAAGCGCACGCCTACGAAGCGGTCATCGTCGAGAACGTCCCCGAGTTCGCCGACTGGGTTCTCTACCAATGGTGGCTCGACGGCATGCGGGCGTTGGGATACCGCGCCCAAACCGCGGTCCTCGACGCCGCCGACTTCGGCGCACCCCAACGGCGACGCCGCTGGTTCGGCGTCTTCACCTGCGATGGCGCTGTCGACCTCACGCCCCCTCTGCGCGAGTCCGTGCCGGCAGCTGCCATCTTGGAATCCAATCCCGGCGCCCGGCTCACCCGCCGCTTGTACGTCTCCCCGCAGATCGACCAGATCACCGATAACGATGTCCCGCACCTGGTGATGTACCGACGCAACGCCCGACCGCGCCGCGCCGACCAGCACCCACTGGCCACCATCACCGCCGGGGGCAACCACCATGGCCTGGCTACCGTGACCTCCACCGGCGTGTACCACCGGATGCTCACCAACCGTGAATGCGCACGCGCCCAGGGATTCTCCGACGACTACCAGTTCCTCGGCACTGCCAAGCAAGTCAAGCGCCAGATCGGCAACGCGGTGCCGGTGCCCGTCGCACGATGGTTGGGCCAGCGAGTCGCACAGGCGTTGGCCGATCGTCGGGCCGCGGCGTGAACCGCGACGTGCGCGGCCCCGCGCCGCGGCCATGTCGGTCCTGCCCCTATCGCCGCGACGCCCCCTCGGGAGTGTGGGCCGCCAGCGAGTACGCCAAACTTGCCGCCTACGACCGGGACACCGCCGATCAGCCCCCCGAAATGTTTCTGTGCCACCAGAATCCACCGAACACCGCCCAAAACCGTCTATGCGCCGGATGGGCGGGCTGTCATGGAGATCAGCTACTGGCCTTGCGACTGGCCGGTGCGCGCCGCGACCTGCCGCCCGAGGTGGTGCGGGCAGCGATGGACTACGTCAGTCCGGTGCCCCTGTTCGAAAGCGGGGCAGCAGCGGCCCATCACGGTGTGCGGGACCTTGCCGCGCCCGGCCGGCGCGCGAGCGCGGTGATCGACGCGATCGTCCGCCGGCGACCCGACGTGCAATAGGAGAAACTCGGCGCCTTGACTCCTAGGGTTCGAGCGCGCCCCACGAAGGGTGTAATGATGCGCACAGGGCACCACTGCGCTGGGGCCACAGCAGGAAAGGAGTGCATCACGATGACGACCGACGACGAGGATATGCGGCTCAGGCACGCCGCAGGATCGGGCAATTGGGGGTTCCACGGCATGCCCGGCGGCTCACGAGTCCTAACCGAAGCAGAGGCGCAAGAGCGGAAGGCCCTGGTAGAGAAGGAGCTAGCTAGACGCGGGGCTCTCGTACCGGATCGTCGTCCAAGCGGCCATTGCGCCGACGCGTCGAGCGAGGACGCAGCTGGCGAGTGGCTGTTGTTCGAATGCGACGTCCTTGGCTGCAAGGCCGCATTCACCTCCGACGTGGATAAGGGACTTCAAGAACTGGTGGCTCGGGGATGGACCTCGACGAAGGACGGCCGTGACCTGTGTCCGCTACACCGCGGCGACAGCCCCTCGTAGCAGATCTCGACGGGACGCACGACGCCACGCCAGTTGAGGGTGATCTGGCGGTCGGTGACGGCGTAGGGCGTCCCGGCCGTGGCCGCAGCAACGGCATCCCGAAAGTCGTTCGTCACAGTCGATTCCCTCTCAACCCGCGTGTTGGAGCTCTTCGGGGGGGAGCTGACGTGCGTTTACTGGCGTCACCGCTACAGGCCGGTTGAGGGTCGGTTGCGCAAGACGTGGACGCGTTCTTTGGCGATGAGCGGGGCGTTTGCGGGGCCCTTTTCGTAGTCGTCGATGTACTTGGGCCGGCGTTGACTGTTGCGCGGTCCGCATGGCTGTTGGCGCCAATAGCCCTCGACCGAGATGCGGTGGTCGAGTTGCTTGCCGGTGCCGGCCGAGCGGCGGGCAGTTGAGCGGCGTCGGAGAAGCTCGACAATGGTGACCGCCGAGGTTGGCGGCGGTGATGCTTCCTGATCGGCGGTGTCGCTGTCGGGCGGTGGTGCTGGCGGCGTGGACTGACCGATGGTGCGGGTTTCGGTGACGTTTTCCTGGCCCATGAGAAGCCAGGCGGCGCCGAGGCCGCTCACGAATCGGTGCGACCCGGCAGCCTTCTGTACCTCGGCGGTGCGCGGTACGGCCGGATTGAGCATGACCGTGTGGCTGCCCCAAACCGGCGATGACACGCCGACCCGGTTGAGCATGGTGGCCGCCGAAGTGTCGCGGCTGCATGGCAGGAGTTGCATGAGACCGTCCGGGCGGGTCCACCACACGATGCCGTCCCACGGTAGCTCGGTGGTGTTGGCAGCTGCAGTGAGCGGCGTAGGGGAGTAGGCGCTGCCGGATCTGAGTGAGGCCTCGACGTGCTCCACCGACGGGGTGGCCCACGTCGTGGTGCCCGCGGACTTCGCCCAGCACAGGAACCCGGACGGCGCCGGGGCGGCGATGGCGGGTGTCCACTCGGGCAGGGTCTCCGCGGCGTGCATCACCGTGTCGACGGCGTCGCGCGACACCCAGTACAGCGTCGCGCTCCGGATAGCTGCGGCCTCCACTTTAAGAACCTCGGAAACCGATGCGATCTTCGCCTTCATCTGGACGATGCGTCTGCTCATCGCGATGAGCTGCGCTGGTGCCTGAGGGGGCAACTCGGCGTCGAGGGCGTCCCAGGAGTAGTCCGCGACCGCGTCGATGGCCCGACACCACTGGCGGCGGATGTCGGGCATGCTGGTCGCCGCCCACGGCACTGCTCCGCGTTTGCCCATCGTGTCCCCCTCCAGGTCGCTCTCCATTCTGCAATGCACTGCAGCTCGCGGGGTTCGCTGGGGCGACGCCCGCGCGCGACCTCTGATCGGGGGAGACCTCGAATTCCTGATCGACTACCTCAGTGTTACCACCTGGCCGCAGTGTGGGCCGTCGTCGCCCGCTACTTCCCCGACACATCTATCCCGCAACGACCGGTGCTTTTCGTCGAAGACCTGATCGGAGGCTAGCGTTCATCCGGTATATCCGGCATACGCGAGATGGCCGACCTCCTCGCGGGAGCGTATCGGGGTCCACTGCGCGGTACCCAACACGCTGGCCGCATGCAGTGCTTTGCGCCGCACCGGCAATGTGTGTGCCTGCTATTCTTGACAGAGCCTGCTCTCGCAGCGGCTCCCTAGTCACCTCGACCACGCCGAGAGTTCCTCTAGGGCAACGCCCCTCGGGCGATGCGACAGATTCCTTCCATTCGACGGTCGGCCAACGGGCGTGCGTGGCGCCCAACGTGACGTTGGTCGGGACTTTCGACGGGAGAACAGAAAAGATGCCAGAACGCCGGAACAACGCGGCCAAGGCCGCAGCTCGCGAGATGCAAAGCCGCACCGGCATGAGCTACCGCCAGGCGCTATCGGCCACAACACGCTCAAACACAGTCGCGGACACCGAAGTCACTCTCGAAGAACTCATCGGCCCCTACATCGGTCATACCTCCTCGAGGGTATGGGGCCTGATCGAAAAGCTCCCGGAGGGTTCGGGTTTGGCGATAACCAGAGCGGCTAGCCTCTCGGGACCCCATGACCATTTTCGGCAGGAGCTCGTCGACGCGCTCGTCGCTGCCCTGCGGCGCAAGCATCTCCTGATCCATCTACTCGTAGGCGATACCGGCCTTTGCCGACGTGCAGCGATCAACTACCCAGGACTGCGGACCGCGGGCATTGAACTGCGACCAGGTTCATGAGTCGGGGAGGATTTGCCGTAAGGTGACGGGGCGTCGATTCGCGTCCTTCGCAGCGGCGGCCACACCCTCGGCCCCGCATTTCACCGCTGGAAGATCTAGCCTGGTCGCTGACCCATGCTGTGTGAAGGCCCGCCAGCTTGCCCGGCCGAACGCCGTCAGACGATCGGCACCTCGACGGTTCTGTCGCGACACCCGGCGAGTGCTGCACGCGCATCGTCGAGGTAGGTGTAGGCAGTCGACCGGCCGAAGAACGACGGGTATCCGGGCACGCGCGAGCAGCCGATCCGCGACCAATCCGGATCCGGCGGGGCAACGGAGGCCAGGGCCCGCGGGGTGGTGGCACTGGCTCGTCTCTGGTGCGGATCGGCCGGCATCAGCACCACACCCGCGCTGGTCGGCAACATCGTATGAATGACCTCGGCAAGGGCCCACGCCCGCAGATCGGGATCAGCGATCGCCACCTGCGCGCCCAGAACCAACAGGGCCACGCTGATCGGCATCCCGGCGGTGAAGTCGTCGTTCTCGTCGAGATCTGCGCCGAGCCAGGAGTCGGTGAACAGCACGGCGAAGTCGCCCGCACGCTCGCCAAAGTGCGGCAGGACATCCCCGACCGGCTCATAACCCAGCCGCAGGACGAGGAACTCGACGCTGCCGACCACGACATCGGGGGCCTGGCCGCGCGCGTCGAGAGCCGACATGCAGATGTCGGCACGCCAGTCCAAGCAGCTCGACACCGTGCAGACACTGTCCACGCTCTCGTAGTGCACCCGAGGAACGCCCAGCTCGATCGTGCTCAGGCCACAGCTGCGGGGAAAGTAATGCTGGGGGTTGCTGAGAAAGGTGCGAAGTGCGATCGCGTTCACACGTGTCTCCTTTCCTACCTGAATATCATCGCTAGATGGTGCCGACGCGTGATCGCGACGACGAAGCCGACGCCGACCACGCGGGCCGCGACCCGCAGCATGTAGCGGCGGTAACTGCCGCTCTGGATCGAGTGATGGCCGAGGAAAAGGAGGTCCTGCGCCTCTTGAAGGACACGTGATCGAGTATCTCGACTTCGACGACCTGCACCAGGTCGCGCTCCGTGCGGTCGGCGATGCGTACACGGTGCGTGACGACGATCTTCTCGAGTCTGCACTGGGACGTCCCCACGCAACGGTGTTCGGCGCCGACGCCTACCCCGACCTGTATGGCAAGGCCGCGGCCCTCATGCATTCGCTGGCGAAGAATCACCCTCTCGCCGACGGCAACAAGCGGTTGTGTTGGACCGCATGCCGAACTTTCCTCGCCTTGAACGGAATACACGTGAAGGCCACGATCGAGGATCGATTCTCTTTCGTGGTGGCCGTGGCTGCCGGCCAGGTTTCCGACGTTGCGGCCATCGCTGCCCAGCTGCGAGCCTGGAGCGTCTAACCAGCGAGGTGGCCCGCCCGGGCCGATCGGCGATCGCCACGTGTCCGCTGGAAAAGCTGCCCCTTTCATGTGTCGATTCCAGCCAGCAGTGCTGGGGTGCGCGATCCTGCCATGGCGCGCCGGGTTGGCGCGATCAACGCAGGGGGCAGGAACGTGATTGGCGCGCAGCGACCGTGGTGGGCCGGCGTGGCGTTGGCGGTGGCCATCGGCATTTCGGCGACTCTGATGGCGTGGCATGTTCGACATGGAGGGCCGCTGACCGCTACGGCTTTGCCGATATCGGCGATCACGCTGGGCGCTACAGCTGTTGTCCGTCGCCGACGCGCAACGGAATCGGCGATCGGCGCCGAGCACCGTCGGCGCTGTGCACCGCAGAGACAGGAATCATCAACGGGTTCCACCCCGATGGCGGGCTCCCGCGCCCCCGGCCCGGCCGCCGCCTGTCCCAGCCGTGAACAGGTCGGGCCCAGCTGATGGTCACGGTGGCCGAACTGGTGAACGAGAGCGGGAACGTCTGGTTGTTGACTCGGATGCCCGACGGCTCTCTGCTTGCGCGCATTGAAGGGCGGGCAGAGCGGGTGCTCGGGCCGGCCGCTGCGTGCCTGGTGGCTGATCACGGTTTCAAGGTGGGCTGGTGGAGCGAGCGCGATCCGGGACGCTATGTGTATCAGGTCGATGACTGAGAGCAGGCATCGCCGGCGATGGCCACTTGTTAGTGGCAAGCCATAAATCTACGATGGGGCAGATGAGCGGCAGCCAGCACAAAGACCCGGCGATGACCGTTCGCGTCCCCCCCGGCCTCAAGGGCGACGCTCGACACACACTCGCGGGCCGTGGCCTCGAACTGCAGGCCTTCGTCGTCGCCTGCCTCACCGCCTTGCGCGCCGAACCGGAACAGGTCTTGGCGGTTGTCGAACCCTATTGGCCCGACCCCAAGCCCCGCGGACGGCCGCGACGCGACGAGCCGCCCGTTCCTCCGCACTGAGCAAGGCCGCCGACCGTCGCGCTATCTGACGAGGCGCGACAGAAAATCGCCTACGACACGTACCGGCTGCGTCCCTATCGGCGCGTGATGCAACACCATGTGAAACGCCAAAGAGATCGTCGGCGTTTCTAGGAGGCTCATGATGACGATGACACGCAGCACACCGGTCGGAGTGGGACTGCCGCCACCACGGCCTGACGGGACTCTGCACGACGCGATCGCTATGGGCGACCAAGCGGCCATCCGGTCCTGGGCCCTGTACTACGAGTACGAAAACAGCGTGGGCATGAATAGTGTGCTCGGTCTCTGCAGGACGGTCGAGGACATCGGCTACGTACTGACCGGAAAGCGCTTCGATGAAGCCGAGAGCGTGTGGAACGTCGTCGCACGCCTGGCCCGTCAACAGGGATTCTCCGCGCGCGTCGACGAAGTCGAGGCGTCATACACCCACGGCGGCTGAAGTGAACACCATGGCCATTTCTAATTCCCTGCAGGACAGACGATTCCGGATGGATCGTTGACGATGGCCTACGAGAACAAGTTCGTGGAACTGAACGTCGTGGAAGCGGCCCTAGCCGAGGACGAGGATGGCGTAGACGAGCTGTTGGAGACGATGCTCGCAGGCGAGCGCCGGGCCTTGAGGCGCGGCCTGCGTGCCGTGATCGACGCCATCGACGTCCTCGGCGACTGAACGTCCTCGCCATCGAGTTTGCGCCAAGAGACACCGGCGCACTGAGTCCGACTCTAACGCACTGAGAGGAACGGAGCCTCATGGGTTTCAATACAGTGGTGGTCATCCGCAACGATGGTTTGGCCGAGATCGGCACGCATGCCGAGGAATTCGTCACTGGGGTCCAGGATCGGTTGACCGCCGGCGGTGAGATCGCCGTGGGATCGCACGCCAACGTCGCCACGGTCCATCCCACCGATCATGCCGACGCCGTGGTGCTCATCGCTGTCGGCGGCAACTACTCCACGAAGGTCTACACCGGTGCCTACACCGGTCCGCACCATACCGAGGACGGTGCGGTTGTCCTGCTGCGGCAATGGGCCGAATCTCTGGGCTACTGCTTGACCCGGCCGTGACGACCGCGATCCAACAGCGACACCAAGGTAGCGAGATGACTGGTGAGCAGCTCGGTTTCGAACTGTGGCCGCGCACCCACGACCTCCCGCCGCGCTGGGACGGAATGCCTGTCGATTGGGGCACGTGGTCGCCGTCGAAGGGCATCAGACTATGTGGGCGAACTGCACGATCGGTGCATCGGTGCACACAGTGCGGGAGCACGTCCCTGCCGGTGACGAGCACCGGCCGAGTGTGGGAGTGGGACGAATCCGATCCGGATCCGGCAGTGTCCTCCTTCGATGCGTCTGGGCCGCAGGCCAATACGCGTCGTCTCGCGCTCATCCTTATTGCCTTCCGATGCCCATCGTGTCGACACGACTGGGTGCTCGATATCGATGGGCAGGCATGGGATCTCGACGACACCGACTACACCGACGTCGGCTCCTGGCCGTCGCCGCCTACATCCGAACAGAGTTGTCGTAAAACCATTGGCTGGCAGGGAAAGCGGGAGGAACCATGAGTGCTCTATCGGATGCCGTCCATGACCTGGACGCCGCCTTGGAACACGCCGAACGTGTGCAAGATGGCGGGCACGCCGACATCAGCGACGCCCTGCGGGACCTGATAGCCGCTTCGCGTCGTGTCGTCGACAATTGGGACAACTGCTGATCACAACAAGCGTGACGACACCCGCCCCGCCCGCCGTGAAATGGAATGGCCCCCAAAAGGATCAGTCGACCCATCAAAGAAAGCTGACATCATGCGGATTGAAATCTACATCGACTCCGAAGACGAGCGTGCCAACGCCGTAGCTGCCGCCCACGTCGTGCAAAACCATCCGGAACTGTCCGACGCCGACGAGATCAGCATCATCGCGGTCCACCACGACAACGAAGTGGCGACCGTTTACTAAAGGCCATCTGGGGTTCCGGTCCCGGACCAGGTGAGCTTTAGTCGGTGCTCTCGCCGGGCGCCTGGCCCTCGGCGCCAAGATCACTCGGTTCCCGAAGTGAGCAGGCGCTAGTTCGTCGTGAGTGGGCGCGCTTTCGGGGCTAAGCACGCCGACGAGGCACGTTGTCCCATTTGTCGGTAGCCAGGACGATGCTGGCGGCATGAACACCAACCGGGGCTTCGTTGTCATCGACGTCGAGACTTCGGGCTTTGACCCAGCCACCGCCCGAATGCTCAGTGTGGCCGCCCTGACGCTCAGTCCAACCTGCGTCGTCGAACATTCGATGTACACGCTGCTCGATCCCGGCGTCGACCCGGGCCCGACCCATGTGCACGGTCTGACTGCCGCCATGCTGGCTGGTCAGCCTCGATACGCTGACGTTGCCGCCCAGCTCGCGTCGTTGATGAGCGGCCGCACCCTAGTCGCCCACAACGTCGCCTTCGACTACGGGTTCCTGGCCGCCGAAAGCCACCGCTGCGGTGCCACGTTGCCCGTCACCGAGGTGCTATGCAGCCTCGAACTCGCTGGTCTCCTCGGCCTCGGACTCGACAGCCTCAGCCTCGCTTCGCTGGCCGCCCATTGGAACGTCCCGCAGGCCCGTCCCCACGATGCGCTCGACGACGCCCGAGTCTTGGCTGCAATCCTGCCGTCGGCAATCAGTTGCGCCGCTGCGCGGCGGACGAAGTTGCCTATCCGCCACCCCTCGACGTTGCCGTTACCTCAACAGCGGTATCCGGCTTGCGCATAACGATCGACGTGGCACTGTCCCGTGTGTTGTCGTAGCCGGCATCTGGTCAGCGCGTCAGATCCAGAATGCTGCAGTGGTCCCGAAGGGGGGCGCTGTCGTCGGCGAGGCCGACCACCTTCGTGTGCCCGCGCACAGCGGTATAGCGCACGTGGTAGTGGCCGTGGAACAACACCGCCGGCTGCGTCTGCTCGACGACATGACCGACCTGCTGACGGTGCCGCTGCGCGGCGGCTGCCTCGGACGCGGGGACGGAGTCAGCAGGCCACAGCCCAGGGATGTCAACGCCATCGGGCGCGTCGTGCGCGATGATCGCGTCAACGGGACCCGCGCCCACCGCTCGCGCAACGTCGGCGTCGGTCAAATGCTCGTCGGGCCACCACGAGACCCCTTCGCGGCGGTCGCGCCGATCGATCGAATGGGCGCCGCCGAGCGCCATCCAGGTCGCTCCGTGCCACACCCACCGTAGCGTCCTCGGTAAGTGATAGACCCGTCGAGCGACCTGCCGGAGGCCGGTCTCGCGGTCGATCGGGAGGCGGAGCAGCTCGGGGAAGTCCTCGTGATTGCCGTCGAGGAAGAAGAGATCGACGTCTTCTTGAACACATCTTCGTGACACGGCGTCGAGAAACGCTTCACCCCAGCCGTTCTCGGTCGCGAAGCCGAAGTCGCCGAGTTGCAGGACCACACGGATGCCCCGGCTGCTGGCCAGGCGGAGGACCTCGCATGCGCGGCCGGTATTGGCGTCCCAGTCGCCGGCAAGTACTACTGCCGACGGTTCGGGCGATAGCAACGAGTTAGGTGGCATCCGACCACGGTGTTGCACGACGACGGTGGTGAGCAACCCGTTTTGCGTCGATTCCCGTCGAGTCCCCGGGCGGACCTGGCCGACATTCCGATCGCTGGCAAAAGAAAGCGGCTCCGACACGGTGACCTTCACACGCGGGCGGGAACGGCCGGTGCACGATGCGCTTGTCGGTACTTGAGCGTGCCGACCGACTCGGAGGGAACGACGATGACAGCAGCGACCGGTACCGTCGCCGACGATGCACAGACCGCGATCGTGGACCTGCTCGGGGTCCGCGGTGTGCCGTTGGGCACCGTCCTGAGGGAGCTGGCTGGCCGAGGCTTCTCCCGCAGCTCCGCGGACGCCGGCGTCCGGACGCTGATTCGGCGCGGTGTGATCGTCATGACCGACGACCGACACCTGCGCCTGCCCTCCGAGCTGCCCGTCAACGAGGCCCATGCGGAGCGGTGCGGTGGGTGACATCTTGGGCCCCGGAAACGATCCGCCGGATCTCGGCGAGAGCGTCGGCTACAGCGACAGGTTCGAAGTGCGCCGCCATCCCGGCCACGGCGACCCCGCAGGCCCCGGTGAGCCGCTGACGGCGCACTACACGGAACGGGACGCGCAGCGCCATTTGGACCGGCTTGCAGACGTCGTCACCGGCCGCGGCGGACAGGCCACCGTCGACGGGCCGCGGTTGCTCGTGGTGGAAGCCGAGGGCACCCACCACAGCTACAGCATCCACCGGTGCTGATTGCAATGTCGGCACATCCCAGCCTCGTCGATCTGGCCGTGAGCTCGAAGTCGCGCAACACCCGACCGGCCGACCAGCACGCAGGTGTTTGCCGGTGTTTCCCTACTGAGTGGATGTCGGTGCCCAGCAGGACAATGGCTACGTGAGCGAGCCCGCAGAATCGACCCCGCACCACGTCGTGCAGAAGCCGCGGAAGCGGAACGGCAACGCGCAGGTATCCGACTTCACCATGATGGTGAAGGTTCCGGGCCGCCCCCAGGCGATCCGCGTCTTCACCGCCACCGAGGACGCCGAAGCCCACCAATACGCGAACGACACGGGCGGAACTGTCGTGCCTCTGCCTCTTTCGCCACCGGACGGGTACGGCGTCGGTCCCAACGGACACCTCATTCCCGAGCCAACCGCGCCGCGCGCCGGCATGGCTGCACGCGGGCCGGCCGATGTCGCCCAGGACTGACCCGCGCCTGCAAGGCCTCACACCCGGATGGCGCTCGGGTTAGCGCGACAGGCGCCGCAGATCCTCCAGTGCCGCGCCCAGGTCCTTGATCAGCTGCTCGGCGGCTGCCAAGCCCAACGGCTCCTCAGCATCGACGTTGATCGCGAGGTCATAGAGGGTGCCATCGGCGCGCTGGAAGCCGGCCAGCCGCACGGTCGCGTCTTCGCCGCGCGGTGTGCTCTGGAAATAGCGGAACCGGCCACCGTTCTCCGCGGGCTCCCACGGATCAACCCGTTCGGTCGTCACCGGCAGCAGAACAGCAGGGGTGTCATCATCGTCCACAAGGCCGCAACCTACCGCCTCGACATCGCTCGGCTTTGTGCGACGTCCCCGAGATCAGTCGCCGACCTCGATCGGCGCGCTCTTGAAGAACGGCCGGTGAGCGGCACCATCGCCTAGGCGACCGCAGGCTGAGTCGGGACGCCGGCGGGTAGGGCAGACACCGACCGACGGCCAGCGGCCAGTAGCGTACGACGTGTGTTTAAGGCGCTCGGCACGTCGATGCACGGCGGCGCAATGTGCCACTCATGAGCGGACAGCTCACACCGCCGCAGCTGGGCCACGAATGCCTGGAGTGGGCGAAGGTAGCGGGCTACAAAAGTGAGGTCGACGCCGCCTCGACGCGACTTGTCCCGGCGTCTGGGGAGGGGACGCGGTATCTGATCGAGTGGCGCCGCGATCGCCTTCGGCTGACGGAGTACCTGCCCAGCGCGACCGACACCGATGAGGTCGTGCTCTACGCGGCGACGATACCGGTGCTCGAGACATTCCTGATGGGGGTGTTCGGTGACGACGTCCGCGACACGCTCGCGCTGCCCTTTCTCGAGTTGCCCTGGTCAGCTGACCAGCTCGCCGATGGGTTCGAGCTGATCACGTCGCGGCCAGGATCGCTGACCCTGGTGCGCAGCGGCCACGGTCCATTGGCCGGCGCCCGCGCCGGTGTCGAAGGATTAGTCAAGCTGGTGCCGTTATCGCATCTGCTGCGTTGGGACCTCGCGTCGGTGAAGGCGTCCTTTCTGGATCCGGGTGGTCGGCCCCTGCTCGCAGAGAGCCGGTACACCCGCTGAACAATCGCCACGCGGCATGAACCCGCCGCGGTAGCGAGAAATGCGGCGGTCAATCGCGGCGATCCATCTTCTCGTCGGCTGGCGCTCGTACAGTCCCGTCATGCCCGAACTGAAACCCACTGCCGAGCAGCTGCAGATCGTCGAGGCCGCCCGCCGCGGTGCCAACCTCGTCATTCAGGCCGGCGCAGGAACGGGTAAGACCAGCACGTTGAAAATGGTCGCCCGGGCCCGCAGCGACCGGTCGCTCTACATCGCATACAACCGGTCGATCGCGCAGGAGGCCGGACGCAGCTTCCCCACCCATGTCACCTGCCGCACAGCGCATTCCCTGGCGTTCGCGGCAGTGGGCAAACGGTTCGCACACCGACTCAACGGCCCGCGTGAACTTCCCTCACGGCGCGCCGAGATCCTGAGAACGACGTTTCTCGATCTGGGCCCACAGCTGACGATCTCGCCGGTGCAGATGGCTCGCATCGCCGTGGAGACGGTGACGCGATTCTGCTACTCCGCCGAGGACGACATCACCACCGAACACGTCCCGCACCAACACGGTGTGTTCGGGTCTGCGCACGCAGCTTTGGCGGCCGCCGTGGTGCCGTACGCGCGCCGCGCGTGGGCCGACGTCAACGACGCGGATGGTGCGCTGAAGTTTCAACACGACCACTACCTGAAGATGTGGGCCCTCACGCGCCCCTTGCTGCCCGTTGACGTGGTGATGCTCGATGAAGCGCAGGACTCCAATCCCGTTGTCGCGCAGCTGGTACACCAGCAAGTCCACGCCCAGCGCATCGCAGTGGGTGATAGCAACCAGTCGATGTACGAGTGGCGCGGTGCCTGTGATGCGTTGGGTAGCTGGGACGCCGATGAAGTGCTCTACTTATCGCGGTCGTGGAGGTTCGGGCACGTCATCGCCGATGAAGCCAACCGATGGTTACAGCAGATCGACACACCCTTGCGGTTGCTGGGCAACCCGGCGATCCGATCGCACATCGGCGCGCTGAACCGACCCTCGGCGATCCTGTGCCGCACCAACGCCGAAGCGGTACGCAACGTTCTGTCGTTGCTTGCCCAGGGGCAGAAGGTCGCCCTGGCTGGCGGTGGCACGGAGATCAAGCGGCTCGCTGAGGCCGCCCAGGAGTTGCAGGCCGGGCGCAGGACCAGCCACCCTGAGTTGTACGTGTTCCCAACATGGGCCGCTTTGCAGGAATACGTTGAAGGGGACGACGCCGGCCGGGACCTCAAACCGTTCGTGGATCTGATCGACGCACACGGGGCGGACAACATCATCGCAGCCGTGGATTCACTGGTCGACGAGAAGCGTTGTGACACAACCGTGAGTACCGCGCACAAGTCCAAGGGCCGCGAATGGGACTCGGTGTCGATCGCCACCGACTTCGCCGAACCCATCGGCCGCGGTGAGATCCCCAAGAACGACGCGATGCTCGGCTACGTCGCGGTGACGCGCGCGCGCCGTCAGCTGGACCGGACCGGACTGGCGTGGATCGACAAGTACACCCGACCATGCAGGCGAACCGGCGTCAGCGGCCCACTTGCGAGCTAGTGAGCCGGCTCCGGCGAATCGCTGCTACCGCAGCTTGATGCGCGTAAAGCGATGTTGCGGAGCGCCGTTGAACCAAACGATATGCCGGGGTGCGCCGCCCTTGAGAAGCTTCGGCAAACACACCACAAGCGAATCCGATCTGGGGGGAGAGTCATCGTGGCACTGACCGCGGATGACATGCACTGGTACGCCGTCGGTCGTTACCACCTCGACGGGACCATACCCATGGACACTGTCCTCGCCGAGCTGGAGGCGGCCGGGGATGTAATCGACGTGGATGAAGACGGTGGCCACGCCATGCTCAGCCTCGATAAGACGTTTCTGTCGACCGCGAAGAACATGTGGGAGCTGAAGGGCGACGCCCGCTACGCCTTGCCGCGACCCCAAGGCTGCGAAAGGCCTGTGGAGGTCATCAACGTCACGCGCAAATCCGACATGCACGTCTTCGACTTCTAGTCACTGTTCGACCCTTGATGAACCCGACGCAGTGGGCAGTGTCGGCCGAGCAATGATCTGCCAGGTTCAGGAGTGAGTCGTCCACCAGGAGTAGAGACCGCCGAGTGAGGTTGTCGGCAGTTCGCCTGTTATCTCGGCCAGCAGGAGGTCCCGCGTGCTGGTCCAGGCGATGATCGGCGTGTGGGACGTGTTTAGGGCGCACAGCAGATCCCCGGCTGATTGCTGGGGTGCGCTGTTTCGGCGCCACGGGCCTGGGCTCTGAATGTTGCCCGGGCACACAACCACGGAATTGGCAGCCGCCGTTTCGGTGAACGCGGTGCGCAGGGCGACAGCGTCGCCGAACAGTGAGAAGGTTGCCGACTGTGGTCCGCCGGGGTCGGTGTTGGCAGCGCATCGGATCGTGGCCGTCGCGTTGCCTTCGGGATCGACCGCTGTGCACGCTGAGGGCTCGTAACCGGGCGGCAGCAGGGCGCGCAGTTTGGTCTCCGCTGCGTCATCACGCTGGCGGGGTCCACTGCTGGTGCTGGCAGTGCCGCCCCGGTCGTCCTCGTCGCCGCCGTCGGTGGTGCTGACGACCACCGTGACGATCGCTCCTGTAATCACCACAACGGCTGCGATCGCCAGGGCGAGGCGAGTGCGCCGGCTCCCCGACGGACGGGCCGGGGTAAACGGGGATGCCTGCCTGGTGAAGCGGTCCTCCCGGCGGGTCGGTGGCTGGTCGTAGCCCGACTCCGGGGGCTGCGGATGAGTCGCCCCGATCGTCTCCGCTGGCGGCCGGCTGACCTGGGAGTCCCACTCGGAGTTGACGGACGGCACGCTTTCGGGCTGGGGTGTCGTCGAGGAGGCAGCGGTCCATGAGAACGGCGTGAATGGTGATGCCGGTGGCAGCGGAATAGGTGCGGTTTCCGGTGCGTCGACGTCATCTCCGGCGAAGTCGGCACCATCGAAAGCACCCCCCGCAGCGTCCCCGCCCGTCACAGCGTCACCCCCAACCGACTCATCGACATTCTCACCTGCTCATCGAGGTTAAACGGCTGGGGTGCCGTCCTGGAGTAACGCCACGTCGTGCGTGTGTGTAGCTGAAGGCCCCGCGCGTTGGGCACAAAGTCGTGCCGACACGCCCGACATAGCCGACGGCGGCGCCCGGGGCCGCCACCATGGGAAAGACCTCGATTGCGATACAGGCCAGTCGGGGCCTCGGCGCCGTGATGAGCCCGGGGCTAGAGGCAGAAGACGAACAGTCATAGCAGCACAACTTGCGGCGTGGCCGACCGAAGGAGGCAAATCCATGTCGGTGATCTCGTGTCCGTGGACGCACTCGGATTTGGGTCCGTGTGTCTACGGGCGTGCGCACAAGGTCCCTTATCACACGGTCGACGTGTCGGACCCGCCGGTTGACCGTGGGACCTACACCTATCGGGAGGCCCGGTTTCGACACTTCGACTACAACGGCGTCGAAGTCCAGGTCGATGAGCACGGCCGAATCGTTGGTCGCGGGTGACTGCCGTGTCTAGGCCGTCTGCGATCGCACAGTGATTGATGAAGCGGGGAGGCAATGGGCGATCTCAAACTGACGGCCAACCAGGCATGGATGCTCGGCCAGGTTCAACGCGCTGGCTTTGATCCCGATGAGTGGTTTCGTCCGATGGACGTCGGCGGCCACGATGCCAATGATGTGTCGCCGCTGCTGGCGGCGCTATGTCGCAAGGGCTTGATCGAGCGGCGGCACCGCCCCGCGTCGACCGCCTATCTGTATCACTTGACACAGGCTGGCCGCGATCACATCGCTGATCGAGAGTCGTGATCGGGGGGTGGATGATCTGCCCGCAATGCGGTGGCGATGACTGTGGTGATCTCGACATCGCCAACCCCTTCGACGCGCCCCGCGTCGAGCGACCCGGACCGCACCTGGTCGTTCAGGTCTGCCTCGACTGCGATTACTGCTCCACCATCCCAGTCTGAAACGGAACACGGCGACACGGTAAGCCTCTGTCCAGCAACGATATTCGAGGCTACGCCTGCGGCAGGCGAGACGACTACGTGGTCAGCGAACCGGCGTCATTCGTCGTCCACGCCGCTTCGCTGGGGGTGGTTTTGATTGATCTTGGTCTGGCAAGGGTCGAGGGGCGGCATTGTCAGCGCGCCGGCGGCACGCGCGGTCGTTGGCGCATTCCCACTCGCGGCCTTGCCCGCCGTCATTGAAACTGGACCGGTTGAATTGGCGGGTGCCCCAGCGTCCGCACCGCCAGCAGCACTTGGCGTACGTCATCGGGTAGCCACGCAGGCAGGACAGAACTCGCCGTCGAGGTCACAGGACCACCCATCGTCGACGGGGTTTCCGTCGACGTCGACGTTCCCGTGGCGCACCGCGGCCGTCCACTCCGCTTGGAATCCGCACTGATCGCAGGCTGCGCTCAAGACCAAGGCCATCAGACACTCCGTCGGCGCGAGATAATGGAGACCATCGCTCAGTGCTCCTGCGGTGTAGGGGATTTCAGCGCCAGGGCCTGGTCCAGATACAGGGCAGCTGTGCGCTTCTGCTCGGGACTCGAATCGCTTGACAACACGACATCGGCCGCGAGGGTCGATGCGTGGTGAGCGTGTTGGCGTCGATAGTCGGGATCATCTAATGCGGCGACGGCGAGATGAAGCGAGGAACGAGCCTCGGCGAGCTTGTCCGATGGTGTCTGCATGGTCCCCGTCGTCCCGATGTTGATCGAAGGTCCCGCCGTCGCGGTCTACGCGGTACGCGCAGAGGAATTGTTGGCCGGTTACCCGGGGCGCGTGGCGAGCGACACTTTTGGGGAGCAGGAATGTTCGCGAAAGACAGTCGGTGGCGTGCGCTCCGGAACACTGGCTTCAAGTTTGCAGGCGTCGATTGGCGTCGATCCGCAGGACATCAGCATGGCCGACTTAGGGTCGAGAGCGCGACGTGATGGCCGTGGGCGCTGGTCACCGCTGGCGGGAGGAGGGTCGATTGCGATGAATGGCGATGGGGACGAGGTCGACGCGCTGACTGACCTTGAACAGGCTCGCTGGGTGGCGGCTCGGACCGCGCTGGATGACCTCATGCGCGGGGTCCTGGCCGGGACGATCGATGACGACGGCGTGACTGCCTACACCCGACAGCTGGCCCAACTCAACCTGGATCTCGAGCAGGTCCGCGACAGTCTGCACGTACCGTGTGACGCCGGGCCCTACCGCGAGGCGCTCATTGCCATTCTGTTGCGCATTCCAGAACGATGGGGCCGATGGTTGTCCTGCGATGCAGGTTGGTATCCGTTGCTAGCGGCCCTCGACGCCGGATTGGCGGCGCTGGATCCTGACTATGTGCTGCATCAGGCCAAGGAGAAATTCGGGACCCTGCGGTACTACGCACACACCGAAAATGACGCGGTGCGTGCAGAGTTCGACGCCTTGATTGCCGAAGCTGAACGCCGATCAGCCACGATATGTGAGCGGTGCGGAGGCGAGGGTTCGCTATCCACTGGGCCTCAATTCAGTCGGATCAAGACGCTATGCCCCGGTTGCCGAACGGTTTTGGGGTACGAGGCCAAGGCGTAAGGACTGTCGTGCTGCAACGTTGCTGTGGGGGACGCGAAGCGAGGGAGTCTGTTGGTGGCGGTGGTGGGTTGGAGGGACGCGGTGGGTAGGCCGGCCGCGCGCTCGGTCGCGCTGCGCACGTTGATTGTGTCGGTCCTTCAAGCCTCCGAGGACCCTTTACCGACGCCTGAGATCATCGTGCGCGTCGCTGATGGCGGCCGCTACTGCAACAGTCCGCGCGGTCCGGTGTGCCCGAACTGGTCAGGTCGCGCTGGTGGAGTTTACGCACACTGTCCAGCCTGGTGCTGGGAGACGCCCGGGCCGCAGGGACCGCAACTTCGACCGCAGCTCCTAGCGCTGGAACGGCTTGGCGTTGTGGAACGCGTTCACTACCCGAACGCGGAGAGCATCGCCAAAGCCGTTGCCGCAGGCAATGTTTACGACCACGTGATGGGTGCCCGTTCCGGGTGCGTCTACTGGCAGTGTGCTGACAATGCGAGTGACGCGTACTTCAACGCTGCGGTGGATGCTATCGGCGATCCCTAGGGTGCCGAGTGCGCGCCTTAGTGGTGGGGTGAGGTGAGGTAGGCAATGCGTTCGGTGACGTCTTCGAGGTCCTGGGTAATCTGCTGTCGTCGCGAGACGGGTTGAGGTGCGGGATCGTCGAGCTGACGGTGGAGTTGAGCACTCCACTGGTGTGCCTGTTCCAAATCCATGTCTTCGGTGTACATCTGGGGGGACCTCTATCTGTTGCGTGGTTAGGCGTGGGCCATAACGCGATTGTGTTGAGCGCGGGCTACGAGCCGTAGCAGGCCGGCGTTGACCTGTTGTGGGCGTTCGAGTTCGAGCATGTGTCCCGCGCCCGGCACTTGCAGGAATTCGGCACCGGGGAGCGCCGCGGCAAGGTAGAGCGAATGCTGAAGTGGTGTGATCTTGTCGTCGCTGCCGCAAGCCACGAATGCCGGCAGGTGTGCCAGGCTCGGGAGTGCGGCTGTCTCGTCGTGTGTGCGGAAAGTGGTCAGCAGTGCAGCGATGGTGGTGATGGGGGTGCGACTGATCATGCGGCAACATGCTTGGTTGGCGTGCAGTGTCTGGTTGGCCGTGACGGGAACACCCATCAGGGGGGCGACGGTGTTGCGGGCAAGGGACCACATGCGACTGGCGATGCCGGGTGCCAGGCGTGTGCAGTACTGCATGAGAGGTACTGCCGGCGTGGCCAGTGCGCGGCCCAGGCCGCAGGTGTCCAGTCGCCCTGCCGCGGTGGAGATGAGGCCGATGCCGGCGATCTGGCTGACCATGTCGGGGTGGCGGGCTGCGAATGAGAGCGCGGCCATCCCGCCCATGGAATGTCCGACGAGCACAACGGGCCGGTCGGGGCTCAGCGCGGTAATGATCGACGCGAGATCGTCGCCGAGTTGCGCGAGTGTGTAAGTCGCGTAGTCAGAGGGGGTATCGGAGTGGCCGTGCCCTCGGTGGTCATAGAGCACCAATCTCGCGGTGTCGCCGAGGGCGGCACTCAAGTGACGCGCCTGCGGTAACCACGCGTCCATCGTCAAACAGAAGCCGTGCGAGAACACAACGGTGAGGGGAGCAGTGAGCGGCCCGATCTGGCGGTAGGCCAGCGCCGTTCCGTCGGCTGTGCGAATCCGTTGCAGGACAGGGCTATTCATGTGCTACCCCCTTGCGAAGGAGATCGGGCGCCCCGCCGAGAGGATCCGTGTGGATTCGAGGAACGGCGGTGCTTTGGTACCTCAATGGCGAGCGTGGCACTGGGTGCAGACCTAGTGCCTGAGGTGGGTGCGTGTCGCACCAGTTTGTTGGGGTCGATCGATCGTGCGGCCGCCCGCGGAATCTGGAGTTGTGTAGGTGGCCCCGGCACTGGTGTGCGGCGGCTGCGGCCAGGGCGGGCAGTGACGTCCCCGATGCAACCCGCTGTAAGGAGGTGGCACGGGTGGTGAGAAGTTCTGGCGTAGTAGACGTGTCGCGCGCGCTCGATGGGTACCGGGCGTGGATATGGTGCAGCCGCCCCACGCCGGGGGCACTGGCGGCTCGGGCGGGGCGACCGTCTACTGGTAGGCATCGCAGATGATGTAAAGGATTGGTGGCGCATGGCTCAGATCAGTGGCCCAGTGCCCTTTGGACGCGAGATCGACTGTCGGCTCGATGATCTCGCCAGCCTCCACGTGGCCTACGAAAAGGCTGCCGATCCCGTTGACGTGCAGACCGCAGGGGCGCGTGAGGCCGCGGAATTATCCGCCGCGGTCGGCGCGCTGCTCAGCGCGCTGGGGCGACCCGTGCAGCTGGGCTGACCCGGGGCGGGCCGGATCGGTCATGACAGGCCACACGCAGATTGGGGAGTAAGCAATGATTTATGAGGCCAGTACGAACCAGGGTGAGTCACTGATCCTGGTGGGGTACGTGCATTCGTTCCCCAGGCACCCGCAGCCGGGGACGGTGGTTGACGCCCTCGTCGAGGGATACGAGGTACGCCCTGCGGACTATGCCCCCGAGCGGCTCTACGCTCTGGTTTCAGTGGATTGGGCCACCAAGGTCACTTCGGTCGATGCGGATACGGGCCACAGTTCGACGTCGTATCTTCGTGGGTTCGGTACGCCCGACGGTGTCACCTGGTACCTATCGCCAGCCGTGTTCGACCCTGCGACGGGCCGATTTCATCTGAACAACGGGCGCCTGGCGAGGGGGCACCGAGACGCGTGGTTACCCTCGGAACTGGTGGGTCTGGGTGCCCCCGATGTCGTGCCGATCCATGACTTCCCGGTGTAGCCGGCCCCCGGTGGCGGAGTGCAGGCCGGCACGAGTCATCAGCGAACGTCGCAACGGCGGCGAGCTTGCTACGTTACGGCCATGGTGAGAATCGCGGTCAGTGCGTTGCACGAAGGGCCGGCGGAGTTGGCGGCCCAGCTCCCGGTGCTGGGGACACTTACGCGCCGGGTGCCCGATCCCAACGGCTGGCAGGTCTGGATCGTCGAGCTCGACTGGCCGGTGCGGTTTCACATTCCCTTGGATGCGCATCCGGACGATGCCTCGCTGACGGTGGACTTCGACGAGCACGGTCCGTTCTTGTGGGTTCGCGCGGTGGCAGTGGCCGGCGGGAGTGAATCCCTGCAGGGCGTCAGCCAGCTTCGGGTTCATCTGGCCTACGTCCTGAATCCGGACGAGGTCAACGACCTGTCGAGCCCGTACATCGGTGCGGTGGGGGAGGCCTATATCGACGACGTCACCGCCGCGGAGGGGTCTGAGCCGCCGGCGCCCGAGGCTGAGGCTGGAATTGGGACCGAGGCCGGGGCCGTCACCGCGACGTCAAGTTCCAGTGAGGCGGCGGATCTACCGGAGGCTGCGTCGCCGATGGGCTATGTCGAGGTCGAGGGCGACCTCGAAGTGTGGGTGTCGAAGCTGGCTGCCGTTGCTGCAGCAGTGCCCGAGGTGATTCCAGACCTCATCCGCGATGCGGAGCAGGCTCCGGGATACGTGTTGAGCGGAGACTGCGCGACCTACTATGGGCCTGCAGGCATGCCGCCGCAGACCACCGATAACCGATACGAGCTGGTGTATTGGATCGTCGATGATCTAGCCGCCGGCCTCGCCCGCGACTGGGCGACCGCTGCGCCCGCGTTTCAAGAGGGCAATCCTTCCGCCGTGCACGCGCTCTGGCTGGGGCGTTGGCACAACCTCATGTCGGCCTTGTCGACTGACTGGGGAGAACGGACGAGGGCGCGTATCGAGCAGTACTTCCTCAACCCGTCTTGAGGGGAGTGTTTGCGAAAAGCGGTCGCGTGACGCGTTTGTCCCGGCCGGGGTGCGGCTACGGGGGTATGTTCCACGCCACCACAGACCGAGACCGCTATGGGGGACGATGTTGACCGACGACGCCACGTCAATTGACGGTGCCGAGAGCCGCGCGACGCGACAGTCGCTGTCGACTCGCGAGGACCTACGGGCATCGATTGCCGCACAGTTGGCGGCCAGTCACGGGAGCCGTTGGGCGTCGCTTCCCGGTGAGGTGCAGGTGGAATATCTCGCTGATGCCGATGCGCTGATCGAGCAGGGCATGACCCGGTACTGGGTGGACCCAGATCTCGGTGAGACCGTATCGCCGGCGCTGGAAGCCGAGGTGTTCGAATTCGATCGCTCCATGGAGTGGTTCATGTCCTACCTGAATGCCAGGCATCCCCATTGGCGCGATACGGCCGTCTATCCGTCGTCTCATATCGAGGAGGCCGACCCCGAGGAGTGGGATGCCTGGGTGACGATCGCGGTGTCGGTGTCGGAGTCCGCGCGGATTCTGTGGTCGCGACGTTTCGCGGCTCAAACCGGCGAGCCCGTCGCGCCGCCGCGGTCGCCGCTGCCGCCAGTTCCCTCGTCGGCACCGCCTGCGGCTCAAACCATCGGGCGCGACCGCACGGCCGCGGCAATTGGAGCGGTGTTGGCGCATCGGCACGGGCGGCGGTGGATGGATCTACCGAGTGACCTTAGGGCCGCGTATCTGTCTGATGCGGAGTGTTTGATGCAAGCCGGCCTCGCCAGTTGGTGAGAGCGGCCGTCTCAGCTGGCGGTTTTTCGCCGTCCTCGCGCCGAGCGGTGTTCCTTTCCTGTGCGGGATGGGAAGCCGGCACGGTTGAGCACGTCGTCGACTGTTGCGGGGGCGTCGGTGTCGTCGCCAGTGGCCTCAAGTCGATTTCTGGTGCTGTTCGCCGCCTGGGGGCTGATGCTTGCGTAGCGGGCGATGACGCTGGGGCCGACGCCCGCTTCGAGCGCCCGGTGAAAGACCGACAGGTAATGGCGGTAGGCCTCATTGCGTAATGCGGCCGCGCGACGGAGGTCCTCGAGAACGGGGATCTGGTCGGCGGTCGGCTTTTTCTCCCGGGCCATAGAGCAGAAGTATAAAGCCCTGTTTAAGGTCCCGTGGGTTTGCGGAGGAAGCGCGTCGCGGATCTGCTGGCAATACGTCCGTACTGTCGGGTGTGGTCAGAGGGTGTGTGACCCGACTACTGGTCCGCAGCGACGGATTCTCGAAGGTTGCGGTGATGGGGTTATCGCGTCACGGCCGTCGCTCCGTGATTCAGGAGGCGTTGCTGTGCCAAGGCGCCGGCTGCGGTGCCCGCGTCGCAACCGGCGGCTGATCTGCTCGTGTCGGCGAGGTCGCGGCGCAGGTGTACGCGCTTCGGAGATTGCGGAGTCTGGCGAGCCGTGCACGGTGACTCCTGGGCGACCCGTGAGTGGTGCTTGCGTCGGCGAAAAACTGCCTTGCGACACGCGGCGGAATGCCTGCCGGGTTCGTCGGTCATTAAACTGCGCCGTATGAACGCACCGCCACCTGACGCCTCGCGGCAGGTGATGCCCAGCCCGGGTGACACCGGTGAGACCGCCCTCACTCCAGGGCCCACCCTGAGTCCCCCGGTGACTGTGGGTCCGATCGCCGCGTCGAGCCTGGGAGGGGTTCCGTTCATCGCGATCACCGGGCCCGTGCATCACTACAGCGGCAAACGCCTTACGCAGTTCATCTTGAACGCGTTAGGAGAGGTGGGCGTCACCATCGACGTTCCCGAATGACGGTGGGCGAAGGTTACCGACTGCGCAACGGACACTCACGGGCACCGCGAACGCCGGGCTCTGGCGTGGCGGCACCTTCCCCTGTGCGGGCTGACCCGAGGTCACCGGCCCGGCCATGCCGTCAGGCGGACATCGAAGCCGCGGGCCGCTAGTGGTCGTCCGGTGAAAAGCGTCGCGACACCGCGCTCAAACTCTCCCCCTCGGAGACGCCGCTTTAATCTGGAGGAGGTCTGGTGACAGGCACGTTGGGGCAGTAGTCAGGGGGCAACACAAATGGGTGCAATCGAACCGGTGGACCTGCCGGAGACGACGCTGATCATCGGCGAACACTTCCCGGTGCAGGATGAAACCGCCTACGCGCGCGAAGCGCAGGTGCAACGCCGCGCGGCGGAGCAGGCCGCCGGTGCGGGCGGGGTGGCCCTGGCGGCCGCCGGATACACCGATCCTGAGTTCCGTGGCTTGGCGGGGGGTGCGTTGGCCACCAAGTTAACGGCTCATCATCAGACGCTGACGGCTGACGAGACGCGGCATCTGAACGTAGCGGCATGGCTGGACTCCGGGGCTGAGAACATCGGTGCCACCAAGTCGCAGATGAACCAGATCAGCAGCGACTACCACGCGGCCTACGACCAGCTCTGTGACCGCGCGGTCACCGAGAGCTGGCCCCAGCAGAAGCTGCGGCAAGCCAAAGACGAGCTCGTCGCCGAAGCCCAGGAGCGCATACAGTCTGCCAGGTCGGCTTTTCAGGAGCGCCACAGCGTCGTCGCCAGCGGCATTGTGAGTGGCGCGGCGCCCGACGAGACGGCGCAGAAAGCCGGGGCGGGTACGCCAACCATGCCTGCGGCCGGGTGGAAGCCTGCGCCGCTGAGCCCGCAGACCACCGACCCGTCGCTACCGCCGCTGCTGCCGCCAGCGCCGGCGGAGTCCCCACGTACTGACGCCCCCCAGTACCCGCCTTACATTCCAGAATCGCAGTTCCCGAACGGGCTCACGCGGGACGCCATCGAAAAGCAGGGCCACGACGACGTGGTGCTGTGGAGCCCCACGCCCGAGCAGCCGCTGCCGCCCTACTGGATGAACCGCTACATGGAGATCTCGCCGGGTGTGTGGGTGCCTGACGACCGGCCGTCGCCGCCGGGATCGGTCCACCCGGCGTGACCTTCCGGGCAACCGCAGGACGGGGTTAAAGGCGAAGGGCGGCAGAGGAAATGAGTTCGCACCGACTGCGGCGGTTGGCGGCAGTAGTAGTTGCCGGCGCGTGCGTGATGGTCGCTCCCACCGGCCCTGCCCACGCTGGGCCATTGCCCGCGGTGTCCGCGCTCTACCCGGGCGCAGGCATGGAGATCATCGGTGATGACCCCTCGATCTGTACCGCTGGCTTCGTTGCTCACAACCAGCGTGGCGCGCCGGTCCTGTTTACTGCGGGCCACTGCGACACCGGTGACACCGCCGCGGTGAACTCGGCCGTCGACGGGCGACTTGTGCCCGCTGCCAACTTCGTGGTCAGCCAGTACGCCGGTAACGCTGGTGATCAAACCGACGTCGCCGTGATGAGTCTGACCGGGGCGTTGAAGCTCGACCCAAACATCGCCGGCAAGCTGCCAGTGACCGGGTTCGCGTCCAGCGTCGCCGAGGGAATGTGGCTTTGCAAGGTCGGGGTGGCCACGGGCCGTTCGTGCGGTCGAGTCGTCGAGGCCTCGTCGTCGAAGGTCAAGTTCGCCGCCGACATCGCCCCGGGAGACTCCGGTGGTCCTGTCTACGGGCTCAAAGAGGACGGCACGGCGTTTGCGGTCGGCATCACCATCAGGGCCAGTTCCGATGACGGATTTCCCGTGGCCGAACTGATCGGGCCGTGGCTCGACAAGTGGAACCTCAGCCTCAACTGAGCTAAGCGGCGCCAGCCCTCGAATCCCTTGATGTTGCCCGCTCCCACATCGCTGGGGCGTCTTGGTTCGTATGGGTTCGAGTAGCCAAAATATCTGGCGCGCAACACCTCAGCCTCACCCGAGGCGTCCTCTCGCGCACCCAGAATGGGCCGCGACGAGGATCGCCCTCCACAGCGATCCGGGGCACACAGAGGGGGTTGCATGACAGGGCTGCTACTCGACGCCTTGACGGGCGCACCGAGACGGGGTGGGAGACGGTTCGGGGCGCGCACGCGCATCATCACCGCCGTGGTGGCGCTGGCATTGATGCTCGGGGGGTACGGCGTCTGGGAGATGCGCCCCTCTGCGGCGCAACCAGCCGTCACGATTGCAACGCCACCCGCACAGTTGAACTATTTCAATGACCTTATCGCGCGGGTGAGCGTCGTCGACCGGATCGACCCTGCCCCGGGCTACGAACGTGGATGCGGCACCGACAAGCAGACCGGGCAGAAGGAAGGATGCGTCTTCGGTCCCGCGTGGAACGATCCGGCGTCGACGACGGGGTGCGACAGTCGTAACACCGTGCTGGCCGCCCAGCTGCACGACGTCACCTTCAAGCCGGGCACACGCAACTGCAAGGTGACCTCCGGCTGGCTCATCGACCCGTACTCCGGGCAGCGAATCACGTTGGCGCAAACCCAGATCGATCACGTCGTGCCACTTCATCGGGCGTTCAACGCCGGAGCGTGGGCATGGTCTGCAGCCCGGCGGCAACAGTTCGCCAACGATCAAAGCAACCTGCTCGCCGTGTCGGCCCACGCCAACCAGTCCAAGCAAGACCTCGGGCCCGGTGAATGGTTGCCGCCCAACGCCGCACAACAGTGCCCGTATGTCCTGCGCTACCTGAGCGTCGTGGTGGCCTACCAGCTGCCCATCACGACGTCCGACAAGGCCGCCGCGGTCACCGCGTGCGGTCAGGCGCCATGACTCACCCCGAGGTGCCGCAGCCGCGCCACGCCCAGTCCTACTGGCTCACGCCCAGCCGCAGTCTCACCGGCGGCTGCCTGCTCCTGGCCGGTATCGGATTGCTGCTGTACATGATTGGTCGGCTGGGTCACCCTCACTACGTCGAATTCGCCTCACTGCTGTGGATCCCGGCCGTCATCGCGACGTCCCTGGGGGCCGGATGGGTCTTCCAACGCCCAACCCCCACCACCCACAAAAGCCAAGAGCACAACACGCCAGCACCGGCGCCCGCCGAACCCACGCCCGCGCCGGGGCCGCAAGTCGTGCTCGGCGGCGGAGACATCGACCGAATCCGACAGCTGCTCTCGGGAAAATTCCCTTTCGAGCTCCTTGACACAGCGGTGCACTACGACGACACCACTGGCAGGCTGATGTCCTACGCCCTGCGTGCCATCGTCCCCGGATATCTCGCCGACCGGCGCAACGCCACCATGGTCTCCCAACGGCTGCAGGGTGCAGTCGCCGGCGACTGGCTCGTCGACGTCGACTCCGCCCGCGACCAAGTCACTGTCACCCGTAAGAAGCCGTTCCCTCCGTGGGTGGCGCCCCCACTGCCCGACGTGATCGTCGCCAGCCCCGAGGACGCCATCCGGCGCTACGACAAGTTCAGCATCGGCATCGGCGTCGACGAACTGGGGGAGCGGCTCGAATATGCGCTCAAGGATTACCACCATTGGCTGATTATCGGTGGAACAGGCTCCGGCAAAAGCGTTTTCGTGCGAGGCATCATCGAACAGATGCGCGCGGGAGGCATACCCATCCTGGCTGGCGACGGCAAGGGGACCGACTACACGAGTCTCAACGGCGAGGCGCAGATGGTCATGATCACCTCCAGCCCGGCCGAACATCCGCGGCTCGTCCACGCCGCAGTGCAGGAGCTGTCCCGCCGCCGCCGGGTCGCACAGGAGCGCAAAACGGCCGGCCACCCCGACCCCATGGGTTTTCCTGCGTGGGCCATCATCCTTGACGAGTTCGCCACCATGCGCAACGAAGTTGCCGGACTATACGAGGAACACCCCGGCAAAGACAACGCCTTCGTCGAGGACCTGCGCGTGATGTTCAAGGTGGGCCGCGAATTCCGCATGCACATGATGCTGTCCACCCAGGATCTCTACGCCCGGACCATCCCCCGCGACATCCTCGGGCAGTGCAAGCTCATCATCACCCTTGGCCCGCCGAGCGACATGACACTGAAGCAGGCGTTCACCCAGGAGATGGAACCGAAGGCCCGACGAGTCGGCGAACTCATCAGCCCCGAGTCGCAAGGCCGCGGCCTGGTCGCAGTGCCGGAGACCGCTTCGGTGAAGGAGTTTCAGTCGTACTGGAGCTATACGCCCGGCACCGACATCGACGGCCCGAAGGTCCCAGAAGGTATCCGCGGGCCCTGGAGAACCTACCGCGACAACGTTTCTCGGAAAGTCCCGAAGCTCTACAGTCGGCAGTGGTTCCGTGTTGAGGATCCAGAGTTCGCGACCTTGCCCATGGCCGAACTGAACGCCCTCAAGATGGTCAACCTCGACCTCGACGACGGCACCCCGGACCCGCAGATGTTCCAGTACGACAAGAGCCGCGATGACTACAACGGCCATCTTCGCGGAACCGACGACGACGGAGCACTGCGAGAACTCAGCCGCCCCCCAACACAACCTGCCGCGGCGCCTCCGGAGCAACCTCCCGTCACCAGCGGCGGCGACCCCACAACATGAAACCAACTCTGGGACAACCGAATAAATAGCGGCACGCCTGCCGTCCCCAGGGGTAGAGCCCGAGCTGCCGGCTCGTGAAGAAACGCCATCGGAAGGAACCAACCATGGAAATCGACTACGGGATCGCCTACGACTTCATCGACGACGACGGAGACCGTCGCCCCTACCAGCTCAGATTCCGCCGCGAGCAGCACTTCAGCGACCAAGGGCAGCTGATCGCGGTCATCGCCAGCGCAGGACGGCCCGACAACGGGACCACGCTTTCCATCAGCCGCCCCGGAGTATCGTTCGCCGACGTAGAACAGGCCCTCGACAACTGGGAGAGCTGGGCCATGCTCACCGACAGAACGGTCTCCCTATCCCGCATCCGGTCGGCGATCACCGCGAAAGGCCTGGGGTAACGGCCGATGACTCTCAGCAGCGCCCGCAGCGGGAACACCGGTGGCACCAAGCAGTCATGGGGCAACCGGGCTGCAAATGTCGCCAAACGACTGCGAGCGCCTGAGCCCTCACGGATAGTACGACTGCTCGTCATTGCCGACATGGCGCCAGAACTCCCCAGTGACGTCGAAGGCTTCCTCGACGCCGAAGCTGTCGACGTCGTAGTGCTGGCGGGGGACCTCTTCTCGGGCGACCTCCGAGGGTTGACGCAGACAAGCCGACCCACGCTCGGCGTCTACGGAAACCACTGCGACGGAGCGTATCTGGACGACATGGGATTCACCAACCTGCATCTGACCGCTGTCGACGTGATGGGCGTGACGTTCACCGGACTCGAGGGATGTGTCCGCTACAAGACCGGGACCAGCGACATCCTCTACACCCAAGAAGAGTATCGGCTGATGGTGCAACAGCTACCGGCTGCCGATGTCCTCGTCACCCACTGCCCACCGCGAGGGATCAACGATCACCAGGACCCCGCACACCAAGGTATCGACGCATTGCGGACCTGGATCGAAACACGACCTTTACGGCTCCTGGTTCACGGGCACACCTACCCGCGGTCACCGATGACAGCGTTCGGTCCAACCCGCATCGAATACGTGCAGGGAACCCGAATCGTGACCTTCGCTACGTGAGACACATTGCGGCGCCGCACTCATGCGCCAACCGAAAGTGTCCGCGACACGTCCGCGCCTCTCAGGTCGTCCGCAGTGGTCGTGTGAGCATCAGCCACAGGCGACGGACCGACGGGCGAGGAAGGAACGCATTGAGGATCGCGAGAGCAGCCAAAGACTCTGGGACACACAGCCTCTGTACTGGGCGCGGTCCCCGGCGAACACATGCATTATCTGACTCGCGGACAGGCGATGGGAACGTAGTGTGACAGCTCGGTTCGGGATTCGGGATCTGGCCGAACAGGCAGCTGCCGCCATCCCGACTCACGTGGGTGAACATGCAGCCGATGCCGGCGCCCAGGTGTGCGCGGGGGTCAGCGAAGGGCACGGTGCCCCGTATGTCATCTGCTGGGAGGCCGGGCCGTTTCAGTGGGCCTACCGCGTCGATGTTCTCGCAGCGCTGGAACGCCAATTCGGCGTGCGGGTGGAGACGGTCAACCACTTCACCGTTGTCGTCACACCCCGCGATTGCAACGCAAGACCTGCGCCGTGATGCAACCCGCGGCGTCGAACCCAGACGGAAAGGGGAAGGCCATGAAGATCACCGTCGTACCCACGATGTATCGCGACGCTTCGAATTGGAAGGTGCACGGCGAAATTCACGTGCAGGGCGAGCTCACCGAGGCCGACATTCAGGCGGTGCGCGCGGCGCTCAGTGATGGCCTGTACTACGTGCCAGGGCAGATCGGCCTCACGCATTACGGATCAGGGGAGTACTCCAGCTATCCCACCGAAGACGACCACGGCTGGCAAGAGATGTGCCTCGACGAGATCACCGTGATCGAGGCCCACCAGGTGAGCCGCCGCCTGTCGGTCGCGTCCGGGCCAGAGGACGGCGGCACTACGGCGGACTTCGTCGCCTGCCTCACAGCAGCGGCCCGCGCCGGCTGGAATCCCGCCCTGCACGCGGCTTGACCGCCGGGTGGAATCTTTCTACGCACGACATTAAGGAATGTACGCAAGTGGACACCAGAAGAGGGATCACCCTCAGCAGAGAGCAACTAGAAGCCTGGGCTCGACGTCCGCTCAGCGACGAAGAGGTCGAGGCGATCGAGGAGTGTGTGCCCAACTCATCGATACCGGACGCCATCGAGGTCATCTCCAACGAGGCGATCACTTAACGGCATTCTTCGGTCGATCGGGCTCGGCCCGCGGGCCACTGTGGTTCATCGGGTCCGGTTGCCTGCGGTGAGGACAGCCCCGATGAGGTTGTGTGGGCTCCCCTTGGCCGCACCCGCGCGGAAGGGAGGAGCGTGTTGTCCCCGCCGGGTCGTCGTCCTGAAGACCTTCCACCGCTAGCATTGACACAGATTGGTCGGACGCGGGCCAGAGAGGGGGTCGGTCAGTGCTGATACCAGTACAGGCGCACGTCGAACTGTTCACCGCTGATCAGCTCACCACCGAACGTCTCACCGACGCCGTCGCCATCGTCAACCAAGAGCTGCAACAACACTTCTCGCGCCACGCTGTCGTTGTCGGTATTCCGCCGAGCGGCATCGACAACCTCACCCGAGTCGATACGAGCACCAATGACGAGGGCCAGGAGGTAGTCACCGCGACGCTGGTCCTCGCGTTGATGAACATCGACGCGGAGGCTGCGCGGGAGCTGGCCGGACAATTCCGCAGCCAGAACTTTCGCACGACCCGCATCGGCTCGACCAGCGAGGCCCAGCTCGATCGGCTGCGGGGCCTTGGCATGTTCGCAGGACAGTCCACCGCCGCTCACACAAACGCGGTAGCTCGAATCAACGACATAGCCAGCGACTGTTCGCCTCCCCGCGAGCGGTAGCGTCCGCGCTAGCGCGACTGGGATCGTCGGGGAAGTCTGAACCAGAGTCGTTGCATGCCTGCCCGCAGCCGGGCGTGACTAGCGTACTTTTTGGGACCCTACGGTTCGGCGTTCCGCGACCAACCAACCAGAACCAGCGATAGCCGGTCTGGGATGGCAAGGCAGCGACGATGACGACCGGGGTTTGCTCGCCAACCGGACTTCAAACCTGGTACCGGGATGCGCGTCGGGCGTCAGGCCACCGTGATTGTCTTGTGCGTCTCCCCCGCGTGAAGGGGGAGCTGCGCCGCCTAACGCTGGAGCTGAACGTTGCGTACTGGGCAGAGCTGAGCGCGACGTCGGCCACCACACACACTGGTGCCGGTGAGCGTCGGCGACTCGTCTCGGCCGTCGACTCCGACGACGCTTTCTGATCCTAGGCGAGCACCAGTCACGGCGCGAAAACCGAGACGCCGCAGTGTATGTGGGGCCGATCCAACTTTATGCCCAGTAGAAGTGTCGTGTCGCGCCGGCCTCATGAGGCGTTGTTAGGTTCCCCGGCATGAGCGGCCCGCGACGGTCCGCTCACCTCGAACCACCGGACCACGAACCGCGCCACGCGATCGGCGGGGGTATGGACAACGACTGCAAGGGAATCCTCATGCTGGACCTCATCGAACCGGCGCTGAACACCACGCCGACACCTCTTCTTCGCGCCAAACTCGCTGCCGGTACCGTGGCGTTCGCCGTGTTCGCCGGCGCTACCATTGGCCAGCCGGCCTCGACGATGCTCACCGCGCAGGCGGGCGGGCCGGCTCAGCATCATGTCGCTGTCCAGCTTGTGGCCGAGATCAGCGATACCTCGGCGACGGTCGGTGTGGCCGACTCGAATCTATACAACCTGAGCCAGGACGAGCTCGTCGATCGGCTCAACGACATGAAGAGCCTTGGGGTCACCGATCTGCGTATCGCGGTGCCCTGGATGTACATCCAGCCAACCAGCGCGACCTCTTATGACTGGTCGAAGATGGACAGCGTCGTCGACACCGCATCCTCCATGGGATTCTCGATCACCGGAGCCATCAGCGGGAACCCCAAATGGGACGGCACTCCGCTCGCAGGAGCACCGAACCCGACCGCTTATGCCACCTTCGCATCGGCAGTCGCCTCGCGCTACGGCACCAAGATCGGCGCCTACGAAGTCTGGAACGAACCCAACGGGGTGGTGTTCTTCGCCCCGGTGAGCGCGGCCAAATACACCGAGGTCCTCAAGGCCGCCTACACCGCGATCAAAGCCGCCAACCCGGACGCGATCGTGCTCGCCGGCGCGCTCGGAGCGACCGGCAACATCGGCGGCGTCAGCGTGAGCCCCCAGAAGTTCCTGGAGCAGATGTACGCCGCTGGCGCGGCCGGATACTTCGACGCGCTGTCCTATCACCCGTACGGCACTTCGTTGCCTTTCAGTGCTGGCGCAGACGTGAATAATGCAGCACTGCAGCAGATTCAGACCCTCTACTCGATCATGGTTGCCAATGGCGACGGGGATCTGAAGATTTGGGGGACCGAGTTCGGCAACGCCACCACTCCGGGCATCGGCTTGACCACGGCCGAACAGGCGCAGTTCCTGCAGGACTTCGTTACCGCTTGGAATCGGCTGCCGTTTACCGGCCCGTCGTTCGTCTACACCGCCCAAGACATTCAGACCGGAGCGCTGAACGCCGAAGCCAACTTCGGCCTGTTCAACAGCGACGGCACACCCAAACCGGCCGCACTGTTGCTGGCCAAGCTGATCGCCGAGCTGGACGCGGGCGGCACGCTGCCCGACTACACAGCACCCAAGTTGTCCCAAGCGCGTGACGCCTACCTGCAGCTGGCCTCCATTGCCTTCGGCCTGGTCAACACGGGGCTGATCATCCCGAACGCGATCGTCGCCGCGGTATACAACGAGATGCCCGCACCCGCCAGGCGGGCATTCACCGCCCTGGCCAACATCGTGACCAAAGGTGTGGCGGCCGTGGTGACGGCGATGGGTCCGATGGTGCAGGCCGGCATTCAGGCACTGATCAACGTGACCAATGTCGTTGCCGTTCCCAAGGCGACGGCCAAACCCGCCCTCACACAGCAGGACACGGTCGCCACTGCGGATGTGCACCCGGCTGAGCGCAGCATCGCTGAGAATGTGCGCGACACTCAGCTCACCGTCGCGGGCGCCGTGCGTGGTGTCGAGTCGGCCCTAGCTGATGCGCTGCACGGCACCCAGCTCACCTTGCGGCGACTGACCGCCGAGGCACCCAAGACAGCCGAGCCGACACAGGCGGCGACGCTGCCGTCGACAAGCCTTCCCGAGGCCACGCCAGTGCCGGCGGCTACAGCCCAGGAGGCGAATTCAGATCCGGAAGCCTTTGACTCCGAAGACGTGTCGACGTCCGATAAGTCGTCTTCGACACCGAAGGCCTCGCCCGCCACTCCGAAGGCGGCGTCGACACAGAAGCCCGCGGAGACCGATCAGGCATCGTCCACCAAACCCGATCAGACGTCACCGACGAGGCCTGACCCCGCAGACTCGGCCACCTCGACGGGAAAGCGTCCGCAGGGCGCACCCAAGCACCGCAAAGAATCCGCCGAATCGTCGGTGGCCGACACCACCTCGACCGTGTCGTCGACCCAGACCCGTGCCGCCTCCGGCGACAGAAAAGACGGCACCACCAAGCCCGGCCCCCGGCACGCGCGGGCTGACCGCGCCGATTCGCCGAAGCAGCCCAAGGCCGACTCGTGAGCCGTCGGCGTCGCCAGTGGTTCGCGACGACCGGATGCGCACTGGTGATGGGCGCGGCCGCCATCGCGCCCCTCCCGACAGCGCATGCCGAGGATTCGGTGTTCTTTCTGTCCGGCACCCGCAACCATCCCGCCCCGGAATCCACGGTGTCGCTCGGCGCGATCAGTGCGGCGCTGACGGGATTCGGGACCACCGCCCTGCAACTGGGCTACGAAGCGTCGCTCTTCCCGGTCGTAGGCAGCATCGCGTTGGACCCGTCGGTCGCTACCGGTGTCGCTGCACTCGCTGCCGCACTCGGTGGTGTTCCGGTCGGGAATCGGGTCGTCCTCATCGGTGTCTCCCAGGGAAACATCGTCTCCAGCGTGGTCGAACAAGCGGCGATCGCCTCGGGTTCCGAGGTGGACTTCCTGTTCGTCAGGGTGGCCGATCCGAGTAGCGCCGAGGGCATCATGGGGCGTAACAAGGGGATTCGGCTGCCGGGTCTGACGTTCGTCTCTGCCCCGGCCGAGAGCCCCTGGGACACCATCGTCATCGCCTACCAGTACGAGGGCCTCAGCGACTGGCCCGTCCAGCAAGCCAACCTGTTCGCTGTCGCCAACGCATTCCTCGGCGCGCTCACTTACCACAACCCCTGGTCATACAACGTTGATCTGGCGAGCATCCCCGCCGCCAATGTCACCGTGACGGTCAATTCCCTCGGCGCGACCACGACGCGCTACCTCATCCCGGCCTCGGGTCTGCTGCCCATCTTGCGGCCACTGCAGGCCGTCGGGGTGAATGACCCGACGCTGCAGAAGCTCCAGAAGGTGCTCAAACCCATCATTGACTCGGCGTACGGTCCTCAGCCGTACCCGGACGTGGCCGCAGTGGCTCAGAAACTGTTCGTGGCGTCGATCGACGCGATGACGACGATGGCCGACCAGGCCGGTGTGGCGCTGCGGAAGGCGCAGGCAGCGGTGAAGGTGGCGACCGCCCAGTGGAAGGCCTCCACCGCAACCTTCCTACCACCCGACGGCACGACGGAGACCGGTATCACCGCGGCCAACGCAGCGGACAAGCCGGTGCCGACCGCAGGGGCACAAGGACCCACCACCGCCACCGCCGCACCACCGGTCCCTGTGTCCACCACGTTGACCACCACCGACACAGCGCAGGCACTGAGGACGTCGCCGGCAGTGCCAGGCTCCTGGTCATCCGCCGCGGCATCAGTGAGCACCAGCCAGGCGACAGCCGCACCGAAATCACCTGCGACACGGGCGGATTCCGGCCCGGATGCGAAGGATGATCTGGCCACATCTGATCCCGAGGCGTCCTCCAACAGCGGTGACACTGAGAAGAAGCGTGGCCTCCGACATCCACCCAGCCGTAGACATTCCCCGTCGTCAACGAGCGAGCAGCCCCGTCCAGTCGACAGCGGCACCAGGGACGGGGCAGCCAACGGCATGGACCGGCAGGCTGCACATGCACCGCGCGCAGACACCACGGCGGCCAACGGTGACCCGAAGGGCGAGAAGAAAAGCGAGTCCGCCGATGACTGAGCCGGAAACCACCAGCATCACAGTCAGGGCGCCGCAGCCAGGTCAGGTCAGCGTCGTCCCCGCAGGCATCCGGTGGCGTGCGTACTGCACCTGCGGCGAGCTCGCCGAACGCTCACGGATCCTCAAGGCCGCAGCGATCCAAGACGCTCAGGTCCACGCCGTGAGGGCCGGCTGCGACCTCAGCTGGCCGCTGGTGGTCTCCCATGACGGGCTGTGACGCCGCGGGCGGCCCCCTTTCAGTAGGTACCGGACCAACGCCCATTCCTGGTCCCGCCCTGAGCCAACGAGGAGGATCCTGATGGCCATAGCCATCGCTACGGCGAGTGGGTCGGCGGGGGTGGGTTTCGTCCTGACCGTCTCGGTGATTGTCTTCGTAGTAGTCGGGGCCACGTTAGGCACCCCGATCGGAAACTTCCTCCGATGTCGTTTCGGTAATGCTGGCGCCCGACGAGCTCGCGGCGATCGACGACGGGAGCCGCGCGCGTGTCAGCCCGGCGGGGAAGATAGATGTACGTGTCGCGAGGGAGAGCATTCATGTCCGAATCGGTTCGCGCTGTGACGCGGCGACCCGGGCGGCCACGCCCGCGACAGCCGGTCCAACTGGTGGATTCGGATACCTTCGCCGCACGACTGAACCGCCTCTTTGACACCGTCTACCCGCCCGGGCGAGGCCCCTTCGCCGGCTCCGAGCTGGTCCGTGCGCTGTCCGATCAGGGATTGAAGCTGTCGGCGCCGTATCTTTCGCAGCTGCGAACAGGGCAACGCGCGCAGCCCTCCCGGCAGACGGTGGAGCTCATCGCTGGATTCTTCGGTGTCCGAAGCGATTATTTCACCGGCGAAGACAGCGCGTACCTGAGCCGGTTGGAGGACGAGTTGCACTGGTTGGAGTTGGCTCGCGATCCGGTCGTCCGGAAGCTGACCACCACCTTGCTTGAGTTAGGCCCTGAGACTTGTGAATTGGCGCTTGCGGGCGTGGAGCAGACGGCCGACTGATCAAGTAGCCGTTGAACCGAGCAGTGGTCAGTAGATCGGCGGACGCGGATGCGGTTGCGGGGAGTGATCGAGTTGCAGTCACTGACCGTTGAATCACTGACGTCGCCGGCTGGTTCCTCCGATCAGATTGCCGGCGCGTCAGGCCAGAAAGTCGCCGCCGACACGCAGATGTCCGCGACCGCGCGGTGACGATCTCCTAGGTTGGCGACACAGCGCACAAGCGCTGCGCCAGCGTATCGGCGACGGTCCAACAGCGGGGGGATGAACTCAAATGGGCGATGTCACACCGACGTTGGGGGAAATCGTTCGGAACAACGGTGTCGCCGGACAGCTGTCGTACAGAGTCAACGTCACCTACCCTGGTGAGCCCGTCAAGCCGGTCGTGTTCGTCGGCAACGAGCTTGGTGGACCGGTCGTAATGATCACCACCGCCGCCGGCGGAGCCGAGACCCAGGTGTTCGTTGACGATCCCGCCCGTTTCGGCACTTTCGGTCCCGAATGGGTTCGGCAATTCTTCGGGGCGGCACCGCAGTGAAGACAGTGGCGCGATGACTACTGAATTGGCAACAACACGGTGGAACAAGTCAGCAGGACGTACCGGGGGGACGTTGGCGGGCACGGTGATAGGCGTCGCGGTAGGTCTGTGGGCTGATGCCCAGCAGACCAGACAATGTGTGGGCGTTGGCGTCCGACAGCGGGTGTTCCCCGAGCTCGATCCGTTGCACGGCCGCGGTGGACAGCTGAGCCTGTGCAGCCAGCTGAGGCTGCGTGAGCCCCTTCAGGACCCGCCAATCGCCGGGGAAACGCTGATCTTCCTCAATGAGTACAACGGCACCGATCGGGGCCGCCAGGACCGTCATCACGGTAGCCAGGATGTCGATCTGCGGCGTGCGCCGCCCGGACTCCCAATGGTGGATGGTGCCCAGCGATACCCCAGACAGCCGAGCCAGGTCGCTGACGCTGAATCCCCGCTCGCGGCGCAGCGTCGCGAATGCGGCGGCGTCGAAGCCGCGCAGAACGCGTCGGCTCATGCGGTGGCCATCCGAGTGTCGCTCATAACCGCACAGACTCTTCGCACCATCGCTGTATTGCGTAAAAAGAGTGTTATAACGCAGTGTTATAGCGTACGCGCTTAACGTATCATCAGCGTCAGAGGTTCACGCTGCGCACGTCTGACCAGCGGCTTCGCCGCTCTTTGTGTCCAATCGATCATCCCGTGGAGGCTCCCGTGGAACTATCCGTCCGTCCCTTCTTCAAAACCGGTATCGCGGTCACCATGGCCGGTGCCATCGCGCTGAGCCCCGTGATCGCCACCGGCCAGCACCCGCTCGGGGTTCCGGTTCATTTGCCCCAGGTGAGCGTGTCGGAGGTGCATCTCGCCGCGGCGATCTCCCCGCGCGACGTCGCCGCCCTCACCGCGAACCTCAACGCCGCCTTGGAGGGTGCCGGTTCCACCGTGACCGCGCTCGTCGACAACGCCAGCCACACCCTCACCAGCGTGTTGAGCACCGCGGCCGGACTCAACACCTCACTCTGGGATCAGCTCATCGCAGCGTCCGCCGGCAGCCCCACCCTGAACGCTGTTCTCGTCGCACTCAAGGCCGCCTCCGGTGGCGCGCTGCTTCAACTCACCAACACAGTGGGCGCGGCCGGCGACGACATCGCCCTGACCACCGGTCAAGTTGCCGAGCTGCTCACCTCGACCGTCACCGGCACCGTCGGAACGGTGGCGCAAGCGGTGGCCAGCGTTGTGAACAACCCGCTGGCGGCCTCGAGCTACATCGGCCTGCTCAACACCCCGTTCGGCGTCGCCGGCTTGGCGCTACAGGCTGGTATCACCGGCCTGAGTCAACTCGGCACCACGGGACTGCACCTGGCCAACGGCCTTGTCCAGGGCGTCACAGCGCAGGTATCCAACGCGCTCGACGCGGTGAATAACCTGCTCGACGTCGGTAAGACGGTCACTGACATTGCTCTCATCAACGGCACCCTCACCGCCATCCAGGGCATCGTCTCGGCGCCGGTCAGCGCCATCGTCGCCGGCGTGAACGGAATCGCCTCAGCAGTGACCAATGCGGGGGTATCCGCACTGGAACATCTGGCCGGCGGGGCCAACGCGATCGTAGGTACGTGGCTGGGCAGCGGCAGCACGCCGGGCGCAGTCATCAAGGCAGTAAGCGCCATCGGCCAAGAGCCACTCAGCCTTGGCAGCTACACCAAGGCCGTGTCGATCTTGGTCGGCGCCGCCGGCAGCACCGTGGGATCGGTGGTGAATACCGCAACAGCGTTCGCCTCGATGCCGTTCCGGTTCGCCGCAGACCTGACCGGACCCGGCGCCCAGGTGGTCAACTCGTTGGTGTCCGGTGTTGCGACAGCAGCGTCCGGATTGCTTCGGGCCGCAGGTCTTTCGCCGCTGATCGCCGGCCTGCCCAACAATCTCGCGACGGTCGTCACCGGAGCAGTCACGGTGGCGGCACTGGCCACCAAGACGACACTCAACGCGATCGCTACCGCGATCGACGTCGGCCATGCCATCGGAGGATGGGTCACCTCATCGAAATCATCCGCAGCCACCGTCACCCTGAGCACCACCAAGGCCGACATCGCCGCCGCGCGGGGCGCAAGTGCTGATGACAGCGGCGCCCGCAACGTGACCCATCCACTGGTCGCACCGGCAAAGACACAACCTGCGGACAGCGCGGCCACGCCCACGTCGGAGAGCGTCACGACTGCCGATGTCGACGCTGTGGCATCCTCAACCACGCCGAAGACGGACTCGGGTACCTCATCGCAGGCATCCGGCACCGAGCAGCAGACCGCCGCGCCACGCACAGATGCGCCCTCGGCAACAACGCCTTCCGAGAAAACTGACCTCGCCGGCGCCACCGCCAAGAAGTCGGAGGAGCCGGCGGCCGTGAAACCGAAGCGCGGCGCCTCCAGCGCAGCAGCACCCGCAGAAGGCAAGACGACAGAGACCTACGGGCGTCATGCCGCCTCTCCGGCACGAAGCGCGACCGCGACCGCTCCTGCTGCCGGCTCGTCCTCCGGCGCGGATACGTCTTCCGCGGAGTCCGGAGGCCGTCATCGCCGCGACGAGGGTGCATCCCACAAGACCGCCTCAGATAGTGACGCCAGCAGCGCGTCACAGGGCGCCGCCGGTGGTGGCCGCCACGCGGCGGGCAAGCACGCCGCAGCGGCATAAGGGCAAGCGACTCGGCGCAGGCTGGCCACGGGAGCGCAAGGGCCCCGTGGCCAGCCTTCTGAGGCACCGGCGTACTGGTGTGCTGCGCGCACCGGTGAAGGCCTCGACGGCCTTCGCTCGGTGCGACGCTTCGCAAACGGCCGCACATCTGGCAGTATCGAAACTATGTTCGAACAGTGGGAGGTGGATGGCTACCCCACTCTGCTGCACGTTGACAGGGCAGTGACTGTCGACGTCACCCAAGTGTTCCCGCCATCGAGCACCAGGAAGGACGAACTGGCACTCGGCCTCAGGGCCGCAGGGTTGTGGCTGGAACCGCACATGGCCGCCCGGCAGGTCGCGTGGCTGCGTCGGACGGCGATTGGCTCGCCTGCGTACAGATGCCGGCCGGCAGCGCCAACAAGCGGTCTCGTCTACTGATGACCCTCTGGCTGCCACCCCACGCCTTCGGCGTCGAGGACTCGTAGCCCCGGGCACCAACAAACCGCTCCTTGGAGCCGCTGCCTTGGCCCGGACGGGCCTGCCGCACGGGCATACTGCGGGAAGCAGTGAGGAGGGAAGCCCATGACGAACGCGTTCGCTGCACTCGGGGCAGTGGCGATGGTTGCCCTGACTCTTTTAGCGCCGCCAGCCGCCTCAGCTGACTCCGACGTCGCCGGCATGATCGTCTTCCTCGACCCCGGTCACAACGGGTCCAACGATGCTTCAATCAGCCGCCAGGTCCCCACCGGCAGAGGCGGAACCAAGGACTGTCAGACTTCCGGCACCGCCACCGCCGACGGCTATCCGGAACATTCCTTCACCTGGGACACCACGCTGCGTGTGCGGGCAGCACTGACGGACCTCGGTATCCGATCGGCTCTCTCGCGCGGCGACGACACCTCGGTAGGGCCGTGTGTGGACGCCCGAGCCGTTGCGGCAAATGGATTGCAGCCCGATGCCATCGTCAGCATCCACGCCGACGGGGGACCGCCCACCGGCAACGGGTTTCACGTCAACTTTTCCGACCCGCCCCTCAACCAAGCACAGAAGGGGCCAGCCCTCGAGTTGGCCACTCAGACGCGGGACCAGCTCGTCGCCGCGGGGTTCTCCCCGGCCAACTACATCGGCCGCTCTGGCCTCTACGGTCGAGCCGATCTCACCGGCCTCAACCTCGCGCAGTATCCCGCGGTGTTGATCGAACTCGGCAACATGCGCAACCCAGCAGAGGCCAGCGCCATGGAGAGCGCGGCCGGCCGGCAACGCTACGCAGACGCCGTCGTGAACGGCATCGTCGCGTTTCTGCGCGCCCAAAAGGCCGGCCACAGCTGAGAATTGTCGCACCGAGCGCACGACACCGCTGATATGCAACGGGCCGAGAGATCAACGGCAGTGATGCCGGGGCAACACCGGCGGTGAAAGGTTGCTAATCCTCGCCGGCGCAGCGCATGACGGTGCGGCGGCCCGGGTGAGTGCCCCGCCGTACCGGACAGAGGCTTCTGCGTCAGTCGGGATCCGCCGCCGCGTCGCTCAAAAACAGCGCCTGGAAACGCGTCGCGCAACAGCTGCGGACCCGCAGCTCGCGACACTGTCCGGGCGGAGCGACCAACGGAGGCAGAGCAGTGACGAGATGTGAATGACCAGTTTCATGTGCATCCGAGCGCTCATTGTGATGCCCCATGATTCGACGCTGCAACCACGTTCTGCGAACGCTGTACGCAACCGTCGAGATCACCGATAAGCGGAGTGACCAGTTGTCCAACAACACGATCGACACAGCATCCATACCCGATCACCACAAGAGTGCCGAACTACAGAGCGGGTGGTTCCAGCTGCAGAACGGCCTATACGTGAGCCCGCTGGCCATGGCCAAGCACCGCATGAGCGGGCAGCCGCCCAGCCAGTTCACTTACGAGGCATGGCGGCATGGCGGGTGGTACGTACACGAAACCTTGTGGCCCAACGGTGGATGCGGCTGTGTCAGCCGAAACTTCAGCGACCTGAAATGGCGCATCGTCTGCGATCCCCGACCATTCGACGAGCAGCCCACCTTCGCAACGCGCGACGCGGCCGCCGCCGGCGAGTGGCTATTCGTCCAACAGGTCGTTTTCGATACCCCCTGGTAGCCCCGCGCTTCGATCGACGAGGCGTCCCATCCCACAGGCGAAATGGAGCGAAGACGATGGCACAACCTCAGCTCGACCCGGGTGACCGCGCCCTCTTCCTCGCTGGTACAGCCGAGGCCGCGGTGTGTGAGGCCGAAGGTGAGGTCAGCGTCATCAGACGTCTCGGTCCGACAGACGGCGTCCCCACCGATAGCCCGTTTCACATCTACGAGGTGAAGTCCGAAGCGACCGGCGCCATCGTGCAGGTGTTCGCCGACGAACTCACCCCACTGTCACCAGGGCCTCGATCGTGACCGTGAAAGGCACAAGCCGCTCAGCGCGCCAGTGCGCCACCGCGGCGTTGGCTCCGCGCTGGCTCGTCGAAGCACTTGGGCCCTTCGATCTGGACCCATGTCCTCCGCCTGGGCCGCAACTGTGGCCCACCGCAGCGCGGTGCATCACCGGCGCTTCTGTGAACGGATTGCGTGTGCCATGGAGCGGAGTCGTGTGGCTCAATCCACCACCTGCCACGAGACCGCAATGGTTGGCGCGCCTGGCGGACCACGGCGAGGGGGGCATCGCGCTGACTCCTGCGCGGCCCGACTCGAGGTGGTTCGCCGAACAGGTGTGGGCGAAAGCCACAGCGGTCGTATTCGTCTATGGCCGCTTACGTTCACCTGCACCGTCCGAGGTAGCGAGCGGCCGACCATCGGCACCGATGGCCACCGCACTCATCGCTTACGGCGACGCGTGCGCCGCACGACTGCGCGAGGCCGTCGAGGACGGAGTCCTTGACGGTGCCGTGGTCCTGGGGTGGGACGCGCCCCGCCGCCAACTAAGCCTCTTCGACGCCGTGACCGTTGCGCCCCCAGAGCGTTTGGGTATCAGCACATCCGCCTAACGCGTCTTCGAGCAATGACGTCCATCCACCAAGACCAGAGGGAAGGTATCTGATGGCGATCTCCGACATCTTCGACACGGTCATCAACCGTGTCGACCCTCACTCGTCGTACGTGACCGTGACGGCGTCGGCGGGGGCGGCAGCACACGTAACACTGCGGACGATACGCGCGGCGCGGCGATTGGTGCTGCGGCCCCTACGCATTGCCATACGGTTGGTCCGAGGACTATTGGCGTACGCCATCGTGATCGGGTCCGTGTGGGCGCTTATGCACTTCATCGGCTAGCTACCACGGAAGGAGCTCAAACCGTCTTATGACCTTAAAAGAACGCCTGATCGACGAGCTTGGCGTGTGGGGAGAGTGCACAGAGTATCCCCGCCGCGACTGGAAGGGCGAGGTCCAGAACGACGAAACCAACCTCGGCTACTGGGACTGGGTTGTCGAGAAACACACAGCCTGACGGGCCGGGGAGTGAGCCGCCTCGCCGGAACGGTGAGGGGCCAATCACGCTTGAACGACCTTCGAATGACGCAGACACACAGCGTGCGCGGGTGTACATGCCCGGCCGTCGGGCACGATGGATGCGCTGTGGGACCTCGCCGAAAACTAAACAGGCACAGCGGAACTGAAACTGAATCTGAACGTTCCGTGCCGGTGCGTTCTCTAGTACGCCACTCACGCAAGCCGGAGGTGGGCGCGAAGTTGGGGAATGTCGCTATCGCTGAGATGGGCGGTTAGCCCAGGCGACAATCCTTCCCATATCTCGCCGAGATCGATCGATCGTCCGGTTTGCTCACGGAGTGCCTCGCGGAATGCTGAAACTGCGTTGTCGAACAAAGCGGGATCAGTGAGCCATGTCCAGGAGAACATCCTGCCCACGACATCTGGCGCTGTCCATGACGTACCTTCTTTTGCGTCACTGGAGCTTGCTATCGCTGCCGCCTGCTCAGTAATGAAGGCAGCGAGCATTTCGTTCATTAACACGGGGTCGACGACAGGCGCGTTGGCCGGCACGATGTGCGCCCTAACCTTGGCGCCCTGGATGACGTGTGTGCTTACGCCGTGAGTAGCGTCGTCGAGCAGCGCGTGAAACCCGTTGCGCGCCTCGGTCACGGTTCTCATACGTCTGATCGCGATGTTCACACTCTCCAGGCTACCGATGTGAAGACCTCCAACGAAAGACCCGGAAACGCGCCAGAATTCGCGCCGTTCAGGCTGTGGGGGTTCGTGGTGGCTCGTAAGCCGGTACCTCGTGTGGCCAGCGTTGTTCGAGCGTCTGACGGGCGCGCTGTCAGCACAATTCCTTCAGTGTGGGAACCGTGAGGCGGAGCGGTGTGATCGAGGTGCCACCGGTGGTGTAAATGCTGCGTTGTGTTGCTGATGGTTTTTAGGGCGTAGCCCGTGGGTGGCGGTGGGTTGGTTGGTGGGGCGTGTGTCATGGTGGGGAGGGGGCCGGCGTGAGCCGGCGTCTGACGCGGGGATGTGTGGATCGGTGATAGTTCCAGCAAATACTGATAGGATGTAGGCATGGGTGAGGGGACAGGCGCGGCGCAGCCGGCGCACGGTGCTGCTCTCGTAACACGTTGCATTACAGTAGGTTTGATGTTGAGCGTACGGCGGAGCCGTGAGCGGTCGTATGTTTCGAAAACCGTTACAGTTCAACATAATTCAGGTATGGCGCATTGGGCGGAGCCCAATACCCGTATTGACCACTCGAAAACCGTTGCAGGACAACGTAACTAGAGTACATCGAGGTCCGCCGCAGGCGGCCGTTCCGACCGCCGGGCGTAGCCCGGCCCCAGCTCCCGGCGAAG